>JAWKUX010000004.1:0-307293 GCA_041398325.1 Hyphomonadaceae bacterium | reverse complement strand
TCGAGGCGGCGCCCGTGCTAAAGGTGACGAAGGGCGATTTGTTTGAGGATAGCGAGCCGCCGAAGATAAAAGGTGTGACCAGCAAAGCGTGGGAAGGTCTCATCGCGCATTTCGGCTCGATCTCGGATGCGATCGTCGTCGTGAAGGCCGCAGCCAAGGAGGCGCCGGGCGACGACTATGTCGAGCTAGGCCGTATCGATGGCGTTGGACCGGTGGCGGCGGATCACCTCGTCGATTTTTTCGCCGAGAAGCACAACACCGATGCGCTGAAGCGTCTTCTCAAGGAAGTGACACCGAAAGATCAGCCACGCGCCGCGACGTCGAGCAAAGTCTCGGGCCTCACCATCGTCTTCACCGGCACGCTGGAGAAAATGACGCGCGACGAAGCCAAGGCGCGAGCCATCGCGCTTGGCGCCAAAGTTTCTGGCAGCGTCTCAAAGAAGACCGATCTTGTCGTCGCCGGCCCTGGCGCCGGCTCGAAACTGGCCGAAGCTGAGAGGCACGGCGTCAAAGTCATCGACGAAGACGCCTGGATTGCGCTCAGTGCCTAGCGGCCAAGTGCTATCGCGGCGCCCAGCGTATCGGCATATTGCTGGAATGAAACGATCTTGCCGCCCTCGACGCGAAAACACTTTGCGAACTGCGCGCGCATCGGCTTACCCGTCGCCTTCGATGTGCCCGTGCAGTGGCCAAGCGAGACGATCGTATCGCCGCCGTCGATGATCCGAGAAAGCGCAGAGCCATCCCAATCGCCGCCGATGCGAGCGAACACGCCCATCAGGATCGCCTCTCGTCCGACATAGGGATTGCGGTCGGCGTACGTGTAATTCTCCGCCTCTTTCCACACGAGTTCCGGCGCATTGTCGTGAGCGCAGCGGGCATGTCTCCTCTGGCGAACGCGGCGCAGATTCTTCAGTCGACTGCTGGATCGCGGCTAGTTGTAGGGCTCGGGGGATGACAGGAAATGGTTGGCCAACGCGACCAATTCTGTGGTGAACTTGTACATGTGTTTGTATTGCAGGATCTGCTTGCCTAACAGACGGCGTCTCTCCGCGAAATCGGGAATCTGATCTAGTAGCGGCGAATTGAACGGCGCAATGTCGCCCCGTTGAAACTCAATCGCCATGCTCATTCGCGGGCCATCGGCAAACTCGCTAGCGCTACTACCCCAGTGCAACACGGCTTGGTTCCAGATTAGATATTCGCCTGGTTTCGCTGGTAGCGCACGGATGGTTTCCGGTCGCGGCAACTGATTGCGCTCGTGCGCGCGCCCGTAGAATGGGTCAAGAAACGCTGGGATTAGATACATGCAGCTATTGAGCGGGTTGGCGTCGGTCAGCGGAATCCAGCAGGTTAAGGAGAGCGGTGAGCCGTCGACGGCTAGCGTCCTTTGACCACCCCTGTCGATGTGAGGTGACCATCCCGCCTCAGACTTTCGAGGGTCTACATGCCACGCCCAGAAATCAGGCAGCATTTTGTATTCGGGTCCAAGAAAGTGGCTGAGAACTGGCCGCAAACGAGCGAAGCATCGCCATGGCTCATCATAGAGCCAGACAAAAACTGCCGGCAGTCCGCGCTCGACGCAGCGTGTGATCGTCTCACCGAGCCGCGCCGCTGCGTCGATCAGATCATTGTCAGCTTCCTGGAAATACCCGTCTTTGCTCATGCGCTGCGCAAGCCGCTCAAAGGATTGCCGAGGCGCCGTGAAACGGTTCTGTGTCGCTCCCTCAATGCTCAGTTGTGGCGCGAGGTCGCGCCAATAGCTGATCTTCCTGAGGTCGAGGGGGTTCATCGTTCTAGCCTGCCGTTAATGAATCCCATAGCGGTGAATTCGGCGTAGTGCGCGCGTACGGGACTTACCGTCGACATCACTTTGCTCCTTGCGCTTTTCCGCGCAGATCGGTCAGCGCCGCGACCGCTGCTACCGCCAGATAAATCACCAGAATGGTCGCGCCGCTCTCGGCGCCGAGTGGTCCCGCGGGTTGCGGCGACAGCATCGCAACGATCTGCAGTGTGACCAAGAATGCGATGAAGCCAATTGCCGGCCATGCCAAGCGTCCGAGCGCCTTTCGGCTCGCGATCCAAACGCCGCCGCAGATCGCGAGCAGCCCAATCTCTATCGCTTGCTCGGGCACGGGATAATTCCAGAGCCCAAAGCCTACGCGTTCGCCGCCGGGCCACAGCTCCAGATCAGGCCGGTGGACCAGCAGATCGAGCAGCCAATGCGAAAGCACGGTGAGGCCGACCACCGCGCTTGCCCAGAATGGCAAGCGAAGCAGAAGCATGACCAGCAGCGCCGCGCCGACGGCCCAGGCAAACACCGCCGGTAATGAATGCGTCCATGGCATGTGCTCAAGCACCAAGGTCGAGCCAGGGAGCGCGGGATCGACGCTCGCGCGTTCCACGCCCGCGATAATGAAGCTCGACCAACCGATATCGATCAGCTGGCTCGCCGCCGCGAGCGTCCACATCGGCGCCTTTGGTTCAATTGCCTTCGCCGCCATCGCCGCTGCGTAGTGACCGACGAACATGGGCGTTCTCCCGCTAGCGCGCCAACTCGTACATGATGTCGATGAAGCCCATCACAGCGCCGCTCAAACCCTGCACGCGCGGATTGCTGCTGTCGATCAGGAAGTATTCGTTCGGCGCGTGCGCGCCGTTGCCGTGACCCAAACCGAATTGGCCCGCGGGGATGTTGACCGGCGCTGCCGTAAATACAGCGCCCGGCCATGAACCGGCGAGGCGGGGGTTAAGCGCCGCACGTGCGCCCGCACGGCGATACACGGCGAGCTGCGCTTGCACGATGGCGCTGTCTTCTGCCGTTTCGGTCGGATCGTAGCCTCCGCTGACATTGATTTGCACATCGTTGAAGCCGCGCGCATCAAGGTGCGCACGCAACTTCGCCTCGCACTCGGCGCGGGTTTGATTTGGCACCAAACGCATGTCGAGCTTGGCGACGCCGCGATGCGGCAGGATGGTCATGCCGCCGGGGCCGGTATACCCCCCGACCAGGCCCTCGATGTTTACCGTTGGCTGCGAGGCCAAGCGTTCCAGCGCCTGCGCCCATGGCAGATCGTCGATGAAGCGCGAGACGCCATTGCGCTGTTTGTAGTCGGCTTCGCTGGTGTTGCGCGCGCCTTGCTGGATGAGTTCACGCTCGCGCGCCGTGAGCGGGCGTACGTTCTCGAACCAACCATCGATCGCAGGCGTATTGCCATCCTCGCTTGTCAGCGTGTCGAGCGCACGGACGAGGCGCCATAACGGCGCATCGATCATCGCTTTGGTGCTGGAGTGAATGTCGCGCGTCGGGCCGCGGCCCCAGCTTTCGCCGCTGGCAATCAGCTCGCACTCGATCACGCCCTTGGCGCCGAGGTTTACGCTGACGCCACCAGTGGTCGGATCTTGCCACGCGCTCGGAATGAAAACGCCAAGCGTGCTTTGCAGGCGCGGCAGCACGTTGGCGTGCTGCGCGATCTGATGGAAGTGCGGGCTGCCGATCTCTTCCTCGCCTTCACAGATCAGGACGACATTCACCGGCGGTTGCCGTCCAGCGGCGCGCAACGCACGCAGGGCGCCAAGGAAGGCGATCTCCGGGCCCTTCTGGTTCACCGCGCCGCGACCGACAACGATGCGGCCCATTTCGTTGTTCACCAAGCGCGCTTCCAGCGGTGGCGATGACCACTCAGCCGGATTGAACTGCTTCACGTCGTACATGAAGTAGACGGCGAGCGTCTTCGGCGCGCCGACATCGAGCGTCGCCCACACGCCGGGCGAACCATCCGTCGAGATGATTTCCGCGGTCTGGAAGCCGGCTTCGCGCGCGAGCCGTGCCATGTATTCGGCGCCATCCTGGACGTTCAGACCTTCGGCCGCGATCGTTGGATTGCGAATCCAATCCTGTAGTAGCGCGACGTTTTCTTCCTTTTGCTGATCAACGATCCGCCGCAGCGCGCCGCGATTAGGCGTCGCCGCGTGCGCGTCTGTGACAGCAAGAACCGGCGTAAGCGCTGCTGCGCCCGCCCACAAACCGCGCCGCGTCGGCTGCGCTACTTGATCGATCTGTGGAATGCCGTCGCGATCCATGCTTGTCCCCTCATCAAGAGGGGAAAGCCTAGAGCGGCTTCGTCGCGCTTTCCAGCCACGCCTTAGCGTCACCATCGAGCTGTGGGCCAATCTTTTCCCTCACGCGCACGTGGTAGCCGTTGACCCATGCAATCTCCTCCTTGGAGAGGAGAGATTTGACGATGAGTTCGCGTGCGATCGGCGCCAGCGTCAGCGTTTCGAAGCCTAGCATCGGCCGTTCGCCTCCCTTGATGTCGGCGGCAGGGGTGACGACTTGCAGGTTTTCGATGCGGATGCCGTAGGCGCCGGTCTTGTAATAGCCCGGCTCGTTCGAGACGATCATGCCCGGCTCAAGCGGCTGCGTGTTCACGAACTTTGCGATTCGGTGTGGGCCTTCGTGGACGCCAAGATAGACGCCAACGCCATGGCCGGTGCCGTGATCGTAATCGAGGCCAGCTTCCCACAAACTCATCCGCGCCAGCGCATCGAGCTGGTGGCCGGTCGTGCCTTTCGGGAAGCGTACGCGTGACAGTGCGACGTGGCCCTTCAGCACGCGCGTGAAGCGGTCCTTCATTTCCTTCGAGGCGCGCCCGATCGCGACCGTGCGAGTGATGTCGGTGGTGCCGTCGAGATATTGGCCGCCGCTATCGATCAGGAAGAGCGAGCCGCGCGCGAGTTTGCGGTTGGTCTTCTTTGTCACCCGGTAATGGACAATGGCGCCATTCGGACCTGCGCCGGAAATCGAGTCGAACGAGAGATCTCTGAGCGCGCCGGTCTCAGCCCGGAACGCCTCAAGTTTCTGGCACGCCTCGATCTCATGCACCTTGCCGGTCTGACCATCGGTCGCCAGCCAATGCAGAAAGCGAGATATTGCAGCGCCGTCGCGTTCGTGGGCTCTATGCGAACCGGCAATCTCAGCCGCGTTCTTGCACGCGCGCGGCAGGATCACCGGATCTTGCCCGCGAACAACTTCGGCGCCGGCCTTCTTCAGCTCTTCAAAATACCAAGCACTCGCCGTTGACGGATCGAGTTTTACTTTCTTGCCGTTCATCGCGCGCAAGGTAGGTTGCAGCTCTTCGCTCGGCCTGATCGCAACTTCATTGCCTAGCCATTGACGTAGTTCCGGCGAGACTTTCCCATCGGCCAGGAAAAGATCAGCGGTTCCGTCTGCACGCAACACAGCCTCGCCAAGCGGCAGTGGGGTACGAGCGACATCACCGCCACGCACATTGAACAGCCATGCAATCGAGGCAGGCGAGGTGATCACCACCGCGTCCGCGCCTTCGCTGCCAAGGCCGTCACCCAGGCGATGCCGCTTCGAAGACGCGCTCTCGCCGGTGTAGGTTTCCTGCTGCGGCACAACTTTCGCCATCGGGATCGCTGGGCGGTCATCCCAGATTTCGTCGATCGGATTGTGCTCAAGCGCTACCAGCGTGATGCCTGCCGCATCGGCGGCGGTGCGCAACCGATCCAAGCTATCGGGACTGTGCAGTTTCGGATCATAGCCAATGCGCTGGCCCGCCTTGCCGCGCTCGCGAATGAAGGCCGACACGCCGCCATCCACCAGATCTCGGTAGGCAAAGAGGTCGCCATCTACCTGAGCGCGGACCTGCAGCGTGTAGCGTCCGTCCGTGAACACCGCCGCTTCGTCGGCCATCACAACGGCCGCCCCGGCCGAACCGGTGAAGCCGGTTACCCAAGCCAGCCGATCATAGGCCGGTGGCACATATTCATTCTGCCATTCATCTTCGTGGGGCACGATGAAGCCATCCAGCCCTGCCGCTTTCAGCGCTTTTCTCAAGCGGGGCAGGTGCTTACGGCCGAGGGCGGGGCCGCCCGGATCGTCGTAGGTCTGGAACACGTGCTTAAGGTCCTTTAGGCCTCGGTTCAGGGCAGGTTCAGTGGCTTGAGTCTAAGCCTTGTCGCTGAGAGGTTTAAGGGGCGGCCGTCTGAAAACCGGCCCCAACGCGGAGAACCATGGGTCTTTGGGCTAAAAAAGTGGCGGCGGCATTGATCGCCCTGGCGTTGGTGGCCGGGTCCACCGCGTCCGCCCAGGCGGATCTGCGCGATTACCTGACGCGTCAGCTCGATAACCAGGAACCCGATAACGCCGACCGGGGCTTCGCCCATGCCGTCGGTCCGCTTTCGGGTGTGCTCGCCGATGATGGAACAGCTCAATTCCCGCTGACGCTTCGCGCCGGTCAACAAATCCGCATCGTCGGCGTTTGCGACGAGGACTGTAACGATCTCGACCTTCGCATCATCAACCCGCGCGGCGAAGTCATCGGCCAAGATACACGCGGCAACGATCGCCCGGTCGTGGATGTTCGCGCGGACATGTTTGGTCAACACATTGTCGTAGTCAGCATGGCTGACTGCCGTGCGCCGCGTTGCCGTTACGCGGTCAATGTCTACACGCGCTAGGGCTTGCGCCACACCAGCGTCATCCACGCTTCTTTGGGAATTTGCCGCTCCAGTACGAGCCCTCGATTGGCGTAAGCCTCGCGCACAAGCGGCGCTTGGCTGCGCAATAGGCCCGACAGGATGAGCGTGCCGCCTGGTTCGATTGCGCGCACGAGTTTTGGCGCCAGCCGGATCAGCGGTCGCATCAAGATGTTCGCGAACACGAGATCGAACTGCTTGCCCGCGATGTAGCGCGCGCCGTCGCCTGCGATCACCTGCACGCGTGGCGCCACCTTGTTTTGATGTGTGTTGATCTCGGCAATGGCCGCGGCGCGCTTGTCGATTTCGATCGCCAGCGCGTCCGCGCCATTTTTGGCTGCCGCGATCGCCAGCACGCCCGAGCCCGCGCCCATATCGAGCACGCGTTCCACCCGCCGGTCACGCAGCACGCCTTCAAGCGCCATGAGGCAGCCCCAGGTGGTGCCGTGATGACCCGTGCCGAACGCTTCGCTGGCTTCGATCCACACCTTGGTGCGCCCGTTGTTCTCGCCCATCAGTGCATGCGCGCCCGCGACCACGAAACGGCCCGCGCGCACCGCCGGCAAGCCCTCGAGCGACATCGCCACCCAGTCGGCGGCCTTCACCTTCTTCTGCTTCAGATGAAGCTCGGGCGCCGCCGCGCCGACGATGGCCTCAACGCTCAGCCCGTCCTGTTTCGTCGGGACGTAGACCTCGATCCGAAACTTGCCCGGCTTTTCCTCAAACCAGCTGACCGCATCAGCAGGCGAGGGGTCGTGCCGATCCAATTCGTCCGCCGCCGCGCGGATTTGAGCTAAGGTGCCGAGGGCTGTCAGAAGAAGCATGGGGCGAGCGCTTACGCAGTTGGGCGGCGCTTGTCATCACTTCACACACTTTGGTGACCGCACCGGATTGTGAGGCCCGGCCCGCACAAGCGCGGTTAGCGTCGCATCTCGTCTCTAGGGAGGGTTGAGATGATCAGAGTATTGTTCGTTGCGGCAGCTTGCGTATGCGCCGCGAGTCCAGCGGTCGCCCAAGATATCTTCGATCGGCCATATTGGCTGGATCGGGCAGTCGTGGAAGCGCAGGGGCGTTCGCAAATTGTTGTCCCCGCCGATGAAGCTTCATTCAGCGTGACATTTACCGCGGTTGAGGGCGATGCGCGTGCCGCCTTGTTTTCCGCCTCGGACCGCGCGCGCCTCGCTGTGGCAGCGATCCGCGCACGCGGCGGCGACACCACGCGAATTACATCGAGTGCGCAAGTGAACGCCATCTACCGCGAGTATCGCAACGACGCGGGGGAGCGAATTTCAAGCGGGCGCTCCGACCAGATTGACAATTACTCAGCGACGGTGACGCTCGGTGTTAGCGTCTCGAATGTGCGTCGTGCGTTAGATGCGCGTGCGGCGGCGCTTGCTGTTGGCCCGGAGAACGTTGGCGATCTGCAATTCAGATTGTCGGAATCCGCGCCTGCTCGGCTGCAAGCCTATAGCGCCGCTGTTCAGGATGCGGCGGCGCGCGCCCGCATCGCAGCAGAGGGCGGCGGCGCGTCCCTCGGCCGGTTGCTGGTGCTGCAAGAGGGGCAGGGGCCATGCATCGGGCGCGCCGTGGTGGTTGCGGCCGGCACGCGCATGGTACGGCAAGACTTCGAAGCGATCAGCCCGATTACGACAGTCGGAGCCGAACAGATTGAGGTCGCTGTCGGCAGTCGGACATTGCGCCTGAGCGCTGAGGATATTGCACGCATGCAGTTGCCATCGGATGCGCCGGTGATCGAAGTGTCAGCGCAAGTGTGCGCGATTTACGCCGTAGGCTAAGCCGCGCTCGCGGGGACGACGAAGCTGTCGATCACGCGCTTTTCGCCGGCTTTGTCGAACGCCACGGTGAGCTTGTTGCCTTCGACGGCGCTGACGCGGCCATAGCCGAACTTCTGGTGGAAAATTCGATCGCCGCGTTTGTAGGCGGAGTCGTCGCCGCTTGACCGTGCAATGAGCCTGGCTTCGCCGTCGATCATCGGCGCGCGGCTTTGCGTTGCACCGCGTTCTTGTGCGCGCCGCCAGCCCGGCGACTGGTAGCTCGACGTGAATGGCTCAACCGCCATGTCGCGCACGCCCGGCGCTTGCATACCGTAACCCGTCTCGCTCACGGCATCGACATTCGCGCTCGGCAGCTCATCAACGAAGCGCGACGGCAGGACCACCTGCCAGCGGCCGTAGATCTGCCGGTTCGCGGCAAAGGAGATGCGCGCGCTTTCGCGTGCGCGCGTGATGCCGACGTAAGCGAGGCGGCGTTCTTCTTCCAAACCCTTCTCACCGCTCTCATCGATGGAGCGTTTTGAGGGAAAGACCTCTTCTTCCCAGCCTGGCAGAAACACGAGCGGAAATTCCAGACCCTTGGCTGCGTGCAATGTTGAGATTTGCACGTTCTCGCCGTCCGTCTCGTTCTCGATATCGAGCACCAGGGCGACGTGTTCGAGATACGCTTCCAGCGTGTCGTACTGGCCCATCGACTGGACCAGTTCCTTCAAGTTTTCGAGCCGCGTTTGCGCTTGCGGAGATTTGTCCCGGCGCAGCATTTCGGTGTAGCCGCTCTCGTCGAGCACGATCTCGGCCAGTTCCACATGGCTCATCGTCCGCGCTTGCTCGCGCCAGCGATCGAGATCGGTGAGGAACGAGCGCAGCGCCGTACGCGCCTTCAGCGGCAGATCGTCGGTCAGCACCATCTCGCGCGCTGCGCCAATAAGCGTGCGGAAGCGCGTCGCACCGCCCGGCGCTTCAGGCTGTTCGGTGACCACTTCACCAGTGTTCCGATCGAAGAGGGGGCCATTGTCGGTGACGAACCGCACTGGCGGCTTGCCCGCATAGGCATGTAGCTTCTGCACCGTGCTTTCGCCGACGCCGCGCTTGGGCTGATTGACGATGCGCTCGAACGCCAGATCGTCATCCTCGGAGCGGATCAGCCGTAGGTAGGCGTGCACATCGCGTACTTCGGCGCGCTCGAAGAAGCGCGGGCCGCCGATTACCTTGTAGGGGATGCGCAGCATCAGGAAGCGTTCTTCGAACGCTCGCATTTGCCACGCCGCCCGCACCAGCACGGCGACATCCGCATAAGAGCGGTTCTGTTGTCGCCATTGCTCAATATCATCCGCGATCAGCCGTGCTTCGGCCTCACCGTCCCAAACACCGCGCACCTTCACGCGATTGCCGAGCTCGTCGTCGGTGAACAGCGTCTTGCCGAGGCGGCCGCGATTGTTGGCGATCAAATGCGACGCGGCGGCCAGGATGTGGCCGGTCGAACGATAATTTTGCTCGAGGCGCACAACCGCGGCGCCGGGAAAATCATGCTCGAAGCGCAGGATGTTATCGACCTCGGCTCCGCGCCAACCATAAATCGATTGATCGTCGTCACCGACAACGCACAAGTTCTTCCGCGCCTGAGCCAGTAGGCGTAGCCACAGATACTGCGCGACGTTGGTGTCCTGATACTCGTCCACCATCAGGTGGCTAAGCTTCTTGTGATACGTCTCCAGCACATCCGGATGGCGCTGGAAGATATCGATCATGTGCATCAGCAGGTCGCCGAAATCGCACGCATTCAAAATCTTCAATCGCGCCTGATAAATTGCATAGAGCTTCACGCCGGCGCCATCGGCGAAAGAGAAGCTCTCGTTCTTCGGCACTTTCTCTGGCGTCAGCGCCTTATTTTTCCAGCCGTCAATCACGCCAGCAAGCTGGCGTCCTGGCCAGCGTTTCTCATCGATGCCTTCAGCCTCGATGATCTGCTTCAGCAAGCGAACCTGATCGTCGGTGTCCAGGATCGTGAAATTGTTCTTGAGTCCGACGAGCTCCGCATGCGTGCGTAGCATGCGCGCGCTGATTGAGTGAAAGGTGCCGAGCCATGGCAAGCCGCCCGCGCCAGGGCCAAGCAGCTTCTCAACCCGCTCGCGCATTTCGCGCGCGGCTTTGTTGGTGAAGGTGACCGCGAGCACCGACCACGGCTTGGCTTTGCCCGTGGTTAGCAAGTGCGCCAGCCGCGTCGTCAGCACGCGTGTCTTGCCCGTGCCCGCGCCGGCAAGCACCAGCACCGGGCCGTCGAGCGCCTCCACCGCCGCGCGCTGCCCGGGGTTCAGCGACGTGAGGTAAGGCGCTGCCGCGGCGGCGCGTACGGAAATCGGCAGTGTCTCGCCTTCTTCGCTCATCGATTCGTCCGTTAACGACGTCAGCTTAGCACGAACCGGGAACGTAGTGCCTCAAACCGCAGCTTGCGAGGACATCTAGCTGCCAACCCGCCGTGGAGCCGCCACGTCGTCCATTACGCTGATCTACCGCTGTCTGGCAGGAACTTCGTCTCGCTAATGCCGTTACTACAGCTTGGAAGGAGGCGACGATGTTCAATACGACCGAGAACCGTGTTGGCGCTTTCGCCGGCCTGGTGGCTCTGGGGCTCGTGTTGGCGCTGACCGCGATGGCCTTCACCGCTTTGGCGCCGGAGCAGCGCGCCGCGCCGAGTGTAGACTGGCAGGTTTCGGCTCCGGAAGCTCCCGCGCCCGAAGCTGCGCCTACTTTCCGTTCCTAACCGCTTTCGAGTGTTAGGCGTCGACGCGTCTGTAATCCCGTTGCTAACCTCGGCTGACTCACCGAGCGGGGAAGCCGAATGACCGATGTCTTCATCTCTTATTCACGCGAAGACGCTGCGCAGGCGGCGCGTATCGCAGGTGGCCTCGAGGCGTTGGGCCTTAGTGTCTTTTGGGACAACGAAATTCCCCCGGGCCAGACTTGGGCCGACTACATCGAAGAGAAGCTCAATCTGTGCGCAGTCGCCGTCGTGCTGTGGAGCGAACATTCGACGAAGTCGCAATGGGTGCGTGAAGAAGCGCGCATGGGGCGCAACAAGATGATTCCCGCGAAACTCGATGTCTCGGAGCCGCCCTTTGGGTTTGGCGATGTGCAAGCCGCCGATCTTTCACAATGGAGTGGGGATTATAACCATCCTCAGTGGGGCCGCTTCGCCAACGCCGTGTTCGCGAAGGCGCGCGGTGGCGCGGGCCTGCACTCTGCCGCGCCCCAACCGCCTCCGCCAACCGGTGGTTGGCAAACGCAACCGCCGGTGCAGCACCAGGCTCAATCGCAACAGCAAAGCGGTGGCTGGCAGACACCGCTCTCGAACCAGCAACAGCAAGGATGGGGCGGTGGCGGGCAAGCGGGCGGCGCGACGATCGCAGCCAGTTCGCCCATCGAGTACATTCAGAAATGTTTCCGCCTTTACATTGACGGAAAGGGTCGCGCACGGCGTGCCGAATATTGGTGGTGGGCGCTTCTTTCGGTTGTGCTCTCAATCGTCGCAGGCGTTGTGGATCTATCATCCGGGGTGAACCCATACACCGGTATGGCAAACTCTCAGATTGCTTCCATAGTTGTTGGTTTGGGATTGCTTGCGCCGACGGTATCGGTGATGTCGCGACGCCTCCACGACTCCGGAAAAAATGGCTGGATCGCTGCTGCGCCTATCGTCTTGTCGATGGTGGGCGGCGCGCTGGGTGCTTTGGGCGGTTTGGTTTCGCTCGTAGCGCTGGTGGCGATGATTGTGATTGGCGTGCTTCCGGGCACGGTCGGTCCCAACCAATATGGCCCGGACCCAAAAGCGCCCTGATTGCTGTTTGAATCCCATCGCGAGCGCCTGCTAGAAGAGCATGCGTTCGAGGAGGGGACATGGCAGACGTATTTTTGTCTTACGCGCGCGAGGATACTGCGCGTGCGGAACAAGTCGCCAATGGCCTCGCTGCCGCTGGTCTCGATGTGTTTTGGGACAATGAAATTCCGCCAGGCACCACCTGGGCCGATTACATCGAGGGTAAGCTCAATCAGTGCAAAGCGCTGATCGTCCTCTGGAGCGAACACTCGACCAAGTCGCAATGGGTGCGCGAAGAAGCGCGCATGGGGCGCGACAAGGGCGTGCTCATCCCGGTTACGATCGACGCGTCGCAGCCGCCGTTCGGCTTTGGCGAAGTGCAAGCGGCGAACCTCGCCAACTGGAATGGCGAAGCCGACAACCCGAATTGGCGCCGCTTCATCGACGCTGTGGCGCGCGCTACCCAAAGTGAACCGCGACCAGCGCCGGCGGCGCCGCGCACGGTTCAGCCGCCGCCGGCCCAGCAGCCTCCGCAAGCGTTTCGCGCGCCACCTCAACAAGACGCCGCTGCTGAGGCTAAGAAGGGCGTCCCCGTTTGGGTTTGGGTTGCCGGCGCCGTAGTCGCGACAGTCGTCGTGTTGGGCATCATCGGATCGATGATGGAGCAACCGCAGCAACAGCAGATCGCGCAGACACCGCCTCAGCAACCGCCTGCGGTCACGCAACCCGCGGTCGGCGATCAGAACTGGCAGCAAACGCTCGCGAACCAGCTCCAACATGGCAACGCGGTGATGGCGCAGCAAGGCTATCAGCTGGTGGGCCAGCCCTACAGCAACTCTCTTTCGCCAGGTCAGACCCAAGACCTGCCGACCCAAATGAACGTGGGCTATGAGTATCAGTTGCTCGGCGTGTGCGACGCTGACTGCAGCGACCTAGACATTCGTGTGTACGGCCTCGACGGCTCGCTCATCGTGGAAGACACAACCGCATCCAATCAGCCGAACGTCGGCGTTATCCCGTCGGTCAACGGAACTTTCAGCGTTCAGGTCAGCATGTATGCCTGCACCGTGGCGCCGTGCTTCTACGCCGTGCAACTTTATGCCCGGCAACGCCAATAGGCTTTAGTTCAGCCGGTTCTCGAGCACAAAGACGCGCACAGCCGAGGCCAATGAGGCTTCAGGTGTGTTCTTGCCACGTCGTTCGTCGATGGAGGCAATCAACACAGGCAACGTCACAGAGCGATCGCGTGCAATGCGTTCCAATGCAGCCCAAAACTCCGCTTCGAGCGCGAGAGAAGTGCGGTGTCCGGCAATGCGCATGGAGCGCTTTTGCAGGGCGCCTTTAGTGTCAGTCGTCATTTCTATCGCCACGTTTGTGTCCGTCGAGCTTTCGATCGGCGGCCTCCTGTTCGGCCTTTGATGCTTTACGTTCGGCCTTTGTGCGCCCGTGAGTTAAGCGATTTGCGGCGCCTTCTGTCTCCGCATCAGCGCGAGCCTTCTGCTTACGCACGCGCTTCAAGTTCACGATCTCGGCCATGCACATCCGATGTAGGCAGCTACCGGCATTAAGCAAACGCTTTCGTGCGTTTGTCGACAAGCGGCGTGCGGTCGCATCTTGCTCGGCGCAAAGGGAACAATCACAGCGGCTCCTGTGATCGCACATTGTGTGAGCTTGACGCAGCGTGCGTGAAGTTGCCGTAGGATTGTGTCGAGATGTGTAATGGACTCTTCGCTTCGCGACCGCGCCATCTTTGTGTCGTTTAGCCTGGGCCGATCATCTTCTCTGGGCGCACAATGGCGTCGAAGTCTTCTGCAGAGATGCCATCTTTCAGCGCTTCATCGCGCAGTGTCGTGCCATTCTTGTGGGCGGTCTTCGCAATCTTCGCGGCGCGATCGTATCCGAACTTCGGCGCGAGTGCTGTTACAAGCATCAGAGAATTGCCGAGACCCCTTGCGATGTTGTCGAGTCGCGGTTCGATGCCGGCGACACAATTGTCGGTGAAGCTAACCGCTGCGTCGGCCATCAAGCGCACGCTCTGCAGGAAATTGTACGCCATCACCGGATTGAACACGTTCAGCTCAAAATGACCGGACGCGCCGGCGAATGTAATCGCGGCGTGATTTCCGAAAATTTGCGCGCAGACTTGCGTCAGCGCCTCGCACTGCGTTGGGTTCACTTTGCCCGGCATGATCGAAGATCCGGGCTCGTTTTCGGGCAACATGAGTTCGCCCAAGCCGGAGCGGGGGCCAGAACCCAAGAAGCGAATGTCGTTGGCGATCTTGAACAGCGACGCCGCCACCGTGTTGATCGCGCCGTGGCTGAACACCATCGCGTCGTGAGCCGCCAGCGCCTCGAACTTGTTCGGCGCCGAGGTGAACTTCATCTGCGTGATCGCCGCGATCCTTTCTGCGACCTTCTCCGCAAACCCAACGGGCGCATTGAGCCCGGTGCCAACGGCCGTACCGCCCTGAGCGAGCTGCATCAGCATCGGCATGGATTGTTCAATACGGGCGATGCCGTTCTCGATCTGTGTCGCGTAGCCGGAGAATTCTTGGCCGAGCGTGATGGGAGTCGCGTCCTGCGTATGCGTGCGGCCGATCTTGATGATGTCCTTCCACGCCTGCGCCTTGTCATTCAGTGCGTTGCGCAGCTTTGAGAGCGCAGGGATCAGGCGGTGCTCAATTTCCTCGGCGCAGGCGATGTGCATCGCCGTAGGGAACGTGTCGTTCGAACTCTGGCTCATGTTGACGTGATCGTTCGGGTGCACCGGCTTCTTCGAGCCCATCTCGCCGCCCAGCATCTCGATCGCGCGGTTCGAGATCACTTCGTTGGCGTTCATGTTCGATTGCGTGCCCGAACCGGTCTGCCAGACCGCCAGCGGGAAGTGGGCGTTGAGCTTGCCCTCAATCACTTCCTGAGCGGCCTTCACCACCGTTTGCCCGATCTCCGGCTTCAGGATGCCAAGCTCCATATTGGTCTCGGCGGCGGCGCGCTTCACGATCCCCAGCGCCCGCACGATCGGCGGCGGCATCTTCTCTTCGCCGATCTTGAAGTTCTGCAGCGAACGTTGCGCCTGCGCGCCCCAATACTTGTCGCTCTCGACCTGGATCGGGCCAAACGTATCGGTTTCGGTGCGGGTGGACATGGGGCTCTCGCTTGCTGAATCTGCTGCCGCAGGGGATATGGGCGCCGTTTGTGGCGATCAAGCCCGAAGGGTGTGGCAGATGGCGTCGGATTGGACCGGGCGAGGCAAAGTCCGCGCCCGCGAGATCGCCGGCGGCGCCGAGATCGCCATCGACGGCATCACAACCCAGGCCCGCTATTACAAACCTCTAGTCTATGAGTTCTTCCGCAAGGAATTTCCTGCTCGCCCGAAGGGCGGCGATTTCGAAGTCGAACTTCGGATGGAGTATGTCGGCGAAACCCCGCGTCTCGATCTCGACAACCTTGCCAAGGCGCTCCTTGACTCCCTCAAAGGTCATATCTTCTTCGACGACAGCCAGATCGCGCGCCTGCTGTGCGAGCGCAAACCGGGTGAACGTGACCGCATCACCGTGAAAGCGACACGGCGCAGCGAGAACGACGCGGAGTGACAGCTGTCACTGCGTCCGCGGTGACTAGGTTGTTGAGTGTGCCCAGCAGCAATGGGTGCTCTCATGGAAACAATTCTGTCTCTCTCTGGCATCGTGGGCGCTATCTGCTGTGTGGCGATGTACGCGGCCGTGAGTCTTGGAAAGATCAGCGCCGATAGGCCAGCGTTCTTCATCGTGAACGGCGTCGGCGCGGTGCTCGTGCTGGTGGGCGCTGCGCAGGAGTTCGACTTGGGTGACGCAGGCACGGTCGGCCAAGAGCTGATTTGGGCCGCCATCAGCTTGGCGGGCGCCGCACGCGCCTGGTGGCTCCAAGGCGGCAGCGAGAAAGTCCGCGCGTGGAGAAAGAAATTGGCGGCTTCCGTTTAGGTCAGACCTTTGGGTAGGAAGCGCTGAATGGCGTATAGGATGGCCGAGATGCCATTCCGACTCGTCTTTCTCGGCATGCTGGGGTCCGGCAAGAGCCACGTCGCGCGTGAGGCGGCGCGACTGACGGATGGCATCGTTCTGCCCTTTGCCAGAGACGTCTATCGCTTGAGCGAAGCCGTGCTTGGCCGTCCGGTCGACAAGAAGATCCCGGCCGATCGTGCGCTGCTCAAAACCATTGGCACAGACTGGGGCAGGGAAGGGCGCGCAGATGTCGATCCGAGCTTGCGAGCGAAGCTCGCCGAGCTTTGGCCCGAGCGCCATGGCTACGCCGACATCTGGGTCGACAGCTTCGTGCGCTATGCAAACGCTCAACCGGGCGCCAACATCTTCAACGACGACACCCGCTTTCCCAACGAACTTTGCCGCACCGTCGGGCTCGGCTTCCTGCCGTTCTATGTTGGCGTCTCCGAAGCGACGCGCGCCGAGCGGTTGGTGTTGCGCGGTGAAGCCGTGACGCCGGAAGCGTATAGGCATCCTTCGGAGATTATGAACACGACACTCAGCGCACTTGCGATTGAGGAAAACTTGGCGCCGGTGGTCTGGAATGATCACACGCCGCCGCCGCGGCGCTACTGGATCGTGTCGCAAGATGTGTTCTACGGTTGGCTCAAGAACGGCGACAGTGCCGCGCTGACCGCTTTCGCCGAACGGTCGCCGCCGCAGAAGCTATGCGACTGGGCGCGTGGAGCGCCGTGGGCTAGTTCCACTTAAGCGGCGGCGCCAGCGCCTTCAGCGTTTCGATCCGCGCGCGCAGCTCGTCGATGAAGCCGTGGTGCGAGCCCGTCCACGTCAGCGGATCGCCGACAACCGCCGTCGTATTGAATGGCACCAAAAGCCTCGAATCCTTCGGCAACGAGCGTCCCGCGCCCTGCAAGTAGACCGGCGTCACCGCCGCTTCAGGGCAGAATTCTACCAGCCGCGCGACGCCGGTCTTAAATCTTGTCATTTCCTCTGGCGCACCGCGCGAGCCTTCGGGAAAAACAACAAGAATCTCGCCGCGCTTCAGCGCCTCTTTGGCGCCGAGGAGTACATCTTCGCCCCGCGCCGCGCCGCCGCGCTTGATCGGAATAATGCCGATCACGTTGCGGGAGAACCAAGAGCCAAAGCCGCCCTTGTCGAAATGATCCGCAGCCGCGACTGGGCGCGTGATCGGCAAGAGTTTCGACGGCAGCAGGCAAAGCAGCACTATCGTGTCGACGTGCGAGTTGTGGTTGGCCGCGATGATCGCTGGGCCGGTGTTGGGCAGCTTCTCTTTGCCGATGACGTCGAGCCCGAACAGCAGCCGCGCCAGTGGCCGCACCACCAGCATCAGCCCGAAACGCCGTATGGTCTGCAGCATCAGAAGCGCTCGATCACGAAGTAAGCGAGCAAGTGAAAATAGACTGGCGCGGCGAATGTGAGGCTATCGAGCCGGTCGAGCACGCCACCATGACCCGGAATAAGGTGCGAGGTATCCTTCACGCCAATATCGCGTTTCACCGCACTCATGGTTATGTCGCCGAAGAACCCGAACATCGGCACCACCGCGCCCATGATCGCGGCATGGAGCGGCTCAAGCGGCGTGAAGTAGGGGGCGAGGAAATAGAAGGCGAGCGCCGTGGTGAGCCAGCCGCCAATTGCGCCTTCCCAAGTTTTATTTGGCGACACCTTCGGCGTGATCTTGGTCCGCCCAAACGCCTTGCCCCAGCAATATTGAGCGACGTCGTTCAGCTGCGTGATCAACAGCAGGAAGAACACCAGCCCTGCGCCGCCGGCAGGCGCTTCGTCCGCAGGCACGCGCATCAAGAACGCGATGTAGCCGATATTGTAGACGCAAACGACGGTGCCCCAATGCACGATGCCGACGGTCGCGAGATAGCCATCGGTGCGCCCAATCCACGCCATCGCGGCAGCTGCAATGAGGAAGACATAGACCGGCGTGAACACCAGGTAGATCTGGTAGCTGTCGTCAAACATGCTGTCGGCGAAGATCAGTCCGTAATTGAGAAACACCGAGAGATACGCCAGCAATACGATCAGCCGATCTTCTTTTCGCGTCGGCGCCAGCGTCAGATATTCCTTGAGTGCGAGGAACGAGATGAACCCGAACAGGATCGCCGTCGCCTGCCAGCCGAGCAGGAGCGCTCCGCCCACAAGCATCGCCATCACCCACCACGAGCGCATGCGGGGTCCGAGGTCGCTCCATTTGCCGGGCTGCGCGCGAGGCAGAATAAGCGCTGCGATCGTGCCAAGTACGAGCAGCGCCAGCACACCGAGGAAGCCGAACAGCAGCGACGGGCTGGAGACTACGGCAAGTGAAACGTCGCCAAACATGCGCCGCCCATCTCGCCGTAACGCCGAGCGCCGTCAATGAGCGGCGGAAATTCGTTTCGAGAGCAGATGGCGTCGAACACGTTTGTGCATGTCGCCTTCGCCTTCCTCGCCATGGGTGCGTGGGCCATGTTCGCCAACCGCCACCATCCGCTCGATCAAGCGCTGGTCGCGGGACTGGTGCAGGGGGCCATCTCCGGCACGATCACGCTTTTCCTCAAGAAATTCCTTGAATGGTTCAACGCCAAGCTGAAGGGGGCTGCCGCGCTCGCGGCGCCGCCTTTGGTCACCGCGACAGCCATTGGCGCGATCCTGATCAGCGCCCACACGCTCGCCGGCACACCCGAAGTGCTCGCCACAATCGCAGTCCCATTCATGGTGTCGACGACTTACGCCATCCTCTACAATCTCCGACTCTGGAGATCTGCGCATGGTCGTTGAAGAGAACCGCCGCCCTATTGGTCAGCGCAGCCATGGCTGGGCGAAATGGCTGGCTGGCGCTCTGGCCAAGAGTGGCGTCACGCCAAATTTCATCTCGTTCACCAGCATCATCTTCGCCGCGCTCGCCGGCGTGTGCTTCTATGCGAGCGCAATCAGCGAAGGCGGCGATCGGGTCATGCTCCTCATTGGCGCGGCGCTCTTCTGCCAACTGCGTCTGATCGCCAACATGATGGACGGTATGGTCGCAGTCGAAGGGGGGAAAGGTGGTCCAGACGGCCCGGTTTGGAATGAGTTGCCTGACCGCTTCGCCGACATCTTCATTCTGGTCGGGGCCGGCTACGGCGTCGCGGCCACAGGGATGTTTGACGCCACCCTCGGCTGGGCCGCCGCCGCCGCCGCGGTAATGACGGCCTATGTCCGCGAAGTCGTGAGGAACGCGGGCGCGCCAGCCGACTTCTCTGGCCCGATGGCCAAGCCCCATCGCATGTTTTGGATGACGGTGTTCGCGTTGGTTTCGATCTTTGATCCGCGGATCGGTCCTGCTGCGGCGCGCGTTCTCGATTGGGGCTTCACAAATGACAGTGGGAAAGGTGTTTTCATTGCCTTCGCGCTGTGGCTTGTGCTGCTAGGATCGATTGCTACCACCCTTAATCGCGCACGGCGGGGTCTGGTGATCTTGCGGCGCGGTAACTGAGCCACCCGCCGCCTGGGCTCGAGCGTCCAGAGATCGTGTGATCGAGTCGAGTTAAGATGCGCATCACCGTCATCAATCTCCCAAGCCGTCTGGACCGGCGCGCTCAGTTCACGGCTTGGAACGCGCGCGCGGGGATCGACCTCACGTTTGTCGACGCAGTGCTGGGCGCTCAGGCTGATCGGGCAGCGCTTGCCCGTGATCGCGTGTTGGATCCCGACTTTCTTCAACTGAGCGCTGGCGCTCTGGGAAATGCGCTATCGCACCGTCAGATTTGGAAGGAGGCGAAGTCTGCCAGCGAGCCGACCTTGGTTTGCGAGGACGATGCGTGCCTGCGTGGGGACTTTCTAGAGCGCGCCGAAGGAGCGATGGCGGAGGCGGCTCAGGGCTGGGATGTTATTTTCTTCGGCTACAACACGAATGCGGCCGTTGCTGTTGAAGCCAACAATGGTCTCAAGACGCTGTTGCACTTTGACGAGTCCGTGAAACGAGAACCGCGCTATTTTGACAGCTTCGCACGCCTGAAGGCGCCGTCGCCTGCTTTGCTTCAGTGTTACCAAGTCTGGGGCACGCTCTGTTATGCGGTATCGGCGAAAGGGGCGGGCGAACTGCTTGAAACCTGTTTTCCGCTAACCGCGAAGGCAGACATTGTCATGTTCGGTCAGAACCGGGTGCTCGCGCCTTATACGCTTGATGGTGTTATGAACGTTGCGCTGCAGCGCTCGCCGATCTCTGCCTTTTGCTGCTTTCCGCCATTGGCGCTGAGTTCGAACGACGTCGCCGGTTCCGACGTCGTGTCGCGTTAGCGCACTCGATACGAAAACGGCGGCGCTGAGGGTGCCGCCGCGTATTCTCTTCCAGTCGCTGCGCTCACTTCTTGCGGAATGCATCGAGACTGACCACCGAACCATCGCTCGGCGCGGCGGAGGCAGGCGCTTCCGGCGCAGCTTCGCGCGGCGCAGGGTGGCCAGCGTCATCGCCAGAGGCCATGCGTGCTTCATCTTGGTGATGATGCTCGAACTGCAGGCCAAACTTTACGCTCGGATCGAAGAAGCGCGTGACCGCGTTCAGCGGAATGGTGATCGGTTGCGGTTGGCCCGAGAACTTCAGGATGACGCGGAAGCGATCAGCGTAAACTTCGAGATCCCAGAACTGGTGCTCGAGAACGATCGTCATCTCGTCCGGATAGCGGGCCTTCAGATGATCGGGAATGATCACGCCGGGCGCATGCGTGCGGAACGTGATGTAGAAATGATGCTTGCCGGGCAGGCCACGCGGACTGGCGGCTTCTTGCAAAGCTGCGCGAACGACGCTGCGAAGCGCGTCTTGCATCAGCTGTTCATACCCGATCATGTCGTCGGCCACAGCCGCCCCTCCTTGGCTCCCGCATGAACCCATAAAGGCTCATTTCGGGCAGTCAATTGTTCATCCACAGGGCGCGAAAACATCAACGTTTCCAACGTTGGCAGGAGAAACGTTTGCGACGAACTGTAGTTCGCATGCGCACTGCAAAAATGACGCCGCGCGTAATGTGCATTCGCGCGCAGCGCGAGCGCGTCTGTGAATAACTCTCCAACCGTTTGCGTCGTAAAGGAAAATGCCCTCGTAACTCACCGCGTACGCGCAAAGCGCGACACGCGGGCGCGCGTTTTATGAGTCCGTCCGTGCGGTAGCGAAGAGAGTCCCCGGCTTCTGTTGCCGGGCGCCGGGGGGCCCCGCCTAGTGATGCTACTCAGTAGGACTTAGGTTCGGAATTACCCGCACTGCTTACGCAGCGAGAGCGAACTCCTCAGCGTTGTTGTCATTCGCAACTATGCTGTTTGGCCTGTGACGGGACCACCCGAGCAAAAGCAACAGCCTTCAACGTCCGTCGATCCTATTTCGGCCCCAGACAATCCCCGAATGAGGGATGAAACTGGTGGAGCCGCCGGGCATCGCACCCGGGTCCGATCCGCCTATCTCTGCGCGTTTATCGCCATAGTCCGGTTGCCCGGACGAGTCGGAATATAGGGGGCTGAGCGCCTCGATGGAAGTCGCGGCGCATAGTGGCTAGGTTAGCGGCATGGCTAAAGAAACCGACGAAGACCTCCGCGGCGACATCGACGCCACGTTGAAGGCCATGGTTCGCGGCGGCTTTGCGCCCCGGGACGAGATCTGGCTGGTGGTCGATGACATCTGTGAGCAGGGCGATGAGCCCGATACCTTGCGCGCATACGCCTCGGCTGAACTTGAGCTCTTGTGGCGCGAGCAGCGTGCCGACGAGGCGAGCTGGAGCGGCAGCACCGATTGCGACCGGCTCGACAGGGCCTTCGACGACCTTGAGGACCGCGGCATCATCTGCCGGCATGATTTTACCTGCTGCGGCAATTGCGGTGTGGCCGAGATTGGCGCGGAACTGAACGAAGCCGAACAACGCGGCACGCACGTGCGCGGTTACGCGTTCTATCACCAGCAGGACACCGAAGCCGCCGTCAACGGCCACGGCGTCTACCTGAACTACGGTGCTGAGAAGGAGGGCGAGGCGGCCGCGCTCGCCATCGCACGCGAAATCATCACGACTCTGAAGCACCACGGGCTTGATCCGCAATGGAACGGCTCGATCGGGCAGCGAATCCATGTGCCGCTGGTCTGGCGTCGGCGCCTCGCCTGCACCTAGTTGACGTCTCGCCTCCGAACCATGATCCGCCCAACCTGATGTGAGCGGACCTCCCGCACGACTCGCCTTAACGCTAGGCGCAGGCGGAGGGCTCCATGACCAAGAAGCTTGCAGCGGAATTCATCGGCACATTCACGCTGGTTCTGTTTGGGTGCGGTTCTGCCGTGCTCGCGGGCTTCGGTATTATCGGCCAGGACGGCATCGCTTGGGCCTTTGGTCTAGCTATTGTCGCCATGGCCTATGGCATTGGCCCGGTCAGCGGCTGCCACATCAACCCGGCGGTCAGCTTTGGCGCCTGGACCGCTGGCCGCATGAGCACATCCGACATGCTGGGCTACTGGGCCGCGCAATGCCTGGGCGCCATCGTCGGCGCGGGCGTCCTGTTGCTCATCGCCTCGGGCAAGGCCGAGTATTCGCTTGCCGAGAACGGCCTCGGCCAAAACGGCTATGGCATCCGCGACGCCGTCACCAATCAAGGCTCGCCAGGTGATTACAGCCTCGGCGCCGGTGCGATCTTCGAGGTCGTCGCCACCTTCATTTTCCTGGTCGTCATCCTTGGCGTCACCCAGCGCAGCGCCGCCCCGCAATTCGCTGGCCTCGCTATCGGACTGACGCTGGTCGCCATCCACATAGTCGGCATCCAGATCACCGGCGTGTCGGTAAACCCTGCACGTTCGCTTGGACCTGCTGTATGGGTATTGGGCGACGCGCTGATGCAGCTCTGGCTGTTCATTGTCGCGCCAATGCTGGGGGCGGGGCTGGCTGGATGGATGTTCAGAGTGAGACTGCTGACGGCGGACGAAGCCTAAGCGCGCTCAGCCGCCGTCCGCTTGCGGCGACGCTGACGCTCATCGCGGTTTCACTCTTCGCGTATCTCTATGGTCCCGTGCCGGCGCCGCGCGCGCCGCCACCGCTCGGGCGCGATTGCGTTGAGCTGCATCTCTATTCGAACGGTTTTCACTCCGACATCGGCGCGCCCGCGAGCATCTTTCCAGAAGATCACCCGCTTCGGCGCATGTTTCCGGACGCGCAGAGCTTTCTGATCGGCTGGGGCGATCAGGCGTTCTACTATTCCAGCGGCACAGACCTGATGCTTGGCCTCGATGCACTTATCCCGCCCAGCGCCGCCGTGTTTCACATCGCCTACAATGCCGGCCCATCGAGTGCCTATCTTGGCCCCAACGACGACACAGGCATTGCTGTCAGCCAAGAGGGCGCACGCCGTTTCGTCGCTTTCGTCGACCGGTTCCTGGTGCTCGATGGTCAAGGCAACGCGATCCGCACAAGCGACGGCAAGGTCATCGGCCGCTCGGCCTTTCTGCGCTCGCGCGGCTCGTTCCATTTGCTCCAGGTCTGCAACCAATGGATGGCCCGCGCGCTCCGCGCCGCCGGCGTCAACGTGAATGCGCGCGCCGCCTGGCTGGCGGGGCCGCTGATCCGCCAGGTGCGGAAAGTTCAGCCGACGGCTTGTCCCGTCTCCGCAACGGACGCGAGTCGGCCCATATAGGGCGCATGAGCGCTCAACCCGCCCCGCTGCCAGAAGGCAACCCGTCCCAAGCCGACATCGCCTATCTCGGCCTTTTGGACGACATCCTGCAAAACGGCGTCGACCGCGGTGACCGAACGGGCACCGGCACGCGCGGCGTTTTCGGCCGCCAGCTGCGCTTCGATCTCAGCGCCGGCTTTCCGCTGCTGACGACGAAGAAGGTGCACCTGAAAAGCATCATCCTCGAACTGCTCTGGTTCCTGCGCGGCGACAGCAACGTGCGCTGGCTGCAAGAGCAGGGGGTCACGATCTGGGATGAATGGGCCAACGAAGAAGGCGAGCTCGGCCCCGTCTACGGCAAGCAATGGCGGTCATGGGAAACCAAGGATGGCCGCGTGATCGATCAGATCGCCAACGTCGTCGCCGCGATCAAGACTAACCCGAACTCGCGCCGCCACATCGTGTCTGCGTGGAATCCGGCCGAGGTCGATCAAATGGCGCTGCCGCCGTGCCATTGCCTGTTTCAGTTCTTCGTCGCTGACGGCAAGTTGAGCTGCCAACTTTACCAACGCAGCGCCGACGGTCTTCCTTGGCGTGCCGTTCAACATCGCGAGCTACGCGCTGCTGACGCAAATGATGGCGCAAGTGACGGGGCTTCAACCCGGCGAGTTCGTCCACACCTTCGGCGATGCCCACCTTTATCACAACCATTTCGACCAAGCGCGCACGCAACTCGCGCGCGCGCCATACGCCCCGCCGACGATGCTGATCAACCCCGAACGCAAAGACATCTTCGCGTTCGAGTACGGCGACTTCAAACTCGAAGGCTACACGGCGCATCCGACGATCAAGGCGCCGATCGCGGTTTAGCCGCATGGCTTTTGCCGGGACGAGCGCATGCTCTCCCGTTTCATCTGAGCCTCCCGATCTGGGAGAGCGGGGCGCGCGGTCCGCGCCGAAGGTAGTGCTTTCCAGCCTTGCGACTGGCGATGCGCTTTCAACGCGCCCCGCGTGATTGTTGGAACGCCGGACCGTCACGTGGAGGTTTTTCACTCCCTTGGATCGCTCCCCGGCGGCGTGCGGAGCTTCGCCTAAGCTCCGGTCTGCTCCCGCGGTTTCGATCCCACGGGCTTCGCATCACGATCGTCTGCAATGCTCCACGCTCAATCACATCCCCCGCTTCTGGATCGCCCGGCTAGCAACGAGAACTCCCGCGCGAGGAATGGGTGGAGTTTAAGCGCGGTTGAAGCGCGCCGGATTGATTTTGTGCGGGGTGTTGAATGCGCAAGGAAAATGCGCGCGAAGGTGAGGATAGAGGCGGATGTATCCTCGGATCTCTTTCCGCTTCCCATGCAAGCAAGCGGTTGGACTTAGGCGCGTCACAGGACACTACGACCGGCGCAAGGCTGCGATAATCCGGCCGCCGACAATCTCGTCACGCCAGCGAGTCCAGATCCCACCCTGACCGTAGTTTCCGCCGGTGATGACCATGACAAGGTCGTACGCGGGCACGACAATCAAGAGTTGTCCGCCATTGC
Organism: Hyphomonadaceae bacterium; assembly: GCA_041398325.1. Classification (GTDB taxonomy): domain Bacteria; phylum Pseudomonadota; class Alphaproteobacteria; order Caulobacterales; family Aquidulcibacteraceae; genus Vitreimonas. Next base: position 282,041 of record JAWKUX010000004.1, on the reverse strand, counting down.
CGCTCGCCTCGTAACTCTCGACCCGGCGGGCGCCCACCTGCACGCCGTAGCGGTGCCACGCGAACCCATCCGCACCGCGGGTGGCGATCGCCGCGAAGCGTTCCGCATCCATGCCGGTAGTCGCTTCATTGATTTCAACCTGCGCAGCAATAGAGCGCTCGACCCAAGCGCGATCCAGAATACGTCGGCCGTTCCAAACGCCGCCATTGAGATAGAGCTGACCAATCTTGGCGAGATCGCGCGGGCGCATGTGAACGCCGCCGCCGAGATAGCCTTCGCCCGTCGGCGTTAGATTCCAATGATAGCGGCCGAACTCCAACGGTTGCGCGATGCGGCGGTGAAATTGGTCAAAGATATGCTCGCCGGTCGCTGCAAAGAGTGCGGCGCCCACAAGGTTCATACCCGCGGTGCAATACGCGTAACGCTCACCCGGGGCGTGAGCCATAGGCAGATCGAGTGCAAAACGCCACCAATCCGGTTGGTCGCTTTGGCTTTGCATGGCCCCTTCATTGCCCGGCGAATTCTCGTTGTTGTCGTCGCAGTCCAAGCCCGATGTGTGCGTCATCAAGTGTGCGAGGGTGATCCTCGCCCGACGCGGATCATCGTCCGTGGGTTGGATGCCCGCCGCCTCATAAATCCGGGTCTCAGGACTGATGTTGGCGCCATCGTGCATCGCGGCGCCAAGAAGCAGCGAGGTGAATGTCTTGCCGGCAGAACGCAAGTCGTGCGGCGTGTCGCGATCGTAGCCGTGGAAGTACTCCTCGAGCACAAGGCGTCCGCGCTGCGCCACGAGTACGGAGTGAATCAGATTCGGCCGTTGCGATGCAGGATCGCCGTCGACGATGCTTTGCACAAAGTTCGCCAACGCCGCTTCGTCAAAACCCAGGCTGCCCGCGCGCCGCGTGCGCCAACCGTCGTCGAGCCTAGGTGGCGGCGTATACACATAACTTCCGCGTGGACGCGGCAGGTAACCAACCGGGCTCTGGCTCGGCCGCGCTAACTCAAGCGCCTGCGGCAGCGGCGGCCAATTCACGCTGAGGCGCTCTCCGTCCAACACCTCGATCTCGCGCACGGTTTCGCCGGCGCGATTTCGCACAAGGATGCTTCCGCCTTGATCAAGCGTGGCAAAACGAGAAGCGCCGCCGTTCATATTGAATTCCGGATTGCGGAACGCGGCTAACCAGTTGCCCTCCTCACCTCGAAACAACGCCAAGTGCAGCGTGAATGTTTGCGGCAATGGCTGCACGACGCCACGAAGGCTTCTGCTCGGTCCTGGGTGTAGACTCACCGGCGTGGCATAGGAGACGCCCGGCAGTCCGGGCGGTTGGATCCACCAACCCCAGTCGCCGCGTCCGTCAAAGCGCCCGCCATCATTCGCGAAGGCAAATTGCAGGTCTTCGGAGCGCGCTTCATTTCCTCCAACCACAGCGCGCCATCCACCAGCCTCGGGATGGATCGACAATTCGCCACGCAACTCAGGACCCATGTCGAGTCGAGTAGTCCAGACGCCCTCAAGGGCGGCCAAGTCGCTCTGCGCACGCGCCGGTGCGGCGCCGCACGTCAGTGCGAACAGCGCAATGCAAAAACTGCGGATGATCAAGCTTCTCTCTCCCCCACCTTGCGCGTCTTCAGCCACGCCGCGATCGCGGGCTTGGCGCAACCAAGGTTCGCGCATAGCGCCGCGCATGCGTCGTCCAGGTGACCCGCACGCAAGTGCTGAATGATCAGGACGTGCCCATCGTTCGCAATGTCTGCGCTGTCCGCCTCGCGCATCCAGGCGAGTTCATAGCGCCTGGTGCGCACCATCATGTTTTGGATGAGATCGGTCAGGACGCGATTGGGGCAACGTGCTATGAGCATTAGGTGCCACTCATCGTCGAGCGCCATGCGGGCGGTTGCAGATCTGGCGCGTGCAATGCGCTGGTTCAGCCGTTCCAGCGCCTCGATCTGCGATGGCGGCGGAAGTCCTGCCAATTGAAGCGCCTTGGGATCAAGTAGCGGGCGAATATCGTAGAGCTGCTCAAACTCGGAGAGCGTAAGCGGTTTGACGAAGTAGCCGAGCCGGGGCCGCGTCTCGACAGCGCCCTCTGCCATCAAGCGGTTCAGCGCCTCGCGCACAGGCGTGCGGCTCACCCCCAACCCAGCCGCCAAATGCACCTCGTTCAGGCGCTCACCTGCTGACAACGAACCATCGACAATCATGCCGCGAAGGGTCGCTTCTACGGTGTCATTGAGGTTTGCTCGATCAATATGCGCTATTTGCATACTGTATACAGTATAACAGCTCCAGCGTTTTGGCAATCGTCCCATTTGCCCGCCAGCGCGATCCGGAACCCATGGGCAAACGACGGAGCGGCGGCCTCTGGATTCCCGTTTCTCGCTCCGCGATCCTCCGTAATGACGAAGGACGGAGAAGCTGGCCGCGAAGCGGCCGGGATGAGGTTTGCTGTGGGAGGGAGAACGAGACTCATTCTGATGCGCCGGTAAACCTCACCGGTCGTTCACTGCGGTTCACGGCCCCTCTCCCTAACCGGAAGAGGGGGCGGGCCGTTCGTCCCATGTATTCGTGCTCTATCGATATTTCATTGCCTCCGACGAAGGCCGGGGTCTCTTCATCATCGAACGGGAGGTGGGATCATGGGCGCACGCGCAACACGCAGGCACTTGCTGAAACAAGCGGCGGCATTGGGCGCCGCGCTCGCGTTTGGGCAAAGCTGCGCCACCACGCCAACCGGTCCGCGCACCGAGCGGCGCGATCTCTTCCCGCAGGGCGTCGCCTCCGGCGATCCGCAGCACAACAGCGTCATCCTATGGACGCGTCGCGAGCCTGACGCGGGCGCGAGCGGGCATCGCCTCGTCGTCGAGGTCGCGAGCGATGAAGCTTTCGCGCGCATTGTCGCGCGTGGCGATGTTGAGGTCAGCGCCGCCACCGATTGGACGTGCCGCTTCCTCGCCGCTGGGCTCCGGCCCGCGCGCGAATACTGGTATCGATTCGTCGACGAAGCAGGAAACACCAGTCGCGTTGGTCGCACGATCACCGCGCCCGCGGCGAACGACGATCGCCCGGTGCGCTTCGCCTTCGTCAGTTGCCAAGATCCCACGATCGGCGCGCTCAACGCGTATCGCCGCATGACCTATGAAGACGTGCGCCGCCCGCGCGAAGAACAACTCAGCTTCGTGTTGCACCTTGGCGACTTCATCTACGAGATCGTGAAGTATCCTGAGGACGGGCGGGACGGCAGAGATCGCGGCCGGCGCTTGCGCGAAGTCTTCCGCTATCCGACCGGCAGAAAGATTCGCAACTTCCACTTCCCAGTCGATCTCGGCGACTATCGCGCCATCTATCAGGGCTATCTGAAAGACCCCGATTTGCAGGATGCACGCGCACGCTGGCCGTTCGTGTGCGTGTGGGACAATCACGAGTTCGCCTGGCGCGGCTACCAAAGCCAATCGTGGCTGTTCAACGATCCGCCGGAGGATGCGCAGCAGCTCAAGGTCGCCGCCAGCCAAGCTTGGTACGAGTACCAGCCTGCGCGCGTCACCAAGCCTGGCGCGGGCGATGCGTTCGAGGCGCCGTCCGTCACCAACGGGCCGCTCGGCGAAGTGGATGCGCGCGGCCTGGGCCAAAACCCCGACAATCTCACCGCCATTCACGCGCTCAAGATCATGCGCTCTTTCCGATATGGCAAAAACGTCAACGTGATCCTGACCGACAATCGGTCGTACATGGCCAAGCCCATTACCGGCGAATGTTTGCCGGGCTTTGACTTCGGCGCCACGCCAGAAATGGCCAACGATATTCTGGAAGAGGGGCGTGAATGGCCGGGTGGCGCGCCGGCTACAATCCGTTTTGGCGAACAAGAAGTCCCGAACCCGCAAGTCAACGAGCCGCCGCAGGCTTATCTCGGCATCGAGCAAATGGCTTGGTTCAAACAACAATTGCGCGCGGCCGAAGCGCCTTGGAAAATCTGGGGCCATTCCTTCGGCACGCTTTCGCTGCGCGTCGATCCGCAAAATCTTCCGCCCGAATTCGCGGACACGTGGCCGTGCACTGAATACGGATACCTGCTGCGCTCGTGGACGCTTGAGCATCGCGAGATCTACAGCATGGTGCGCGACGAAGGCATCACCGGTCTCGTCAACTGCGTTGGCGACAAGCACTCTTTTTGGGCCGGCTATACGTGCGAGACCTTGCCGCCGCGTGCGTTCGAACCGGCGGGCGTTGAGTTCGTGACCGGCGCTATCACTGCGCAGAACTCCGGCGAAGTGCAGGCGCTGACGTTCCCGCGTGATGGCCGGCTACGTCCATTCTATGTGCACGACCGGCCCGACGGCACAACGCAATGCTCATACAACACCATGCTGCTGCACGGCGTGCGTTCGGCGCTTGTGCTGCGCGACACCGACGACCTCGTGCAAGCGCGCGCGGCGCGCAATCCGGAGAACGCACCGCATCTTAGGTTCATGGACCAAGCTGGCTACGGCTACTCAACCGTGCGCGCCTCGCCGGATGAACTGGAAACCGAGTTTGTCTGCATCCCCATTCCGTATGAGCGCGCCGAAACCGAAGACGGCGGCTCGCTGCGCTATCGTGTCATCCACCGCGTTGCGCGCTGGTCACCGGGAGGGCGGCCTGAGATGCAGCAGGAGATCGTCGAAGGCGACGTCGGCACAGCAATTTGAGGTCGCCCCATGGCATTGCCCGCTGGCGCCCATCGCCTAGTGGATGGCATACTGTGCTCGGATGAAGCGACGACACGGCCTTCTCTCGATGCTTGGCGGCTCAGCACTGTTGGCGACCTGCGCGTCGGCGACGCTGTGAAGCCGCGTGAGCTGCTAGGAACTGCTCAAATCCCAGGCGGGGAGGAGCTGCGCCTCTACAAGCGCGATGTTGAATTCATCATCGCACTTGGCGGCAATGAACTGATGTCGAGCCGCTTGAGCGGGTCGGAGGAAGCGCTGGCGCTGCTCACTTGCGATCGTTTGCAGAATGTGGAGGCTCCGCACCTTCTCGTCGGCGGTTATGGCATGGGCTTTACGCTCCGCGCCGCGCTCGGGCGTCTCGGCCCGCAGGCGCGCCTGACCGTTGCGGAGCTGGCGCCGGAGATCATCGACTGGGCGCGTGGGCCAATGGCCGATCTCACCGCCGGATGTCTCGATGACCCGCGCGTCGAGCTTGTCATTCGCGATGTCTATCGCGCCATCCGCGCCGGCGAGCGCCAATACGATGCGATCCTGCTCGATGTCGACAACGGCCCCGATGGCCTCGTGCGCGCCGATAACGATCAGATTTATTCCACCCACGGCCTCGTCGCGGCGAAGACGGCGCTGAGACCGGGTGGGGTGTTGGCGATCTGGTCGGCGGCGCCCGATGAACGCTTCACGCGCCGTCTCAAGCACTCAGGCTTCCAGGTCGAAGAGGTGATGGTGCGTGCAGGCCGCGGCGGCAAAGGCGCGCGCCACATCATCTGGTTCGCGCGCGTCTCCTAGACTTCGGCCACGTCCGGCACGACCATACGCGTGATCTTTTGCAGATCGGCGCGCGCCGCTTCGACGTTCAGCGGCGTGAACTTGATTGTCGCGCCGATCATCTGCGCCTCGACCTCGCACTTGGCTATATAAACTTCGCCCGCGACCGCGACGAGTTCGAGGCCCTCACCGGGCCCGGGAGCCTTGTTCGTTCCCGTGTAGCCGGCGATCCGATGCGTCCCAGGCGACAGCAGGATGCGCGTGAAGCGCGGGCTCTTCAGTTGCGCCGCTTCGCGTCCATCGATCACCACGTTGATCCCAACCGCGCGGCCCACGTACTGATTGCGGAAGATGTAGAGCGCGCCTTTGCCTGGAATCGGCGTGAAGCGAAGCGCCTCATCGCGCTGTTCGAAGCTGGCTTCGGCGACCTTCCGGTTGGTCTGCAAGTTGCGCATCACGATGACCGCCGCGGCCGCCAGGGCGATCAGCGCAACGATCAACATGATCTCCTCGCCCAGCAGCGACCGCAGGGCGTAATAACCAACAAGACCGACGAGAAGGGCAACGCCGTAGACAATCAGATTACGAGGCATGGGCGCATGCTTACGGGTGACGCGCCTGGGCGACAAGGCTAGAACGCTCGCGTGACGAATCCAAAACTTACGCTTGTCGTCGCTGTGGCGAAGAACGGCGTCATCGGCCGCGATGGCGCGCTGCCGTGGCGGCTCTCATCCGACATGAAGCGTTTTAAGGCCGCCACCATGGGCAAGCCTGTGCTCATGGGCCGTAAGACCTGGGACTCGCTTCCGCGTAAACCGCTGCCGGGGCGGCAGAACCTCGTTCTCACCCGCGACGCCGATTTCAAGGCCGATGGCGGGTGGGTCTTCACCGATCTTGCCGCCATGATCGCTGCTGCGCGCGCGATGGCGACATCAGCAGGCGTGGAGGAAGTCTGCGTCATTGGTGGCGCGCAACTTTACAATACCGTGTTGCCGCAAGCCGACCGCATCCTTCTGACCGAAGTGAACCTGACGCCCGAAGGCGATGCGCGTCTCGAACTCGATCTATCTCGCTGGCGCGAAGTGGGTAGGGAAGCCGTGGCGGCGGGCCCGAATGATGACGCCGATTTCGTGGTGCGGACGCTCGAACGCGCCTAGCGCTCGCAATCGGGGCGCGTATGCTCGCATCATGAGCAATTTCGAAGTCATCGCCACTGGCCTTCAGTTTCCCGAAGGCCCCATCGTCATGCCGGATGGCAGCGTCATCCTCGTTGAGATTCAGCGCAAGACCCTGACGCGGGTCTGGAAGGACCGGCAAGAAGTCATCGCCAATATCGGCGGCGGGCCGAATGGCGCTGCCATCGGACCAGACGGCGCCTGCTACATCACCAACAATGGCGGCTTTGAATATCATCAGGTCGGCGGCCTCAACATTCCCGGCAACGCCGCTGCCGATTACACGACCGGGCGCATCGAGCGGGTCGATCTCAGCACCGGCAAGGTCGAGCGCCTCTACGACAAAGTTGAAAACGGGAAACTCTCAGGGCCAAACGACCTCGTCTTCGACGAGGCCGGCAACATCTGGTTCACCGACCTCGGCAAGAACTATCCGCGCTCAAAAGACCGCGGTGGTCTCTATTATTGCAAACCCGATGGTTCGCTGATCAAGGAAGCGTCTTACGGTCATGTCGGACTCAACGGCGTTGGTCTCTCGCCGGATGAGAAGGTCGTCTACGCCGCCGAAACCGAGACCGGGAAACTCTGGGCCTTCGATATCACCGGCGAAGGCGAGGTCGCGCGCAATCCGCTTGGCGGTTCCGCGGGCCGCTGCGTCGCTGTGCAGTCGATGCACGTCTTCTTCGATAGCCTCGCCGTGCAGGCCAATGGTGATGTCTGCGTCGCGACGATCTTGAACGGCGGCATCACGACAATTACGCCAGCGGGCGATTCAAAGCACACAGCCTTTCCCGATCCGCTGGTCACAAATATTGCCTTCGGCGGCGCCGATATGCGCGACGCCTACATCACGCTCTCGGGCACGAGCCAACTCGTCAAAACCCGCTGGCCGGAGCCTGGCCTTAAGCTGAACTTTGCGCCGTACTGAGACGTATCAGAACAAAACACCAGGGAGACGCGCGTGAGCATCATCGTCCACCACCTCGAAGAATCCCGCTCGCAGCGCATTCTGTGGCTGCTGGAAGAGCTTGGCGTCGACTACGAAGTGAAGCGCTACGATCGCAATCCACAAACCCGGCTCGCGCCGCCGGAGTTGAAGGCAATCCATCCGCTCGGCAAATCGCCGGTGATCGAAGCCAACGGCAAGGTACTGGCGGAATCCGCCGCCATTATCGAATATCTGGCTGAGAACGAAGCCTTCGGCGCGCTCGCCATTCCCGCCGGTGACGCCGCGCGCTTCGATTATCTCTACTGGCTGCACTTCGCCGAAGGTTCGGCGATGCTGCCGCTCTTGTTAAAGCTCTATGTGGGCATGCTCGGCGAGAACGGCGCGCCGCTGATGCAGATGCGCATCGATCCCGAGATCGATAACCACTTCAGCTTCATCGACGCCCATCTTGAGGGCAAAGACCATTTCGCCGCCGATCGCTTCACCGCCGCCGACATCCAGATGTCCTTCGTCCTTGATGCAGGCGCCAGCCGCGGCGGCCTCGACCGCTACCCGAACATGGTCCGCGTCAGAAAACTGCAACAAGCTCGCCCGGCCTATCAGCGCGCGCTTGCGAAGGGCGGTCCCTACAAAATGGGCGGCTGACGCTCGCGCCGGGGTCTGGACTTTCCCGGCAACGCACTGAATGTCTCCGTGACCTACGGAGAACCTATGCGCGCTCGCGATTGTAAGATCGTTGCAACGATGGGCCCGGCCAGCGATGCGCCGGAGCGCTTGGCCATGCTCATCCAGGCCGGCGTCGATTGCTTCCGGCTCAATTTCAGCCATGGCGCCCGCGAAGATCACGCCCGCCGTATGGCCGCGATCCGCGCGGCGGAAGAGAAGGCCGGCACGCCCGTCGGCGTCTTCGCTGATCTGCAAGGCCCGAAGATTCGTGTCGGGATGTTCGAGAGTGGCGAGATCAAGCTTCGGTTCAACGACACGGTCACCATCGAAGCGTCGACCGAGCCCGGCGGCCATAATCTCATCCGCTTGCCGCACCCAGAGCTCGTGAACGCGCTCGAAGTTGGCGACATCCTCAAGCTCGACGACGGCAAGCTTCAGCTCACCATCACCGAACGCGGCCGCACGCAGCTGAAAGCTCGGGTTGATTTCGGCGGCACGCTCAAGAACCAGAAGGGTGTCAACGTCCCGACGCGCCGCATCCCGATCAGCGCGCTGACTGAGAAGGACAGGGAAGACCTCGCCTACGCCCTCGATCTGGGCGTTGACTACATCGCGCTCTCCTTCGTGCAACATCCGGAGGACGTGCTTGAAGCTAAGACGCTGATCAAAGATCGCGCCGGCGTGATCGCCAAGATCGAAAAGCCGTCGGCGCTCGCTCAGATCGACGAGATTGTTGAAGCCGCCGACGCCGTCATGGTCGCGCGCGGCGACCTCGGCGTCGAACTGCCGCCCGAACAAGTCCCAATCGCGCAGCGCAAGATCATCCGCAGCGCGCGCGCTGCCGGTAGGCCGGTGATTGTCGCCACGCACATGCTCGAAAGCATGGTCGAAGCCGCAACGCCGACGCGCGCTGAAGCCTCCGACGTCGCCACCGCCGTCTATCAAGGCGCGGACGCTGTGATGCTTAGCGCCGAAAGCGCTGTCGGCCGCCATCCGCAAAGCGCCGTCGCCATCATGGATCGCATCATCCGCGCCGTGGAGGACGACGAAGAATACTGGGCATCGCTGCCGCGCGACATGACGCCTCCGCAAGCGACGACAGCGGACGCGATCGCGCTCTCGGCGCGTCACATCTCAGATGTCATCGGCTGCAAGACCATCGTCGCTTACACCGCCACCGGCTCATCCGCCATCCGCGTCGCCCGCGAGCGGCCGCGCTCTGGGGTCATTGGCCTCACGCCGTTCGTCGAGACCGCGCGTAAACTCGCGCTCGTCTGGGGCGTGCGCTCGATGGTTGCTGAAGACGTCGCGAACGTCGAGGAGATGGTCGAGCGAGCCGACGCGGCCGTCCGCCAACTCGGCGTCGCCGAGGTGGGCGACCGCGTCGCGATCATCGCCGGCATCCCGTTCGGTCGGGCAGGGAAGACGAATACGATACGGGTACTCAGGCTGGAATAGCGCGCTAAGCGCTCTTCTTCAGCCACTTCGGCAACAGCGCGTCGTAGTCGACCTTCGCGTCCGCATCGAACGCTACGCCCGCGGCGCGCAATTTTTCCTGCAACGCACCGCTGCGCGCCGCCGCGAACATCTCGGCGCTGCCGCCGATCAGTGCGCCGCTGATAAACGCTTGCGGAATGGTCGGGCCGCCAACGCGCGCGCCAACTGCACGGCGAACGCGCCCGCCCCAATCGTCCCTTTGCATCGCCAGGGAATCCAGATCGATCGAACGATACGGAATGCCGTGCGCCTTGAAGAGTTTCCGCGTCGCCCAGCAGAACTCGCACCATTCCAGTGCAAACAGCAGCACCGGCTCTTCAGCGATCAGCTTCTCCACGAACGCCGCCGCCTCCGCATCCACCTGCGCTGGCGCGGCTTGCGCCGCCGTCGGCGCAGGGGCGGGCCGGATATCGAAGCGGTTTGACGGAGAGGACTTCGAGATCGCTTCCTCTTCCGGCGTCATGTCAACGGCCACGTCATCGAACAGCGGTGTTGAAAGATAGCGCTCGCCCGTATCCGGCAACATCGCCAGAATGGTTGATCCCTTCGGGGCCGTCTCCGCCACTTTCAGCGCGCACGCCACAGCAGCGCCCGCCGAAATGCCGACGAAAATGCCTTCCTTCGTCGCCATCTCGCGCGCCAGCCGCAGTGCATCGCCTCCATTCACCGGTACGATCGCATCGATATAGCCGGATGCCTTCGCATCAGCCGTCAGTTTCGGAATGAAGTCGGGCGACGTGCCTTGCACGGGGTGGGGGCGGAAGCGATCCGTCTGCCCAGTGCCCAGCACCTGTGAATTGTCCGGCTCTGTCACGATTATCTTCGTGTCCGGCCGCGCCGCCTTCAACGCCCGCGCAATACCCTTCACTGTGCCGCCAGTACCATAGCCGCTGACCCAGTAATCCAGCCGTTCGCCCTCGAAGTCGCGCAGAATCTCTTGCGCCGTCGTTGCGCTGTGAATGTCGGCGTTTGCTTCGTTTTCAAACTGGCGGGTGATGAACCAGCCGTGCGTCTCCGCCAGTTCGATCGCCTTTGCCAACATGCCGCTGCCTTTGTCCGCCGCGGGCGTCAGCACCACCTTCGCGCCGAGGAAACGCATCAGGCGTCGCCGCTCGATCGAGAAATTCTCAGCCATGACGATGACAAGCGGGTAGCCTTTCCGCGCGCACACCATTGCGAGGCCGATGCCGGTATTGCCGCTCGTCGCTTCGATGACGGTTTGGCCGGGCTTCAACGCGCCGCGCCGCTCCGCGTCTTCGATTACAGCGAGCGCGAGGCGATCCTTCACCGATCCCATAGGATTGAACGCTTCGACCTTCACGTAGAGAGAGGCATGCGCTGGCGAGAGCGCGTTGAGCTTCACAATCGGCGTGTCGCCGACGGTTTCAAGAATGCTGTCGTATTTCATGCGCTGTATTTCGCACCGCGTCTGTTTGGGTTGAGTGACAATGCCACCAATGAACTGGCATTACGCGGAAAAAGTTTGCGCGGCGCCGTTACGCCGGTCACTGTAGCGGCGGTTCTGGTGGCGAAGGGATCAGTGGATGCGCGCTTCGTGTACGGCGCCGCCTGCATCGAAGCGGGGTAAGTGGTGCGGAGAATAGGTTGGTGAGAACGATCCTCGCGGCTCTCGCTGTGCTCGCGCTCTTGTCATGCGTAACCACACCTTCCGCGCTGATCTATCCCGAACTGACGCGCTTCATCCTTGGCGAAACTGCGATGCCATGGTGGTGGGAGTACAATCGCTGGCGCGGCCGCGCTGGCGGCGTCGACAGCGTATAGTGCACCAAGACGAGGAGGATTGAATGCAGGCGCGAATTCCGGACGATATCGCCCAGACGCTCGTGTCTGCCTCGGCGTACGCAACCGAGGCGATTCACGACGCTTATCGCTGGCTACGTGCGAACAATCCCTTAGGTGTCGCGGAGGTCGAGGGCTTCGATCCGTTCTGGGTCGCGACCAAGCACGCGGACATTTTGGAAATCAGCCGCAACAATACGCGCTTTCCGTCCGCCGTGCGCGCCACGACGCTGACCAGCAAGGCAGGAGACGCGCGCGCCCGCGCCATCACCGGCACGCCGCATCTGGTGCGCTCGATCGTGCAAATGGATGAGCCCGATCACATGAAATACAGGCTGCTGATCCAGTCGTGGCTCGCGCCTGCGAACGTGCGTAAGCGGGAAGAGGAGGTGCGCGCGCTTGCGCGCGACACGGTCGCGCAATTTGCGGCGGCGCCGGGCAAGTGTGATTTCGTCAAAGACGTGGCGCTGCACTATCCGCTGCGCGTGGTGATGAACATTTTGGGCGTCCCGCCGGAAGATCTGCCGCGCATGCTGCGCCTCACCCAGGAGCTCTTTGGCGCCAGCGACCCCGATACCGAGCGCTTCAAAGAGGCGATGACCGCCGAGCAATTCTCAACGTTGCTGATCGCGGTCGTGCAGGATTTCTCCGACTATTTTGAAAAGCTCTCAGCGGAACGCCGTGCAAATCCGCGTGACGATCTCGCCACGGTGCTGGCGAATGCGGAGATCGACGGCCAGCCGTTGCCGCCGCTCGAGCGCACCAGTTATTTCACCGTCATCTCGACGGCGGGCCATGACACGACATCGTCCTCCACGGCTGGCGCCATGTGGGCGCTGGCGACACAGCCTGGCCTGTTTGATCGAGTCAAATCCGACCCGGGCCTCATTCCCGCTCTCATCGAAGAATCGATCCGCTGGACGACACCGGTCAAAACATTCATGCGCTCGGCGGCCGAGGACACCGAGTTGCGTGGCTGCAAGATCCACAACAATGATTGGATCATGCTCTGCTACGCCAGTGGCAACCGCGACGAAGAGATCTTTCCAGAGCCTGATCGCTTCGACATCGATCGTACGCCAAACCGCCAACTAGCCTTTGGCAACGGCGCTCACGTCTGCATCGGTCAGCACCTCGCGCGCATGGAAATGCGCATTTTGTTCGAAGAACTATTGCCACGCCTGAGGAGCGTCAGCCTCGACGGCGAGCCGCGCTACAGCGAGAGCTTCTTCGTCAACGGCCTGAAGGCGCTGCCGATCAGGTTTGAGCTGGCTTGACGAGGCGGTATCGTCTTGCCATCGTTCTTTCGGGTGGTGGGGCGACATGATGGAGTACTGGACAAACCTCAGTGATGCGCAGGCGTCCTTACTTTCGACCCTAATCATCGTCGTCGCTGGGGGGCTCGGTGTTCTGCTAAGCGCGGCGCTCTTTGGTGGCAGGGTCAAGAATCTGGAGACCGCGCTGGCTCAGACGGAGGGCAAGATAAACGAGGTGCTCCAGAGTTCTTCGAAGCGGGTCGATGAGTTCAACGCACAGGTCGCGGAGAAGCTAGGCGCCGTTGACGAGCAATTCAGCGCTACGCTCGATGCGCTGGGCCAATTGCGGAACAGCGTGGCGAGCTTGCAAGACAGCGCAGATAAGAATGCTGATACGCTGCGCGATCAGTTGTCTTCCCACTGGTACGCAATCGCTACGTCGTTGGAAGAGATCGCTTCGAATCCGAAGATTCATGGCAAGACGCGGGCTCGCTATTCCAAAATTCCGAGGCGTACGCTCAACGATCTCTACAATACGCTTGCGAGCGAAGGGCATATTCCCGCCGATAAGGCTGCAGACTACCGAGCGGCGTTGGAGCTCTGGAGTTGGCATCGAAACGGCAGGCCAGCTCTTTCAGAGAACGACGTGGAGAAGATGAAGGAGTTGGCGCTCCGCCTGGTTCCGAACTATCGTCCGTGATCCTATAGCACAGTCCGATTGTGCACGGTTTCTTTCGTCGACAGAACCGTTCTGCGTGTCGCCCCCATACGCGTGGCCTCGCTACTTAATGCGTATCCCCGGGGCAGGTTTGTTCATGCGCGCGACGTTGTCCAGCGCCGCCGCCGCGATCTCTTGGAGGCGCTTCGACACGGCATGCTCCGGCTGTGTCGCCACCAGCGGCGCGCCTGCGTCGCAGCTCTCGCGCAACGCAACATCGATCGGTATGTCGCCCAAGAAGGGCGCGCCGACTTCCGCCGCCACGCGCCGTGCGCCGCCCTCGCCAAAGATGTGCGTGCGCTTGCCGTCCGGCGTTTCGAAATACGCCATGTTCTCGATCACACCGAGCACAGGCGCATGCGTCTTCTCGAACATCGCCAACCCGCGCCGCACATCCGCCAGCGCCATTTCCTGCGGCGTCGAGACGATCACCGCGCCCGCCAGCGGCACGCGCTGCACCAACGTCACCTGCACATCGCCCGTACCCGGCGGTAAATCGAGCAGCAGCACATCAAGATCGCCCCAGACGACCTCATCGATCATCTGCCGCACAGCACTCGTCGCCATCGCGCCGCGCCAGATCATCGGCGACGCCGGATCGACGAGGTAGCCGATCGACATCGTCCTCAGCCCATGCGCCTCAAGCGGCTCGAGCATTTTGTCGTCGCGCATGCGTGGCTTGTTCGCGCCCGTGCCGAGCAGGGTAGGCGCTGATGGTCCGTAGACATCGAGATCCAGCAGCCCTGTCTTCATCCCCAATGAGGCGAACGCGCACGCGAGATTGACCGCGACTGTTGATTTACCGACGCCGCCCTTTGCGCTCGCGACTGCGATGATCTGCTTCACCCGCGCGACGCCGCCTGCGCTCTTTGCTGTCGCCGCTGTCGCCGCCTCAGCCGTCAACACCGCGGTAACGCTCTTGACGCCATTCACGCCGCGCACCGCATCCTCAGCGCGATCGCGCACCGGCACATAAAGTTCCGCGACGTCCGCTGGCGCCTCTATTGTAAACGAGACCTTGCCGTCCGCGCGTGCATCAAGCCCCGTCACGCGGCCGGACATGAATAAACCCTTGCCGCTGATCGGGTCTTTGATCGCATCAAGGCGCGCTTTGACGCGCTCTGTGAGGTCCGCCAACCGGTTGTTCATGCTTGATCCCTTAGCACAGGGGCCACATATCGGCGCGCAGGGGAGCGCTGCAAGTTCCCATGAGCCGCCAAGAAACGTGGCGCGCACAGACCACCAGAAGGGCGGGGAAGAGATCGATGCCTTGGAATGACCAGTCAGGCGGCCCGCCGCGTAGCGGTGGCGGCGGTGGCCAGGGTCCATGGGGCGGCGGTCCGCGCCAGCCTTGGGGGCAGCAACGTCCTGGGCGTCAGCCTCCGCCACCCAGCGGGCCCGATCTCGATGACATTCTCCGCCAATGGCGCGACCGCATGTTCGGCGGCGGCTCAGGCGGCGGCGTTGGCGGTGCAGGGCGCCGCGGCTTTTCCTGGCCGCTGATCGCTGGCCTCTTGTTCGTCGGTTGGATCGCGACCGGCATCTACACTGTCGATGAAGGCGAGCAGGCCGTCATCACGCGTTTGGGCGACTACAACCGCTCGACCGGGCCTGGCATCCACTTCCACATGCCGGCGCCGATCGAGGCGCGGCAAGTGATTAACGTCACCGGACAGCGCACCGCCGAGATTGGTTTTTCGTCACCGCGCCCGAATGTGATCAATGACAATTCGGAAGAAAGCTTGATGATCACCGGCGACCGCAACATCGCCGAGATCCACTTCCGCATCGTCTACAATGTAAAAGACGTAAGCGCGTTCGTGTTCAATGTGCGCGAGCCGGATGAAGCGGTGCGCCAGGTCGCCGAAAGCTCCATGCGTGAGATCATCGGCCGCCGCGACCTCGAACCGATCATCACCACCGAGCGTGGCGCGGTCGAAGAGAACGTCGAGACGCTGATGCAGTCTACCTTGGATGAATACGATTCCGGCGTTCAGGTGCTGCAAGTGCAGCTGCTGCGCGCCGCCGCCCCCAGCGCCGTGATCGAAGCATTCAACGACGTCGTCAATGCCGGCCAAGACGCCGAGACCGCCGTGAACAACGCCAGGCGCGAAGCGTCGCGCATTCAGGCAGACGCCGAAGGCTATGCCGGCCGGGTCGTACGCGAAGCCCGCGGTGAGGCGGAGCGCTTCATCGCCGTGCATGCAGAATATCGCGCGGCGCCGCAGGTGACGCGTGACCGGCTCTATCTCGAAACCATGGAGCGCGTGTATCAGCGCGGCAATCTGGTCATTCTCGATCAGCGCGGCGGCGCGGTGCCGTACCTGCCGCTCGATGGAATGATCCGCCGCAATGCGCCGGCTGCTCAACAGCAGGGAGCCGCCCAATGACCCGCAGCATTCCTGTTCTCATCGGCGCGGCGCTACTGCTGCTGATCGTCCTGCTGAATTCGGTGTTCATCGTCCGCCAGGACCACCAGGCGATCGTGCTGCGCTTCGGTGAATACACCCGCGTCATCAATGCGCCGGGCACGGATCAGCCGGGTCTCTATTTCAAGTTGCCGTTCGTTGAGAGCGTTGTTGGCTACGACCGCCGCAATATCGGACTGACGCTGGAAGGTCAGCCGATCGTCGCCTCCGACCAGGAGCGCTTGATCGTCGATGCAGTCGTGCGTTGGCAAATTGTCGATCCGCGCCGCTTCTATCAAGGCGTGCTAACTGAAGGGGGCGGCGCTTCGCGTCTGGAAACCTTCACAGAGGCAGCTATGCGCCGCGTGCTTGGCGGCGCCGACTCTGATGAAATCATTTCGGGCCGCCGGGCCGAGCTGATGCAGGCGATCGAGAACGATCTGAACAACGCGGCAGCCAACGAATTGGGCGTGCGTGTTGTCGACGTCCGCATCCGCCAAGCCGACTTGCCGCCGGAAACGCAAGAGCGCGTCTATGAACGTATGCGGTCTGAGCGCCAGCAGGTGGCGGGCCGCATTCGCGCCGAAGGCGAGCGGGACGCCGCTATTATTCGCGCCACGGCGCAGGAAGAGGCGGAACGCACGCGAGGTGAAGGCGAAGGCGAACGCGCCCGGATATTCGCCCGTGCCTATGGCCGCGATCCGGAGTTCGCGGCGTTCTATCGCTCGATGCGCGCTTACGACACTGCGCTCGAAGCTGGCACGCCGATCGTCGTCCCGCCGGACAGCGACTTCTTCCGTTACATGCAGCGCCGTCGAGGCGGCAACTGATCGGCTCCGCCCGAACGGCGTTCGGGCAGAGCTGTCGGTCGGCCGACTTTGCCGTCATCTGGGAGTGGGTGTGATGCAATCTCCGGATTGAACCTCCGGACGCACCCGCTACCCTCCGACTCATGCGCGCCATCCTTTCCGCCATTGCCGTTCTCGCTCTAGCCGCCCCGGCTCTGGCGCAATCGCGTTTGCCGGCGGAGGGGTTTGCCGATCTCAACGAGCGTTTGGCGCCCGCAGTGGTCAATGTCGCCACCAGCCAGCGCGTGCGAGGCGTCGAGGACTTGCCGCGGTTTCCGCCCGGTTCGCCGATGGAGCGGTTGAACGAAGGTTTGGGCGAGGGCGGGGCGCAGATCACCTCGCTCGGCTCAGGGTTCATCATTTCGCCCGACGGCGTCGTCGTCACCAACAACCACGTGGTTGAGTCCGCGGACGCAATCGAAGTCATTCTGCAGAATGGCCAACGCCTGGAAGCGATTGTGGTGGGCCGGGATCCAGCCACCGACATCGCCGTGCTCCGTGTTCATGCGCGCGCGCCGCTTCCATATGTGGAGATGGGCGATAGCGACTCCGCACGAGTCGGCGATATCGTCCTCGCTATCGGCAACCCGTTTGGCCTAGGTGGTTCGCTCAGCGTTGGCGTCGTCAGCGCGCGCAATCGCAATATCGACGCTGGCCGCTACGACGACTTCATACAAACAGATGCTGCCATCAATCGCGGCAATTCCGGCGGTCCGCTGTTCAACACCGATGGTGAAGTCATCGGCGTCAACACAGCGATTGTGTCGCCGACCGGTGCGAGTGTCGGTGTTGGCTTTGCCACTCCGACCTCGATCGTGCGTCCTGTTGTGGAGCAAATTGTCCGCTACGGTGAAACGCGGCGGGGTTGGCTCGGTGTGCGCCTTGCCAACGTCACCCGCGCCATCGCCGATCGCGCGGGCCACGATGGCGCTAGCGGCGCCGTTGTCACCCGTATCACGCCAAACGGACCCGCCGCGCGTGCAGGATTGCGAGCGGGCGACATCGTTCTCCGTTTCAATGGCCGCGACATTCCCGATAGCCGAGCGCTGACGCGTCTCGTTGGTGAGGCGCAAGTCGGCACGACCGCGACCATCGACATTATTCGCGAAGGCCGCCGCATGGAGATCACGGCCAATATCGAGCGGCTCGAGGAAACAGCTGGCGGGGCCCGCGTTGCGCGTGGAGAAAGCGGCGAAGCGCCGCGCCGTGACGGCGGCCCGCGCGGCGGCCGTATTTTCGGCATCGCGCTCTCTGAACTCGACGCGAGCCTGCGTGAAGAATTCCAGATTGAACCCAACGTGCAGGGCATCGTTGTTTTGGCTGTCGATATTGGCGCCGAAAATGAGGGCGTGCTTCGCCCCGGCGATGTCATCGAGGCCATCGGACCTGCCAGAACCGACACGATCGCAGCAGCCCGCGCCATCGCCGGGCGCGCCGCCATTGGCGAGCACGCCATCGTCGCCCGCATCAACCGCGACGGCGCTGTCACCTATCGCCGGCTGCAGGCGCGCAGCTAGATCAGCGCGCGAACGTCGTTGAGCGACGTAACGACCAGCGCCTTCGCGTGCATAGCGTCATTCGCCGCCAGCAGATCCGGCACCATTACTGTCATGCATCCGGCGGCGTGCGCGGAACTCACGCCCGCATAAGAATCTTCGAGCGCCAGCACCTCACCTGGTGCGAAGCCGAGCAGTTTCGAAGTGTGCAGGTAGGGCTCCGGATGTGGCTTGCCTTCAACCACATCCTGCCGCGTCACCACGGCGCGAAAACGCGGCGTCAGCGCGTACGCGGCAAAATGCCGATCGACCCATGGCCGCCGCGACGATGTCGCTAGCCCAAAGGGAAGGGCGCGAGCGTCGAGTTCGTCCATCAGCTCCACCGCGCCCGTCTTCAACGGCGCGACGCGATCACCCACATGCGCTCGCGTCAGAGCGATGAACTGCTCCAGCGGAAAGTCTTCGCCGTAATAGGCTTTGAGTTGCAGGTCGTTTGCTTCGCGATGCATGCCAACAAGCGCCAAAAATTGCGCATCCGTCATCGTCACGCCAAGTTCTGCGCAGGCGGCGAAATGCGCGTCCTTCACCAGCGCCTCGGAATCGATCAGCGTGCCGTCAAGGTCGAAGATGACGGCGCGTGGCTTACGCGGAAGACTCAATCAGGGCTCCAGATAATCCGAGCAGGGCGGCAGCGGTTGGTCAGGCACATATAGGCCGTCAGCACCGCGTGAATATGTGCGGCGATAGGAGCAGATTGGGTCCTGCGCCCAAACCAAGTCGGCCTCTGTCAACGCCGGCGCCTCAAGTGAATCCGCATCGCGCGTCACGCGCCCTGGATACGAGCCTGCCGCCGTCTCCAACATGATCCGAGGCGCACCCTCTGCGACGCCCTCATCCAAGCTGATCCGTGTCACGAAGCGATATTCATCATGACAAGCGCCGGCGCGTTGCGCTTCATCGCCCTCATCGAAGCAAGCGCGCACGGTCGAAGAGGCGCTCAATGGCATGCGGACCGCTTCGTGCACGACGCCTGCTTCTACCGAATAGAGAACGAGCTGACTGGCATTCCCGCCGCCACCGGAATACATCGTGCTTGTGGCGGAAGAGACGCCAAGGAGCGCGCTCTCGTCGTTTCGCCCAACGCGTACGATCACCGGCCAGAACATTGTGCTTTGGCCTTCTTGCGGTTCGCCGATTGCGATCGTGCCGGCGCTCTCGCCGTTGTGCGTCAGCGCAACGCTGACGGTATCCGGTGTGGCACACCAGGCGCCATCGGCTGTGCACCAACGCCCGCCGTTTTGCGTTAGCTCTTCCATGCGGTTGCCTGCCTGATCCGCCACCGGCAGCGTGACGCCGGGCAGGGCAGGCTCAGCAGGGTTTTCGGTGACTTCCTCCGTCGCTGGCGGCGTGCACGCGCACGTCAACAGGGCAGCCGCAGCAATCATCAAGCGCTTCATTGCACAAACTCCGCCCGCCGATACCCTTGGAAGAATAGGGCCGCTTCCAAACTCATGTAATCGATCTTTGCGCTCGCCTCAGCCGCAACCAACGGCTTGGCGCGATACGCAATACCGAGTCCCGCCGCCTTGATCATATCGAGATCATTGGCGCCATCGCCGATCGCCAGCACGTCCTTGTCGTTGATCTTCAGCCCCGCCGCTTCCGCGCGCATCGCTTCAAGCTTGGCCTTGCACCCCAGGATTGGCTCTTGCACTTCGCCGGTCAGCACTGCGCCATCATCGATCAGCACGTTCGCCCGGTTGGCGTGAAAGCCTGCGGCGTCTGCAACGCGGGACGTGAAGAATGCAAACCCGCCCGACACCAGAACGCAGCGCGCACCATGCGCCGCCATCGTCTTCACAAACGTCGCCGCGCCCGGGTTCAAGCGCACACGCTCGTCGTACGTCTTCTTCAATGCATCCAGCGCCAAGCCCTTCAGCTTGCCGACCCGCTCGCGCAATGCCGGTTCGAACTCCAACTCGCCTCGCATCGCGCGTTCCGTGATCGCCGCGATTTCCGCCTTGATGCCGGCGAAGTCCGCCAGCTCATCGAGGCATTCTACATTGATGATTGTCGAATCCATGTCGGCGATGAGGAGTTTCTTGCGCCGGCCTGCAACCGGCACGAGCGCCCAATCCACCGGCATCTCCGCCACAGCCGCCGCTGCCTCTTGCCGCAATTCGCTATCGACGCTCTCATAAATCCACTGCGCGCTTTCCCAGCCCGAAAGTACTTCCGGTGGCGGCAGTTTGCGGTTCAACGCCACCCGCCCTAGCATCAAGAGCGCCTCGCGATAGGCAGGCTTATCCTCCGGTGAGGCGACGAAAACGAGTGCGTGGGCGGTCATTGCGCTAACCCTCTAGGGCAGGGCCCGCGCTTGCGCTACTGCATCCAAGATGAAGCCTGCGCTCTTGATCATGGGACCAACCGCCAGCGGCAAATCCGCCCTGGCGCTGGCGCTTGCCGAGCGTATCGGCGGCGAAATCATCAATGCCGACAGCATGCAGGTCTATCGCGACTTCCGCATTCTCACGGCGCGCCCGTCGCTGGAGGAGGAAGCTCAGGCGCCGCATCACCTGTATGGCCATATCGATGCCGCCGAGCGCTATTCCACAGGTCGCTGGTTGAGCGACGCACTCGCTGCGATCAGCGACATCCGCGCGCGTGACAATATCTCGATCCTCGTCGGCGGCACCGGGCTTTATTTCAAAGCGCTGACCCAAGGTTTGGCTGAAATGCCAAGCATCGATCCAGAACTCCGCGCAGCGCTCACCGAACGCGCCGCGAAAGAGGGCGCGCCCGCGCTTCACGCCGCGCTCGCGCAGCTTGACCCGCAAACCGCCGCGCGCCTCGAACCCAACGACACGCCGCGCATCATTCGCGCGCTCGAAGTGATCGAAACCACCGGCGAGAGCATCACATCCTTCCAGGCCAACACAAAGCCTGCACTCGCCGCCAAAGAATGGCGCGGCCTCGTACTGTCACCCGGTCGCGAAGCGCTGTATGCCGCAATCAACACGCGCTTCGAAAAAATGCTGGAGCAGGGCGCGCTCGAAGAAGTCCGCGCCTTCGCCGCGCGCAGCCTCGATCCCACGCTGCCCGCCATAAAAGCCCACGGCGCACCCGCGCTCAGCGCCTATCTGCGCGGCGAGATCACACTGGCCGCGGCGACGGAAATCGGCCAGCGCGACACACGCCGCTACGCCAAGCGCCAGTTCACCTGGATCGCCAATCAAATGCCAGATTGGCCGCGTGTTGTAGATTTGTCCTTGGAGGAGCGCGTACGCGTCGCCATGAACGTCTTAGCGGGGAAAGTCCTATGACTTGGGGTGTGAATGAGTGGGTCGCTGTCGTGTCGGCGGTGATCGCGGTCGTCTCGTTCGGGTTGAACTGGTTGGTGGTGCGCCGCCAAACCGAATTGCAGTACGAAACGCTCCGCGCGGAGATGGATGCCGAAGTCATCTCTTGGGCGCACGAAGCGATCGATGAAGTCTCGCAAGCCGCTGCAATCGCACGCGGCCGCGGCGTCAACTACAGTGCCGACGAAACCCGCCGCATGGCGTTCGAAGCGTGCCAGACGCTTTCGTCGATCGCCGATCGCGGCCGCCTCTTCTTCCCGAATGAATCCCCCGAGACCCATGGTCGCGACAAGGAAGTTGCGTTCCAAGGCTACCGTCCGCCGATCCTCGACGCCGTTGTTTTTGCCTCCACGCGCATCGGCCGCATGGATAGCGGTGTGACGCAACCCGACACCGACGCCGCCGAATTTCTGACCAAATGCCGACGTCTGCTCGTCTCCGAAGCACAGAATGCTATTGATCCACGCCGTCGCGGTCAGATGCTCCGCCGCCTCGCTGTTGGTCGTCAGGATGACAAGACGTCCGCCTACACCTTGTCGGCGGAGCTAGGTGAGGCGCTTGAGAGTTTGTATCCTGGCTATCTTCTGCAGCGCCGCGATGCAGAGTGGATCGCCAAGCGCGAGAAGATTGCGCGCCAAAGCCGCTGAGGATTGAGAATGTTTATTCGCCGCCTTCTGATTGCGACCTTTGGCGCTTTTGCGATGACGGCGTGCGCGCCCGTCGAGGCGCCTGCGGAGCCCGTGACCATGAGCAACGTCGAAATTCGTCTCACACGCGGCGTGTGTTTCGGCTACTGCCCGGATTACACCGTTACCATCAACGGCGAGGGCCAAGTGCGCTACGAAGGTCGCCGTTTCGTCAATGTTGTCGGCGAACGGAGGGCGACGATTTCCCGTGAAGACGTAGCGCGTCTTGTCGCGCGCTTTGATGAAATCGGATTTAGCAATCTGCGCGATGCGTATCGCGCCGAGGTCAGCGATCTCCCAACCTACACAGTGCGGCTCACCCGCAATGGCCAAACCAAGACCGTTGTGGATTACGGCGGCACGGGCGCGGGAATGCCCCAAAGCGTGCGCGAGTTGCAGACGGAGATCGATCGTGTCGCAGGAACCGCCCAATGGGTGTTGCGCGACGGTCAACCTGTCCGCGACAGGCCTCAGCACTAAGGCTTTCGGTACCGCTTCAGGCGCTCTAAGCTTCCCAAGAAGAGATCCTCGGGGGAGAATCTATGACGACACTTCGCGCGCTCGCCGCAAGCGCCATGATGCTCATGCTGGCATTGCCGGCATCCGCGCAAAACCTCTCGCTGCGCGCGCCACAATGGGCGCAAGCGATGCTGTCGTCAGACGTGGCCCCGACGACTGGCGGCCGCGCCATGATCACGGCCGACGGCATCGACACTGCGATACGCATCACGATCTCGTCGCCCAATGGCGGTGTCGGGCGTGTCATTCGCTACGATCTTCGTGGCGACATGGGGACGCTCTATTTGCGGCGGTTCACCGGTCATCCGTCCACTGGCTGGTGGCTTTGGGGAGGGGATGCGCCGCGTGTCACGCAGGTGACGCCCGCACAGCGCGCCGAGCTCGCAACGCTTATCCGCGCCGTCGCAAGCATTTCCGGTTCGCTTGGTGGCGACAGTGACGCTTCGTGCTCGAACGGCGAACGCGCCTATCTCGAAATCTCAACCGGCGGCCGCGCAACCAGCCTAGCGCGCAACTGTGTCGCCACCACGGACGCGGCAGGCCGCCTTACGCTCCGTCTCTCGGAAATCGCCGGCTCACGCACGGAGGAGGAACTCGCAGGCGCCGCTGTTGCCGAATTGCTCGAGGCTGACCGCGCGTTCAACGCCATGGCGCAAGCCGAAGGCGTGCCGGCCGCGTTCAATCGCTACGCGGCCGAGGATGCGCTCATCGTCACGAGCGAAGCGACGCTCACGGGGCGCGCCGGCATCGCCGCGAACTACCAATCTTGGCCTGCGACGGCGCGCCTGCAATGGGCGCCGGAGACAGGTCGTGTCTCCTCGCGCGGCGACATGGGTTGGACGTGGGGCACATCCACATACACCGCGCCTGATGGCGCGCGCACGCCAGGGCGCTATGTCTCGATCTGGACCCGCGATGTCGAAGGCAATTGGCGCTATTCGTTCGATGCGCCGATCAGGTAACTAACCCGCAAACCCGCCATCCGCCAAGAACTGCAGCTCTTCCGGAGTGCTCTTGCGGCCTAGGATTGCGTTGCGATGCGGGAAGCGGCCGAAGCGGGCGATAATGTCGCGATGCAGGATTGCGTACTTCAAATAGTTTGCGTCGCCCAAGTTCGTGAAGAGGTGCACGCAACGCTCCTGTAGCGCCAAGTCTTCTGCGTGCTCGAACGGCATGTAGAAGAAGAGCCGCATGTCGGTGTCAGTCGCTGTATCGAATTGTCGCTCGATCGCACGCGACGCCACGGCCTGCGCCAGGCCATCGGTCGCGAACGCGTGCGGTGAGCCCCGGAAGATGTTTCGCGGTAATTGATCAAGCAGGATCAGCAGCGCCAGCGCGCCTTCGGCGTCCTGCTCCCAGTGTTTTAACTCGCCGCGCGCCGCCGCGTGGTGTTCCACCTCGAAGGCGCGGCAACGCCCATCGAAAGTCTCGTCCTTGGTGAACCAGGCTTTGTGGCCCGCATCGCGCCAGAACCGGACAATCTCAGCCGCCGTCGCCATCGCACCTCTCCTCTTTCCCTATGTGTGGCGCAGAGGCTAGAGACGCAAGCGAAACAAGGGAATCTCATGCGCGTCCTCTATGAACGCGACGCTGATGCGTCTCTTATCAAGGCCAAGCGCGTTGCCGTGATTGGCTACGGCGCCCAGGGTCATGCTCACGCGCTGAACCTCCGCGACAGCGGCGTTGACGTTGTTGTTGGGCTGCACAAGACCGCACGTCGCGCGGCTGACGCCCAGCGCGATGGCTTTGCGCCGATCTCCGTCGCCGAAGCGGCGCAAACCGCCGACGTCCTCGTCATGTGCGCGCCGGATGAGGTGATGCCCGATCTCTATACCGCCGAGATCGCACCGCATCTGCGCGCTGGGCAAACACTCATTTTTGTCCACGGCTTTGCCTATCACTTCGGCTTCATCAAGCCGCCAGCTGATATCGACGTTGTCATGGTCGCGCCCAAGGGGCCTGGCAAAGCGTTGCGGGAGGCGTTCACGCGCGGCGGCGGCTTGCCGGCGATCGTCGCTGTCGCCAACGACACTGGCGGCGCCGAAGCGCTCGCATACTCATACGGCGCCGCGATCGGCTGCGGCCGCGCCGGCATGATCCCGTCGACGTTTAAAATCGAAACCGAAGGTGATCTCTATTGCGAGCAGGTCGTTCTCTGCGGCGGCCTCACACATCTCATCCGCACCGCTTGGGAAGTCCAGGTGGAGGCGGGGACACCGCCGGAGCTCGCGTACTTCGATTGCCTGCATGAGGTGAAACTATTGTCCGATCTCATCCATGAGCGCGGCATTGCCGGCATGCACCTCGCCATCTCCAACACCGCCGAATACGGCGAATACATCGCCGGCCCGCGCATCATTGATGAACACGTGAAGGACGCGATGCGCGCCGTGATGGCCGACGTACAGTCCGGCAGGTTCGCAGAGCAGTGGATGGCGGAACACAGAGCAGGCGGCCCCAGCTTGGCGAAGCTTCGCGAAGCCGCGGCCGCGCATCCGATAGAAGAAGCAGGTCGCGCCGTGCGTGCGATGCTGGAGAAGTAATTCTTCGTTATCCCGACCGAGCTGCGCACGTCCAGGATAGCGGTCGAAAGCGGCAACAGAGAAGCGGAGAGGCACATGAGCGAACTCGTCATCACCACCTACGATTGGGTTCCTGAAGCGCCGCGCGGTTTCGTGCGCGATCTGCGGATTCGCTGGGCGTGTGAAGAGGCGGGGTTGCCGTACCGGGTCGAGGCAACGCCGTTCAAGGATCGCGGTCCCAAGCACTACGCCCATCAACCCTTCGCCCAAGTGCCATGGCTCATTGATGGCGATCTCAGCATCTTCGAGACCGGCGCCATCCTCTTGCACCTCGGCGAGAAGAGCGAAAAGCTCATGCCGCGAGATGAGAAAGGCCGAAGTGAGACGATCGAGTGGGTGTTCGCCGCGCTGAACTCGACGGAGATGGCTAGCGTCCCGTGGTCGATCTTCCATTTCATGGGGCAGGCTGAAGGCCAGATGTTCGACTTCTTCGACAATTTCGTCCGAAACCTGCGCGTGACCCGCATTGAGACTGTGCTGTCCCAGCGCGAATGGCTCGCCGCTGGCCAATTCTCAATCGCCGACATTCTGATGGTCGACGTGCTGCGCCTCATCGATCGCTTCAAGGGCCTTGAGGGCGCGCCGCTCTGCAAGGCCTATGTTGAACGCGGTACGTCGCGCCCCGCCTTCACGAAGGCTCACGCCGACCAGTTGGCGCACTACGCCAAGGCAGACTAGCGTGGCTCGGCCAACGCCGCTCCTGAGGAAAATCTAATCCAGCCCCGTTTCCTCAGCCAGGAAACGCGCCGCTTCGCGTACGCTGCGCTTGTTCTCTTCGCGATCGACCAAGAGGCTTGCTTCTCGCATCGCCTCCACCGGGATTGCGTTCACCAGCGGACGCAGCGCGGCCAGGAACGTCTCGTCGTTGGCGCGCGCGGGCGAGACTAGTAGCACCGCGTCATACGGCGGGATAGCGCCGCGATCGTCTTCAAGAATAACGAGATCGAGCGCCGCAATGCGCCCATCGCTGGAGAAGGCGGAGATGACATCGACCGCGCCATCGGCGACGGCGCGATACATGAAAGTGGATTGATACTCGCGCTGGTTGGCGAAGCGCAGGCGATAGGCGTCGCTTAGCGCGGCCCATTCCGGTCTGCCAAAGAACTCGAAATCGCCGCCAATGCGCAATTGCGGCGCGACGCGAACGAGGTCAGAGATCGAGCGTACGCCCAATTCTTCCGCGCGCGCGCGTCGCATCGCCAGCGCATAGGCGTTCTCAAACCCTAGCGAGCCAAGCGCCACAATGCCGTGCTCCTCGTGCAGCCAGGTCGTCATTTCACTTAGGATTTGCTCGCGGCCGGGTTGGTCGGTGCGGCCCATTTGCGTGCTCCAGATGGTGCCGGAATAGTCGACGTACACATCGATCTCGCTAGCGGCCAAAGCGCGGAACACGACACCGGAGCCCAGTCCCGCGCGTCGGCGGCCAACGAGGCCGTGCTCCTCCAATTCGTCGCGGACGAGATAAGCGAGGATGTATTGTTCAGTGAAGCCCTTGGCGCCGATGGAATAGGTCGCGCGCGCGGAAACGAAACTAGGCGCGATCGCCGCAGCGACGCCGACCGCAAGCGCGGCGACGCCGATCAGAACGCGCCGGCGATTACGCTGCGCGACGCCGCTCTCGATCAAGCCGAGCAATTGATCCACGATCAGCGCCAGCGTTGCGGCCGCGCCGCAGCCGAACAACACAAACACCCAATTCTCAGTCTGTAGGCCGGTGAAGATGTAGTTGCCGAGGCTGGTTTGACCCACTGGGGTCGAGAGCGTGGCGGTGCCTATGGTCCACACTGCCGCCGTGCGCACACCAGCCATGATCACTGGCGCGGCCAGCGGCAGCTCAACTTGCGCAAGGCGCTGGTTTGGCGTCATGCCGACGCCGCGCGCCGCTTCCAGCACGTCAGCGTCGACACCCGAGAGCCCGGCCACGGTGTTTCGGATGATCGGCAGCATCGAATAGAGCGTCAGCGCGAGCAGCGAGGGCAGAAAGCCGAGCGCCGAAAATTGGAGCCCGAAGCCGCTCGTCGCGGCAGAAAGAGCGAGCAGCAGCGGATAGAAGAGCGCCAGCAGGGCGAGTGAGGGAATGGTCTGGATCACGCTCGCCACAGTCAGCACCGGCCAGCGGATGACCGCGTTGCGTTGCGCGGTGATGGCGAGCGGCAAGCTGATGGCCAAGCCCAGCAGAAGCGCACACGCGCTTAGGATCACATGCTGGGAGAGATAGTCGGGCAGCCGGCTCCATGCCGCGGTCAAACGGTCATCCATTAGCGTCGGCCAATCGATCGCGCACGCGCCGCGCTTGCCGACGCGGCATGTCCAGCAGCGCACGCACGCGCGCATCAAGACCGCTTTGCGCTAGCTCTTGCGGCGTGCCAAGGGCGAGCAGTTTGCCATCGGCCATAACCGCCAGGCGATCGGCCATCAGCAGCGCCTCTTGCACGTCATGCGTGATCATGACGCTGGTGACGCCGAGTTGATCGTGGAGCTTGCGGTAAGCCTCGGTCAGCGTGTCGCGCGTCAGAGGATCGAGTGCACCGAACGGTTCGTCCATCAGCACAATGTGCGGTTTGGCGGCGAGTGCGCGGGCAACGCCGATACGCTGGCGCTGCCCTCCGGAGAGCGCGGCTGGCATACGCTGGGCGTACTCGGCCGCGGGGAGCTCCACCAGATCGAGCAATGCGTTGACCCGGGCGTCGATCTTTTGGCGCGGCCAATCGAGCAATTTCGGCGTGATCGCGATGTTCTCGGCTATGGTGAGATGGGGAAAGAGGCCGACGCCCTGGATCACGTAGCCCATGCGGCGGCGTAGCGCGTGGCCCGGCAGCGCGGCAACGGATTCGCCTTCGATCAGCACCTCGCCCGCGTCCGGCTCGATCAGGCGGTTGATCATGCGCAGCGTCGTCGTCTTGCCCGAGCCGGAGCCACCGATGATGGCGAGGAACTCGCCTGGCGCGATGTCGAGCGAAACGTCATCGACCGCGAACGTCTTGCCGCTGTCGAAACTCTTGCGCACGCCGCGCAGTGAGATGGCGGGCGGGGGAGTCATGAGAAGGGCCTAACCCGATATGGCAGAGAGCGCAAATCGCGCCGCGCTTGTGCGCCGCCGCCGAGGCGCTAGATTTCGCACATGACTCGCATCGGCACGCCCAATTCTCCGTCCGCACTCAGAGTGATGCTCTTGGGCGGTGGCGAGTTGGGCAAGGAAGTCGTCATCGAGCTGCAGCGCTTGGGTGTGGAGACGGTCGTCGTCGATCGCTACGCGGGCGCGCCTGCGCAGCAGGTCGCACATCGCGCTCACGTCATCGACATGACTGACGCGAAGACTTTGCGCGCGCTTGTCGAGCAAGAGCGC
Organism: Hyphomonadaceae bacterium; assembly: GCA_041398325.1. GTDB lineage: Bacteria > Pseudomonadota > Alphaproteobacteria > Caulobacterales > Aquidulcibacteraceae > Vitreimonas. The sequence continues at coordinate 253,267 of JAWKUX010000004.1, read as the reverse complement.
CCGCATCTCCTCGTGCCGGAGATCGAAGCCATTGCCACCGATGAGCTTGTCCGTATCGAAGAAGATAAACTCGCCGTCGTGATCCCCACGGCAAAAGCCGCGCACTACACCATGAACCGCGAGCGCATCCGCAAGCTCGCCGCCGAAGAGTTGAAGCTGCCCACGTCACCCTACGAGTTCGCGTCATCGCTCGAAGAGCTGCAAGCGGCGACGCAGCGCATCGGCTTCCCAAATTTTGTGAAGCCGGTGATGTCCTCCTCCGGCAAAGGCCAGAGCCGCCTCAAGTCCGCCGCCGATGTCGCGCCCGCCTGGGACTACGCCATGTCCGCTGGCCGCGTGAAGCAGCCGCGCGTGATCGTCGAAGGGCAGGTGATGTTCGATTTCGAAATCACGCTGCTCACCGTCCGCGCGGCCAGCGGCACGCATTTCTGCGAACCGATCGGCCACGTCCAAGTCGATGGCGACTACGTCGAAAGCTGGCAGCCGCAAGCGATGAGCCCGAAAGCGCTCGCCGCCGCGCAAGACCTCGCAGGCAAAGTCACCAGCGCGCTCGGCGGCCACGGCATCTTTGGCGTCGAGCTCTTTGTCAAAGGCGACAATGTCTGGTTCAGCGAAGTCTCCCCACGCCCACACGACACCGGCCTCGTGACGCTGGTCTCTCAAGTGCAGAGTGAATTCGCGCTCCACGCCCGCGCGATCCTGGGCTTGCCCGTTGACACGTCACTCCGCGCGCCAGGCGCCAGCGCCGTCATATATGGCGGCATGGAGGCGCAAGGCATTGCCTTCGACGGTCTAACTGAGGCCCTCGATGTGCCCGAAACCGATATCCGTCTCTTCGGCAAACCCGAGAGCTTCAACAAACGCCGCATGGGTGTCGCGGCCGCGCGCGGCAAAGACACGGACGAAGCCCGCGCCCGCGCCAAACAAGCCGCCAGTTCCGTCAAGCCGGTGAAGCCGTGAACCGCCCGCCCTTGCCCGACGCGCCATATGTTGGCGGCTGCCTCTGCGGCGCGGTGCGTTATTCTTATAAAGCGCGCCCACTTGCGTTGAACGCCTGTCATTGCACCGATTGCAAGAAACTCTCCGGGTCATCCTACTTCGCCGTCGTCCAGTCGCGCGGCGAGGCGTTCAGCTTCACCGGCGAAACCGCCTACCACCGCAAGATCGCTGACTCCGGTCGCAGCGTGGACATCCATCGCTGCGCAAAATGCGGCACACGCCTTTGGCACACCCCCGCGGGATCGACGGATCTGGTCTTCTTCGCCGCTGGCACGCTTGATGATCCGACCTGGTTCGTTCCGACCTCACACATCTGGGCGGCGCGTGCGCAGCCCGATGTTGTGTTCGCGCCCGACGCGCTCGTCATTGATGGGGCGCCGCCGGATCGCAAACCGCTCTGGGAACGTTTCAATGAGATCTACCCGCCGCGGCAATGAAACGAAGAGCTTCCGACGCCGAGGTCCGGTCCGCCTTCGCGCAGATCGTCAACATGACGCCGCGCGAAATCGCCGACTGGCACAAGACCGATGCCTCAGCCTCTGTCGGTCAGGATTCTGGTGACGGCATCTCCGTTGGGGTCAAGGCGGGCGAGCGTACAATCCAACTGTTGCGCATCAAGCGCACGCCGAACGGTGATGACATCAAGCACATGCGCCGTGTGGTGAACTTCATTCGCCGTCAGGTAACACTGGCGCCGCGCGCAAATCGTGAGACTTCAAGATGGCGCTACGCCCTAATGAACTGGGGTCACGATCCGCTGAAGATCAGCGACGCCGATAGCCCCTGGCGCTGAGGCGCCTGCAGCGCTAGCCTTCGCGAAAAGGGAGACGCGCATGGCCACCGAGCAAAAACCGATCAATTCCGGCTACGGCATGCGTACAGAGGCGCGCGACGCAACAGGCGGCCGCGATCTCACCGGCAAAGTCGCCATCGTCACTGGCGGCTATTCGGGGCTAGGTCTCGAAACCGCAAAGGCGCTTGCCGGCGCCGGCGCCATCGTCATTGTCCCGGCGCGCTCCGCCGAGAAAGCCCAGCAAGCGCTCGTCGGCATCGCCAATGTCGAGCAAGCCGCGCTCGATCTCGCCGATCCGAAGAGCATCGACGCCTTCGCTGGCGGTTTTCTTTCGCGCACCAAGAAGCTCGACATTCTGATCAACAACGCCGCCATCATGGCCTCGCCCCTAATGCGCGACGCGCGTGGCTACGAAGCGCAGTTCGCGACAAACCATCTCGGCCACTTCCAGCTCACTGCGCGCCTTTGGCCCGCGCTCAAGGCCGCCAACGGCGCGCGCGTGGTTTCGCTCAGCTCAATCGGTCACCGGATTTGTCCGCCCGATCTGGAAGATCCGAACTTCGAGCGTAATGAATACAACAAGTGGATGTCCTACGGGCGCGCCAAGTCCGCGAACGCGCTCTTTGCCATTGGTCTCGACAAGCGCGGTGAGGCGCACAACGTTCGGGCTTTCGCCGTCCACCCCGGCGGCATCATGACCGACCTGCAGCGCTACATGCCCGAAGAAGAAAAGCGCGCCATGGGCTGGATCGATGAGCACGGTAAAGTTGACGAGCGTTTCAAGACACCGAGCCAAGGCGCCGCCACCAGCGTCTGGTGCGCGACAAACGCGCAGCTCGATGGCATGGGCGGCGTCTACTGCGAAGATTGCGACATCGCCAAACTCGTCCCGCCGGATTACAAGCATTTCGACGGCGTCCGTCCATGGGCGATAGACCCTTTGCTTGCTGACAAGCTCTGGGCGCTGAGTGAGCGCATGACTGGCATTCGTTTCGAGGCGGCGTAGCGACGGATCGCGCCCGATCGTGCGTTTGTCACGTATGATGCCCATGAACCGCCGCACGCTTCTTGCCGCAGGCGCTGCCGCGTGCCTTGCCGCACCGGCCGCCGCGCAAGCCTTCAACTTCAACGCCGCCGCCGCGTATTCGGCGGAGCGCCGCGGTGTCTCACTGCTCGTTATGCGGCGCGGCGAGGTGATCTTTGCCGATTATCCAAACGAAGGCGGCCCTCTGCGCGGCTGGGAATTGGCGAGCGGAACCAAGAGCTTCACAGGCGTGATGTGCGCCGCCGCCATCCAAGACGGTCTGATTTCTTCGTGGGATGAACGCGCCGCCGATACATTGACGGAATGGCGCAACGACACGCGCCGCAGCATCACCATCCGACACATTCTCTCGCTCACCAGCGGCATTAGCGGCGGGCCGATTGCCAGGCCGCCCGCGTACGCGGACGCCGTTGCGCAGCAGCCTGAGGCGGCCCCAGGAGAGCGCTTCGCCTACGGCCCATCGCCGTTCCAAATTTTCGGCGAAATCATCCGCCGCAAGACGAACGGCGATCCGCTCGACTACCTCGTGCGCCGCATCCTGGCACCGCTCGACATCGTGCCGACGCACTGGCGCCGCGGCGCGGACGGCATGCCGCACATGCCGTCCGGCGCTGGCCTCAAGGCGCGCGACTGGGCGCGTTTCGGCTGGTTCGTGCTGCAAGGTGGCGAGGGCAGGGTGGATGCAGGCGCACTCAGCGAATGCTTCAACGGCACCCGCGCAAATCCGGGCTATGGCTTGTCGTTCTGGCTCTTGCGTGATGGCCTCGTTGCGCCTGGCCGCAATGCAGGGATTGAAATCGACACCACGATGTCTGAGCGCTTTGGCGGCATTTCAATGGCGGCCGGCGCAGGCAATCAGCGGCTCTATCTCATACCCGCGCTTGATCTCGTCATTGCCCGGCAGGCCAGCGGCATTGTGCAAGCGCTCATGCGTCGCCGCCGTGAGCCACAATGGTCGGATGCGGAATTCCTGCGCATTGCGCTCGGTTCGCTGGATCAATAGCCCGCTGCCGCAGTGAGTAGTCGCGCCGCGCAATCGCAAGAGGCGCGGCGCATACGCTAATCCCCGCTAACCACAAGGCATGCACTTCACGTTTCATAAACCTCGTTGCGCGCAGCGCTTCAACGGTTCCGAAACATGATCCGGTGAAATATCGGCCGAACGCCCGGGATAAGGGTGTGTGGGTCGTCGATGCCGAAGACTGCAACCGCAGCTGCACCAGAGGTGCGCCGCGCCTGGCTGGGCGTCGGCGCGCCTATCGCTGCGCTCGTTGCGGTGACCATCACCCTCGCGGTCCTCGTTTTTCTCCAGCTGGCCCGAGATCAGGATCGTGCGTTCGAGCGCAACAGCGCGACGCTCGTGCAGAATGGGCTTGAGAGCAGAGCGCACATGATGGGCGCCGTCGGTCTGGACTACGCGAACTGGGATGCGGCGTTCGAGAACATTAGCGTCCGCTGGAATCCCGAATGGATCGAAGGCAATTTCTATTCAAGCGTCGCGGATTCCCTAGTTCTGTTCCGCCAAAGTGGCGCGGTCCGATACAGCTGGACCAGTGAAACCTATGCATCGCAGGCGAGTGAGATCGCCGTGCTGGCTGCTGAGGTTGGCGCGCGCCTGCCAAGTCTTCGGCGTCTGGCGCGGGCGCCAACACCTGCCGAGACGGTCGCGCATGTTTACGCGCGCCTGGGCGACCAGCTTCTGATCATCGCTGTCATTCCGATTACGCCGGAAGATGATCGTCTCACCTACAATCCGCTGCGCGGCTACGATTATCTTGCCGTCGTAAAGATCATCGACGCGGCCGGCTTCGTCGCGGCGGGCGAGTATATGTCGCTCGAGAATTTTTATCTCACCGCGGCTGATGAACAGGTGGGGAGAGACATGATTTCCCTGCCTGTCGCCAACCCAGCGGGCGCGCCGATTGGCCGGCTTGTCTGGCGCAACGTGCACCCGGGTTCTGCTGCGTTTCGCGCGCGCATCTGGCCGGTGGTTTTGGCGTTGCTTGGAATCGGTGCGCTGACGATCTGGATCACGCGTCATCTTGTTGTTCGTCAAATCCGTGTCATGGCGGGCGCAGAAGCGGCGCAGGAAGCTAGCCGCGTGAAGTCGGAATTCCTCGCCAAAGTCGGCCACGAACTGCGCACGCCGCTCAACGGCATCATCGGTTACGCCGAGATCATCCAAGAAGAAACGGACTCTCCGACAGCGCGCAGCGATGCCGATCGGATCCTCACGGCAGCTCGTCACCTGAATGAATTGCTGATCGACATCCTCGATCAATCACGCCTCGACGCGGGCCGCATCGTTGTGAAGCGCGAAGTTTTGCCGGTCGCCGGCATGGTTGCGGAGGTGCACGGCCTCATGCGTCCCACCGCGCGCACAGCCAACGTCAATCTCACGGTTCAGCCGAGCGCCGCCGCCAACTATGTCGTGGCCGATCATGTGCGGCTGCGCCAATGCCTGCTTAATCTGATCGGCAACGCCATTAAGTTCGCGCCACGCGGCAACGTCGTGATCAAAACGCGTGTTGAAGAGCGCCAAGGCGGCGACGTCGTCATGTTTGACATTGTTGATGATGGCATCGGCATCGCCAGGGCCGATCAAGAGAACCTCTTCAAGCCGTTCAGTCAGGCCAACGCCCAGATCGGTGAAATCTATGGCGGCGCCGGGCTTGGTCTTTCGATCGCCCGTGACCTTGCCCACGCAATGGGAGGCGAGATCACCGTTACCAGCGAACTGGGGCAAGGGGCTACTTTCAGCCTCTCGGTTCCTGTCGCCAGTCCCAAGGCCCTTCAGGCCGCCTAGTCACGACGCCGACAGGGGCGCGCGCTCAGGCGAGTTTGATTTCGCGTAGCCGCTCGAACAGGAAGTCCTGCGCCGTAATTGGCGCAGGATAGCGGTTCGGGTGCTCCGCGCTCACGCAGCCGGGCAGCGTCTCGATCAGATAATCCGGTGCGAAGTGGAGGAAGAAGGGGATCGAGTAGCGTGGCAGGTGCGCGCGCTCTGGCGCGGGGTTCACGACACGATGCGTGGTCGAACGCAAGCGATGGTTGGTCAGCCGCTGCAGCATGTCGCCGACATTCACGACCAGCGCGCCTTGCGGCGGACTTATGTCGATCCACTTGCCCTCGGCCGTCAGCAATTGCAGGCCGGCTTCTTCGGCACCCAACAACAGCGTGATGACGTTGATATCTTCGTGCGCCCCAGCGCGGACGCCGTCCGGATTCGGCGGCGTTGGCGGGTAGTGCAGCAGCCGCAAGATCGAGTTTCCATCGCGCACTGGCTCGCGGAAGAAATCGCGCGGCAGGTCCAAGAACACCGCGATCGATTCCAGCAACTCCAAACCCAGCGCATCGAGCGCGGCGAAGAGCCCGTACACATCCTCGCGAAACGTTGTGATCTCGGTCGGCCACACATTGTGCGGCATGTACTTGCGGTAGCGATGACCTTCGCCGAGCTCGCGCCCGACGTGCCAGAATTCTTTAAGGTCGACTTTGTCCGCGCCCTTGGCTGCTTCAACGCCGAACGGGATGTAGCCGCGCTGGCCTGCGCCGCCGGCGATGTTATAGCGCCGCTTCACGTCGTCCGGCAGTGCGAAGAAATCCTTCGTCGCGCGCAGCGCGCGGTCGATCACGCTCTGATCGAGTCCATGGTCGCGCACCACAGCGAAGCCGAAACGCGCATAACTTTCACCCATCGCGCGAGCGAAAGCCTCAGGGCTGGCGCGCCGGTCGCGCATCGACAGGGCAGGGAGAGCTTCAAGTGGCATGCCCGCAAAATGCGCCGCTTTGCGCTCGCGCTCAATGTCTTAACGTCGCGTTTACGATTCTGGGCTGAGCGTCGCCTTTCAATCGGAGGCGTGAGCCCATGTTCTTCTTCGGACCGCATTCCTGGCGCGGTGAAAGTGGCCGCCGCTATCGTTTCAAGTGCGTTCTGACCAAGCGCGGGCTGCCGCCCGAGGGTGTTGGCGGCATTTATGTTTTTGTCCGACGGCGCTGGGCCTTCTTCATGGAGCCGCTTTACGTCGGCAAAGCCGCCGACCTGCGCTCGCGGCTGCTCGGGCACGAGAAATGGGGCCGCGCCTATTGGTATTACGGCGCGACCGAACGCTACGTGTTGGGGCCGATCCGCGACGAAGTGGACCGCCGCCGCATCGAGGAAGACCTCATCCGTGGCCTGAAGCCCCGCATGAACGACATGGAAATTCCGCAGGTGGCGGGGGTCAAACCCAAGCGCAAGGCCGCCGCCAGCCACGCGTTCGACCTTTCTGCGCTGCTAGGCCGCCGCCCCCAACGGGCTTGATTGCTTGACCCAAACGGCCCGCCGCGCCACAGGGCGGGCCGAATGAGCGAAGACGCCACCCAACCAGAGCCGCCCGGCGAGGACGCCAGCGAAGCTGGGGGCCTTCGCGACTTTGTCAACAGCATGGACGCACGCGCCTGGCGAGCGGTGATCCTATCCGTGCTCAGCGTTGTGCTTGTTCTGGTTCTGCTCGTCGCCGGGCGCCTCTTCTTCGGCGGTGAGATTGAGCGCTTCATTGATGAAACGCTGGGGGAGGCCAATCGCGGCCATTGGGGTCTTCTGGCGACCATTCTTGTCTTTACTCTGACCGCCTATGTCGGTGCGCCGCAAGTCGCGTTGATCGCTGCGTGCGTCGTGGCGTTCGGGGCGGAGGTCGGCTTCTGGTACGCCTGGATCGCGACCATCGTCTCCGGTGTCGCAACGTACTTCACCGGCCGCCTGACCAGTGCTCAGACTCAGCGGCGCTTCGGCGGCGCCACCGGCGGACGGTTCACGCGCTTCATGGGCAAGAACACGCTGCTCGCCAGCTTTGTCGTGCGCTTCATCCCTACCGGGCCGTTCATCGTCGCCAACATGGCGTTCGGCACCATGCGCGCGAATTTTTGGGCCTATATCACCGGCCTTGCAGTCGGCGTCTTGCCCAAGACCATGATGGTCGCCTTCTTCGGCAATAGCATCATGAACGCCTTCCAGGGTGAGTTCGTCACCGCCGCTGTGATGGCAGCGTTGGCTATTGTAGTCGCGGTGGCCATCGCTCTTATTGTGCGCAGGCTCGCGCGCCGCGACGGCAAAACCGATGGGTAACGCCGCGGCGCCATAATATGACAGGCGACGCGCCAGCCATTCGGCGCTAGCGTTTGCCCATGAGAAAGCTTGTTGTAGCGGCTGCGCTTGCACTTGCTGCTTGCGGTCAGCCCGCCCCGCCGCCCGAACACGGCTACGGCGCCGATCCGCAATTGCCTGAACCACAAGAGCGCATGCTGCCGACGGTCAACACCGCGGAGGCGATCGGCTGGGCCGATGGCGCCGCGCCGCACGCGCCAAATGGGTTCTCGGTCACGCGCTATGCCGAAAATCTCGACCACCCGCGCTGGATCTATCTTCTGCCCAACGGCGACGTGCTCGTGGCTGAAAGCTCGACCAAAGCGCAAGAAGGCGGCGGCCTCATGGGCTGGATCCGCAATCGCGTTCAGCGCGGCGCTGGCGCGCTCGGCGAGAGTGCTGATCGCATCACTCTGCTGCGCGACAATGATGGCGACGGCGATGTCGATGCGCGTCACGTGTTTGCGGAAAACTTGAACCAGCCGTTTGGAATGGTGCTGGTGGGCGATTACCTCTATGTCGCCAACACCGATGCGCTCGTGCGCTTCCGCTACACGCCGAACTCGGTGCGGGCGCCCGGGCAACCGGACACTATTCTTGAGCTTCCGCATCGCGTCGGCGACAACGGCCACTGGACGCGCAACCTCATCGCCTCGCCGGATGGATCGAAGATCTACATCTCCGTCGGCAGCGCTTCGAACATCGCCGACTACGGTCCCGAAGCGGAAGAGGGGCGCGCCGCGATCTGGGAGTACGATATCGCTACCAACCAATCACGCATCTTCGCGACCGGTCTGCGCAATCCTGTCGGCATGAGCTGGGAGCCATCGACTGGCGCGCTATGGACCGCAGTCAACGAGCGCGACATGCTTGGCGACAATCTCGTGCCCGATTACATCACCAGTGTGCGCGACGGCGCATTCTACGGTTGGCCGTATTATTACTGGGGCGATCACCGAGACGAACGTGTCGAAATTCCCGCCAACGTCCGTCTGCAAGCGCCGACAGCGCCCGACTTCGCGCTCGGCGCCCACACCGCTTCGCTGGGTCTACACTTCTACACTGGCGCAATTCTGCCTGAGCACTATCGCGGCGGCGCTTTCGTCGGCCAGCATGGCTCATGGAATAGGACCGAACTTGTCGGCTATCGCGTCGCCTTTGTGCCGTTCGCCAACGGCCAACCCAGTGGCCCACCTGAGGACTTTCTCTCCGGCTTCCTAACCGAGGACAACAAGGCCCAGGGGCGCCCTGTGGGCGTCGCCACCGAACGCACGGGTGCAATTCTCGTGGCGGACGATGTCGGCAACATCGTCTGGCGCGTCGCGCCGAACTAGTTCCGCGCCTCGCAGCGCCATACCAGACGCTGCCGCGGCGTCCCTTGTGCGAATGGCGTCAGCGCTTCGTTGCGGCGCGCGACATCGGCTGTGTCGCCATCGCAGCCGCGGCCAACGCCGCTTTCTGCAACAGCCTGGTTCGCCGCCGCGAAATCTTCGTCGTTCAGCGCGTAGCGCTCGCGGCGGAATTCGCCGGTGCTCGGATCGATTGTCAGCACGTCCATCACGCGCGCTTCACCCAGCACGATCACGCGCCGGAAGCGTGGCGTGTCGTCGCCAAGCGGCGCATACAACGTGCGCTCGTTCACGCAGAGGTGGCCCGAGGCGGTGAAGCTCATATCGGCCACGCCCTGCGCGCCGACGCTGGCTTCACGGTCCAGCGTGCAGGCGATCGAGCCGCTGAATTCCGGAGCGTCCGGAATCGCTGCTGTCTGACTGCCTTGGGCGCGCAACAGCGCGACGCCTGCCGCCACGATCAGGATTGCCGCAATGCCAGCGCCCGCGACGATGGTCATCACGCCGACGCGCCGACGTGGTTGATCGAACGGCTCAGCCTCGTGCGGCGTCTGCACGCGCACGTGTCCGTTCGGATGTGCTTCGGCATGGTGTTGCTGCCCACGTCGGCGCGAGAGCACCACAGCGCCCAGCACACACACGGCAACGAACAGCGCCAGCGTGCCGCCAATTAGGATCACGACAGCGATGCGCGTCAGCCGGTCTGCCGTCTCGAGCTTCGAGGCCAGTTCTTCGTTCTGTGTTTGCAGCGCCGAGATCGTCGTCTGCCGTTCGCTCTCGATGCGCTCAGCGAAGGAGAGGCAACGTTCATCGCTTAGCGTCGGGCTGACGCCCGCCTCATCAAGAAATTCAAGCAATTGTCCCGCGCGCGTCGAAACCCCGCGCGTCTCGCGCGTGTCCGCGCCGGAGACATGCCAGGAGTTCACGCCGATCACGCGGCCGCATTCGTCCAAGAGCGGCCCGCCAGAGGAGCCCGAAGAGATAACCGCTTGGTGGTTGATCGAGGGGATCGGCTCGCCGGTTGGCGCGGTGTCCCGTAATGAGGAGATCTGCCCGGAGGTCCGCGAGGCCGGAGCGGGACGGAGCAGGTCCGCGCCGGTTGCGCCCTGGTAATCCACATCCGGATACCCAAGCGCGACGACGCCGTCGCCCGCATGCGGCTCAACGGTGGATATCGTCAGCGCCGGCAGGCTTGGGCCGCCTATGAATTCCAGCAGCGCCAGTTCCGAATTCGGTGAGTAACGGATGATCCGCGCCGGGATCAGGCCTTCGCCCTCGGGTGGCACAACCGCGAGTTCAAATTCGGACCGCTGCCGCGCCGGCGCGACCACGTGTGCATTGGTCACCACCAAATTTGGCGCGACCACGAACCCCGAGCCGGACCCGTAGAGCATTCGGCCATCGGCGCTTTCGAGGATAACCACGACGCGCACAATGCCGCGCTCGGCCTCGTCGACGCTCGTTTGCGCCGCCGCAGGCCCAGCGAGCGCCACAAAGAGCGCCGCCGCCAAGAACCTTAACGCCTTGCCGACCAAGCTTTACCCCGCCCAGTTCGTGGAAATTCCACCCTGCAATAATCGGGCGCCGCACCGGCGCCCGCAAGCACGCGCACCAGTCGGCGGCATTGTGTGTCTTTCGGAACAATTGCGGCGATGGAACGGCGTTCTGCGGTCCGCCCCTTGCATCACGCGCTGCAATCACGGCAAGTCCATCTCGTCGGCGAACGGGGGCGGTCGGTCGGCATGAGCGCGAACTTTCGCAAAAAGTTCCCGCGCACGCGCCCCCAACGCCCTTATCCCGCCTTCAAGCGGGCGCCTTCCGGATTGTTAAGAAAGGCTGCGTTAAGCCCGACAAAGGGCCTGATTCGGCGGCGAGGGTTGTCATAGAATGCTCGGCAATATGTTCGGTCTAGTTGCGCCAGACCTCGCGATTGATCTCGGCACCGCGAATACGCTCATTCACGTGAAGGGCCGCGGCATCGTTCTCGATGAACCGTCGGTGGTCGCTTACGTGAACGAGGGCGGCCGCAAGGTCGTCTACGCGGTTGGCGCCGAGGCCAAGACGATGCTCGGTAAGACGCATCGCAACATGGAAGTCATCCGTCCGCTGCGCGACGGCGTTATCGCCGACTTCGACGTCGCGGAAGAGATGATCAAGCAGTTCATCCGCAAGGTGCTGCCGCGTCCTGCGTTGATCTCGCCGCAAATCGTCATCTGCGTTCCCACAGGCGCAACGCCGGTTGAACGCCGCACCATTCTTGAGAGCGCGCAGGCCTCCGGCGCGCGCCGCGTGAAGTTGATCGAAGAGCCAGTGGCTGCGGCGCTCGGCGCTGGCCTGCAGATCGACGATCCGTCGGGCTGCATGGTCGTCGACATCGGCGGCGGCACCACTGAAATCGCCGTGCTCTCGCTTGGCGGTCTCGTCTGGTCGCGCTCGCTCCGCGAAGCTGGCGATAAGATGGACGAAGCCATCATCCAGTACCTGCGCCGTCAGGAAAACCTGATGATCGGCGATAGCACCGCCGAGCGCATCAAGAAGGAAATCGGCACCGCCAAGGCCCCTGATCACGGGCAGGGCATGTCGTTGCCGATCAAGGGCCGCGACAATCTCTCGGGCGTGCCGAAGGAAATCACCGTCACCGAAGCGATGGTCGCCGACGCGCTCGCCGAGCCCGTCACCCGCATCGTCGATGCGGTGCGTCAGGCCTTCGAACAAATGCCGCCGGAACTGGCTGCGGATATCTATGACCACGGCCTGATGATGACCGGCGGCGGTGCGCTGCTCCGTAATCTCGACACGGTTCTGCAGGAACGTATCTCCATCCGCGTATCGGTGGCGGACGATCCGCTGCGCTGCGTCGTCAAAGGCTGCGGCATCGCGCTCGAAACCATCAATTCGCAGGAAGCGCGCCGTCTGTTGACGGAAGAAGTCTGAAGCTCCGGCGCGCAAGCGGCAAAGAGGCGGCATAAGTGGCCAGACGCAGAAGCAGCGTGCGTCGCGCAGGCGGCGGGAGGAAAGTTCCCGCTGGCGTGTTGCTGGGCGTCATCCTGGTGATTGGCGCCGTGGCTCTAATCGGCACGCAAGCCGGGCGGACGCCGCAAACCGAAATCGTGATGCAAACCGGCGATGAGGGCGCTGCCACCGCAGGCCGTGTTGCGACCGGCCCTGCGCGCGCAGGCGAGGGCTTCTTCGATCGCCTGTTTGGCGGCTGGAATTCCGCCGCGCGGATTGAAGAGCTCGAAGCTGAGAACCGCGAACTGCAAGCCTGGCGCGATCTCGCAGAGCGCTTGGCTGAGCGCAATCGCCGCTACGAAGCGTTGCTGCGCATGCCGGCGGACACATTCGGCGAAGGCGCTGATATCGATAACTCCATCGCTGCCCAGCTCGTGCTCGATAGTGGCGGGCCGTTCATGCGCACGCTCGTCGCCAATGCGGGCGACCTCCACGGTGTGAAAGTCGGCTACATTGCCGTCAATGAGAACGGCCTCGTCGGTCGCGTTGTTTCTGTCGGCCAGCACTCGTCGCGCGTGCTGATGTTAGACGACTACAATTCACGTATTCCGGTGATGGGCGAAAGCTCGCGCGTCCGGGCCGTGCTCGCAGGGCAGGCGACGCGCCGCCCCGAGCTCTCGCTCTATCCCTACCAACTCCAAGCCCCGCGCATGGATTTCATCGTCGGCGCGCAATCCTTGCGCGAAGGCGAGCGCGTCATCACTTCCGGCGACGGTGGCCTCTATCCGCGCGGCATTTCCGTTGGCGTTGCCCAGCGCCAGGGCGACGGCTCGTGGCGCGTGTCGCTGGCCGCTTCGCAACAGCCGATCGATTTCGTCCGCATTATCCCGTTCATCCCGGTCGATCCGCCGGAGGCGACGGCTGACCCGAGTGCGACACCGCCGCTTGGCTCTTCGTCCTCGGTCGCCGTGATTGGCCGCGAGACCATGACGGCTCCGCCAACCGCGCCGAGCCCGGCGCCAGCGCAGCAGCAGCGACCGCGCCAGACCGCGCAAAACCAAGCGCCGGCGCAGCAGAACCAAACGCCGCAACCTCAACCACAACAGGAAGCGCCGCCGCCAGCTGAGCCGCCGGCCACACCGCCGCAATGAGCACGTTCTCATCGCGCGCGCCGAACCGGAGTGTCCTGCGCGCGTGGGGGCTCGCGCTCGCGGTGCTCAGCGTCATCCTTCCTGCGTTGCCGCTCGGACCGCTGTTCGCGCAACCGCCGCTGCCGCTCGCCGTGTTGTGGGCCGCTTATGGTTGGGCCGCTGAGGACGAGAGCGGCTGGCGCGCGCCACTCACGCTCGCCGTGCTCGGCCTCGTGCATGATCAACTCGCCGGTGGCCCATACGGGCTCTTTGCCGCAATCTATCTCTCGGCCTATCTCGTCGGCCGCATTCTCGCCGTCCTGATGTCGGCGCCGAACCTCGTCTCGCTTTGGGGCGGCTTCATCGGCACGGCAATCGTCAGCATCGGCGTCGCTTACGTGCTGGCGCGCGTGGGCCTTGGCCGCAATGTCTCGGTGCTGCCATACGCTGAAGCCGCGATCATCACCGCCATCATCTTCCCGATTGTGCGCCCGCTCTACATGAGCGCTTCGCCGAGCCTCCGGCCAGGAGGGCGCCGATGAAGCCGCCAATCAAGCAGATGAACCGTGGCAAGCGCGTCGGCTCAACACTCCCGAAGCGCGACGCGACCGTGATCTTCAATCGCCGCGCGACCTTAATGTCATTCATCGGCGCGGGCGTGCTTGGCACAATCCTGTTCCGCATGGGGCAGCTACAAGCGACCAACCTCATCAGCCGCGAATACAGCAATGCTGCCGACGAAAACCGCTTTGACACCCGCATCATCGCGCCCCCCCGCGGTATCATCTACGATCGCTTCGGCGTCGTGCTGGCGCAGACCTCGAAGGATTACCAAGTCGCCGTCGTTCAAAACGACGTCGAGAACATGGAAGAAGTGGTCGGCCGTGTTGCCCAGATTCTCGGGCTCGACGCCGAATGGGCGCGTCGCGCCATTATCCGCGTCCGCGGTGGTTCGCGCTACGAGCCACAGCCGTTGAAAGACGGCCTGACCTGGGAACAGTTCAACGCCATCAACGTGCGCTTGCCCGAACTCACCGGCATTGTCGCGCAATCGGTTGATGTCCGCGCCTATCCGTATGACGTCGTCTACGGTCATCCGATCGGCTACGTGCAAAAGCCCACCCAACGCGACCTAGATCGGGTCATCGAAGCAGAGGGACCAGGCTCCTCGCGCGTCACCTATCTGCGCAATCCGCACGTGCGCGTCGGCAAAGCTGGCCTCGAAGCGTCGATGGAAGATGCGCTGCACGGCACTGCCGGTTATCGCAAAGTCATCGTCAACGCCCGCGGCGTTGAGCAAGGCGAAGACGAAGGTGAACGCCGCGAGCCGATCCGCGGCGCAGGGCTCGTGCTCACGCTCGATCACGATCTCCAGCGTATTGCGATGCAGAACTTCGGCGAGCAGTCAGGCTCGGCCGTCGTCATGGACATCCACACCGGCGACCTCATCGTCATGGCCTCGGCGCCGGGCTTTGATCCGAACCTGTTCGTCAACGGCATCGGCACCAACGATTTCCGCGCCTACAACGAGGACGAGAAGAAGCCGCTCTACCATAAGACGGTCACCGGCGTGTACGCGCCGGGCTCAACCTTCAAGATGATGGTCGGCATCGCCGCGAAACAAGCGGGGATGGAGGACAACTGGTCGACCAGCTGCGGTGGTGGCTTCTTCTACGGCGGCCGTACCTTCCACTGTTGGAGCCGCCACGGCCGCGTGAATCTGCACGACGCCATCAAGCATTCATGCGATGTTTTCTTCTATCAGGCTGCGCTTCGCGCCGGCCCTGAGCGCATCGCCGCCGTCGCGCGCCAATTCGGCTTGGGTCAAGCCTACAACAACATCCACGTGCCCAACATTCGCGCGGGCCTCATCCCCGATCCGACGTGGTGGCAGGAAAACCGCCACGAAGGTTGGACGGGCGGCCTCACCGTGAACTACGGCATCGGGCAGGGCGCTATGGGCATCACGCCGCTGCAGCTCGCAGTGATGGCCGCGCGTCTCGGCAACAACGGCTACGCGGTTGAGCCGCGCCTCATTCGCGAAGGGCCGAACATCGGCGATCCACCGCAGCCGCCGCACATGAGCGGCATTGAAGCCGATCACCTCGCGCGCGTGCGCGATGGCATGTTCGGCGTGTGTAACGAACCCGGCGGTACGGCGACGCGCGCCGGCAATCTCGAGCTCGTTCTCAATCCAGAAACCGGCGCCATGGTGCCGCGGACGCCTGAGAACAGCCGCTGGCAACCGGTGCAGATCGCCGGCAAGACCGGCACCGCCCAAGTCCGCGCGCTCGGCAACAATCGCGGCCGGCACTGGTCGACGATCGAGTGGCGCTATCGCGACAACGCGCTCTTCTGCTGCTTCGGCCCCTGGCACGAGCCGCGCTATGCGTGTGCGGTCGTCGTTGAACATGGTGGCGCGGGCTCTGGCGTCGCTGGTCCGATCGCGCGCGAAATCATGCGCGCGACGCTAATGCGCGATCCGTCGCGCCGCACGCCCGCGAACCTGGCGCAACTCGAAGAGAATCTGGCGAGGAACGCATGACGACGCTTTCTCTCACCGGCAGCGGCCCCAACACGGTCTTCGATCGCTTCGCCAAGCTCAATTGGGGCATCATCACCATTCTGATCGCGCTCGCCTTCATTGGCGTGCTGATGCACTTCTCGGTGTCGTCCGGCGCCTGGACGGACATGCCGCTCACCCACGGCATCCGCTTCGCCGTGCTCTTGCTGGTGATGGTCGTCGCTGCGATTTTTCTCGATGCGCGCTTTTGGTTGGCCATCGCTTACCCGCTCTATGCTGTGGCGCTCATTCTACTTGTTGGCGTCGAACTCGTCGGCGCAACGCGCATGGGCGCGCAGCGTTGGCTCGATATCGGGCCGCTCTCGCTGCAGCCGTCAGAGTTGATGAAGGTCGGCATCGTGTTGGCGCTCTCGCGCTATTATCACCAACTCGACCCGCGCAAGACTGGCACCGTGCTTTGGGTCATTCCGCCGTTCTTGATGATCGCCGCGCCCGTCGCGCTGGTCATGCACCAGCCTGACCTCGGCACCTCGCTGATGATCCTCTTCGCCGGCGTTTGCATCATGTTCCTGGGCGGTTTGCTTTGGCGCATCATTGCGGCCGGCGCGATCGTCGCCGTTGGCGGTGCGATCTTCGCGTATTTCGGTGTCTTACACGAATACCAGCGCCAACGCGTCGACGTCTTCTTGGGCATCACCCAAGACCCGCTCGGCGCCGGCTATCACGTGCTGCAATCGAAGATCGCCATTGGCTCCGCTGGTCTCTTTGGCCGCGGCTGGATGCAGGGCACGCAAAGTCAGCTCGACTTCCTGCCGGAAAAGCACACCGACTTCATCTTCACGATGATCGTTGAAGAGTTTGGCCTGCTTGGCGGCGCACTTGTGCTCGGTCTCTTCGGCGCGCTCATGGCGCTGACCATGCAGGTCGCCTACAAAGCCCGTTCGCTCTTCGGCAAACTCGCCGCCGGCGGCGTCGCCGCCACGCTCGCGTGCTATGTCTTCATCAACACTGCCATGGTGATCGGCCTGGTGCCCGTCGTCGGCATCCCGCTGCCAATCATCAGCTTCGGAGGCACCGCCATGGTCACGCTCATGGTCGGCTACGCGATTGTGCTCAGCGTCGACTTGCACCGCGACCAACACGGCGCGCGCGGGTGGCTGTGGTAGCGCGCGCGTTCAATGCTCATTGAAACACGACGCCTGATCCTGCGCGCGCCGATTGTTGAAGACATCAGCTCTTGGCCGCTCATGGGCGATGACGAGAGCGTAACGGCCAACAGCGGTTCAAACGAAGATCAGCGCCGCAGCTGGAATGAAATGTTTTCCATCGCCGGTCACTGGAGCCTGATGGGGTGGGGCCCGCTGTGCGCCGTGGAAAAGCAAAGTGGCGCGCTCGTCGGCCGCTTCGGGCCCTCAAAGCCATTCGGTTGGCCGTGTGTCGAGATCGGGTGGATGCTGCTGCCGCATTTCCAAGGCAAAGGCTACGCGCTTGAAGCAGCCGCTGCGGCGATGGATTTCGCGCTGTTGGAGCGCGGCGAGGCGCGTGTGATCCATACCATTCGCCCCGCCAATGTGGCCTCGCAAAGGCTGGCGCGAACGCTTGGCTCAATAAACCGCGGTCCGATCACGCTGCCCGCGCCATATGAGCATCATAGCAACGACGAATGGACGCAAACCCGCGAGCACTGGATCGAGAACCGCACGCGGCTTGCAATTACCAGTTAGCGCGATCCGCCATCCAATCTGTCGCGCGCACCAGCGCGTCGACAATACCTGGTTCCAAGCTCGAGTGACCCGCATCGTGGATCACTTCCAGCTCCGCCTCCGGCCAGCGCTGCTTCAAATCCCAGGCGCTGCGCAGCGGCGTACACATATCGTAGCGGCCTTGCGCAATCCGGCAGGGGATGCCGCGTAGGCGAGGCGCCTGCTCCAAGAGCCAGCCATCGCTCTCGAAGAAACCGCCATTCACAAAGTAATGGTTCTCGATCCGCGCGAACGCCTCAACGAACCGATCCTCATTGAACCGCGATGGCAGCGCGCTTGGCCCAGCGATCGAGATCGTTTCACCTTCCCAGCGCGCCCAGGCCCGCGCCGCGCGCACGCGCTCGGCCCAATCCGGCGACGTCAGCCGCCGATGGTAAGCCCCCAAGAAATTGCCGCGCTCGCTCGGCGGGATCGCCTGCGCGTAGCGCTCGAACGCATCGGGAAAAACGTGGCTCGCGCCATCTTGATAGAACCAGTCAATCTCGCTCTTGCGCAGCAGGAAAATCCCACGCAGCACCAAGCCCGCGACGCGCTCCGGGTGCTTGGCCGCATACGCCAGCGCCAAGGTCGAACCCCACGAGCCGCCGAACACGACCCATTTGTCGATGCCAAACTTCTCGCGCACCCGCTCAATGTCGGCGACCAGATCCCAGGTGGTATTCTCACGCAGTTCCGCATGCGGCGTCGAACGTCCGCAGCCGCGCTGATCCATCGCCAGCACACGAAAGCGCTTCGGATCGAAGAACCGCCGCATCTCCGGCGACAAGCCGCCACCGGGTCCGCCATGGAGCGCAACGGCAGGGCGCCCGTTCGGGTTGCCGGCTTGCTCTACGTAGATCGTGTGCAGGTCCGAAACCTTCAGCATCTCGCTGGAATACGCTTCGATCGCTGGATAGAGGTCGCGGCGGGGCGGGGGCGTTTGTCCGTACATGGCCGCCAGGGTTACGCAGGCCACGCGCGTGGTGCAAGGCTCGCGCTGCGAGCATTGCATTTCCGCCGTCTCGCCGCCCTACAAAACCAGTGCTACCGGAAGCCCGTGAGAGCTGACTCGCCCCCGCAATCGATCTTCTCCACACGCGCCGCACGCGTGACCATGGTGATGTCGGCGCTGTTCGGCACCACCGGCGTCATCCTCGTCTTCTTGCCGCGCTGGCTTGAAGTTGAGCGCGGCCTCTCCGGTGCTGAGATCGGCATCATCCTCTCGCTCGCGCAATTCGCGCGCATCATCACCGGGCCGCTGATTGCCTACCGCGTCGACCGCGCCGCCGATCGCACGGCGCCGTTGAAGCTCATCGCTCTGGCCGCCGTCTTCGCTTACGCGGCCTTCTTTTTTCTTGCGCAAGGTTTTTGGGCGCTGCTGCTGCTCGGCTTCATTGCGCTCTCGCTGTCGCAATCGATTACGCCGCTGATCGAAGCCGCGACCTTGCGCGCCACTGCGCAAGGCAAGATCAGTTATGGCATCGCGCGCGGCATCGGTTCGATCGCCTTCATCGCCGCCAATGTGATCGGCGGCATCGTCATCGCCCGCTTCGGGCTGACCGCCGTCGTCGTCTGGGTGCTCACTGGACTTGCGCTGACCGCCACGACGAGTTGGTACGGCCTTCAACGCGATCCGCCGCTGACGCAGCCGAACACCTCGCGCAGTGGCGGCGCCAGCGCACTGCTGCGCAATCGCCGCTTCCTTATCCTGATCGTCGCTTGCGGCCTCATCCAAGCCGCGCACGGTTTCTACTATTCGTTCTCAACCATTATCTGGCGTGGGCAGGGTATCTCCGCGGAGATGGTCGGCGTGCTGTGGGCGTTTGGCGTCGCTGTCGAAGTCGCGTTCCTGTGGAGCCTGCCATTCATCGAACGGCGCTCGACGCCCGAGGGACTTATCCTTCTCGGCGCGGGCGCTGCCGTCGCGCGCTGGTTCGTGATGGGCTTCGCGCCGCTCGGCTTTGTGCTTTGGCCGCTCCAGGCCATGCACACGCTGAGTTTCGCAGCGGCGCATGTCGGCGCCATGCGGCTTCTACAACGTGAAGCGCCGGAGCATTCCGCCGCTATGGCGCAAACGCTTTATGCGGTTCTGTCCGGAGGCCTCTTCATGGGCGCCTCTACGCTGCTCTCGGGCTATCTCTACGATGTTGGCGGCGCCGTCGGATACTGGGCGATGGCGGCGATCGCAGCTGCCGGCGGCGCGCTCGCTTTGCTGCTTATGCCGCCAAAACCGAGGGTTCCCACAGCAACACCTCAGTAAGATTTCGCCTCTCGCGGGAAGGATCGCCCCGAAAGCGCCCTTTGCTTCTTTGCCTAATATTTTCTGTTAGCCCTTATCGGTTGACGGGCAGAACGCCTGGAGGGGACTTGGATTGGCCGAAGCGGCCACTTTTGACTTCCGCGAGGATGAGCGCGCGCCGGTTCTGGCGCTGCGCGGCGACTGGACGGTGGACACCATCTCCGGTCTCGAGCGCGGCTTGGCGGAAGTTTCCGAGAAGTTAAAGCAAGGCGCTGTCGTCGATGTCTCAAGCCTCGGCCGCTTCGACGTCGCCGGCGCCTACCTGATCGATCGTACCTTCCGCGAAAGCGCCGCTGGCGACAAGACCCGCATCGCCATCCGCGGCGAGCACACGAACGCAATGCGCCTGCTGCAAGCGGCGCGCAAATCCTACGCCGGGGAGGCCGTGCCTGAGCGCCGCCTGACTGGCCTCAAGGGGTTCGCCAACTTTGTCGGCCGCGCTGTCGTCGGCATCGCCGACGAGATCGTCGACACCGTTGGCTTCTTTGGCGAAACGCTGGTGACGATTGGCGGTCAGATCCTCAATCCGCGCCGCGTCCGCGCGGTTTCGATCGTGCATGTGATGGAAACGGCTGGCCTCAACGCCTTGCCGATCGTGACGTTGCTTTCGTTCTTCATCGGCATGGTCGTCGCCTATCTCGGCGCCCGCATTCTGCAGGACTTTGGCGCCACGGTCTTCGTCGTCGAACTCGTCACCATTTCCGTGATGCGCGAATTTGGCGTCGTCATCACCGCGATCATCCTGGCCGGGCGGACCGCTTCATCTTTCACCGCCGAGATCGGCGCGATGAAGATGCGCCAGGAGATCGACGCGATGCGCGTCATCGGCATCAAGCCGATGGATGCGCTGGTTGTGCCACGCGTCGTCGCCATGCTGGTGATGACGCCGATCCTTTCTTTCGCCGCGACCATGTCGGGCATCTTCGGCGGCGTGCTGGTGAGCTGGTCGTCGCTGGGCGTCAGCCCCAACATGTTCTTCGCTCGCGTCGCCGAAGTTGTTCCCGCGGATAATTTCTGGGTGGGCTTCATCAAGGCGCCGGTCTTCGCGCTCGTGCTCGCCGTGATCGCCTGCAAGCAGGGCCTCGCTGTCGGCGGCGACGTCGGTTCACTCGGTTCTCGCGTTACCACCTCGGTCGTGCAATCGATCTTCATGGTCGTGCTGCTCGACGCCATCTTCGCCATCTGGTTCCTGGAGATGGGCTTGTGAGCGAAGAGATCGCCATTCGCGTTCGCGGCGTCGTCACGCGCTTCGGCACGCAGACAGTCCATAACGGGCTCGATCTCGACGTGCGCCGCGGTGAAATCCTCGGCGTTGTTGGCCCCTCCGGTTGCGGCAAGTCGGTGCTGTTGCGCGAGATCGTTGGTCTTGATCCACCGACAGCGGGCGAGATCACCTTTCCCGTGCACGAGGCCGAACATCGCGAACCGCGCATGGGCGTCATGTTCCAGGATGGCGCGTTGTTCTCGAACCTCACCGTTCTCGAGAATGTCGAAGCGCCGCTGCGTGAGCACACGCATCTGTCGCCTGAACTGCGCAAAGAGATCGCTGGCCTGAAGCTCTCCATGGCCGGCCTCGGCCCGGATGCGCATCACAAGCGGCCGTCGCAAATCTCAGGCGGCATGCGTAAGCGCGCCGCCGTTGCGCGTGCCATCGCGCTCGATCCGGAATTGCTTTTCCTCGATGAGCCAACCGCTGGTCTCGATCCGATCAGCGCCGAGAATTTCGACCGCATGACGGAAGAACTCGCTCGCTCGCTCGGCCTCACCGTCTTCCTCGTCACGCACGATTTGGACACTTTGCACGCCATCTGCGATCGCGTCGCTGTTCTCTACAAGGGGAAGGTCGCCGCGATCGGCACGATCGCCGAACTCACCAAAGACGCCCAGGGTTGGGTGAAGGAATATTTCTCAGGTCCGCGTGGCCGCGCTGCAAAAGCCGGCGCCGCGGGAGGGTAGAGTTATGGAAACGAAGGCCAACTACGTCCTGATCGGCGCCGCGACCATCGTGGGGGCGTTCTTAATCATGCTGTTCTCGCTGTGGATCACCACCGGTGACCTCCGGCGCGGCTACAACACCTACGATGTCGTGTTCGAAGATCCCGTGCGTGGCCTCACCGAAGGCGGCGAAGTACGCTTCAACGGCATCAAGGTTGGTGAAGTGGAATCGCTGCGCATCGACTCTGTGCGCACCAACGTCGTCATCGCGCGCATCCGCGTCTCTTCCGACGTACCGGTGAAAACCGACACCGAAGCCCAGCTCGAACCCATCGGCCTCACCGGCGTTACGCTCATTCAGCTTTCGTCAGGCAGCGCCGACGCCGAACTCTCGCGCCCAGCCTTTGGCGCACCGCCGCCACGCATTCTCGGCAGAGGCAGCCAGATCGACGTCATCGTCGCGCGCGGGGAGGAGGTGGCCTTGCGCGCCAGCGAGGCCATGGCCGCTGTACGCGACCTGCTGACCGACGAGAATATCGCGCGCGTCACGCGCTCGCTGCAGAACATCGAAGTGATTTCCCAACGCCTCGCGGCGCAGGACTCGGTCATCAGCTCTTCCGGCGACGCCGCACGCGAGATCGCGCAACTTTCACGTCAGCTGCAATCGGATCTGGCTGATCTCGATCAGACCATCGCTCGGGTGAACGAAGCTGCTGGTGTGGCGGCTGGTGAAACGCTGCCGGAACTCTCGCTCGCGGCTGAGGAAATTCGCCGCGCCGCGTCCTCGATCAGCCGCGTCGCCAACAATCTCGAAGAAAACCCATCCGTTCTCACGCCGCGCAGTCCGCGGCCGACCGTGGAGCTCGACCCATGATCCGCGCCGCGTCTCTTCTCGTCGCCGCCTCAATGCTTGGCGGCTGCATATCGCTTCTGCCGGAGCCGCCGCCGCCGCCGCGCACCTACGTGCTCGAGGCACGCAATGTCGAGGCGCTGGCCGGCGAGCCGATCGATGCCGTCATTGGCATCGCACAACCGGGTGGCGAGCGCGCCATCCTCGGTGCAGATCTCATCTGGCGCACCGGCGACACCATCGCCTACGTCGATCAATCGCAATGGTCGAACCGCGCCGCCGACGCGCTACAGCAAATTCTCACCGAGACGCTCATCAATCAGGGCCGCTTCCGCGCCGCCACCCGCAGTGGCGAAGCTCGCACCGACTACGAGATTCGCTGGGAGGTGCTCGATTTCGAGGTGCGTGAAGAAGACATGCAGGCGCACTTCCGCGCCGAGGTTCGTCTTATCGCGCCCGGTCGGCGCATTGTCGCCTCCCGCATCGTCGAAACCACAGCGCCGGTCCGCGCGCGTTCGTCATCGGTGGCGGCGGAAGCACTTGCGCGCGCCGCCCGTGAAGGCAGCGCGCGCATTGGGGAGTTTGCGGCTGGTGCGGCGCTGGAAGCTCAGAGAGCCGCCAGCGCCAATTCCAACTGACTTACGCGAGAGCCGCGTCGATCAGCAGGTAGGCGCGGACCAGCTCCGAACCTTCACCCTTCTTCGAGCTCTTCGAGAGATCCGGGCGGGCGCGATAGGCAAGGGCCGCGTCGCGCGCACCAGGGTTGCGCTTCATGTGACGAATGATGCGCGTCACCGAGCCTGGCGCTGCGTCGATCACCGCACGGCGGCGGGCCGTAGCGCCGTCACGCGAGCAGCGAGCGATACGCTCGAGGTCAGCGGCATCGAGGATGTCGCTGAGGTCGACGCCGGCGTCGGTCACCAGATCGATGGCGTCGGCTTGGATCGCTGCATCGTTGTTGACCGGTTGATTGCGGCCGAAGTCAGCCAGTTCGAACGCGCTTTCATTGGCCGCGACCGGCGCTTCTTCGCGCTGTTGCGGCATGAAGTTGCCCCACGAGCCGAAACCCTTGAACACCTTCTTCGGTTCGCGTTCGATCGTTACATCCGCGCGGCTCTCGAAACGGGGACGCGAACCACCGCGCGCCACGGCCGCATTGGCCGCCGCTTGCAGGGTCGTGATTTCTTCCCGCGCGACAACCGCGACCGGCTCGGGCTTGCGCTCGGCCACTCTCGGCTGCGCCGCTTTCTTCGCGCTGGCGACAGCAGCGATAGCGCCGAGGCGCTTCTCGATTTGCGCAGCGTGACGCTCGGCTGAAGCCTGCGTTTCATTCGCCGATGACGACATTTGCTTGAGACGCGCCATCGTATCGTTGGCGGCTTCCTGCATGACTTGCGCTTCCGCACGGATCAGCTGAGCGGCGTTCTTGCAATCTTGCACTGCGCTGCGCGTCGTTTCACGAACCGCAGCCGCGGTTTCGTTAGCGACGAGAACAGCTTCGGCAGTCGACTTCTTCGCCGTTTCCGTCAGGCGCGTGGCCTCCGCCAGGCCCGCCAGCATTTCCGACATCGAGCCGTTGAGCGACGCAGCAGCGGAGTTGGCAGTGTCGGCGGCGGCGTGGAACTCGGCCGTGCGCGAACCAATCACGTTCGCCGAAGCGGTGAACGAGGAGAGGTGGGTCACGAGCGAGTCTTCAGCGGCGGCGACTTCTGTCTTCACCAGCTTCGAAGCTTCGCGCATCAGGCGGACTTGGCGACCGATCGAGTTGGCGATCACATCCGTTTGGTCCTTGATGTCGGTGCGGACTTCGACCAGCGCTTCACGTTCGCGAACGAGCGTGTCGGTCATCTCTTGAGTGTTAGCGCGCGAGGCGGCAACCGCTTCGCCGAACAAGGCTGCATTGCGTTGCGCGGCCGCTTCCAGTTCCGCCAGGCGATCCAAGGCGGCCGAGACAGCATCGTTCAGCTGTTCGATTTCGTTCTTCACGGTGTCGGTCAAACGCTGCGCGCGCGCCGCGCCGGCTTCCGCCGGCATCGCGGCTTCTTGCGCCAGACGCGTCAGTTCGACAGCAAGCTTGCGCGCCTTCAGCGCTTCACCCGCAGCCGAAGCCGCGACCCAGAACAACAGGGCAGGGCCGAACGCCAAAGCGATCAGGCCGGCTTGCATCGCCGGGTCCATCGCCATCACGGCTTCGACGCCGAAATACGTCAGCGGGCCGCCAATCGCGCCGCCGATCCAAACCAACGCCATCAGGCCGCCTGCGAAACCGGCCCATGAGAAGCCAGTCTTCACCTTGGCCGCGCGCTTGGGCTCGACCTCAGCCGGTTCATCACGCTCGTCGCGCGCCGTGGTCTCGAAGTCGCGATCGTCGTGATTGCGTTCGAATTCGGCGAAATCGTCCGCGGCATCGTCGTTCGAAGGATCGGCAATGCCGAACTCTTCGAACGGATCGCGTTCGTTGTCCTCTTGTCCGTAGTACATCGTAAACTCCCGCAGCCCGCGGAGCACGGGCGTTAACCGGGTGGCTGCAACGGCCATGCCAACGAGGCGAGTGGCTTTCCCGCGTGGGGCTTGCGCCAAATCGGAGCAAACGCGGCGCCAAAGTGCGCAAAGCGCGAGGAATAAGGTTACTAGGGGCGCGCGTGTCGCGCGATGCGCTCGTGCTCCCCGCGAAGGGAAGGGATGCGCTCCGAGACCGTGAATAGAATCTGACTCTATCCCACACCTGCACGCTCATTTTTCCTTCACCATCAATGCGCGCGCGTAAATCAATCCAACAGCGCGCTAACCATGAGAAGCTATTCGGGTCTCGACCAGGGAGGCCTTGGTGCACCAGACCAAACGCAATCGAGACGCGGTTTGAACGTGATGAAGAGTGAAAGCGGCGACGCGAGATCTCTTCTGCTCCGCAAGCAAAAGGAAGCGGAGGTCCGGTAACGAAGCGCTGGTGCTTCGTCCGCATGTCAGCCGGGAACGTGAAGCAAGGCGCTAAGGCTCAGCCAGGATACCCAGCGTCGTGGGCGACCGATCCGCGAAAACGGCAGAGGCGGGGAGAAGTCCCGCGTTGGTCGAACGAACCAAGCCCACCTGTCAGTAAACGCATGGCCCCCTCGGAGCCCCCGAACGCCTCAAGCTTCCGCCGGCTGCTCAACACACCGCGCAGGGCGCGCTTCGGCAAACCCGACACAGAATTCTCTTAGAAGCTTCAGCCCGAAGCGCGCTCTGCTCTCCCGACTTAACCACTGGCGCTTCGCCAGCGGTCGCATCGGCGCGTCCGATGCGGCCCCGCGCTAGCCTGCCGCTGCGTCGATCAGCAGAAACGCGCGCGTGGCTTCGGCGTTCATTTGCGCGCGGCCACGGCCGATTTGCTCGGCGATGCGCGCGCCGTCGTTGCGCAGGAAGAGCATGGCCTCCTGGTTTGCGTTGGCGTCGCGATTCAGGAACTCGGCCATACGCCGCGCCGCTTCCGGCGCCGCATCGCGCACCGCACGTCGCCGCGCTTGTGTGCCGGAACGTGCGCGCTGCGCAATCCGCTCGAGCGCTGAGGGGGAGAACACATCATCCAAGCGCAAGCCTGCATGCTCAATCGTCTCAACGATCGGCAGTGTCACGGTCCGGGGCTCCGCAATCTGGCGCCGCAAGTGGGCGACTGGATCAGCTGCGGGCTCACGCTTCGCCGCAGCGGGCGGCGCACCGTGTTCCGGTCCGTCGACGTTCGACAGCAAATCGCGCCAGGTCCAATCGCCCGGCACCGGCTTGTCAGCTGCCGGCGCGCGCTGGCGCTGCTGTTGTTGATCTGGTTGCTCATCACCGAACAATGGCGGCGGCGGATCATTGCGATTGCGCGCAGGCGGCAGTTCCAATGGATCCTGCGCCTCGTCACGCCACGAACGATCGTAGCCCGGCGCGGCCTCGTCATCGCTGACCGCATCGCGCGCGCCACGCGCCGCAACGCGCGCCGCATTGGCCGCATCACGCAAACGCTCAAGCGCAATCGCGGCTTCGCGTTCGACATTCACGGCTTCGCCGCGGATCAGCTCCGCCGCGCGCTTGGCGTCATCGATGGCGCGGTGGGTCGTGTCGCGAACAGCGCCGGCGGTGGAATTCGCTGCGTAGGTCGCCGCTTCCGCCGATTGCCGCGCCGCGTCGGTGAGGCTCGTTGCCTTGGCCAGTACGTCGAGCGCGTTCGACAGCGCTTGTTCGAGGCGCAGCGCCGAATCTGCGCTCGCTTGGGCGGCGGTCGAAAGTCCATTTGTGCGATCGGAAATCAGCGCCGCCGCTGCACCGAACGAGGTGAGGCGGTGGTCGAGCGCCTGATCGGCCGCGCGCACTTCCGCTTCCGCCACGCGCGCCGCCTCGGAAATCGAACTTGTATGCTTGCTGATAGAGTCGCCAATTGCTTGCGCTTGGCCGGTGAGGTCGCGCGAGATGCGCATCAGCTCTTCGCGCTCGCGCTCCATCCCGACGATCATTTGGTTGGCGCCGGCCTTGGCTTGGTCCGTCATTTCATCGACGGCTTTCGCTTGCCGCGAGATTTGCCCTTCAACATCCTGCAGCCGTTTCAGGGTTTGCAACAGCGCTTGGTCGAGCTGGTTGATCTCGCCGCGCACGGTTTCCGCCAACGCCCGCGCCGCGCTTTCGGCGCTGCGCTCTGGGTTCATCAGCCGGTCCGCAGCGTCGGCGAGGCGTCGAGCTTCGGCTCGCGCCCGCGCGCTGTCGCGCGCTGCGAGGCCGGAGAA
This sequence comes from Hyphomonadaceae bacterium, assembly GCA_041398325.1. Classification (GTDB taxonomy): domain Bacteria; phylum Pseudomonadota; class Alphaproteobacteria; order Caulobacterales; family Aquidulcibacteraceae; genus Vitreimonas. Next base: position 225,785 of record JAWKUX010000004.1, on the reverse strand, counting down.
CACCGCCATCAACGCTGGCAGCACCGTGACCGCGCCGACCGCGCCGTATTCAGGAATGGTGAGCGAAGTGATCTGCGAGGGGCCAATCAGCACCACCGCGCCGGCCAGCGAGCCGACCACCCAAACACCGGCGACCACCATGCCGAGCAAACCGATCGTCGCACCGGGATCGCCGCTACGTTCGGCCTCAGGCGTGGTTGTCGTCATGGCTCGCACAAATCCGTCAGCGCGCGGGGAGGGCGCGCTCATAATCTAAACGAGAACGAAAGAAGTGCGGCCATTCAAGGGCGAACGCCCGCCAGGGCAAGCTAACGATCAGAAAGATCGCGCCTTTGTCGAAATGATCAGCGGTCGTTCGTTTGGCAGGCTTCGCTGACGCATTGTTGCTGTTCAGCCGAGCGCTGCTCAAGCGTGACGCCGACCCAAGCCAGGGCCAGCGCGATCAGCGCGTCACGGACCATTACTAGGAAAGCCAACATCGCCCTCTACCTCGATGCAATACGCCGTATGTGCGCGCTTCGCCTTCGAACCGCAAGCTACACTTCCGTGTATTACCCCGAATGATGAAGTCTCCACTACAAACGGATGATCCCGGCTTGACCGGAAAGAGCCGCGCGCCTAATTCCCGCGTGTGACGTTACAACATAACAGCGCCCCCCGACGGGCCCACTTGGCCCACGCCGCCGTTATGGGGCTGCACGCGCTCTGCTGCGGGCTGCCGGCCCTGGCAATGTTGGCGGCGGCGGTCTCCGGCGCCACCTCTGGAATAGCCTTGCTCGCTGGTTCTTTTGAGGAAATTCACCATTTCCTACACCAGCATGAGCTCTGGATTCTGGTCGCATCAGCGAGCCTGGTGGTAACTGGCGGCGCCCTGGAAGTCGCCTCCCGGCGTACCCATCGGCACGGCTTCCCGTGGCTCTTTGCGTTCTCGGTGCTCTGCTTCCTGGCCAACGTTGCCATCATCGCCGCCCACCGCACAATCTAAGCGTGTAGTCGGGGGCCGCCTCGAGGGGCCGATGTCGGGGCTAGTTTAGCTAAAATTCACCCTGCACTGGCAGCGTCGCTGGATACTTATTTCGGCGCGGAGCCCGCCAAGCATGACGTCCAAGCCGCCCACTGCGCTCGCCAGCGCCGCCGAGACGCGCCGGCGCGAGATGCCGGCTTCGATCGCGCTGACCGTTCTGACCGGGGGCATCGCCGCCGCCATTATGGGCGGCCCATGGCCCGTCGGCTGGTGCGCGGTGATGTCGTTGCTCCTGATCTTCGACACCGAACTCTATCGCCGCCTCGATGCCGCTGAGACCAAGATTGAGGGCCGCACCGTCGCCGGACTTAGCGTATGGGCGGCGCTCAGCTCGGGGTTCTACGCGCTGTTGCCGATCACGCTCTGGCTCCATGGCGAAGCCGCGGGCGCGGCTGCTGCAATGTTGCTCTGGGTCACTGGCGTCGTCCGCCACTTCGGGCCCGGCGTGTCGGGCGCATTGCCGATCGCGGCTGCGGGCGCTGCCCCGCCGGCGCTCTCATTGCTGGCGTCGCCACTCATGCTCGCGGCGATGTCGCGTCAGCCCAACTGGGATTTGGCTTTCATCGCCGCTGTCGGGGGCGGGGCGTTGATGGCCTATGTCACGCAAGCGCGCGTGAGTGCGGCGCACGCCGAACGCGCGCTGCGCGAAGCCAAAGAGCACAACAACCAGGAACAAGTGCTTGCGCAGCTCATGTTTGAACAAGGCGCGACAGCGGCCATGCTCCTGGACAAGCAAGGCGTCATCGTCGCCATGAGCAACGCTATGCGCGCGGCGATCTTGACCGCCGATCCGATCGGCAAGCGTTTCGAAGATCTAATCCAGTGGACGCCGGATCGTTGGCGCGACGCCTTCGCGCGCGCGGCCAGCGGAGAAACCGTGCGCTACGATGAGGACGAAACGCGCCTCTCAACTGGCACGCGCTGGTACACTTGGGAAGCGCGCCCATGGCGCGACGCAGACGGCGAAATCGTCGGCGTTGTTTCGCATGGCAGTGACATCACCCAACTCGTGCGGGCGCGCTCCGCTGCCGCGGCAAACGAACAGCGCCTCATCCAGGCGCTCAGGATTGCCAAGAGCTTGGTTTGGGAAGTCGACTTCAAGACGCGCGCCATCAATTGGCACGGCGATGTTGAAGCGCTCTACAACCGCGCCTTCACCTTCGAGCAATTCATGGAAAGCCGCACCGGTTTCTTGCACGAGGAGGATCGTCTCGCGCTCCGTGATTACTTCGTCAAAGTCGCCGCTGGCGGTGGCGGTTGCATGGAGCACCGTGTCATGAGCGACGACGGTGGCGTGCGCTGGGTTGAAGCTTGGGCGCAACGCGTCATGGGCCGCTCAGGCGGCGTGCGTAAGATCGTCGTCATTTCGAAGGATGTTACTGAGCGCAAGAAACAAGAGGCGGCATTCATCGCCGCCATGCACCGCGCTGAAGAGCAGTTGAAGTCGCGCCGCGCGCTTCTCGGTGAAACCGTGGTCGCGGCGGAGGCGATTGACGAGGCGGCCGTCAACGTCGCTGAGATGTTCGAGCGTCTCGACAACATCATGGCTGAGATGAACGGCCGCGATCAGAAACTCGCCGAAACGCTCGCCCACCTTCGCGCAGCGCGCGAGGAGGCTGATGCAGCCAATGTGTCGAAGTCGCAATTCCTCACGTCCATGAGCCACGAGCTCCGTACTCCGCTCAACGCCATCATTGGCTATTCTGAAATGCTGATGGAGGAGGCCGAGGAAGACGGCCGCCAGAGCGACATCGCCGACCTCCAACGCGTGTTGGGATCGGCGCGTCACCTGCTGCATCTGATCAACGACATTCTCGACTTGTCGAAGATTGAGGCAGGCCGAATGGATATTTCCGCCTCGGAATTTGATCTCGCGGCGCTCATCAAGGAAGCTGCCGACACCGTGCGTCCAAATGCCGAGAAGAACGGCAGCAAGCTGAAATTCGAGTTGGATACGGCGCTGGGCGCCATCAGCACTGACTCTTTCAAGCTCAATCAGTGCTTACTCAATCTGCTCTCGAACGCCGCCAAGTTCACCAAGGACGGTCAGATCACCGTGCGTGCGCGCCGAGAGGGCGAGAGCATCGTGATCGATGTCGCAGACACCGGCATCGGCATGACCGATGAGCAGTTGACGCGTCTGTTCAACGCGTTCGTTCAGGCGGATGCGCACACTGCGCGTCGTTATGGCGGCACTGGCCTCGGCCTCGCGCTGACCCGCCGCATCATGCAATTGCTCGGCGGTGACGTGACAGTTTCGAGCGAATACGGAAAAGGCTCCGTGTTCACACTGCGTTTCCCCGCCCAGCTGGCTGTGCAGCCTGCGTTGCCCCGGATCGACGCGGGTGCGGCAGCAGGGCAGGGCAATGAGCGCGTTGTATTGATGATCGACGACGAAGAAACCGCGCGAGATCTCACCGCACGCTCGCTCATTCGCTTGGGCTTTGAGGTGCATGCCGCGACCACCGGCGGCGAGGGCATCGAACTGGCCCGCAGGTTGCGCCCGAGTTTGATTCTGCTGGACATCAATCTCCCGGACGTTACCGGCTGGGATGTGCTCACCGTGCTCAAGACCGGTGACGCAGGCGACATCCCCGTCATCATTCATTCGATCGACGACAATCGTCAGCGCGCATTGTCGTCAGGCGCCTGCGAGCATTTGGTCAAACCAGCTGACCGCGATGTGCTCGCCGCCGCCGCGCTTCGCTTCGCGCGCGCACCTGATGTTGCGGCGCCGGCTGTTGCGCCGGCGACTTCCAACGTGACTCGAACGGCGTGAAAGGTCCCCCCATGCGCATACTCATCGCTGAAGATCATCCCGATAACCGCGAAATGCTGACCCGTCGCCTCGAGCGAAAGGGCTATGAAGTGCATTGCGCCGAAAACGGCGCCGAAGCAGTCGAGATGGCAAAGTCCTGCGCGCCGGATCTGATCCTGATGGATGTCTCGATGCCGGTGATGTCCGGAATTGAAGCGACGAAAGTGATCCGAGCAACGCCGGACGTGAGCAAGGTGAAGATCGTCGCGCTCACCGCGCACGCGATGGAAAGCGCGCGCAAGGAGTGCATGGACGCTGGTTGCGATGACTTCGCGACCAAGCCCGTGGACTTTGCCGGCCTGGTGGCGCTGATCGACAAATACGCGGCCTAACGCAAGACAGGCCGCCGATCGGCTGATGTGCACCATGCGCGGCGCGCGCCGTTTGGTTACCGGCCATCAAGGTTAGCGAAACTAAATCATTCAAAAGAGCGATCACAGGTGCGGCATTAGCGCGGCCTAAACGCATCTCGCGGTAATCTGCTCGTCTGGTTTGGGCACATACGGGTGCAGGGTGCGAATGTCTTCGGCGCAAGACGATGAAGGTGCGTCCGTAGCGACGCGCCTCGGACGTATCCTCCTGGTCGACGACCAGGCGCAAAACCGTGACATGCTCGGCCGCCGGCTTGAGCGTCGCGGTTATGATGTCGTGCTGCGCGAATCCGCGGTCGGCATTGAAGAAGCCATTTCCGCCGAAAAAATTGAGCTGGTTCTGCTCGATTGGATGATGCCGGAGCGCTCCGGACTCGACGCGCTGCAAGGCATCCGCAATTTGTTCGATGCTGAGCACGTGCCGGTGATCGTCGTTACAGCGCTCGACGACGGCGACATCGTCTCGAAGGCGCTCGAAGGCGGCGCCAACGACTATATTACGAAGCCCATCGACCTGCGGGTTCTGACGGCGCGGGTGAAGGCGCAACTCGATCGCCGCCAAGCGGTGCTTGAACTGGATGCGATCCGCGACAATCTCGAAAAGACGGTTCAGCAGCGCACTCAGGACCTGGTCAGCGCCAATCAGACGCTCTCAGCCGAAATTAGCGAACGCGAGGCCGCTGAAGCGCGCGCGCAATCGCTGGCTCGCCACGACCCGCTGACCGGCCTCGCCAACCGCCGCCACTTCCTCGAAGAGCTCGACCGCCGCATCGCGCTGGTCGGCGCCGAGGAAAACGCCTTTGCACTGATGTTTGTCGATCTCGATCGCTTCAAGCCGATCAACGACGTTCACGGCCACGCGATCGGCGATCAATTACTGCAAGTCATCGGTACGCGACTGAGCAGTTGCATCCGCGAAGATAGTTTCGCCGCCCGTCTCGGCGGTGACGAATTCGCGGTGTTGTTGGAAGGGCCTGGCGGACGGGACGCGGTCGGCGCCGCCGCGCGCCGCATCCTGCACGAGCTTTGCGCGCCTATCCTCGTCAATGGCCTGAAGCTCACGGTTGGGGCTTCCATCGGTATCGCGCTTTGCCCTGAGGATGGCCGCGACGCTGCCGAACTGCTGCAACGCGGCGACGCCGCGATGTTGCGCGCCAAGGAGGATCGCGGCGCCTACAAGTTTTTCGATTCTACGATTGATGAAGAGCTGAAGTCGAAGGCGGCGCTTGAGACTGAGTTGCGCGCCGCCATTCCGAACGGTGAAATCGTGCCGTTCTTCCAGCCGGTGATCTGTGTCGATACCGGCGAGCTGGCGGGCTTCGAAGTCTTGGCGCGCTGGCCGCATCGCGAACGCGGCATGATCTCGCCGGCTATGTTCATCCCGGTGGCGGAAGAGGCGGGCCTAGTCGACGCGATGTTCTGGGCGCTGCTCGCGCAAGCTTGCTGCAAGGCGCTCGAAGCGCCGGGTGAGTTTGTGCTCGCGGTCAACATTTCGCCCAGCCAAGTCCGCGACCAATGGTTCCCGGAAAAAGTGCTGCGCACGCTGCGTGAAACCGGCTTCCCCGCCCAGCGCCTCGAGATTGAAGTGACGGAAAGCGCGATGATCGGCGACGTCGCCCGCGCAAAATCATCACTGATGTCGCTGAAGAACCAGGGCGTGCGCATCGCGCTCGATGACTTCGGCACGGGTTATTCGTCGCTGTTCTTGTTGCGCGAACTCCCGATCGACAAACTGAAGATCGACCGCTCATTCGTCGCGCGTATCACGGCTGAGCGCGAAAACGCGACGATCGTCGGCGCCCTCATTGGACTCGGCAAAGCCTTGGGATTGCAGGTCACCGCCGAAGGCGTTGAAGACGAGGAAACCGCCGAAGCGCTTCGCGCCATGGGCTGCGAATTCGCACAGGGCTTCCTCTACGGCCACGCAATCGAGGCGCCGCAATACGTGGTTCAGCCGCTTCGTGCTGTCGGCTGATTACGCCGCCTGGTAGGCAAACCACACGTTCGGTTCGACGTAGCGACCGCTGCCGCGCTCGAGGTCTATCGATACCGGGTTGAGCGCGCCTTCGATCTTGTACTCGCCGGTTTGAGGGAAGGGGCTGCCGCGCCACATTTCCCAGAACGCCACGGGCTCATCTACGACCATGGAGCGATCCGCTGCCTTGATGATCTTGCCGCCGGCCGAGGCATGGCTGCGCAGCCAAGGATCGAACAGGCGGCCGTTGTCGTCCTTCCAGGTCATGTACTCGGCCATCGGAATGAACGGATGCATGTGCTTCGCCGACGGGCGCACCGGGGCGATGACGCCGTCGTGGCCATTGCGCACGGCCAGGTTGGAGAATTCCTGGATCATTAGGCGCGCCAGACCCTTGGAGCGGTGGATCTTCGGGACCGAGATCGCCAGCGCGCCAACGGCGTTGCGGCGCTTGCCATTGTTGTTGGCCGCGGTCTCGACGATCCAATCCCAGCCCTCGGGCGGCAGATCGTTAAAGTCGCATGTAAGCGGTACGCAATTGCCAACAGCAACCGGATAGCCCGTGTCTTCATCGACCAAGCACAACTGGTAGTCGGCGTACTGCTCCAGCAACTCCTGGTAGTGGGCGAAATGCGCTTTGGTAAAGTTGAGGAAGCCCAGCGAGCCCCATGCGGCCTGCTCAATGGCCGTCGCGGCTTTGCGCAGTTCAGCGCTATCGGCGCGCGTCTTCACGACGTACCGCGTCATCGGATCACCATCTCTCGTTAACTATACTTGCGCCCGCCCCTGCGATTACCCGGCAGTTCCCCAGCGTTGCTTGGGCGTAGCGTTTTCCCTAATAAAGCGTAAATTTAGAAAAGACAAGCCTAAAACTGTATTTACCAAGGTTAACGGCATATTGCGGGCATCCAGCACTTGGACTCGCAAATATAGTTAGCAAAGTATTCCAATCTAGATTTCAAATAAAACCTGGGCCGCGCGTAACATAATTTTTGTATTGGATGCCGTAATTTTAGCCGGTTAAGCGTCCATGCGCGCGTTTACTTTGGCTTAGTCATGATCACGAGCAGCGCCAAAACTGTTCACTACAAGAACGACCTTCGCCGTTTGACGGCGGTGATCGGCGCCGCGCTTGTGCTCTTCGGCGCTCTACTACTGGCGATTGTGGCCTATGCGGGTTGGTCGGCAAACCGCACGGCGGTCGTACGTGAACGCCAGCTTGTGGAGAACGCACTCGACCAGAGCGTGAGTTCGGTGCTCGACCAGCAAAAGGCGATCGCCTGGTGGGATGACGCCGTCGCCAACGCACAGCGCCGGCCGCTCGATCTCGACTGGATCGACACCAATATCGGCCTCTACTTCTTCGAGACCTACGGTCACGACGAAGTCTTCATCATCGATAGCGCCAACCAGCCGATCTACGCGACAGTGAACGGTGAGCGCAGCGATGCGCGCGCCGCCTACGACGCGCACCGGGCGATCTTCGATCAGATCGTGACCGAAGCCCGTCGCGGCGCAGATGAGCGCCTGCGCCGGCGCGACCAGAGTTTTGGCGAAAGCCAGGGGAACTACAGCGCGCTGTTGGGCGCGAGCTTCGGCCGCTGGGCCGGACACATCATGAGCGTCGATGGCGAACCGGCCGTCGTGACCACGATCTCGATCGTACCAAACCTCGACGCCAATCTGCTGCAGGGCGAGCCGCACCTGCTGCTGTCGGTCGTCAAAATCGACGAAGCGTTCATGCAACAAGTCGGCGGCTCGCTGCTGATATCGGATCTCAGCCTGTCGCGTGAACATGTGAGGTCCGGCGCGCTTTCCGAGGCGTTTGTCGCCGACGACGGAACGCCGATGGGCTATCTCAACTGGACACCGCGCCAGCCTGGCCGCTCGCTGCTGTTATTCCTCCTGCCGCTGGTGGCGTTGGGCGTCATCGGAGCAGGGTGGCTGACGTATCTGATGATCAACCGCCTGAAGCGCGCGTCCGGCGATCTCGCCGACCGTGAAGCGCAATCGCGCCACCAAGCGCTGCACGATGCGCTCTCGGGGCTGCCGAACCGCCACCACTTCGTCGAGCACCTGCAAGAGTGCCTCGATAACCTGGTCCAAACCCGCAACAACGGCCGGGTTGTCGTCGCCTATATCGATGTCGATCGCTTCAAGGACGTCAACGACACGATGGGCCATGCTGCCGGCGACACGCTCATCATGGGTGTTGCGCAGCGCTTGCGCCAGGCGCTCTCGCGCGAGGATTTCCTCTCGCGCTTCGGCGGTGACGAATTTGCCGTCCTGCGCTGCGCGAACAGCCCCGATGCGGCCAATGATCTGGCGAACCGCCTTCGCTCGGCGTTCGAGGAAAGCTTCGACGTCTACGGTCAGCACATCAAGATGACGGCTTCGATCGGCATCGCCATGAGCCCCGATCACGGCATGGGTCCGCAGGAGTTGATGCGACACGCTGACATTGCGCTCTACCAGGGCAAGAACCAGGGCCGCGACAAGGCGATGATTTTCTGCGCTGAGATGGCCGCGGAAGTCGAGCACCGCCGCGAGATCGAAGTCGAACTGCACGCCGCAATCGAAGCGCGCGAGCTCAATTTGCACTACCAGCCGCTGGTCTCGTGCGCCGATGGACGCATCACTGGTGTCGAAGCGCTGCTGCGCTGGCGGCACCCGACCAAGGGGAACATTTCGCCCGGCGTGTTCGTTCCGATCGCTGAGGAGGCGGGGCTGATGCCCGCGCTTGGCGCTTACGTCCTCGAACGCGCGTTCGAGCAGGTGAAGTCTTGGCCGGACCTCGAAGTTTCGATCAACCTGTCGCCGGTTCAGTTCCGCCACGTCGACCTGGTTGAGCTGCTTGAGGTGCTGCTCAAGAAACATAACGTCAGCCCGAGCCGGATCGTGCTTGAGGTCACGGAAGGCGTGCTGATGGAGTCGACGGACCGCAACCGCCAGATCCTCGATCAGGTGCGCGCGCTCGGCTTCAAGATTGCGCTCGACGATTTCGGCACAGGCTATTCGTCGCTGCGCTACCTCTGCGATTTCCGCTTCGACAAGATCAAGATCGACCGCGCCTTCGTGACCGGCATCCATGAACGCAAGCGCGCCATGACCATCATCCAGTCGGTCGTGACCCTCGGCCGGGGTCTGGGCATGGAAATCGTCGCCGAAGGTGTGGAAACCGAGGCGGAAGCGTCGGTCATGCGCCTGGTTGGCGTCAACGAGCTGCAGGGCTTCTTCTTCTCCCGTGCCGTGCCGCCCGAGCAGATCGCCGAATTGCAGCAAGGCTTCCAGCCGCAGAAGGCCGAAACGAAGCCTGCCGCGGTTGCCGATCTCCGCGCCCAGCGCCGCGGCTGAGCTGTCGTAATTCGCGCCGGTTGCACTGCAACAAGGCCCGCGTTCTCCACAGTGGGGCGTGGCTGCGGCAAGTGACATTTTCGCCCCGTATCCAGAGCTTTCGGCCATGCGCCCGGCTATGGACAAAATTCCGATAAGTCGGCATGCCAACCCTCATGCGCCGCTCCGAGGAGAGCGGCCGCCAGCGGGAGGATTGGGCGCATCTTGAAGAGCGCGCCCAATGGCGATTGACCAGCCATCTCCTGCTTGCGCCGAAACAGGGGACGGAGCCGGGATGCGCATCAGACGTAAGATTGAACTCGCTGGCCTCGCGGTGGCTCTGGCCGGCGGTGTTTCCGGCACGGCGGAAGCCGGTGATCTCACCGTCAGTACGGCGATTACGACACCGGTGACGACCTCGAACCCGGACGGTAGCGCCGTCGCTGGCGACATTACCGTGGCCCCCGCAGGTTCGATCACGGTCACGGCTGGTCAGACGGCGATCACAGTCGACAGCAGCAATGATGTGTTGATCGACAACGGTTCGCTTCAGTCGAGCGACGCCAACAACACGACCGGCATTCTCATCATTGGCGGCAACGCCGGCCCCAACACCGTTGAGAACTCCGGCGCCATCAATCTGGTCGAAGACTACACGCTCGCGGACTCTGACAGCGACGGCAACCTGGACGGCAACTTCGCGACGGGCTCCGATAGGCACGGCATCTTCCTTCAGGCTGGTCCCACCTTTACCGGCGACATCATCAATTCCGGCAGCATCATCGTTGAAGGAAACAATTCATCTGGCATCACGCTCAATTCATTGCTTACGGGCGATTTTTCGAGCGGCATCGTCAGCATCACCGGCGACAATTCATACGGCATTGCGATCAACGGCGGAGTTACCGGTGATGCGCTGATAACAGGCGGAATCACCAGCCGGGGTGAGAACACCGTTGGTCTGCATGTGAACGGTGCGATTGGCGGCGAACTCAGCATCAGCGGCGCCTACACAACAACAGGCTATCTCTCGGCGATCGCCGTTGCGGACCAGAGCACCCTTGATCCCGACGATCTTGAGCAAGCAGGCTCCGGGATACTGATCAATGACAGCGTTGCGGGAGGCATCACGATCGAAGGCATTGGCGTCGAAAACGACGAAGACGACGACGGCGACAGTGAACTGAATGAGGCCGACGACAATGCTGGCGCCACGATTACCCAGCTTGGTTCTGCGCCTGCGATGCTAATTCAAGCCGACGGCAGCAATCTTGTCGTTGGCGCGGGTGCGGAGGGGTATGGCCTTCTTGTCCGCGGCACCATAACTGCCAATGGCGTATTTCTCGGTGCCGACGCCACCGCCGTCCGAATCGAAGGCGATGGTCTTGGCGCCACCGCGACCATCAACGGCGGGATATCGCTCGAAAACGCCGTGAGCGCGACCGCGCGCGATGCCGATGCGTTTGGTCTGGTCATTGGCGCGGATGCGATAGCACCGCTTCTCCAAGTCCGGGGTTCGGTGACTGCAATCGCGGCGTCTGACCCGGCTTCCGCGGCCTACGGTGTCTTGCTTGAGAGCGGCTCGAACGTTGCCTCGATCACAAACTCGGGCCTTATCGGCGCGACGTATTTCGGCGAGACAGGCAACGCGATCGCAATCAGCGATCAGTCGGGCACGCTGACCACGATAACCAACTCCGGCCAGATCGTCGCAAACATCGCAGCGACCGACGATGATCTAACCGATGACATTCCGCCGCCGCCGGTCACCGGCTCCGCGATCGCCATCGACCTCTCAAGCACCAGCGCAAACGTCGTGGTTTCACAAGTTGCGCCGACGGCGTTCACCGACGACGATGCAAACGACGACATCATCGCCGATCCGGCGCGGATTGTAGGCGACATCCTGTTCGGTTCCGGCGACGACACGCTGAACCTCATGTCTAGCACAATCGCAGGCGACGTGGCGTTCGGCGCGGGCACGGACGCTTTCAATATCGACAACGGTGCTATTTATACCGGGCATATCACCGATACGGACGGTCAACTCACGATCAATGTTCAAGACGGCGTGTTGAATTATTGGGGTGGCACGCTGACCATCACCGACGCAACGTTCGGCGCCGCCAGCGAATTCAACCCTCTGCTTTCGGCTACGCCGTCGGAAACCACGAACATAACGGCGACCGGTTCAGTCACCTTTGCCGCCGGCGCTCAACTGACGCCAACGGTGCCTGTGGGGCTCCCGGAATTTGGCTCGTATGTATTCTTGAGCGCCAACCAGATGTTTGGCGCGGGCAATGTCATTGGCGCGATTGCCGGTGACGGCGCGCCGTTCCTCTACGATCTTACCATCGACACGACGAACCCAATCGTCGAAGGCGGCGCCAACGCACTGGAAGCGACGTTCGAATTGAAGACCCCCGCGGAACTCGGTCTCTCGGCTAACCAAACCGTGGCTCTTGATCCCATCCTGGCGGCGCTGCGCCTCGACGGGGCGGCGGCGGCGGCGATGGCTTCGATCACCACGCAGTATGAGTTCTACGACGCCTACGAAGACTTGATGCCGAACTATGCCGAAGGCGCGACCGAAATCGCGGCGACGGCGATCCAGCAAATGCAAAGCGCCACGTCTAACCGCATGGCGGCGACGCGCATGCAGGGCTTGAACGAAGTCTCGGTGTGGGGCCAAGAAATCGCCTACGGTCTCGACCGCGAGCCGCCCAACGCGAACGCACAGGCATTCCGCGGTTATGGCTTCGGCTTTGCCGCTGGTATCGACGGGCCAACCAACAATGGCGGCATGTTTGGCCTCTCGGCGTCGTTCATCGCATCGGAAGTGGAAGAGCCGGGTCGTCCGGAGGGCGAGATCGCAGCCTGGTTCGGTCAAGCTAATGCCTACTATGCGACCGCGATGGGCCCGATCGATCTCGACTTCATTGCTGGCCTAGGCGCGGGCAAGATGCAGTCGCGTCGCTTCGTGGAAATCGGCAATCCGGTTGCGTTCAGCGCGCTGTCGGAGGCCGATTGGCTGGCGTTCGAAGGCCATGCCTCGATCCGTGCGTCGGCGCCTATGGCTATCTCAAACGCATTCACCGTGACGCCGCAAGCTGCGCTGACTTATGTCGGCATCTCTGAGCAGGACTACGAGGAAGAGGGCGGTGGGCCCGCCATCGACTACGCGGTGGAAGGCGTGTTCTCGCAGCGCCTCTGGGCGGATGTCGGTGTTGAGTTCGCCGCCAATATGCACTTTGGCGAACGGACGGTCGTGTCGCCGCGCCTTTACGCTGGCTATCGCGCGAACACCTTGGATGCCGAGACCGAGCGCACAGTGCAGTTCGTGTCAGGCGGCGCGCCGTTCACTCTGACGGACGAAGGCGTGGGCGATGGTGGACCGCTTATCGGAATCGGCTTCGACGCCACCAACGGCTATTCGACATTCTCGCTCGGCTACGAAGGCGAGTTCGGCGACCAAATCGAACGCCACAGCATCAACGCCGCGATCCGCTTCCGCTTCTAAGCGGCGCGCGAGGCAGAGTTCGGGATCGGCGCGGCTTCGGCCGCGCCGATTTCGTTTTCGGTCCACAAGCGTCCATCGGCCGACATTGGCATGTTGTAGTGCCGGGCGGCGAGGGCGGCGCGATAGATGCCGTGGTAGTCCTCGGCGGTGGCGATCTCAGATGCGTCGTGATCGATGTTCACGCCGATATCGAGATAGGCTTCGAGGTTCGCGAGGTTCGGTCGCGGCAGCGCGCCGGCGCGATACTCGTCCGCCATCTGCGCGTAGAGCGCTTCGAGTTTGCGGGCGAGGCCTTCGATGTCGAAGAGCGCGCAGGTGTCACGGTTTTCGATGATGCGCTGACGCAGTTCTTGAAGCCCGAGCCGGTCGTTCGTCGCCAGGGCGATTGCGCGGGCGATGAAGGCGTCCGGTGAATTGGTGATGAGTTCGGGCGCGCCGGCGGCGCGCACCAGGCTGGCGCACACGCGCGACGCGAAGCTGCGGCCCATATAGGTCAACACCGGCACGCCCATCCAGAGCGCATCCGATGCCGTCGTGTGCGCGCCATAGGGCGAGGTGTCGAGGAATAGGTCGGCCAGCGGGTAGCGCGCAAGGTGGCGCGGATTGGCGACCTTCTTCGCGAAAATCAAGCGATCGCCGGAAACACCGTAGGTCTCCGCCGCGGCGCGCAGGCGTGTGTTGGTTTCGGCGTTGTAGTCCAGAAGCCAAATCACGCTGTTCGGCACTTGGTTGAGGATCGCCATCCAGCGTTCGAAGGAATAGCGTGTGACTTTGTGTGCGGCGTTGAAGCAGCAGAACACAAACGCGTCTTCCGGCAGGTCATGCTCACTGCGTTGCGGCGGCTCCGTGTCGACGACGCGTTTGCGGTCGTTGGGCTGATAGCAGGGCAGACGCAGAACCCGCTCTGAATAGTAGATCTCGTGATCCGGCGGGATCACCCACTCGTCGCCGATGATGTAGTGGTGATAAGGGCTGCCCATCGTGCCCGGATAGCCGAGCCAATTGACTTGGATCGGCGCCGGGCGGCGCGCGAAGACGCCGGGGCGCGCGTCACGCGTGTGGCCGTTCACATCGATCAGAATGTCGATCTCATCGGCGGCGACTTGCGCGGCGGCTTCGTCGTCGCTGACGTTGCGGATATCGCTCCAATGCTCGGTCGCGGCTTTGATACGCTGGTTGATGCCGTCGTTGGCCGGGATGCCGCAATAATAGATGAAGACCTCAACCGCCTTCGGGTCATGCGCTTCGAACAAGTTGGCCATGAGATAGCCGACAGCGTGCGCGCGCAGATCCGACGACACATACCCAATTCGCAAGCGCCGCCCTTGGGCGATCGGCGCGTTGCGGCGGTCACTGGCGCTGGCGATCGCGGGGGCGACGGCGCCGGCATATTGGTGCGCAAGGCCCAGATGCTGCAGCGGATCGTCTGAGTAGGCGCACGAAGAAAGCGGGTGGAAGCGCGAAACGAACGAGCTACGCGTCAGTTTGGTTGGCGTCTTCGCGATTGGCCACTTGCACTGCGCCAGTCGCGTCGCTGCATACTGCTCGACAACGTCGCGCTGATGCAGGCCCAGATCCAAGCATTGCTGGAGCGCTGTTTCGGCGCTTTCGTGCTGTTGGTTGTCGCTGAGCACGCGGCTCAACTGCTTCAGCAGCGTGATCTTGTATTCGACGCTGTCGCCGGTGACCGCCGCCAAACGCTCGACGCCGGCCTTCCATTGCTCGACGGCCGCCGCGGCGTCGCCGCCGCGTTCGAGCGCGCTGCCGAGATTGATGTGGGCTGGCGCAAAGTCCGGGTTGACCGCGAGCGCCGCACGCAGTGACGCCAACGCGCCAGCTTGATCGCCAGCCTGCGCGAGCAATGTCGAGCAATTGAAGTGCGCAATGAAGAGCAGGGGGTGCTCGGCATTCATTGCGATCCAGACTTGGTAGAGCTGGCGGGCGAGATCGGGTTGGCTGGCGACGGTGAGCTGCTGTGTCGCCGCGATCAGCTCATTGAGCGTAAGCGAGCCGGTCGTGACCTTCTGCAAAGCCGTCACGAAAACCGTTTGAGACATGGAATATTGCCCGCGATAGCGGACCCAACACGCGCCCGCGCGCGAAGCTCGGGTGATTTGCATTGCCGGAATCTTAATGCGCAAACGCCCGGCGCAGCGTGGCGCCGGGCGTCGCGAGGGCCCCCAGTTTGCCCGGTTAGACTGCGGCCAGATAGGCCTCGATCTGTTCGCCATCCAAGCTCGCCACCTGCGTGGAGGTGAGGGCGTAGAGTTGCGTCGAGTTGAAGTTGGCGATGTTCGTGGTCGAGAGGTAGTCAAGTTGGGTCGTCGTGAACGACGGGATTTGCGTCACATTTAGCGCCTCGATCGTGCCGGCGCCGAGGTCGGTGATCACGTCCGTCGACCAGGCCGCGATTTGCGTGGCTGTCAGCGCGCCGATTTGCGTGTCGGTGAACTCGCTCACGTCGGTGGCGTTCAGTGACGCCATCTGCGTGGCGGTCAGTGCGCGGACCTGGGTCTCATTCAACGTGGCGATCTGAGTCGCTTCCAACGCCGCGAAGGCTTCCGTGCCCAGCTTGGCGATCTGCGTCGTGGTCAACGCTGCGACTTGGGTGTCGGCCAGCGCCGCGATGTTGGTCGCGGTCAGCGATGCGATCTGGCCGGTCGACATGCTCGCCAGTTGGGTGGTGGTGAACTCCGCCACGTCGTTGGCCGAGAGCGCCGCCAGTTGTGTCGCCGTGATCGCTTTCGCCTGCGTGGTGGAGAGGGCGGCGATCTGAGTATCTGCGAGCGCCGCCAGGTTCTCGTCCGTGAAGGCCGCGAGTTGCGCGTTTGAGAAGGCGCCCATTTGCAGCAGCGTCAGCGCTTGCATCTGCGTGGCGGTGAACGCCGACATATTGGTGGTGGTGATCGCGGCGAGCTGCGTATTGGTCATCGCCGCCACCTGCTCGTCGCTCAGCGCTGCGAGCTTCGTCGAGTCGAAGGCCCGGATCTGGGTCGTCGTCATGTTGGCGATCTGATCAGTGCTGAACTCCGCGACATCGTCCGCGTCGAGTGCGTTGATCTGCGTCGCGTTGAAGGCGGCCACCTGGTTCGTGCTCATCGCCGCGACCTGGGTCGAGGTGAGGGCGTGGACGTTCGCGGCCAGCATGGCTTGCAGCTGCGAGGCGGTCAGCGACGCGATTTGCGTGTCGGTGAAGGCGCCGATGCTGGTTTCGTTCAGACCTTTGATTTGCGTCGTGTTCATGCCGCCGATCTGGGTGGCGGTGAACTCGGCGATGTCGGCCGCTTGCAGGTCGTTGAGTTGGGTCGCCGTCAGCGCGCGCACTTGTGTGACGGAGAGGGCGTCGATTTGTGTCTCGTTGAGGGCCGATAGGTTGGTGGCGTTGAACGCCGCCAGTTGGCCCGTGGAGAGCGCGCTCACCTGCGTCGTGGTGAGGGCTGCCACTTGGGTTTCGTTGAGGTCAGCGAGCTTGGTGGCGGTGATGACGCCCAGTTGCGTCGTCGTCAGCGCGGCGATTTGGGTGTCGGCGAAGGCGGCGAGGTTGGTGGCCGAGATGGCTTGAATTTGCGAGGTCGTCATCGCCGCGATCTGGGTGGCGGCGAACTCCGCCATGTCTGCCTCGTCGAGGCCGGCGATTTGCGTCGTCGTCATGGCCGCGACTTGGTTCGTCGAGAGGGCGGCGATCTGGGTGTCAGCCAGCGTGTGAGCATTGGTGGCGTTCAGCGCCGCGATCTGCGAGGTGGTCATCGCCGCGACCTGAGTTTCGTTCAAGTCGCCGACAACCGCCGACGACAGGCCGGAAACCTGCGTCGCCGTCATCGCCGCGATTTGCGCGCCCGAAAACTCGGAGATGTCGCCGGAGTTGAGCGAATTGATCTGCGTCAGCGTGAGCGCCGCGATTTGCGCGCCGGTCATCGCCGCAACCTGGTCCGACGTCAGCGCCGACAAGTTGCTGTCGGTCATGGCGCGAACTTGCGAGGTCGACATCGCAGCGATCTGCGTCGTCGTCATCGCACCGACTTGCGTTTCGGTCAGTGCTGCGATGCCGCCGGTGGAGATGGCTTGGAACTGCGTCGCCGTGAGGGCCGCGATCTGAGTGTCCGCGAGAGCGGCGAGGTTCGTGCTCGAGAGCGCCTGAATTTGCGAAGTCTGCAGGGCGCCGATCTGCGTTTCTGTGAACTCCGTCATGTCGGCGGTGTCGAGCGCCGAGAGCTGCGTGGCGCTAAAGGCGCGCACTTGCGTCGTGGTCATGGCGGCGATTTGGCTAGCGGCGAAGGCGGTCGCGGCGGTCGCCGTGAGGCCGGCAATTTGGGTCGTGCTCAGCGCCGCCGCCTGGGTCTCGGTGAGGGCTGCGATGTTGGTTTCGTTGAGGCCGTTCACTTGTTGCGTCGAGAGCGCCGCAATCTGCGTGGCGGTGAGGGCGGCGATCTGATTGTCGGCGAAGGCCGACAGGTTCGTGGCCGAGATCGACTTCAGCTGCGTGGTCGTGAAAGCCGCGATCTGTGTTTCGTTGAGTTCGGCGATGTTGTCGGTGGTGAGGGCCGCCACTTGCGTGGTCTGCAGAGCCGCGATTTGGGTGTCGGCCAGTTCGGCGATATCGGTCGCGCTCATCGCGCCGATCTGGGTGACGGTGAAAGCCCGAACCTGTGTCGTGTTCAGCGCCGCCATTTGGTCGGCGTCGAGCGCCGAAGCGGCGTCGGTGGTCAGCGCGCCGATTTGCTTGGTGGTGACTGCGGCGACTTGCGTGGCCGAGAGTTCGCTAATGTCGGTGGCTTCGAGGCCAGCGATCTGGGTGTTGGTGAGCGCCGCGATCTGCGTCGTCTTCAGCGCCGCAGTCTGGGCCGCGTCGAGCGCGGAGATGTTGGTGGCTGCGAAGCTCTGGATCTGCGAGGTCGAGAATGTCTCGATTTGCGTCGTTGCGAGGCCGGTCAAGCTGGTTTGGCTCAATGCCGCAACTTGTGTCTTGCTCAGAGCCGCGATTTGCGTGGTCGCGAACTCGCTAACGTCTGTGGCTTCGAGCGCGCCCACTTGCGTCGCGGTCAGCGCTTTGACCTGTGTGGCCGTGAGGGCGCCCATTTGTGTGGCGTCGAGGGCGTTCAACGCCTCTGTGCTGAGGCGTGCGATCTGCGAGGCGCCGAAGGCGGCCACTTGCGTTTCGCTGAGGCTGGCGAGGTTCGTTTCGTTCAGCGCCGCCATTTGCGAGGTGGTGATGACGCCGAGTTGGGTCGCCGTGAGTTCAGCCACGTCGCCCGCAGTGAGCGCTTCGATCTGAGTGTTGGTGAGGGCCTTCACCTGCGTGGTGGTCAGCGCCTGCATTTGCGTTGTGGTCAGCGCTGCAAGATTGGTGTCAGAGAACGCTTTGACCTGGGAAGTGTTGAGCGCGCTGATTTGCGTGGTCGTCAGCGCTGCCGCTTGGGTGTCGGCCAGCAGGCCGATGTTGGTGGCGCTGAGCTGGGCGATCTGCGTTGCCGTGAAGGCGGCGATCTGCGTGTCCGCAAGGTCGGCCAGGGTCGTTTCCGTCAGCGCTTTCACTTGTGTCGTGGCTAGCGCCGCGATTTGCGTAGTGGTCAGGTCGCTCAGGTCGCCGGCGTTCAGGCCAGCGATCTGCGTATTGGTCAGCGCAGCGATCTGCGCGCCCGTCAATGCGGCGGACTGATCGCTATCCAACGCCGAGAGGTTGGTGGTCGTGAAGGCACGGACTTGCGTCGTGCTCATCGCGGCGATTTGCGTTGTGGTGAGTGCAGACGTCTGCGTTTCCGTCATCGCCGCGACTTTGCCAGCGGAGACGGCCGCCAGTTGGGTCGTTGTCAGCGCTTCAACTTGAGTGTCAGCGAGCGCAGCGAAATTGGTGTTGGAGAGGGCGCCGATTTGCGTTGTCGTCATCGCCGCGACCTGCGTGGCGGCGAATTCGCCCATGTCGGTCTCGTCGAGAGCGGCGATCTGGGCGGCTGTGAAGGCCTTGATCTGGGTCGTGCTCATCGCCGCGATCTGCGTCTCGGCCAGCGCATGAACGTTCGTGCCGTCGAGGAGGGCGACTTGAGTCGCTGTCAGCGCGGCGGCTTGGTTTGTCGTCAGTGCGCTGACATTGGTTTCCGTCAGCGCGCGAACCTGCGTCGTCGAGAGGTTGGCGACTTGCGTGTCGGTCAACGCGGCGATCTGGGTATCCGCGAAGCTGCGCAGGTTCGTTGTGTTCAAGGCTTGCAGCTGTGTGGTGGCGAAGGCGGCGATCTGGGTTTCGCTCAGGTCACCGACGTTGGTGCCATTGAGCGCCGTCACCTGCGTCGTCGTCAGCGCGGCGATCTGAGTGGTGGTGATGTCGGCGATATCGGTCGCGTCCATGGCGCCGATTTGCGTGGAGGTGAGCGCCTTCACCTGCGTGGCGTTCAAGACCGCGAACTGGTTCGAGTCGAAGGCCGAAACCGCAGTGGCGGAGAGCGAGCGGATATGGTTTGCGTTCAGCGCGCCGACCTGCGTGGTGGTAAGCGCGGCAATGTTGGTCTCCGAGAGGCCGCCGGCTTGCGCCGTGCTCAAGGCGGCGATCTGGGTGGTTGTCAAAGCCGCGACCTGGGTGTCCGCCAGCGCTGCGAGTTTGGTCGCCGCGATCGCGGCGACTTGCGTCGTTGCCAAGCCTGCGATCTGCGTTTCGCTGAGGTTCGCCATGTTCGTCGCGGTGAAGGCGGCGATCTGCGTGGTGCCCAGTTGCTGCAGCTGCGTGACCGAGAACTCTGCGATGTCGGTCGCGTCGAGAGCGCTGAGCAAGGTCGTGGTCAGCGCTTTGACCTGCGTCGCGTTGAGCGCTTCGACCTGGGCGCTATCAAGCGCGGAGACAGTGGTTGCGGTCAAGGCAGAGATCTGAGCGCGGCTGATGGCGGCGACTTGTGTCGTCGTCAACGCTGCGATTTGGGTGGTGTCCAGCGTCGCAAATGCCGTGGCCGTGAGCGAGCTGATTTGCGTAGTCGTCAGCGCCGAAATTTGGGTGTCGGCCAGCGCGCCGACAGTTGTGGCGTTCAGGCTGCGGATCTGGCTCGCGGTCAGTGCTGCAACTTGCGTGGTCGAGAGTGCGCCGAGCTGGCTTGAATCAAGCAGCGAGAGTTGCGTGCTGGTCAGCGATTGCAGTTGCGCCGTGGTCAGCGCGGCAATTTGCGTGTCGGCGAGGTCGCCGATGTTGGTTGCGGTGAGCGCCTTCACCTGGCCGGTCGAGAAGGCTGCGATTTGGTCGGTCGAGAATTCCGCGAAATCGGCGCCCGACAGCGCGGCGATTTGCGACGTCTTCAGCGCCGTCAGCTGCGTCGCGGCGAGCGCTGCAACTTGCGTGTCGACGAGCGCGGAGAGGGCGGTTGCCGTCAGCGCTTGCATTTGCGATGCGCTAAATGTGCCAACCTGAGTTTCCGTGAGCGCGGCGACGTTCGTTGCGTTCAGGCCCTTCACTTGAGCGGTAGAGAGCGCGCCGATCTGGGTCGTCGTGAGTGCGGACAGTTGGTCGTCACCGAGCGCGGAGAGCGTCGTTGCCGAGAATTGCAGCATTTGCGTAGCGCCGAACGCCGATATCTGCGTGTCAACCAGCGCCGCCATGTTCGTCGCATTGAGCGCTTTGACTTGCGTGGTCGAGAAGCCGGCAAGTTGGGCTGAGGTGAATTCAGCGATGTTCGTCGCGTCAAGCGCGGCGATCTGCGATGCCGTGAGCGAGGCTGCTTGCGAGACAGAGAGCGCCGCGATCTGGGTGTCGACCAGCGCCGCCAGGTTTGTGCTCGTTAGCGCTTGCAGCTGTGTCGAGGTGAGGGCAGCGACCTGGGTCTCATTCAGGGCAGCAAGGTTCGTTGCGGTGATGGCGCGGACTTGAGTGCTCGAAAGTGCGCTGATCTGCGTGGCGGTGAATTCCGCCATATCGCCGGTGTCGAGAGCAGCGATTTGCGTGGTGGTGAGCGCTTTCACCTGCGTCGTCGTGAGGGCGC
This sequence comes from Hyphomonadaceae bacterium, assembly GCA_041398325.1. Classification (GTDB taxonomy): domain Bacteria; phylum Pseudomonadota; class Alphaproteobacteria; order Caulobacterales; family Aquidulcibacteraceae; genus Vitreimonas. The sequence continues at coordinate 204,792 of JAWKUX010000004.1, read as the reverse complement.
CAAACTGCGTCGCGTCAAAGGCGGCGACGGCGGTGACGGTGAGACCCGCGACTTGCGACGCCGTGAAGGCGCGCGCTTGAGTAGTGTTGAACTCGCCAATATCGGTGGCGCTCAAGCCAGCGACTTGGGCGTTTGTCAGGCTGCTGACCTGTGTCGTCGTCAGGGCGCCGGCTTGGGTTTCATCGAACGCCGAGAGGTTGGTTGCGCCAAAGGCCTGGATTTGAGTGGTGGCGAAGGCGCCGACAGCGGTGGTGCTGATGTTGGCGACGAGCGTTTCGTTGAACGAACCAAGCTGCGCTTGGTTCAGGGCGAGCAATTGGTTTGAGGAAAAGACGACATCGCTCGAAAAGTTCGGGATTTGCGTCGTCGTAAGCGCCTTCACCTGCGTGGTGGAGAGGGCGGCGACTTGCGTATTCGAGAGTGCGCCAATGCCGGTGGCGCTGAATGCCGCGATCTGTGTCGCTGCAAAGGAGCTCAGGGTTGTCGTCGAAAGGCTTTGGACAGCCGTGACGGACAGTGCTGCGATCTGCGCAGCAGACAAGCTCGAAATCGACATTCGCGGACCTTCTTGGTCTAGAGAGCCGACATTCAGTCAGCCCACTCGCACTCCTGACGCTTCTGCGTCCTGATGCGAGCGGTTCCCGATTTACCGTGAATATGTTTCCGAGACCTTTCCGCCACAGGTTGTATCGGTACGAAACGACACAACCATTGTTAGTGGTGCATTAAGACTTGTGGCGAAGTGCGCGTGCAGGCGAGCGCCTGATGGGCACCCTCTCAGGCGAAGGGTAGCGTCAGCGCGAGGCGTCGGCGAAGGTCGTTGTTGCTTATGACTTGCCCTTCAAGCCTTCGACGCCCCAACGTTGGAGCGCAGCGGCGCCGCTCTCCGGATGCTGGCCAAGCGGCGCCTGAACGGCGCCGGGGGTGCGGGAGAAACGCGGCGCTGGCGCAGGCTGCATGGCGGCGCCAACCGACGCGTATGTTTCTCGCGCGGCGATGTGTGGATCGGCGAAGCTTTCATTGAGGCTGAGCACCGCGTTGATGCAGGCGTCGAGCGGTTCGAGCACGGCGAGCCACTCCGCGCGGGGGCGTGAGGCGAACAGTGCTTCCAGCTTTGCTGTCAGTTCTGGCCAATGTGCGGGATCGCGTTGAGGTCGCGTGAGGTAGTCGTCGAGACCCATGGCCGTCATGAATGCGCGATAGAACTTAGGTTCCAGCGCGCCGACCGCTATGTAGAGCCCGTCGGAGCAAGCGTAGCAGCGATAGAACGGGCAAGCGCCGGCGAGCACGTTGGCGTCGTGCCGTGGCGAGAGCGAGCCGGTTTGGAAAGCGCCAATCATCATGCCGGCGAGCGACGCGGCGCCATCGATGATCGCGGCGTCGATTACTTGGCCCCGGCCCGATTGCGCGCGTTCGTGCAAGGCCGCTGCGATGCCGAAGGCGAGATAGAGTGCTCCGCCGCCGAAGTCGCCCAGCAGGTTGAGCGGCGCCCGCGGCGGCGCGCCTGGCACGCTGATGAGCTCGAGCACACCGGTGATGGCGAGATAGTTGATGTCATGACCGGCCATCTCGGCGAGCGGGCCGCTTTGGCCGAAGCCAGTCATGCGCGCGTAGATTAGGCGCTCGTTGGAGGCGCAGAGTTCGGTTGGGCCAAGACCCAGGCGTTCCATCACGCCGGGACGTCCGCCTTCGATCAATACATCGGCGCAGCGCGCGGCCTCACGGGCCATGGCGACATCGGCAGCCTGCTTCAGGTCTAATGTGAGCACGCGCCGGCCGCGCTGTAGCACGGCATTTGGGCCGGTGCCGCCCACGCCGTCGGGCCGTTCGATCCGCACCACATCGGCGCCGAGGTCCGAGAGTAGCATCGCGCAAAACGGGCCTGGCCCGATGCTGGCGAACTCAAGCACGCGCACGCCAGACAGCGGGCCCGCGGCGCCTTGCGATGTGATCATCTATTGCCCTCCATCAAATCCGCTGTGGCCAGAGCTTCTGCGATTGCGCCGTTTGCTCATCACGCGATCTTCGAAGTCTATTGCATCTCAGTCTGCGCGATGATCTTGGTATTTTACGATCTTGCCTAGGCCGCTGGGTTTGGTCCGGGGCAATTTGAGTGGAGACTATACTATGCGCAGAGCCGCCATCGTCAGTCCGCTTCGAACGCCGGTTGGCAAGTTCATGGGGACGCTGTCGTCCATGCCTGCGGGCGAGTTGGGCGCGGTTATTCTCCGTGCGCTGGTGGAGCGCACCAAGATTGACCCCGAGCGGATCGACGACGTGGTGTTCGCGCAAGGCTACGCCAATGGGGAGGCTCCGTGCATCGCGCGCTGGTCGGCGTTGGCGGCGGATTTGCCGCTCCGCGTGCCGGGTTATCAGCTCGATCGCCGTTGTGGTTCGGGTCTGCAATCGGTGATCGATGCGGCGATGATGGTGCAGACAGGCGCTGCCGATGTTGTCGTCGCTGGCGGCGTCGAGAGCATGAGCAACGTTGAGTATTACTCGACGGATCTACGCAAAGGCGCGCGCGCGGGCGAGTCGACGATGCACGATCGCCTGGCGCGTGGGCGGGTCATGTCGCAGCCGATCGCGCGCTTCGGCATCATCACTGGCATGATCGAAACCGCCGAAAACCTCGCCAAGGATTACGGCGTCAGTCGCGAACAAGCCGACGAATACGCGGTCATGAGCCACAAGCGCGCCACTAGGGCCTGGGCGGAGAACACGTTCGCCGATGAACTCGTGCCGGTGCCCGTGCCACAGAAGCGCGGTGATCCGGTGCTGTTCGCGAAGGATGAAGGCTTTCGTCCCGATGCGTCGATGGAAACGCTCGGCGCATTGCGTCCGATCGAGAAGGGCGGCGTTGTTACCGCTGGTAACGCGAGTCAGCAGAACGACGCGGCGGCGGCATGCTTGGTCGTGGCAGAAGACAAGCTCGAGGAACTGAAGCTTGAACCGATGGCGTGGTTTCACTCGTGGGCGGCGGCGGGCTGCGATCCTTCGCGCATGGGTATCGGCCCGGTGCCGGCGGTAGAGCGACTGTTCGGGCGGACGGGGCTTGGCTGGAAAGACATCGACCTAGTCGAACTCAACGAAGCGTTCGCACCGCAAGTGCTGGCGGTGCTGAAGGGCTGGAACTGGGACGATCGTGACAAGCTGAACGTCAACGGCTCGGGCATTTCGCTTGGCCACCCGATCGGCGCCACAGGCGGACGTATCCTCGCCAATCTCGTGCGCGAACTGCATCGCCGCGACGGCCGCTATGGGCTCGAGACGATGTGCATCGGCGGCGGCCAAGGTCTCGCTGCGGTGTTCGAACGCGCCAGCTAGCCGTCGCAGCGCGGAGCCTAAGTTTAGGATTGAATGGTGGGTGATACAGGATTCGAACCTGTGACCCGCTGATTAAGAGTCAGCTGCTCTACCAACTGAGCTAATCACCCAAGACTCAAATGAGCGCTCGGACATAGGGGGATTGGGCGCGCGCGTCCAGTGTGCGAGGGATGCACTATTGCGCCGTCTGCCCGGCGCGGAAGGAGCGGGAACGATGAACCTGTTTGCCTGGGCCTTGGCCGGTTTCGTGCTGATCCACGTCGGTATTTCCGCGACTGGCCTGCGGCGCCAGATCGTTGGCGCGATTGGGGAATGGCCGTATCGGGGGCTGTTTTCGCTGGCGTCCGCTGCGTTGCTGACCGCGATGATCCTCGGGTTTGGGCAAATGCGGGCGGATCCGTTCGATCCACTGAACGCCGCGCTGTGGGCGCCGCCCGAATGGCTACGCTGGGTGGCCTATGTGCTTGTTCTTCTTGGGTTGAGCTTGGCTTTCACGGGGCTGTTCACGCCCGGGCCGACCACAGCCGGCTTCGAAAAGGGGCTCGCTCAGGCCGAGCCGGCGCGCGGCGTGCTTCGAATTACCCGTCACCCGTTCCTTTGGGGTGTGGCGCTCTGGGGGCTCGGGCACACTCTGGTGAACGGTGAGCGGTTTGCGGTGATGCTGTTTGGTGGGTTGGCGCTGATGGCGGTGTTTGGCGCGCGTTCGATCGACCGAAAGGGCGCGGCGCGAGATCCCGAGGGGTGGGACAGGTCTGAGGGTGTGACCTCGAATCTACCGTTTGCCGCCGTCGCGCAGGGGCGGAATCGACTGGCGTTGGGGGAAATCGGCTGGCGTGGGCTGCTCGGCGTAGCCATAGCGGTCGCGATTGCCGTGTTTCACCGCCAGATCTTCGGCGTCGCGGCGTTCTCAACCTGACCTTAAGTCCGCGCGCGAGAGAGTGGCGCCATGCTCATCCTCGACCGTGCCCACTTCGATCACATGACTGGCGCGGATCGCGCCTTGCAGATCGAGGTTCTGGGCCTCTTCCGGACGCAGGTGGAAGGTTGGAGCGCTGCGATGGCGAGCGCCGCCGGCTGGCGCGAAGCGGTGCATACGTTGAAGGGCTCGGCGCGAGGGATTGGGCTCAATGCGCTAGCTGCAGCATGTGAAGCGGCAGAGACCGCCGAGGATAGCGAGGAGGGGTTGGCGGGCGTGCGCGCGGCGCTGGACGAAGCGCTGGGCGCGCTGGAGCAATTCGCCGCTGAGGCCGCCTGAGCTTTTGGGTTAAGTTGGCGGCATGACCGCTGAAGTCTTCATCCAGCGCTTTCCCGTCGCTGCCGCCGACATCGATGAGCTCGGCCACGTCAACAATATCGTCTATCTGCGTTACGCGCAGGACATCGCCATCGCGCACTGGCGCACGCGTGCGCCGCCGGAAATGCTGGATGCCTACGTCTGGGTGGTGACGCGTCACGAGGTCGATTATCGCGCGCAGCTTGAGCTTGGCGATGATGTGGAGGTACGCACCTACGTTGACGTCGCGCCGCGCGGGCCGTCGTGGATACGTTTCGTCGAAGTCTACAAGGCTGGCGCTGAGAAGCCGTCCGCGTCAATCAAGTCCAACTGGGTGATGCTGGATGCGCAGACGCGGAGGATGAAGCGGGTGCCGCTCGATCTCGCCGCGCGCTTTATGAGCGATCAGAACGCCGGGTGATTGTCGTCTGGCTCCGCCGGCGGCGCTTGGCCGGCGGCGATGCGCATTAGATCGCGCACTTGGCCGAGGCGCTCGTAGGCGAGAAATGCGAGCATGAAGAGCTCGCAGAGAAAGCGCCAATAAACGAAACCGACGGCGGCGACTGCAGGCACAGCGATCAGTTGCACGAAACCGCCGGTGAAATTGCCGCCAAACAAAGAGAAGATTGCCGTCAGCAGCGCAACGATCGCGCCGACAACGATCGCGGCTGCGCCGAAATAATAGACGAGCTTCACCAGCACCGGGCCAATCAGGCGATCAAAGTTCAGGAAGCGCCGCAAAATCGAAGACATGAAAAGGACCCCGCCGAATCGTGGCGGGTCAATCCGATCACAGAGCCCCGCCGCCGTCCACGACCAGGGTCGCGCCTGTTACAGGGGTTTCTTCCGCAAGCAACATGACTATCAGCCGGTTGACGTCCGCGCCCCGGCCATAGCGCGCAAGCGCGCGCGGCAGTTGCGCGATTTTGTTGAACGCCGCGTTGTCGCCGCCTCCTTCGCGCACCAGATCGTGAAACCACGGCATCTCGTTCCACATCGGCGTATCGGCGCCGCCAGGCGCGATGGCGTTGATGCGGATATTGCTTTGCTCAGCTTCATGCGAAGCGGCGCGCATCACTTGTAAGAGGCCGGGCGCGGCGTTGGGTGCGAGCGGCTCCGCCTTGATGGCCGCGGCCGAAGTGGTGACGACAATCGCTCCGCCGCTCGTGTTCTTCGCCATCAGCGGCATGATTGTGCGCAAGCTCTGGATCGTGGCTTCAAGCTGCGCCGAGGTTGTGCGTCCCCAATCCACCAATTCACTTTCAGTCGGCGCCGGCTTGTTGGTTGCGCCGGTGTTGACGACCGCCCAATCGAGACGACCGTATTGGCTCTCGATAAAGGCCGCCGCCTGGCCCCAGCGCGTGATGTCGGCGACATCAAAGGCGAGGGTGGAAATGCGCTCGGGTGAAACGCCGGCGGCGTCGAGTTCGTCGGCCACCACGCCGAGCGCTGCCTCATCGATATCGGCCAGCAACAGCCCGCCGGTTGACCTTCGCGCCAAGTCTTGCGCGCAGCCTGCGCCAATGCCGGAACCGGCGCCGGTGATGAGCGTCACGGGGTTGAGGCGGATTTGCATTCAAAGCGTGCATATGGCTTCCCGGTGGCGGCCTCAACTCCTGTCGCCATGCGGGCGGACCCGCGCTATATCGCGCCGCATGACACGCTTCGCCCTGCAGTTCGGCCAGACGCAGTCCGGCCTGACTTATCTCGAACGCATGAGCGCCTACGGTATTTGCCCGCGTGGGGAAGATAAGATCGCCGTCGTTCAGATCGGGAAGAAATCGACCTTTGAGTACGATCTTCCCGGTGGCGGCATCGAAGCGGATGAGGACGAAGCCGCAGCCTTGATGCGCGAGTATCAGGAAGAAACCGGGCTCACCGTATGGCCTACGCGCATCATCGGTCGCGCTGGTCAGTATTGGGTGAACAAGAGCGAGCCGCGCAATTCCTTGGCGACGTTCTACGAAGTCGAACTCTCAGCTGACGACGGTGTACCGACCGAGCCGGATCATGTTCTGGTCTGGCTGAGCCCGAGCGAAGCCATGCTCAAGATGCGGCATGAATCGCACGCATGGGCTATAATGCACTGGCTGCGCGCGCGTCGTGGCAGTCCGAGCTGATTAGCGGCGCTCGTCGTCGTTGCGGACGAACTGTTGCACGCGCTCCATGAACGTCGGATCACGCACTTCCGCGATCGGATCGAGGTGAACCTCGGTTAGTTCGATAGGCGTCAGATTGATTGGGCGCACGTTGAGCGCACGTATTGGCGCAATGGGAACGAGATCATCAACTGAGGCCGGCTCGATCGTAACGATAGCGCCGCCCATCGCATCGTGCGGCGCCTCCAGCTGCACCATTTGCTCGTCGGCGACATCCTGCGTGGGCGAGATAATCACATCCTGATGGTCGCGGACACCAGCGGCGAGGCCGACGGCGGCGAGGCTTATTGCGCCAAGCGCGACCGCAGCGTGACGGGCGGGCGGCTTCGGCGGCTCGATCACATTGGCCACCGCCTTAAGACGGTCACTCAGGGCGTTCCACGCGCGTCCGCCACGCTCGCCGCGCCAATTGCTGAAATCGATGACGGGCGCCTTGCGATCCTTGCGCTCCGGCCAGCCGGGCGCGGTCGCAATCTCGATGAGCCGTGACGCTTCGATCTGCGACAGCCATTCGCGCATGTAGGTTTGGCTTGGCGCGTCTTCCGACCAGATGATGAGCACGGCGTCGCGTGAGGACCTCGCGTCCGCGATCGCCAGTTGCGACTGACGCCCGACAAGCATGCGCACCGTGTGCTCTTCGGCCTCCAGAAGGCGCACCAAGTCCGCAGCCATCTTCTTGGCGTCGTGCGTGCTGACTGAGATTATGTCGATCATGGGGGGCCGATCGGTTTAGCGAGGCTTCCTCTAACATGGCGGTGGGGCGACAGGCATCGCCACCGGCAAAAGCAAGTGTGCATAAAGGTGGCCCACATGCAGTGCGTGGTCAGCATGCGTCGGTGAGACCACAGTCGCCTGTCCAGGGGACAATGGGCGCTGCAACATGCGGCCGGCGCGAATTGGCTCCGAGAAACTAGCATTACGGCACTGCAATCTTCGTTGTGGATTTCTCCGGAATACGTATCCTCGCACGCTGGCGCGGGCGTGCTGGCTCGCGTCAGGAAGGGGAAACACCATGGATTGGGCGACTATTCTGCCGTACGCGGTCCAAGCGCTTGGCGGCGCCATCGGCGGCAATGTTCTGGGCGCAGTTACGCGCGGCGGCGGCGGCCTAGTTGGGCGCACCGTCATCGGCGCGATTGGCGGCGTGGCTGCAGGCTATGCTGGCGGCAATGTCGAGGCGGTCAGCGGCATCACTTCGATGTGGAGCAATCTGATCGATGGCGACAATGGCGCACACCTTGCCAACCTGATCACCGGCTCGGCTGGCGGCGGCATCCTCGGGCTCGTTGGCGGCCTACTGATCCGTTCGAAGGACTAAGTCCTAAGGTCGCGCCAAATCAGCGACAGGAATTGCGCGTCCGACCACGACGAACCCGTGAGCGAACGTGCTTGGCGCACGATCACGAGGCCGTCCGCCGGTGCGAGGTAGAGGCGCTGCCCACCCTGGCCGGCGGCCATGACGAAATCCATCGGCGCGGGCGATTGCTCGCGCCAGAGATCTGTCTCGATACTGAAATTATCTCGCCCGCGGCCGCGGCCCGCGAGCCAAAGTCCGAAGCCCGCACGCGCTTCCGCAAATGAGCCGCGCACAGCTTCGCCAAGCGCATTGGCGCTGCACAGCTGCTGCGCGCGCCACACGCCTTGACGGCGAATGAGTTCGCCCGCTTGCGCCCAGCCGCGTGCCGAGACCGCCGCGCCATCGTCGAAACGGGCAAGACCGTCACTTCCGCGCGCCCATCCGATCGGAACGCAGCCAATCGGCAATAGGGTGCGGGTCGTGAGATAGCGCGCCGGGTCGGGTTCGCGACCTCGAGCCTCGAGCTTACGGCGCGCGATCTCGCTGAAGAGCACGTATGGCGCGGCGTCGTCGCTGAATTCGGTGCCTGGCGCTTGACGCGGCTGCAGTGCGATCGCGGTGGCGAGATCGCGCGGGCCGTTCGGGTCGAAGCTGATGCCGCTCGCGCCGCTCAAGAGGACGCGGATCGAGATGGTGCTCTTCACCGGGTCGGCGCCCCAATCCCCCAGCGTGGCGGCGACGGGTTCATCGAGCGTCATCAACCTGTCTTCAACCAGCGACGCAGCAAGCAGGGGTATGAATGTGCGCGTGCCCATGCCAATCGGCCAACGCGTCTCAGCTCCGCCGCTGTGATAGTGTTCCGCGAGAACTATGCCGTGGCGCACGACGATGAAGGTCGCGCCGTTGCGCTGAGAGCTGTAGCTCGCGGCCGTGGCGAAGCGCTGTGCGGGTTGCGCGCGCGCCAGCTGCGCTGTTGAGGCGCTGACCGCGCTGCATGCTGCAGCACTCAGGAGAAATGCGCGACGATCCATCCGACTCCCCGAGACGTATTGTCCCCAATGGCAACCCGACGGGCAAGAGAGGCGTGACAGGCAGTATGCGTACTTTCATATTCCTTTTGGCGGCATTGGCCGCCGCCGCATGTTCGCCCAACCCGGTTTATCGCCAAAGCGACGAGCCGCTGCCCGTCGCTGACATTGATCGCGACCGGTATCTCGGGCTTTGGCACGAGCAAGCGCGGCTCCCGAATAGGTTCGAAGAAGGTTGCCAGCGCGCAACGGCTGAATATGCGGCGCGCGACGACGGACAGATCTCCGTTGTTAACACCTGCTTCGAAGCGGATGGGCGGCAACGCGTTGCGCGCGGCCGCGCGCGACCCGCGGGCGAGGCAGGCGAGGGCAGGCTTGAGGTCAGCTTCTTCGGACCGTTCTGGGGCGACTATTGGGTGCTCGATCGCGGCGAGAACTACGAGTGGAGCATCGTTGGGGAGCCCGGGGGTCGCTACCTCTGGGTCTTGACGCGCATGCGCGAACTCTCGCCCGCGCAGCGTACGGCCTTCGAAGCGCGCATCACGGAGTTGGGTTACAGGCCAGCCGATTTGGTCTGGGCGCCGCAGGAATAGACGCCGCCCCGCGTGCGGCGTTCGCGCCCGGAGGGCATCATGCTCAGCAAAATTGCGGTGTTCGTTGCGGCGAGCGCGCTCGTGGTCGCGAACGCCTATGCGACAGCGCCGCCCGTTGAGGAAGAGCGTGGGTTTCCGCTTACGATCGTGTTGGCGCTGATCGCAGCCGCGTGTGCCATCGGCACGGCGCTCTACGCAGCGAGTCAAGAAAAAGGGATTAGCGGCTGAGTTCCCGCATCGCGCCGTCGAGGCCTTCGATGGTGAGCGGGAACATACGCTGGGGGCCGATGATTTCCTGCACAACTTGGATCGACGGCGTATGGCTCCAGTGTGCTTTCGGCGTGGGGTTGAGCCACACGAGCCGCTCATAGATCTGGGTTACCCGCTGAAGCCAGACGGCGCCGGCTTCCTCGTTCCAGTGCTCGACGGAGCCGCCGGGATAGGTGATTTCGTAGGGGCTCATCGTGGCGTCGCCTACGAAGACAACGCGATAGTCGCCCGGGTACTTGTGGAGCACGTCCCACGTCATCGTCTTTTCGTCGTGGCGGCGGCGGTTGTCCTTCCAAACGCTCTCATAGAGGCAGTTGTGGAAATAGAAGAACTCAAGGCTCTTGAACTCGGTGCGCGCGGCGGAGAACAGCTCCTCGCAGAGCTTAATGTGTGAATCCATCGAGCCGCCAATATCGAGCAGCAGCAGCACTTTCACCGCGTTACGCCGCTCCGGGCGGAGTACGATGTCGAGATAGCCTTCCTTGGCGCTCTTATCGATCGTACCTTGAAGGTCGAGTTCGTCGGGCGCGCCAGTGCGGGCAAATTTGCGCAAGCGCCGCAACGCCACTTTGATGTTACGCACGCCAAGCTCGACACTGTCGTCAAGGTTCTTGTATTCGCGCTTCTCCCAGACTTTCACCGCCTTACGCTGACCGCCTTCGCCGCCGATGCGGATGCCTTCAGGATTGTAGCCGTTATTGCCGAACGGCGAGGTGCCGCCGGTGCCGATCCACTTGTTGCCGCCCTCGTGCCGTTTCTTTTGTTCTTCGAGCCGCTCTTTCAGCGTCTCCATCAGTTTGTCCCAGCCGCCCAGGGCTTCGATCTGAGCTTTCTCTTCGTCGGTCAGGAATTTCTGCGTGAGCGCCTGCAGCCATTCGGCCGGGATCTCGGCGTTGACCGCGTCGCCGCTGGGATCGAGGCCCTTGAAAACCTGCCCGAATACGCGGTCGAACTTGTCGAGATGGCGCTCGTCCTTCACCAGCGCTGCGCGTGAGAGATAGTAGAAATCCTGAACGTTGATATCGATCGCTTCCTTGTCGAGCGCTTCGACCAGGACAAGGTATTCCTTAAGCGTGACCGGTACGCGAGCCGCGCGCAACTCAGTGAAGAAGCGCTGGAACATCAGTTCGCGCCTTCTGCGAACGGTGCGGCGGTTGCGATCAGGAAAAGGCGCATTCTCGGTCCTTCGAGGTCGCGTGATGATAGGGGGCGCAGGCGAGCTACGCTAGCCGCTTCCGCCAGGGGAGATGTAGCGTTTGACAAACGCCATTGATCGTCCTGAGCATGCGGCGGGAGGCAAGAATGCGCGGATTTGTCATTGTCTTGGCGTTGATCGCCTTGATCGGCGGGGGCGGATTCGCCGTCCGCAAATACGCGCCGCAATACCTGCCCGACCAATGGACCAGCGACGCGGTGCTGACCCAGCGCTTTCGCGAGCGTATGCGGGAAGACGCGCGCGCCGATGCGTTCTTCACGAAGTTCGAGCAGCTCTTCCCGGCCGACTACAACGAACTCATGGCGCAGATCGTCGCGCTCGCCCGGCGCAACGGGACCGAGCAGCAGGCGTTGGTTCTGGGGCAAAGCTATATGCGCAGTTTCATAGACGACAACCAAATCCACGTCGTCGGCGCCGAGCCGGCAGTGCTTACGGAATTGGGTCGCGCGGTGGCTCACGGCACGACACTGCTGCGTGAAGAAGATGCCAATGCGTGCGGCGCGGCATTTCGTGAAGGCCGTGGATTCAGCGTGCAAACGGAAGGCATGTCGGCAGCGACGCAGGATGCCTTTCTGCAAATCGGCCTCGCCATGTTGGACGGCATCGCCTCCGGAAAGCGGGCGCAAACGGTGTATGTTCAACCCTCAGACGCGCAATGGATGGCGCTCGTGAGCCGGTACGAGGCGCTCGGTGGCGACACCGAGGCGCTGCAGGCGTCTGCGAGTCCCGCGCAGATGCAAGTGATGCCGGCGCCGATGCTGTGCGGCATGGTCGAGCGTCTTTGGGTGGCGGCCTTGCAGGCGGACGACGATTTCGTTCCGCGCTTCGTGAGCTTCTCAATGCGTCAGGCGCGCTAACGCGCGTCGATGATCTGTCGCAGCGCGGCATCGAACGCGAGCGCGGCGTTAGCGTCCGCTTCGGCGACCGCGGTGTCATCAGCGGCAGGCGCAGTGTAGCGCAGCTTGAGAATCCAATCACCGATGCGGGCGACGCTGGCGCTAGTGAAGAGCCGCGTGCCGTTTTGCGTGAGGATGAAGCGCGTGGTGCGGCGTATCGGCAGGCCGTCGGTGCTGTCGCTCACAACGGGGCCGGGATAGGGCGCCGCCGCTGGGTCGCGGCGCAAGATCACGCGCTCAACGCCGGCGATCTGTTCTTCGAGTGTCGAACCGAACGGATAGCGGGTGGCGAAATACCGGAGGTGGACTTGGCCTTCCGTCATGTCGCAGGCGACGTCATCGCCGCGTGGGATCGTGGTTTCCGGGGTGGGACCCGTCGTGCTGGGCGGTGGCGCGAACACGATAAGGCGACCGTTGCCTTGGCGATCGAAGTCGCAGCGAAGGCCGCTGCGCAAGTGGCGCACCGAAACTTGGCCATTGTGGACGATGTCAAAAATGCCGTCCGCCTCGGCGTTTTCTATCATGCCCGTGGCGATCGAGCCGGGTGCAGCCAGCGGCTCGGTTTCCGTGCCCTGCGCGAGCGCGGGCGCGGCGACCAATGCGAGCGCGAGTGTAAGCAACAACCTGCGCACAAAGCATCCTCCCACCCCTGAAGTTAGGGCGCTGTGAGGAAGCTGTCGAGGCGCTGAAGTCAGGTTAGCTCGTCCCGCCCCGCTGCTCGCGCCTAGCCAGGAAGGCGAGGCGTTCGAAGAGCATGACGTCGGCTTCGTTCTTCAGAAGCGCGCCGGCCAGAGGCGGGATGAGTTTCGATGGGTCGCGCTGCTTTAGCGTTTCCGGATCGACATCGTCGGTCAGTAGCAGTTTCAGCCAATCGAGCAGCTCGCTGGTGCTCGGTTTTTTCTTCAGGCCCGGCACTTTGCGCATGTCGTAGAAGATCTTCAGCGCCTCGTTCACGAGCCGTGTCTTAACGCCTGGATAGTGGCTTTCGACGATGGCGCGCATCGTGTCCTCGTCGGGGAAGCGGATGTAGTGGAAGAAGCAGCGGCGCAGGAAAGCATCCGGCAGTTCTTTCTCGTTGTTCGAGGTAATAAGGATGATCGGGCGAACTTTCGCCTTCACCGTGCGGTCGAGCTCGTAGACGTAGAACTCCATCCGATCGAGTTCCTGCAGGAGATCGTTTGGGAATTCGATGTCGGCTTTATCGATCTCGTCGATCAGCAGAATGGGGCGCTGCTCGCTTTCGAACGCTTCCCAGAGTTTGCCGCGCTTGATGTAGTTGCCGATGTCGCTGGCGCGCGCGTCGCCCAGCTGCGAATCCCGCAGGCGCATCACCGCATCGTATTCGTAGAGGCCTTGCACGGCCTTCGTCGTCGACTTGATATGCCACTCGATCAAGGGCGCGCCGATCGCCTTCGCGACCTCAAGCGCCAGCATCGTCTTGCCCGTACCGGGCTCGCCCTTGACCAGGAGCGGGCGCTCAAGCGTGATCGCCGCGTTGACCGCGACCTTCAGGTCTTCCGTAGCGACATAGTCTTTGGTGCCTTCAAATCGCATGAGCGCTCCTTGTTGGAGCGCACTTAAGGGCCCGCGCCGTTCCGGCGCAAGCGAAACGGCCGCACGAGGAGCGGATAGCACAGCGTGCAGCGGCAAGGCTGTGTGAGCGCGAGCATCGCTTCCGCCAATTGCGGTGGGCCGGAGGAGGGCGGCGGCTCGGGCATGCGTGGACGCACGCCGATGAGGATGCCCAATTGCGCGAGGTCGCGATCATCCGCGCGGACCGGTATGTTGTTTGGACCCTTCACCTCAAGGAAGTGCATAGCCAGCGGCGCCGGCGCCATCGCCACGATTAGACCAAGACCGTTCACGTCGCGCAGCACCCAGAATTGCGCCACGCCACGTGCGAGCTGGCTGCCATAGGCGTTGTCGCGCGTCGTGCGTGCGAGGCAGTTTCGGAAGTCGGCGCCGACTCTGCGCAATTCTGCTACCGAGGTGATACGATGCCAGATGCGGCCGCCCAACAGCACCAGCGATTGCGCATCGCAGACGCTCCGGGCCTCATCCTGTTCCTTCCAGCTGGCGTAGACGCGCGCGAAGACGAGGGCCTTGCGCGCGGCGACGTCGAAATTCATGCGCGAGAATTTGGCGATAAACTCGGCGGCCTCTACAATGGCGGCTGAATCGTCCGGGCGTTGCGTCGGCGGCGTTTGCGAAATTGCGTGGGTTTCGGCGATGCGACGCGCCACGGCGTGCAGGCGCGCGGCAAGCGCGCCGTTGCTACGGTAGACGCTGAGTTCTTCGCCGCGTGCGTGCGCTTCGCGCGCCCAGTCCGGTGCGTTGTCGATGTCGCGCTTGTGAGCTGCGCGAAAATTGCGCGGGTCCTTCAAGAGCCGGTCGAACGCGATCTTCTCGAAGCGCTGCGCTGTTGCGCGATCCGCAATCCTACCGCTCGCGCGCTTGGCAAGCGCGCGGAGGGGATTGACGTCGATGACATTGAACACAGTTCCTCCTCCCCCGACTAAGCGGGTCAAACCCTCAGACGCACTTCTCCGATCGCCGCGCGCCCATGCGCCCGCGCGCGGAACCCCAGGCCCCGAACTTCCAATTTCAGCTTTGCCGCAACTCCGGATGCCCCCAACCGGACGGCAATCATTCATTTACGTTTCCGTTGCGATCCGAACAATCGAGCGAAAGTTGAATGTGCGCATGTGCGGCCCAACCAACACGATCATCGCGCCTTGCGTGCAATTGCTGCAATTCGCGGTCGAAACGACGCGCGCCTTCGACCCACTTGCAACACCTCGTTAACTATCTCCGGCGAGTCTTAACGGTGATGGACTCCCAGAAGCGGGAGGTGAGGGCACATGCCGCTGAAACTCTCTTTGCGGCCGGGCGAGAAATTTGTCGTGAACGGCGCCGTTGTTCAAAACGGCGATCGGCGCGCGGCGCTCGTGCTGCAGAACAAGGCCTCGGTGCTGCGTGAGAAAGATATCATGCAGCACGACGAAGCCGACACCCCGGCCAAGCGCATCTATTTCCCGATCATGCTTATGTATCTGGACGAGGCCGGGCGGGAGAAAGCCTACGCCGAGTTCGCGGCGCGGCTAGCGGAATTCATGGGCGCGGTTCGGGATCCGGCCGTGCTGGCTGAATGCATAGGCGTTTCCAAAGAAGTAATGGGCGGCGAATATTACCGAGCGCTGATGCGCTGCCGGAAGCTCATCGCTTACGAGGCCGAGCGCCTGGGACTGGGGCACGATGTCGATACAAGCGTACCAGCGCGCGGCCACGCAGGCTGAACAGCCGCGCGATCTCGAGTACCGGGCCTTCGGGCAAGTCACCGCGGGCCTCGTCCGCGTGAAGGAAGAGCGGCCGCCTCTGCCGGTGGTGCTTGAGGCGATCGACGCCAACCGCCGTCTTTGGAATATGCTCTCCGCCGATTGTGCGGCGCCGGAAAATCAACTGCCGGTCACTTTGCGTGGGCAGATCATCTCGCTCGCCATGTGGGTCGCTCGCTATTCGAGTGAAGTGCTGCGCGACGGCGCTGACGTCGAACCGCTAATCGACATCAACCGCACCATGATGGAAGGTCTCGGTGCGCGCTGACGCTCGGCAAATCTTGCCGGGCACAGAATCGTTTCGGTGCTGACGGGTTATTAACCCTCGATCCTTACAAACAATCGCAACGCAAAGCGTCTGACCCCTCGGCGGGGAAGGGCGTGCGGATTTTCCGCGCGGCACCCCGGACGGCAACGTCCAGCTGGCCAAAACGGCCGGTTCACTCAAGTCCAGAAGGACACTGAAATGACTAGCGTCAACACGAACTACGGCGCCCTCGTTGCGCTTCAATCCCTCAACCAAACCACGATGCAGCTGAGCGAAGTCCAGAACCGCGTGAACACCGGCCTCAAGGTCGCTTCCGCGAAGGACAACGGCGCTGTGTTCGCTATCGCTGAAGGTCAGCGCGCTCGCGTTGCCTCGCTCGGCGCCGTCATGGACGGTATCGATCGCGCCGCGTCGGTTATCGACGTGGGTCTGTCGGCCGGCGAAGCGGTCGGCGACATCCTGAAGCAGCTGAAGGAGAAGGCCGTCGCCGCGCAAGCGAACGACCTCAGCCAAGATCAACGCGACGCTCTGCAAGCTGACTTCGACGCGCTGCGCAACCAGATCGACCAGATCGCCAACGCTGCGACGTTCAACGGCTCGAACCTCGTTAACGGCACCAACATGACGGGCGGCTCATCGCCCTTCAAAGTGCTGATGTCTGACATCGGTGGCGGCGGCGGCGGCCGTTACGAAATGACCGGCAACGCGCTGGTCGATGGCAACAGCGACCCCTACTCGGCCTACGCCGATCTGGAGAACGCCACCGGCCTCGACTTCACGGCTGTCGATGCTGAGCTGCGCTTCTCGATCACCAGCGGCAACGTCACTGAAACGATGACGATCCAGCTGACCACGGGCGACACGATCCAAGACTTCATGGATTCTGTGTCGACGCAATCGAACGGCCGTGTCACGGCCAGCTTCGATGCGGAAACCGGCGAAATCTCGTTCCACTCGGGCGAAGAGTTCACGGTCACCTACTACGAAGACGACGCGGTGGTCGATGATACGGGTATCTTCGGCGCCGGCGCAGCCGGCACGGCCATGACCGAAGCCGTCGCACCTGGCAGCGGCAGCAACTCGCTGACCGTTTCTGGCTTCGACTTCCGTCTTGGCATCTCTGGCCAGGCGCTGGAACTGCTGACAGCATCGCTCGACATTTCGTCGTCCGCTGGCGGTGTTGCAGCCTCCGACGCTATCGATGCCGCGCTGACCGCGCTCAACAAAGACCTCGCCACGATGGGCGCTCAATCGAAGGCACTCGACGTCCAAAAGACGTTCTTGGGCAAGCTGAGCGACTCGATCGAAGCCGGTATTGGCAACCTCGTCGACGCGGACCTCGCGAAAGAGTCGGCTCGCCTGCAAGCGCTGCAAGTTAAGCAGCAGCTGGGCGCGCAAGCTCTGTCGATCGCGAACTCGGCGCCGTCGATCGTGCTGTCGTTCTTCCGCTAATAACGGAACCTCGAAAGAGGCGGGGAGCTCCGGGCTCCCCGCCAATTTCGACCGGGCATGAGTTATGGCCTCCATCACTCCTACCCAACCGGCGCCAGAGATATCGCCCCGCGCGGCGACCACGGAGCCCGGTCCGGCCGCTGAAGTGGCCAAACGCACGATCGCCGAGCATGCGGCCGTGCAAAAGAACGAGCTTATGCCCGACAAAGTCGCGGTGCAGCTCGATTCCGAAGCGCAGCGCTTCGTCTCCACTTTGACCGACAACTTGACCTCGGAAATGATCCGCCGCTATCCGAGTGAGTCACAGCTCGCGTATTCACGGGCCGTGATGGCCTATCTGCGTGCGCAGATCGCAAAGTAAACAGAACGTAAATTTATTTGTTTCGGATGCGTGTGCGTTAACGTTTCGTTAACGCATTTACTGTTCCTTCACTCCTGCGGCGAAGCGCGCCGCGCGCTTCTCTGCGCGCGCGATCCGAAGGAGCAGGCAGTCATGGTTTCGAGCATCGTCCCAGGCGCGAGCAATCAGCACACTCTTGGTGTTGATAGTCGCTTCCAGCGCACCACCGCGCAGCCGCAAAGGCGCGATGACGCGACGCAGGGCGACAAGGTTGAGTTGAGTGGTGCCGCAATCGCCGGCGCCCGCGAGAGCGTCCGCGCCGGTATGAGTCAGGTGCATGAAGCGCTCGCTGCTGGCCACGACGCGCAGGCAATGCTGGTGAAGGCCCAAGCGCTTGCGAAGACCGGCGACCAAGCCGGCCTAACGGATCTGCTCGCAGCGTTCGAACAACGCATCGACTCGGCGATCGGCCGCGGCGCAGTTGTGCTTTCCGGAGATGATGTCGCCGTTCAGGCCGAGCCAGGCGCAGCAGCGGTGAACATCAGCGGCGTGGACCTGCGTCTCGGCGGCGATCTGCTTACGGTTTCTGGCGAAGCGCGTGCAGACGACACCACGGTCGCACAGGCGCAAAAGTCGATGGAAAATCTCCAGGCGGCGATGGGTCGGCTGGTGGATTCAGCGCGGGCGCTTGAAGCACACCACGGCTTCCTTGGCGCAGCTGAGGCTGGCGCGCGCGGCGATTTCGACGCGGACGGCGCGCGTCTTTTGGCGTTGCAAGTCCGTCAGGGACTCGAAGCGGCTGGTGGCATCAGTATCGCCAATGCTGAACCGCAAGCGGTGCTGTCGCTGTTCCGTGCCTAAAGCGGGCGCCAATTATTGGTGCTGATCTCCAGCAGTTCGCTGTCCTCTTCGAGGTCGTCCGCGTAATTGAGACGGCGCGCGCCGTCGTGAGCGGTCTGGAAGAGTTTGAACAGGACGCCGAGAATGAGGCCGGCAAGCGCAAGCGCCATTGCGCCGACCGCCAGCATCAAGTCGCGATTGAACTCGAGTTCGCCGCGTGCGGCCAGGAGCAGGCGGCCATCGCGTGGCAGGCGCTTCGCGGCAGCGGCGACCCGATCGCCTGCGGTCAGCGCCAGCAAGCGAAGGCGCTGGACGTCGGTAGTTGTCGTCGCGTGGGTCAGCATAGTCGCCGCCGCGGTGGGGGACGTCGCCGCTGCGATATCGCCGATCTCGGCCAGCAGCGCGCGTGCGCGCGCAGCTGTCTCGTGATTGATGCTGGCCGCGAAGGCAACCGAAGCATTGTCGAAGTCGCCAGGCGATCCGCCGTCCTCGGCCGCGACCTGCGCCGCGTTGAGAAACGTCTGGATCGGCATGACACGGGCGAACAAGTCGTGGACGTCTTGCGACAGCGCCTGGGGGAACTCGTCCCGCCGCGCCGCAGCCAGCAGCACCACCGCGCCGGCATTCATGCGCGCGGACATATCGCCAGCCAAGCCAAGGCTCAGGCCGGTCAAGGTGAACTGGAGAGGGTCGGTTTCGGGTTCGGCGAGCAGCGCGCGCGCCATCAGCTCGAAGTCGCGCGGATCGCCGAGCGTTTCAGTCGGCTGAGCCGGTGTTGCGCTTGGTCGAAGCGAGAGCAGCTGCACGCTCGATTGGTATCGCTCGCGTGTTCCTGGAAGCAGCAATTGTAGCGCTGCCACTTCGATTGCGGCATCGCCGGCCCCGTCACGAGCGGCGCGTCGTAGAATTTCGGCGCTGCGCGGCGGCAGCATCTCGACACCCGAGAGCAGGAAGCCGCGCGCGGACGATGGATCGTTCGCCATCAGCTCCATGGCGACCATGTTGTCCCACTGACGCTGCCGATCGAAGTCGACCTGGATAAGGCTGGCGTTGAGCCGCTCGATACGCGCATTGATCGAGCGGACGCCGGCCTCGTTGAATTCGTACGCAAAGAGGCTATCGCGCGCGATGATCATCACGGCAGCGGCGGAGGCCATCGGCAGCAGAAAGAGGCAGAGATTGAAGATAAGCGCCAACCAAGCGCCCTCGGGCCGTGCGTCGCGCCGGCTCGGCCTATAGGCATGGGCGCGTACGGGGCGCCACGCGCGTGTTGGTTTCGCGTGCTTCAACCTGCTCCGCCCATTGACCCAGCCTGCCCGCCTACCAAACCGGCAGGAAAGTCACAGGGCAAGATGAATTACAGGAAAGGCGAACTTGTCGCCGTATCAGGGTTTGTCTGTGGCTTCGGTCAGGCGCTGCGATCGAGCACGGTTGGGCTGGGGCCGCCACGGGTGTCGAGCGAACCCTGGGACGAATAGTTGGCGCCGTCGCCGCGTTGCCGGACGACCTCCTCGGCCATCGCGTGCACCAGCCCTTCTGAGACGACTTTTACCGCGTTGAGCGCCAACTCATGGGCGGCGAGGGTTTCGTGCAGTGCAACAGTGCTCTCGCGGAGGCGGGCCAGCAGTTCGGCCGGAGCGTCCTGGATCAGCGCTTGGTCCTGCTTGATACGGGCGAGTTCGAGCCGGTAGGCGTTGGCGAGCCGGTTCTTCTCATCGCCTTCGGCGCCGTCGAGGAGGGGTTGGCGCGCCTCAATGCGGCGGGTGTCCGCCGCGGCGAGCGCGGCAAGCCGGTCCGTCATCATCAGCAACTGCTCGACCCGGTGAGCGGCGTCGTCAGCGATCAACGCCATTGGCGTTCTCCTCTGGCGGCGCGACTTGTGCCGCCGCTTGCATGCGCATGAACTCGCGGACCACCGCGTCGGCAATGCCGACGCCGCCGGCGCGGCCAATGGCTTCCGCGTAGCGCTCGATCAGCATTGGCCTGAAGATCTGTTCGCCCATACCGCCGCCGCCGAGGCCCTCGGTGTCGATACCTTCGAACATCGGACCGAGCATTTCTGAGAGGAACACAGATTCGAACTCTTGCGCCGCGCGACGTAGCGCTTCGGCTTCCTCGGATTGCTGCGGCGTCGCATTCGCGGCTGCGTTCATGGGCAGCGGCGCGCCGGGGAGGGCGATCGGTCCGCTCATCACATCACTTCGATTTCGGCCTGGATCGCGCCGGCAGCTTTGAGCGCTTGCAGGATCGAGATCATGTCGCGCGGGGTGACGCCTAACGCGTTCAGGCCGTTCACTAGTTGGCGCAGCGGGACGCCGCCCGGCACCATGACAAGGCCGCCCGCTTCTTCATCGACATTCACGCCGGTAGAGGGGACAACGACCGTTTCGCCGCGCGAAAGCGGCGCGGGCTGGCTGGCGAATGGATCTTCCTGAATGGAGATCGTCAGGTTGCCTTGCGCGATCGCGACGGTCGAGACCTTCACGTTCTCGCCCATAACGACGATGCCCGAGCTTTCATCGATGACGATCCTGGCCGCCGTATCGACCTCGACCTCCAGGTTTTCGATCTGGCTGACGAGCGAAACCATGTCGCCCGAGTATTCGGACGGGCGCGAAAGCACGACAGAACCGGGGTTTGCCGCGCGCGCTGCGTTCGAGCCGAGGAGATGATTGATCGCCGCGGCGACGCGTTGCGCTGTGGTGAAGTCCGGATTGCGCAGCGCCAGTCGCAGTTCCTGCTGTGCGGCGATGTCGAAGTGAATTTCGCGCTCGACCAGTGCCCCCGAGGCGATGCGTCCCGCGGTCGGAACGCCACGCGTGACGGACGAACCGGACTGACCCGAAGCCGAGAAACCACCGATTGCCAGCGGGCCCTGAGCGACTGCGTAAACTTGCTGGTCTGCGCCCATGAGCGGCGTGACCAGGAGCTGACCGCCGGCCAAGCTGCGGGCGTCGCCCAACGCAGAGACGGTTACGTCGATGCGCGAACCTTGCGCCGCGAATGGCGGCAAGTTCGCCGTCACCATCACGGCGGCGACGTTGCGCGTGTTGAGGTTGGCGCCGGCGGCGGCAACGCCGAGGCGTTCGAGCATCGCTTCAAGGCTTTGGCGCGTGAACGCCGAGTTGCGCAGCGAGTCGCCGGTCCCAGCCAAGCCGACGACCAGGCCATAGCCTACGAGCTGGTTCTCGCGGACGCCCTCGAAGTCGGTGATGTCCTTGATGCGCGTTCCGGCGTACGCCATCGGCGCGGCGATCGGCGCGGTCATGGCGGCAACGGAGCAAACGGCAAGCAACGCCGTTCGCGCTGCACGTGAGGCAAATCCCATGTGAGCGATAGGCGAGCAGTTCGGTTAACGAGCGGTTCAAGTTTGAAACGTTAATGCATCGGAAACGACAGCAGCGGAGAGTCCGCGCCGATGAAGATCGAACCAGGCCGTAACGTTGGTCCGACCAGCTCCGCCGGAAAGGCGGACAAGGCGGCTGCGCCGGGCTTCGCACCGGCAACCGACGCCCCGCAACGGGCCGCCGCCGCATCGCCAACGGGCGCGGTGACGTCCCTCGACGCGATTCTGGCCTTGCAGGGGGCAGAGGACCCAATGCAGCGGCGAGCGCGCCAGCGCCGGCGTGGCGCCGAGGCCCTGGATACACTCGAAGAGCTGGAAAAAGGCCTTCTGCTTGGCCGCGCGCCCAGCGCCCTCAAGGCCCGTCTTGAGGCTCTGCAGGGCCGTTCGGAGAAGACAGGTGACGAGGGACTGGACGCCATCCTTCACGAAATTGACGTAAGGCTAGCTGTAGAAGCCGCCAAGCTTGAACGCATTTCTGGAAAACTGTGATTGCTGCACCGCAACGTGCAGAAATTGCAAGACTTTGGCGCCCGTCTTGCTCAATGGACGCCGGTCAGGAGCGTAGTTATAAGGCGCGCGCCTCGCTAAGGTGCCTGGAGTTCCAAGATGGCGACCTCGACGAAAGAATATCGCCCCAGCGAAGACGAGCCGTTCATGAACGAGCGGCAGCGGGAGTTTTTCCGCAAGAAGCTGACGGCGTGGAAGGAAGAGATCCTCGAGGAATCTCGCAGCACCATTGCAACGCTTCAGCAAGACACGGTGAACGAAGCCGACCTTGCGGATCGCGCGACAAGTGAAACTGACCGCGCACTGGAGCTGCGCACACGCGACCGTCAGCGCAAGCTGATCTCCAAGATCGACGAAGCGCTGCGCCGCATCGACGACGGCTCGTACGGCTATTGCGAAGAAACCGGCGAGCCGATTGCGCTGTCGCGTTTGGAGGCCCGGCCGATCGCGACCTTGTCGCTGGAAGCACAAGAACGGCACGAACGACGCGAACGAGTGCACCGCGACGATTGACTTCCCCTCGGTGGTTCGTGGAGTGTAGCGACCGTTTCACCAATTGAGTGAGGGGTCTTATGCGTATCAGCGTTCTCGTCGTCGCGGCAGCGATGGTTTTTGCCGCGCCTGCGTTCGCGCAAGTTGAGTCGCCGCCGCCACCCCAAACTGCCGGCAGCGGCGTTGCTGAGGCGCCCCCCACGACAGAACCGACCGCTCCCGCCGCCACGAATGAGCCAGCGCCAGCGGCCACGGAAGAGACTGCTGAAGCAGAACTCGTCTGCCGCAATGTGACGGCGCGGACCGAGAGCCGCCTGCGTTCGGCCCGTGTACGCGTCTGCAAGACGCAGGCGGAGTGGGATGCGCAAGCAGTGGCCGGAAACCGCTCAAACTGATCTCGCGCGCGAGCGCCAACGAAGCTAGGTTGCGTCATGCTTCTGCAGGACGCGGCCCTTTCGTATCTGCACTTCATATTCGTGCTGATCCTCGTGGGCGCGCTCGCCGCGGAAGCGTTTGTGCTGCGTCTTCCGGTCGATGGCCGCGTCGCGCGGCTGTTGCTGCGGATCGACCTGTTCTACGGCATCAGCGCTGTCGGTGTGATCGCTGCTGGCGTCGCGCGCGTATTCTGGGGCGCAAAGGGCGCTGAATACTACGCCGCACAGCACTCGTTCTGGGCCAAGATGGCGGTGTTCGCGCTGATTGCTCTTATCTCGATTGCGCCGACGCGCACGTTCATTCGTTGGGTGAAGCAAGCAGGGCAGGATGCGAGCTTCGCAGTTGCTGAGGCTGACGCAAAGCGCGTCCGGCGATTGGTGATGATTGAGCTGCACCTATTGGCGCTGGTGCCGCTGTTCGCGGTCTTGATGGCTAGAGCCATCGGAAGTTAGGGCTGCCCAAGAGCGTTTCGCCCGCTAAGGTCCTTGCAAAATAGGACGCGGGAGGACGGCGAATGGCAGCGTCATTGAAGCCTGAGGAATTCGACCTGATGGTGACGTTGGGCGATGTTCCGCGCCACCACGGCAAGTTGCGGCCTAACCAAGTCGCATTGAGTTTCGAAGGCCGCCAGACCACGTTCGCCGAGTTGGATGCGAATTCGAACCGTACCGTAAACGCGCTGCTCGCGGCGGGACTGAAGAAGGGCGATCGCGTCTGTTACTTCGGCAAGAACAGCGATCATTACTTCGAGTTGGTGTTTGCCGTCATGAAGGCTGGCGCGGTGATCGCGCCCATCGGCTGGCGGCTCTCAGCCGAGGAAGTCGCCTACATCATCGACGACGCAGAATCCTCCTTGCTGTTTGTCGGACCGGAATGCGTCGACGTTGGCGAAGCTGCGACGGCTCAGAGCGCCGCGCGACCGGCGATCATCGCGATGGAGCCAGGCGCACACGCCTATCCGGTGTTTGAAGCGTGGCGCAACGCACATCCGTCCGCGGATCGGCACATCGACGTTGCACCCAGCGACACAGCATTATTGCTCTACACCTCCGGCACGACCGGCCGCCCAAAGGGCGTGATGCTGACAAGCGCCAACATCCTACGTTCCCGCCGCGCGCTCTCCGAAGCGAAGATGGGATGGAACGAATGGCAAGAAGGCGAGGTGAGCTATTGCGCTATGCCGATTGCACACATAGGCGGCACTGGCTGGTGTCTCGTTGGCTTGATCAACGGGGTTAAGAACGTGGTCGCGCGCGACTTCAATCCGATGGAGGCGCTGGAGGCTATTCCGCGCGAGCGCATCGCAAAGATGTTCATGGTGCCGGCAGCGTTGCAGTTTGTGATTCGCACGCCGCGTGCGCGCGAGATCGACTATTCGAGCCTCACGCACATTCTTTATGGCGCATCGCCGATGCCGGTCGATCTATTGCGTGAGTGCATGGAAGTCTTCGGCTGCCAGTTTGTGCAGCAATACGGCATGACCGAAACTACCGGCACGGTGACGTACTTGCCGCCACAGGATCACGATCCGAAGGGCAACAAGCGCATGCGTTCCGCGGGGTTGCCGATGCCGGGCGTTGAGATGGCAATCCTCGATGCGCAAGGCAATCGCCTCGGCCATGAGGTCGGCGAGATCGCAACGCGCTCGGCGGCGAACATGAAGGGCTATTGGCGCAAGGACGAAGCGACCGCGACGACGATCGACACGCAAGGTTGGCTACGCACGGGAGACGCCGGCTACATCGACGAAGATGGGTACATCTTCATCCAGGACCGCATCAAAGACATGATCATCACGGGTGGTGAGAATGTGTATCCCGCCGAAGTGGAGAATGCCGTTCACGGCCATCCGCACGTTGCCGAAGTCGCGGTTATCGGTGTTCCAGACGAAATGTGGGGCGAGAGCGTGAAGGCAATCGTGGTGCCCACGCCCGGCGTGACGCCGGATGCGCAAGACATTATCGCTTTCGCGCGCTCGCGCATCGCGCACTTCAAAGCGCCGCGCAGCGTCGAGTTCCTTGACTCGCCATTGCCGCGAAATCCGAGCGGGAAGATTCTCCGCCGTCAACTTCGTGAACCGTACTGGGTTGGCAAGGACCGTCGCGTCAACTGACGAAATTCTCGTCCTGCGCGAATACGGCTGCTGACGGTTTGAGCGACCGTAGTGTTGTCATATAACTTTCGCGGCTTAGCTCTTGCGTTGAGAGCTATAGCATTCGCATGCAGCGGTGCCTGGTGTGCGAGCCCGGCTCGAAATACGCCACGCGGTTGAATTTGAAGACAACGGCTCGCCACTGGCGGGTTAATCCGGAGCGATCCTCATGGGTACAACGCCGCCAAACATGGAACTTTATGTGTGTCCCACATGCCGGCGCGCGCTTTCGTACGCGCCAGATGCCGATGCCGGCGATGTCGCGCGCGGTGTGTTGACGTGCGAAGCGGGGCACTCGTTTAAGGTCGATGTCATCCCGCGCTTCGTTCACGACGAGGGTTACACCAGCAATTTCGGCAAGCAGTGGGCAGAGTTCCGAAAGACGCAGGTTGATAGCGCGACGGGGAACACGGAATCGCGCGATCGCTTCTATCGCGGCACTGGTTGGCCCGAGAACATGGAAGGCCAAACCATCCTTGAAGCCGGCTGTGGGTCTGGGCGCTTCACCGAAATCATGTTGCAGACCGGCGCGCGCGTGATGTCGTTCGATTACAGTGTCGCCGCCGACGTCACGCATGACTCGTTTGCAAAGAAGGGCGCTTCGGTTTCGCAGGCGAGCATCTACGAAATGCCGTTCAAGCCAGAATCGTTTGATCGCGTTTTTTGCTACGGCGTCATTCAGCATACGCCAGACGTGAAGAAGTCGTTCTTCAACCTGGTTTCGATGGTGAAGCCAGGCGGTGAGATTGCGGTCGACGTGTACGATGCGTGGAAGTGGATCTTCCATTCACGCTATCGGGTGCGGTGGTTCACCAAGCGTTTGAGCCAAGAGAAGCTTCTCGATTGGTGCCGTAAGGTGGTGCCGGCGTATATGAAAATCTTCCCGCCGATGCACCCATACAATCAGCTCTTCTTCCCCGTGAAAGACTATCGCGGCGCGCGCCCTGGTTTCACCGAAGAGCAATTGGTCGAATACAGCATCCTCGATACGTTCGACATGCTCGCGCCCGAATACGATCAGCCCAAGAGCCGTGGCACGATGCTGCGCTGGGCTCGGGAAGCGGGGCTCACGGACATCCATATCCAAGTCGGCGGCAACGGCCTTGAGCTACGCGCCCGCAAACCCGAAGTGGCGGAGGTGGCGCCGTTTAAGCGTCACGTCGCGGGGCAAGTCGAGGTCACGTCTGCATTGCACTCCTGGGCTGTCTCCGGCGCTGCGCTCGCGACCGCGTTCACCCAGGTCTGAGCGTTACCAGGGCGTGATCGCGTCACCAATGCGTTGACCCCAGTTGGGGCGCTGCACCGCGCTGATCGAACCGCGGCCGCCATAAGAGATACGCGCTTCCGCGATCTGCGTGTGGTTGACACGATTGCGGGCGGTCACGTCTTCCGGACGGATGATGCCGCTTACGGTCAGCTCACGCAGTTCGCCGTTGATCCGCACTTCTTGACGGCCGGCAAGCACGAGGTTCCCGTTTGGCAGACGGTCGACAATGACGGCCGCAACGGTGAGCTCAATCTTCTCTTCGCGATTGATCGCGCCGCTGCCATTGTGGCTGCTGTCGGCATTGGCGCCGACCATGTTGGCAGGATCGAAGGCACCGTTGAAGACCTGCCCGACCGTGGTCTCAAGACCAAAGAAGTTGCTGACGCCCGCCGATGTGTCGGCCGAACGTTGTCGGTTCGACGAATTACTGAGTTCAGCACTGTCGTCGATCTCGATCTCGACCGTGATGATGTCGCCGATGCGTGAAGCGCGTTGATCGTTGAAGAAGCTGCGCGAACCGGTGCGCCAGAGCGAGTTCGGTTGCGCTTGTTCGTAAGCGACGGGCTCGGGCTGCGGCATGGATTGCTGGCCGCCGCCTGTGAGCTGAGCGGGTGTCCCGACCGGATGAAGTTGCGGCGGGGCAAGACTGCGGCGCGCCGCGTTGTAGGCGACGCCTGGCGCGGCGAGCGCATCTTGCGAAAGGTCTTGGGCGTCTATGCTGGCGCAGCCGCTGGCGCCGACAGCAAGAGCGAGGAGAGCGAGAGTACGCATATGATTATCCTTGCTCATGGGTTGGCCCGCGCAGCGCCCGGACCCGTGACGACAGCATCAATGGTTCGGTTTGATGACGTGTTGATGAGGCGAATGCCTTGGCCGACCGCGCCGTCTTCGAGTGCGCGCGCCCGCATCGACAAAGACATGCCTGGCATCTCGTAGACGAGATTTACAAAGTCGCCGCGTCGCACCGCCGCGTCAGCGATTGTTCGCCCGCCATTGGTCGCGGGCAACGTCGCACGTGCGCCGCCCGGACGGATTACTTGCACAGCATTGACGCCGGGAGGCGCGGTGAAATCGAGTCCAGCTGCGGACGCGGCGGCGCTGAGCATGGAGACTTGTAGCGAGCCCACTTGGCCGGGTTGTGGCGCCGGTGAAAGCGCGCGGCCAGCCATCTCGCTCGGCACGCCGATGAACACGTCGCCCATGGTAACGGCCGATCCATTTGCTTCGATGCGCGGGCGGAGGGTGACCGTTTGCGCGTGCGCGAGGCTCGCTGAGAAAACAAAGTAAAGGCAAATGGCAAGGCAGAGACGAACCAGCATGATCTATCTCCCTCAGCGCAGCTGCGTGGTGGATTGGAGCATTTCGTCGGCGGCGGTGATGACGCGCGCGTTCATTTCGTACGCACGCTGCGCCACGATCAGCGCCGAGATTTCCTCGACCGCATTGACGTTCGAGAGTTCGAGGTAGCCCTGCATCAGCGTGCCGAGGCCCGGCGAACCCGGCGTCGCCGTCGTCGCCGTGCCAGAGGCGGGCGTTTCCAGATAGAGGTTGTCGCCGATCGCTTCGAGGCCGGCCGGATTGATGAAGCTCGCGATCTCAAGCTGACCGATCTGCTGCGGATCGGTTTGACCGGCGAGCGTCACTTCAACGATGCCATCGCGCGTGATTTGGATCGCCGTCGCTTCAGCGGGCACCGTGATCGACGGTTCTATCGGATAACCGTCAGCGGTGACCATCTGGCCGTCGGCGTTGACCGCGAGGTTGCCTGCGCGCGTGTAGCCCGTTTGACCAGACGGCATGGTGATCTGGAAGTACCCGCGGCCGTTGATGGCGATGTCGTAGGGATTGCCGGTCGCAGCGATGCCGCCTTGCTCGGTCACGCGCCCCACCGCATCAGCGCGCACGCCAACACCAAGCTGAATGCCGAGAGGCAAGACGCCGCCCGAGGCCGACGACGTTGAGCCGGGCCGCTCCATATTCTGGTAGAGCATATCCTGAAATTCGGCGCGTTGGCGCTTGTAGCTCGTCGTGTTCATGTTCGCGATGTTGTGCGAAATGACATCGACATTGAGCTGTTGCGCTTGCATGCCGCTGGCGGCGATCGATAGTGCACGCATGTGGGACTAGTTCCTATCTGCCGAGTTCTTGGATCGCGCGCTGCCGCAGTTCATCCGCACCTGAAACAATTTTGGCTGCGGATTGGTAGGCGCGCGATATTTCGATGAGCCGAGTGAGCTCCACAACAGGACGAACGTTCGAACCTTCGATCGCGCCTTGCAGCACGACCCCTTCGAACTCGCCCGGTGCTTGACCTGACGCGTCCCAAAGGTTGTCCCCGACCTTTGAGAGCGCGCCTGGTGCGGCGAACGACGCCACACCGATGCGGCCGGCTTCGACACCGGCCACGCTAATTGCGCCGTCGCGACCGATCGTCGGGGTTTCCCCCTGCGGATCGAGCACAATCGGCGCCCCCCCGGAGCTAAGGACAGCGCGACCATCGCTGGTAACGAGCCGTCCATCCCCCGTAAGCGTGAACGCGCCATCGCGCGTATACATTGAGGACCCGTCGGGGCCCTGAACTATGAAGAAGCCGTCGCCTTCGAGCGCGACGTCGAGCGGATTGCCCGTCATCTCGATAGGGCCTTGCTCCATGTAGTGGACGATGCCGATATCGCGAACGAAGCGGATGTCGCGCGGATCCTCGTCCGCATGCGCACTGGTCTGATCCGCTTCCTCGAGCAGCAGGCCATCGGCCTTGAAACCGCTCGTCGAAACGTTGGCGAGATTGTTGGCGGCAACATCCATACGCCGTTGCATGACGCGTTGCGTCTGCAGGCCGAGCATGAGGGCGTTATCCATGGCGGTTAACCACGCAAGCCCTGTGCCAATGTCTAATGGTTTGATTTTAAAGGTCCGAAGCGGCTCGGCATGGTGAATGTCGGGCCGTTATCTGCCGGGTGGGCGGCAAGTTTTGCCGATTATTGAGAGCTTCTTAACCACGTCGGCCCAGGAAGGATGCGGGTTAACGCGCGAGCGATTCACGCATGTTCGGCATAGGCAAAAAGAAGAAGAGCGAAAAACCGGAGGCTGAAGAAGCCGAAGGCGCTGCGCCTCCCGCTGAAGGCGGCGAGGGCGGCGAAGGCGCTGAGGGCGAGGCTCCCGCCAAGAAGAAGATGTCGGGCAAGAAGCTCGTCCTATTCATCATTCTCCCCGCTATACTTGTCCTAGGCGGCGGCGGCGCCGCTGCGTTCCTACTGCTGGGTGGTAGCGGCGCCGAACAACATGCCGAGGCCAACGAAGGTCATGGCAAGGCCAAGGGCGGTCACGGCGAAGCCGAGGGCGCGGGCGAAGCGGTGCCGGGGCCAAACGGCACCACGATCATGCATGGCGACGATGTCGTGTTTGTCACGCTCCCCGAAATGCTGGTGAACATCACGGGCCCTGAGGGGCGGCCAGCGTATCTGAAGCTGAAGCTCACACTTGAAGCGCCGGACGACGAGACTGTCACGGCGCTCGGCGAACACATCCCGCGCGTGACGGACCAGTTCAACGGCTTTCTGCGCGAATTGCGCACCGATGATCTCGCCGGCTCGGCGGGCGCTTATCGTCTGCGGCTGGAACTGCTGAGGCGCGTCAACTTGGTGATCGCTCCGATGCAGGTCAACGCTGTGCTCATTGAAGAGATGCTGGTGCAGTAATGGGCGCTGAGCTGGCCGCATCCGAGGACAAGGAATGGACGACAGGCGAGGCCGCCAATGAGGGCGGTGGCGGCGTTGAAGCGTCTGAACGCATCCTCAATCAGGATGAGATCGATAGCCTTTTGGGTTTCGGCGTCGGCGAAGAGGACACCTCCAGCCGCACTGGCGTCCGCGCGATCATCAATTCGGCGCTCGTCTCATACGAGCGCCTGCCGATGCTGGAAATCGTCTTTGACCGCCTCGTTCGGTTGATGACGACAAGCTTGCGAAACTTTACGTCTGACAACGTCGAAGTCAGTCTCGATCAGATCAGTTCGGTGCGCTTTGGCGACTATCTGAACTCGATCCCGCTGCCAGCAATTATTGCCGTTTTCCGGGCTCAGCAGCTGGACAATTTTGGTCTCGCCACAGTCGACTCCTCGCTCATCTATTCGATTGTGGACGTGTTGCTTGGCGGACGCCGAGGCGCCGCAGCGACGCGCGTTGAGGGCCGTCCGTACACCACGATCGAACGCACGTTGGTGACGCGGATGATTGAGGTGGTGCTCAACGATGCGCGCCAAGCGTTCGCGCCGCTGACACAGGTCGACTTCACGCTCGATCGTATCGAGACCAATCCGCGCTTCGCCGCCATCGCGCGTCCGCCGAATGCAGCGATCATCGTCAAGCTGCGCATCGATATGGAAGATCGCGGCGGCAAGCTCGAGTTGCTGTTGCCGTACGCGACGCTCGAACCCATCCGCAAAATGTTGTTGCAGCAATTCATGGGCGAGAAGTTCGGCCGCGACAACATTTGGGAAGGCCACCTCGCAAGCGAGCTATGGGCGACCAAGCTTGAAGTGCGCGCGGTGCTCGACGAGCACAAGGAACCGCTGCGTAAGATCCTCGATCTCAAAGTCGGCGACACGTTGATGCTCGATGCGCCACCGGATGCGCCGGTCGCGCTCAAATGCGGCGTCGTTGATCTAAGCGTAGGGCGTGTTGGTCGTATGGGGCATAGCCTGGCGGTTCGTGTTGAAAAGCCGATTAGCCCAGTTGTCCAACAAGCGCTGATGAAACAAGGAGGCGGCAAATGAGCCCCGTCACTCTCGTCATTGAAGTCGTGCTCGCGATCATGCTGGCGGCGTGCTTGTTCTATTTCTGGCGCCTCGATCAGAAACTAACTGCGCTGCGAAGTGGGCAAGACGGTGCGCTGCGTGCGGCTGCTGAGCTCGCGCAGGCAACGGCGCAAGCTGAAGCGGCGGTGCGCGCTATGCGCTCCACAGCGCAGGACGCGGGGCGTGATTTGCAGGCCCGTATCAACGATGCGCGCGCAACAGCTGATCGCATAGGGCTTGGCGCTGGTCGCATGCGCTCCGCCGCGGATGTTGGCGCAGTTCGCGGCAGGGTCGGATGACAAAGCCGCAGCAACCAGCGAAGAAGCCGGCTTCTTCCGTCCGGCTGATGCCGGCAGTGATGGTGACGGTGGCCGCGGTGCTTGGCCTCAAGGCTGTTGCTATGGCCGAAGGCGTTGCCGAAACCGTAGCCGAAGCGGGGCACGACCAACCTGCCGCCGCTGGTGAAGGGCATGGCGAAGAGACTGCCGCACCGCTCGCCAACACCGCGCAGTGCACCGCGCCCTCGCTGGCTGAGATGGCCGGCTTGAGCCAAGCGGAAGTGCAGGTGCTGCAAGCGCTCGGCACGCGTCGGGCGGAGCTCGATGCGCGCGGCGAAGCGATGGAAACGCAGGACGGCTTGATGCTCGCGGCCGAGCAGCGGCTGAGCGAACGGCTTGCTGAACTGCGCGCTCTCGAAACGCACGTCAACGATCTGCTTGGCCAGCTCGATGAAGCGCAAGAGCAGCGTTTGCGGAGTCTCGTTGATGTCTACACGCGGATGCGCGCGAAAGATGCGGCGGCGGTGTTCGATGGGTTAGAGGATGATGTGCTGATCCAGGTTGCGAGCCGGATGCGGGAGTCCAACTTGGCCGAAGTCATGGGGCGGATGGATCCAAACCGCGCCCGCGCGCTGACGCAGATGCTTGCTGATCGCGCTCGTCCGCCGACGAACGGTGAAGCGCTTCTCAACCGCTCCCGTGGCGATGCGCCAGCTGCTGCTCCCTAAACCCGCGCTTAACCGCGAGCGGAGAGAATTAAAGCACGCTTAACGTATGAAGTCCTTGCGCTCTCCGTTGGCCATCGCGGCAGCTGCGATGATCGCTACGCCACCCGCTGTGGCGCAGCCGATTCAGCTTGCGCCTTCGGCGCACGAGCAGCAGCCCGCGGAGACGCAGACTGCGCCGCCTGTTCCGCCGTCGCCGGCAGCGACACCACCCGGGCCTGCGTCCGTGGAAGCATCGCCAGACCTGCGTGGACCGAGTGGTCCGCTGCCCAGCAGCATCGATCTGGCGCTGACAGCACCGCCTTCGCCGCCCGCGCCGCCACCTCCGCCTCCGCCTCCGCCGGCTCCGCCACCCGCGCCGCCGCCTCCACCTCCGCCGCCACCGCCACAGCGCATGGCGTCGATCCCGGATGCGACGGTGAGCGTTGGCGCGCAGTCAGACTACACACGCCTTGCGTTCCGCTTCGCGGGCCCAACGACGGTGACGCCGCTTCTGCAAGGCAATCGTCTGGATCTGCGTTTTTCACGCGCGGCTGACATGGATATTGCCGAACTGCGCGCGACGCCGCCGCGTCTCATCCGCGAAGTGCGCCGTGTCAGCGCCCCGGGGCAGCCGGTGCGTTTGCAAATCACGCTCGAAGCGGGCGTGCGCCAACGTCACTTTGTTGATGGTGATCGCGTTGTCGTTGACCTGCTTCCGCCTGAGGGCGGCGTCGACCAAACCACGGCCGCCAATGGAGAGCGTACCAACGCGCCAGCGCCGGCCCGTCCGCCGGTGAGTGGTGCCGGTCGCGTGCATCTGGTGGAAGGCGCGAATGACACGCGCGTGACTGTGACGTGGCCGGAGCCAGCGCGCGCCGCTGCGTTCCGCCGCGGCGAAGCAATTTGGATACTGTTTGACGCCAGTGGCCGCATGGATCTCACGGGCGTCTCCCGCGTTGGCCGGCGTCACCAGGATGTTCAAGTCGTCCAGGGGCAGGGAATCATCGGTCTGCGCATACCGGCGACCCCGGACATTCAGGTCTCGGCCAGCGCCGATGATAGTTCCTGGACGTTCACGCTCTCGGCGCGCGCGACCGTGCCGACGCCCGCGCAGCTCACGCGCGAAATGAACGCGGAGGGGCAGGGGCGCATGACCGTCGCCTTCGGTCGCGAAGGTGTCGTGCGCTGGATCAACGATCCTGAAATCGGTGATCGCATTGCCGTCGCCATGCTTGGCGGCCCTGCGCGCGGCGTGGTGACACGTCGCGCGACGATGGAAGCGGCGATCTTGCCGGCTGCGCATGGCGCCGTCATTGAGCCGCGTGCCGATGATGTGAACGCCGTCTATGAGGGGGGAAATCTCACCGTCTCTCGCGGTACGGGCCTGATCGCCGCCGCGCCGCAGCAGTCGCAACTCGCTGCGGATGTGAGCGCGGCGATGATGGAGGATCAGCTCGGTGGCGCGCCCATGCGCACTGAGGCCGCGAGCAATCTTGCACAGGTGCGTCAGCAACTTGATGTACTCATGCGCCGCGCCGCAGATGAAGGCGTACGCGAAGGCGCACCTGTCGAGGCGCGCATGGCGTTGGCGCGCTATCTGCTTGAGAACGAATTCGCAGCTGAGGCGCTCGGTGCGTTGCGTATCGTCGCTATCAATCAGGGCGAATTGGTCGAGATTGACCCGGAGTATCGCCTGCTGCGCGGCGCCGCCAACGTGATGATGGGGCGCGTCCATGCGGCGATGACGGATCTCAACGCTTCGGCGCTGATGAACAATCCGTCGGCGGCTTTGTGGCGAGGCTATGCCGCGGCGCAGGAGCAGAATTGGGCGGAAGCGCGCCGCGAGCTTGAGCGCGGCGCCGGCGCTCTGGAAGAGCACCCACCCGCCTGGCGTGCGCGTTTCCAGGCAACGCTTGCCGAAGCCGCCATCCAACTTAATGATTACGCCGCCGCCGAAGCCGCCGCGCGCGCCGCCGGCGCTGAGGCTCCCGACCAATCATTGCGCTTACAAGCGCGTCTCATCGAAGCGCGTGTCGCCGCCGCGCGTGGCGACACTGATCGCGCCTTGACGATGATGGACGAACTCGTGCGCGTTCACGACGAAGAGACGGCGGTTCGCGCGCAGGTCGAAGCAATCCGGATTCGCCGCGCGACCGGTACAATGCGCGCAGTCGATGCGGTTGAGCCCCTCGAGGCGCTGCGCTTCCGCTGGCGCGGCAATTCCACCGAATTGATGATCGTCGGCATGCTAGGCGAAACTTACTCAGAGCTTGGCCGTTGGCGCGAAGCGCTTGCGACGATGCGGATCGCTGCGGATCGCTTCCCGACCGATCCAGCCGCTCGCCAACTCCGCGCCGATATGTCGACTCTGTTCGAGCGACTCTTCCTCGACGGCGAAGCCGATCAACTCGAACCGATCCAGGCGCTGGGCCTGTTCTACGAGTTTAGCGACTTGACGCCGGTTGGCCCGAACGGTGACCGTATCGTGCGTTTGCTCGCTGGCCGCTTAGTGCATGTCGATTTGCTGGAGCAGGCGGCGCAGTTGCTACAACACCAGGTGGACGAACGCCTGCAGGGTGTTGGCAAGTCACAGGTCGCTGCGGACTTGGCTGCGATCTACCTGATGGATCACAAGCCGGATCGCGCCCTGGTGGCGCTTGCTGGTTCGCGTCAGCCGAACATTCCTCAGGCGCTGCAGGCGGATCGCCGCATCCTCGAAGCGCGCGCGCTGCTTGATCTGGGCCGTCTCGATGCGGCTGCGGAACTCGTTGAACGCGATCGCAGTGAAGAGGCGCAGCGCGTTCGCGCCGAAGCGGCGTGGCGCGCACGCGACTGGCAACGGGCTGCGGCGGAGCTTCGTAGCTTGCTTGGTTCGAGGAATCGTTCCCAGCCGCTTGACGAGCAGGGACGTCAAGTCGTGCTCCGTGCGGGCGTCGCGCTGACGCTGGCGGGCGATGAAGCGGGGGTGCGTGCGCTCTATCGCGAACATGCGGGCGATCTGGCGAATACGCCGGAGGCTGACGCGTTCGAGATTGTCGCTGGCGGCATCAATGCTGATGGCGCCGCGATCCGAGATGTCGCCCGTGCGGTGGCGCGCACCGATCTGCTTGGCCGCTTCATAGACCGCATACGCGCGCGTATGACTGAGCACGCGTCGCAAACGGCTGCAAGCAGCGCGGCAGCGCCACAAACGCCGGCGACGCCGCCAGCGCCGGAGCCGCATGCGCCTGCGGCGACGCCTGCGCCAAACAACCGCCCGGCGCAGCAGCCTCAGCAACACAATGAGGCAGGCGTTTAGGGTTAGCGCCGCGACGGCGCGCGAGCGGTGTTTCCGCTTTACTTGCGGTCTCCTGTTGGCGAGATGGGCGCGATGGCGGCCCCTATTTCGGTGATCATTCCAACCCTCGATAGCGCGCGGCATTTGCCGCGCTCGCTCGCTCCTTTGGTAGACGGCATGGCCGATGGGCTTGTGCGCGAGGTGATTGTCAGCGACGGCGGCTCGCGTGACGAGACGCTTGAGATCGCGGACGCGGCGGGCTGTGCGATGATTTCGGGTGAGCCGGGGCGGGCCAAGCAATTGCTTAGCGGCATCGCGCGCGCCAAGGGCAAGTGGCTGCTGATCCTGCATCCGCAAACGGCGTTAGCGCATGGCTGGACAGAAGAAGTGGCGCTGTTTCTTCAGTTCAACGAAGCGCGCCAACGC
Organism: Hyphomonadaceae bacterium; assembly: GCA_041398325.1. GTDB lineage: Bacteria > Pseudomonadota > Alphaproteobacteria > Caulobacterales > Aquidulcibacteraceae > Vitreimonas. Next base: position 168,816 of record JAWKUX010000004.1, on the reverse strand, counting down.
GCGGCGACGTTCAAGCTTTCATTCGATGACCGAAAGGCGCGGGGGACGCTATTCTGGGCGCGTCTGCGGGCAAGTGTGATGAAGCTGCCGCGCGGCGATCAGGGACTGCTGATCTCGCGTTTTCTCTATGATGGCTTGGGCGGCTATCGCGATATTGCGCACGAAGACATCGAGATGGCGCGCCGCATCGGCGGCAAGCGGCTCATGTTCTTGGAAAGTGAAGCCGTGACCAGCGCTGACGCATATCGCGACGCCGCCAGCCCTGCGACGAGTGTCGGCATGATGGCGCGCTACTTTCTGGGCGCCGATCCAGTGGAAATGGCGAAGCGCTAGCGCTGCGCGGTGCGCTGATCGAGCGGCGTGTAGAGCGCCGGGCCGCCAGCTGCCAAGCGATCCAACTCCGGCGTCGGCTGGCCGTAGCGCTTTCGGCAGAGCGCCATGTGCGAGAGCGAGCGCTCGGCATAGTCGCGGCTTTCTGCACGCGGCATCATTTCCAGCACGAGCAGCGGGTCGAGGTCGGCGGGTTGGGTCGCAAGCCAACGTGAGAGCCAGCCGGGGCCGCCATTATAGGCGGCGAAGACCCGACCGAGATCGCCGTCATTGTGAAACTCGGTGATCAACCATTGAAGATAATCTTGGCCAAGCCGCATATTGAGGCCGGGCTCAAACAGCGGCGCTGGTGCGCGGCGATAATTGTGCGAGCGATCCATGTCTCGCGCTGTTGACGGCAGCAGCTGCATCAGGCCGCGCGCGTTCGAGACGCTCACAGCCTTTGGGTTGAAGTAGCTCTCTTGGCGCACGATCGCATAGACCAGCGCACGGTCCAGCGAAAAACCGTTCTCAGGCTCGAACGATGTCGTGGGGCAGAACCCGGCCGCGACGTCCCGGTCACCGTACTCGGCCACACGCAGCTGCGCCGCGGGCGCTTGCAGCGCAATTGCCAGTGCGAGGAATGCGCGATCATCTGCGGGATCGAGATCGGCGTGCAGACGGCGTAACTCAGATTCAACCTCTGAGAGTCGGCCGAGTTGCGCGAGTGCTGCAGCGCGGCGCGCAGCAGGGTAGCGCTCGATGAAGCGCGTGATTGAGTCGTCGGTGATCTCAGGAACGTCGAACTCTAGCGTACTTTCGCGACCGAGCTGGGTTTCGGCGAGCTGACCGTAGAACGTCCACGGACGCTGCGCTGCGGCCTCTAGGTGCTGGGCGACGCCGTTGGTTTCGCCTGCGGCCAAGCGCGAACGCGCTGCCCAATAGTGGACCCCAGCACGCGCCCAGCCGCCATGATGCGGCCATTGCGAAGAGGCTTCGAACTGCCGAACCGCTTCGGTATAGTCGTGCATGCGAAAGGCGATGAGGCCGAGCTGCCATTGTGCGACGCCACTGCGCGGTCCGCTGATCTGCGCATTGGCAATGGTGCGCGCGTTTTCGAAGTCGCCTTCACCCATGCGCTCGTGCACGCGCTCGATGGCGTTGCGCGCCGAGGCGCTGTCGCCGGGAATGGGAGGCGGCGTGCCGGGCAGTCGGCGTCCGCGGCCTGCGACTGGGTTGGGCGCGCGCGTGCCTGCGCGGCGTGCACGACGCGAACGTGTATCCATGGCGCGATCGTAGACTGCAGGCGCCATGCCGTACTCACCGTACCGGTTCAGCCAGTATGTGTAGTCGCTCCAGTTGGCGCGATACGTGCGCGAGAGCAGCATGCGGCCACGCACTGCGCCGTCGAGGACATCGTCGTTGGCGCGCGAAAGCGCGGTGCCGACGCCGCGCCAGTTGCCGGCGTCGATCGCCTCGAATGCGTCGCGATAAGCGGCTTCGTCGTGTTCAGTCAGAACAACAATGCGTGGCTCCGCCTGCGCTACGGGCGCGACGATGGCGGCTACTGTGAAAGCGGCGAGGGCGTAGCGGAACGACGTCATCGGAGCTCGTTTAGAACCGGTTAGGGATGAGCTCCCCGCGCCACGCCTAGCTCTTCGAGCCACGCCGCGGCGAGCAGCAAATCCGCCCACGCCAGCCGCTTCTGCTGCGGCTGACGCAGGAGATATGCGGGATGAAGCATGACCATGGCGTTGACGGGCGCCCTTATCCCCTCGCGCGCGTACTGGAGCTTCCGGCCTCGGAGCTTCATCACCCCGTCCTCGCGCTTCAAGACTGTATGGGCGGCCGCTTTTCCCGTGAGGATCAGCAGCTTGGGCTGGCTGAGCTCGATCAGCCGCTCAACAAAGGGGAGGCAGGAGACAGTTTCGCCCTGTGTAGGATCGCGATTTCCCGGCGGACGCCAGTATATCGTGTTTGAAATCAAAATATTAGACCGGCGATCTAACCCGATACAGGCGAGCATTTTGTCCAACAGCTGGCCGGAGCGCCCAACGAACGGCTTGCCTTGCTCGTCCTCGTCTTTGCCCGGCGCTTCGCCGAGGATCAGGATCGGAGCTCCGTCGATCCCGTCTGAAAACACGGTATTGCGCGCCGTCGCCTTCAGGGCGCAGCCGTTGAATTTGTCCACAGCCGCCCGAAGTTCAGCGATGGTCGCCGCCGCCGCCGCCATTGTCCTCGCGGTGTTAACGGCGTCGTCGGCGGGCTGCAGTTGGGCCTTTGGCTTAGCCTTTGGCGGGGGAGGCTCGATCCGGAATGGCTCGCGCGCCGGTGGGCCTGGGTTCTGCGTTCTCGCCCCTGGAACAACGGTGACAGACTTCGCGGAGAACACCGCCTCGGCGTCGTCCATATCGACACCAGCCGCCCGCCAGAAGGCGAGCAGAGCACGCGCGGCGTCGTGCGGGGTCGAGGCGTTCTCCATCCAGCGCTCTTATGGACGGACTCGTCCGAATCGCCAAAGCGACGCGGGCAGCTTGCGCCGCATCGCAACCGCTTTGATAAAGCTCATGAAGAACGTGAAGGGATAGAAATGGCCGAAGAAGCCCCAGAGCGCGATGCGATGGAGTACGACGTTGTCATCGTTGGCGCGGGGCCTGCTGGGCTTTCCGCAGCGATACGTCTGAAACAGCTCGCGGCCGAAGCCGGAAGAGAAGTGAGCGTCGCGGTGCTGGAGAAGGGCGCCGAGGTTGGCGCACATGTGCTCTCCGGCGCGGTGATTGATCCATGTGCGCTAGACGAACTGATTCCAGACTGGAAGGAAAAAGGCGCGCCGCTCGAAACGCCGGTGACCGACGACCAGTTCAAGATCCTTGGTCCGGCCGGCGCTGCATCGCTGCCGATGTTCTTGATGCCGCCGCTATTCAGCAATCACGGCAACTACATCGTCTCTCTCTCAAACGTTGCGAAATGGCTGGCAGCGCAAGCGGAGGAGCTTGGCGTCGAAATCTATCCCGGCATGGCTGCGTCCGAGCCGGTGTTTGATGAAGCCGGTGCACTGAAAGGTGTTGTCGCCGGCGTGTTCGGTATCGCCAAGGACGGCCAAAAAAAGCCGGATTATCAGCCCGGCATGGAATTGCATGGCAAGTACGTTTTCGTCGCTGAGGGCGTACGCGGTTCACTCGCGAAGGTGGTCCAGTCAAAATACAATCTGGCGGCCAAGTCGCAGCCGCAGAAATTCGGCATTGGCATCAAAGAGCTCTGGGAAGTGCCGAAGGAGCAGCACAAGCCGGGCCTGGTGCTCCACACGGTTGGCTGGCCGCTCAAGGACGACACCGGCGGCGGCTCGTTCATGTATCACTTCGGCGATCGCCAAGTGTACGTCGGATACGTCGTCCACCTAAACTACAAGAACCCGTACATCTCGCCGTTCGATGTTTTCCAGCAGCACAAACTGCATCCGGAAATTCGTCAGCATATCGAGGGCGGCAAGCGCCTCGCCTACGGCGCGCGCGCCATCACCGAAGGCGGCTTCCAATCGGTGCCGCGGCTGGCGTTTCCGGGCGGCGCACTGATTGGCTGCTCAGCCGGTTTCGTCAACGTGCCGCGCATCAAGGGCAGTCACAACGCGATGAGGTCCGGCATGCTTGCGGCGGAAACTGCGTTTGAGGCGCTCGCTCAAGGCCGCCAGCGCGACACGCTCGAAGGTTACGAAGAGGCGTATCGCAACAGTTCGATCCGCAAGGACCTGCTTGGCGTGCGCAATGCGAAACCGATGCTTTCGCGGTTCGGCACGTTCTGGGGCGGCGTCGTCGGCATGTTCGACATGTGGACCACGACATTATTGGGCGGATTCTCGTTCTTCGGCACGATGAAGCACGGCAAGACCGATGCGGCCTCGACCGGCAAGGCTAAGAACTACAAACCGATCGCCTATCCGAAGCCCGACGGCGTGCTGACCTTCGACAAATTAAGCTCAGTCTATCTCTCGAACACCAACCACGAGGAAGATCAGCCAGCGCATCTGACCCTGAAGGACCCGACCATCCCGATCCGGGTGAATCTCCCCGAATACGCCGAGCCCGCGACACGATATTGCCCGGCTGGCGTGTACGAAGTGCTCTACGATGAGGCAGGGGGTAATCCACGGTTCCAGATCAACGCTCAAAACTGCGTTCACTGTAAAACCTGCGATATTAAGGACCCGAGCCAGAACATAAATTGGGTGACGCCCGAAGGCGGCGGCGGGCCGAACTACGCCAATATGTGAGCCGTATCTGCGAAGGCAGACGAAAGGACGAAAGAATGCGTTGGGCTTTCCTGGCGGCGAGTGTTGCAGCAGCGGCTGTCACGGCAAATGCATCGTGGGCGCAAGATGGCAAGAGCGAGCCCGCGGTCCAGCAATCGTCCGGTGAGCAAGCGAGCGTTATTCCCACGGCCGCACTGCGAACCACGTCGCCGCCGAACGCCGCCGCGAACCGTACGTATGAGACCCCGGAAGCGGCGCTGCTCGAAGCCGACATCGACTATCTGGTGCGCGAAGCACATCGCGCCGTGGCGCGTAACGATGCCGATGGCATATGGTACACGGCAGCCTTTGCCGACGATCTCGCCGCTGGCCGCTACGCTGAAGCACGCCGCGTCTTGCTGAACGCGCCGGGCGGCATCAACGGCTCGTTCGCCGACATGCTCGAACCGTTTTTGATTGCAGCGGAAGGCAATGTCGATCGCGCCGTCGAACGGGTGGATTCTGGTGGGCGTATGTTGCCTGCGCCCCTGCCAGAGGTGGCGCGCGGGCTGCTCTTCGAATCTGCTGGCCGCTTGCAGGAGGCTTCGGCGGTTTATTCCGAGATGATCGAGCGGATGGACACAACTCCGCCGCCGGAGGCTGAGCCGCGCACCAGCGAGGAGTTCGATCGCGTCTTGAATGCCGCTCGTCACAGTCACGCGATCTACCGCGCCGCGCTTGTGTCGCACCGGCTTGGCCGGTTCGAGGAGGCGAGGCGCTACTACAATCTGGTGCTCGGCTATCAGCCGCGCGCGGTGGATGTGAACGCCAACCTCGCCCGGCTGAATGCAGGTCAGCAACCGTTCGAGGCGCCGCTGACGGCTGTCACCGCTGCCGGTCGCTGGATGCTGTTCGTGTCCGAACTTCTCACCCAGGCCGAGACGCTCTCGGCGCTGATCGCGCAGCGCGAACCGGCGTCAGGTCTGCCCTCGGTGTCGGGCTCGGCGCTGTTGCAAATCGGTGCGCTGCTCTCAAGCGATTCCGATGACTGGCGCCTCTACGCGGCGCAACAAGCGCTGGACGCGGGTGGCGTTGATGGCGCGCAGCGAATTATCGATCAAGTGCCGCAGGCGAGCACTTTCGCGCCGGATGCGGAGATCGTGCGCGCTTCGATCCAGATCGAACGCGGCGACGAAGAGGCCGCGGCCGCTGCGGCCGAGCGTGCGCTGGCGATCGCTGGCGATCGCTGGTCGATCATTGCTTCGGTGGGGGATGTCTATCGACGTATAGGCCATCCCGATCGCGCTATTCCCGCATTCAACCGCGCGTTGACGATGACACAAGACGCGAAGGACCGTGCCGATGTGCTCGGCTGGCGTGCCTACGCACATCGCTTCGCGGGCAATGTCTCTGCGGCCACCGCTGACATGCGTGCGGCGTACGAAGCAGACCAAAGCGTCGACACGCGGCTCCTGTATGTCACCATCTTGATGGACGATCCGGCAGCGTGGTCCGATGGCATTCAGATGGCGCGCAGCCTGTTTGCCGAGCAGCCGGATTCGGTGTTGCGTTTGAACGCTCTTGGCTATGCGCTCATCCAACGTCCCGAGGGATTGGAAGAGGGCTATCGCCTGCTCTGGCGCGGTTTCAATTTTGGCCAGATGGACTATGCCGTCATCGATAGCTTGGGTTGGGCCTATTATCTCTACGGCCATTTCGATCAAGCGCGTGCGCTTATTGAGCGGGCGAACGATTTATCGCGCAACGACCCGAACGCGGAGATACTCGATCATCTCGGAGACGTGTACTGGCGCCTCAACCGTCGCGATGAAGCGCGCGCAACTTGGCGCGAGGCGTTGGGGTCGCGTCCGGATGCTATCCGCCGTCGTGAGCTCGAGCAGAAGCTCGCGCGTGGCCTCACCGCGCCGGCGCCGCGCGAACGGCCGTTGCCGCAGGTGTCCTTACCAGAAGGCCCGGCGCAGCGGGACGAACTCTAAGTGCGCCGGCTGATCGCGCTTGCCGCTAGCGCATGCCTCGCGGCGTGCGCGACCATGCCCACGGCGCCCGCGCAGGAGTCGCGCGCTTACGCTGACTTCCTGATTGGCCGCGTGGCCAATGCGCGCGCCGATCACGCGGCGGCGGCCGATCGCTATTTCGCGGCGCTAGCGCGCAATCCTGGCGATGCGACGCTGATTGAAGGCGCGCTGGTGGCCGCACTTGCCTCCGGCGATATCGAGCGCGCGCGCCGTGCCACGCGGATGGCCTCGCGTGACGATGCGTCCGCATATGTGCACATCGTGCGGGGAACGGATGCATTGCTCGCGCAGCGCTATGGCCAGGCAGGCGCGGAGTTGGAGCGTGTGCAGGGTACGGCCGGCGAAGAATTACTGGCGCGCATGGTCGCGAACTGGGCGCACGCCGGCCAAGGTCACAGCGGTGATATCGCCGCTGAACTCGCGCCGCTCGCTTCCATCCGCCCCTACGGTGGTCTGTTTGGATACCAGCAGGCGATGGTGCTCGATTATTCGGGCGAGGAACGTGAGGCGCTGGCAGCTTACAACACCGCGGCGCAGGGCGGCTTATGGTTGCCCATGGGAGTTGCGCGTCATGCGGACCTTCTGGTCCGTACCGGCGCGCGCGATCAAGCTCTCGCGCTCCTTGATACGGAGAGCAATGCAAGCAATCCCGCGCTGGTGGCGATGCGAGCTGAGATTGCCAACGGCCAAAGCGGTGCGAGGGAGCGTCTGACGCCGGCGCGCGGTGCTGCTGTCGCCGCCTACGGCTTGAGTGCAATTTTCCGCCAGGAGCACGACACGACGAGCAGTCTGGCGTCGTTGACGTTGGCGATCATGCTCGATCCTACGTTCGACGGAGCACGTCTCGCGCTAGCGCAGCAGCAATCAGAGTTGGGCCACGTTGAGAGAGCGCGGCGCATACTGAGCGAGGTAGCGCCGGACTCCCCGTACAGGACCAGCGCCCGCACGCTCGAAGCGTGGATCGTCTACGAGAGCGGCGGCGAGGCCGCTGGCATCGCTATTGCCGAAGCGGCCGCCGCCACTGGCGACGCGCGTGCGCGCCGCGCGCTTGGAGATATGTATCGAGGCTCTGGTCGTTTCGCTGATGCCGAGCCGATTTACACGGCGTTGATCGCCGAGCGGCCGAGCGATTGGCGTTCCTATTTCTCACGCGGGGCGGCGCGCGAGCAGCTGGACCGCTGGCCAGAGGCCGAGGCAGACTTGCGCCGCGCGTTGGACATCTCGCCCGACCAGGCTGATGTGCTCAACTATCTGGGCTATTCATGGGTCGATCGCGGCGAGCATCTTGAAGAAGGGCTTGCGATGATCCGCCGTGCGGCGGAAATCCGGCCGATGTCGGGCGCGATTATCGACAGCCTAGGCTGGGCTTACTATCGCCTCGGCGATTATCATCAGGCCGTGGATTGGCTCGAAGCGGCTGTGCGCCTGGAGCCGGCCGATCCCACGCTCAACGATCACTTGGGTGACGCGTATTGGCGCGTTGGGCGGCGCATCGAAGCGCGCTTTCAGTGGCAGCGAGCCATGACCCTAGACCCTGACGATCCCGAGGTAATACGCGTCAAGATCGAAAGCGGCCTTCGCGATGAGGCCGCAGCGCAATCGGCAAACCGATGAGTATGCGCGTCTTCGCCCCGGCGAAGATCAACCTAACATTGGAAGTCGGCGCACCGCGCGCAGACGGCTATCATCCCTTGCAGAGCGCAGTCGTATTTGCGGGCGTGGGCGATTGGATCGAGGCGGCGCAGGCAACCACGCTTTCGCTGGAAATCAGTGGCCCGTTCGCCGCAGGCTTAAGTGCAGGTGACAATCTCGTTGTCCGAGCGGCGCGCTTACTCGACCCGGAACGTGGCGCGGCGCTGAAGCTGGAAAAAAATCTACCCATCGCCTCTGGAATAGGAGGCGGTTCTTCAGATGCCGCCGCAACGCTACTGGCATTGAACCAACTCTGGGACCTGCGACGCACGATCGACGAACTCGCGCGTTTGTCGGCAACGCTGGGGGCGGATGTCCCCGTGTGCATGCGTGGGCAGAGCGCTTGGATGACCGGTGTCGGTGATACCGTCGCGCCGATGGTGGCGCCGATGCTTGACGCGGTTCTGGTCAATCCGGGGAAGCCACTAGCCACTCCGTCGGTTTATCGCCACTTCGATGAGCTTGGTCTCGGCGCGGCCTTCGCCGAGCGCAATGCGCCGAACCTGGGAGGCCCCGAGGCGGCTCTGGAGGAGATTAAGTTGCGCGGGAACGATTTGGAGGTTCCGGCGGTCGCACTCATGCCGGAGCTTCAAGAATTGCTGACAATCCTTCGCAGCGATCCGCGTACTTTGCACGCGGCCCTTTCGGGCAGTGGCGCAACCTGTTTTGCGATCACATCAAGCGCTGTTCAGTCCGCGGCGCTGGCCTCCGATCTCCGTCAACGCAACCGTGATTGGTGGGCACAGGCGACGACGCTCGGCGCCGCTTGACCACTGGCCGCCATCTGAGATAGCAGCGCGCCCACACAACGAGGCGACGCGTGATCCTGGACCTGGCCCTAGTCGTCGCGATTGCGTTCCTCACAAGTCTCGTCGTTTGCCGGGCTATCATCTGGATGGGGCCAGTTGATGCGCCTGATGAAGAGCGGAAGCGGCATCGCTCTCCAACGCCCACCAGCGGCGGCATCGGCATTGGCGCGGGCTACGGCGCGGCAATGGTGGCGCTCAGCCTCTTCTCATTCGAGTGGCGCCAAGAAATCAGTCCGCAGGGTGTCGCCATGCTCTGGGTTTCGGGGCTCTTTGCCTATCCGCTCCTTTTCATCGGGTTTGTTGACGATACGCGCCGGCTCAGCGCTGAGTTCAAGTTCATCGTCTATTCAGTGCTTTCTCTTGTGGCCGCTGGCCTGATTGGAGTCGTCAATGAAGTGCAGGTTTGGGGTGTCGTGCTTCATCTGCCATTTGTCGCGGCACTCGTGGGCACTGCGCTCTGGGTGTTCACGTTTATCAACGTTGTGAACTTCATGGATGGCGCCAACGGCATGGCGATGGGTTCGGTTGCGGTAGGGTTGCTTGCGCTGGCGATCATCGCGCTTGAAGGCGGCTCAATCGGGGGCGGTGCAACTGCGCTCTGTTGCGCTGGCGCGATTGCAGGTTTCCTAGTTTGGAACTTTCCAAACGGAAGGCTTTTTGCAGGTGACTCAGGTGCGCTCTTTGCGGGCGCAATCTCGGCTTTCGCGTGCCTAATCGCGATTGCGCGGGCAGGCATGTCTCCGCTTGTGGCGCCGATCCTTTTCTTTCCGCTGCTGGCAGACTCGTTGCTGACTCTGCTCTATCGCGCGCGCCGCGGCCGCCCGCTCTTGGTCGGGCATAATGAGCATCTCTATCAGATCGCCATCGCCGCAGGTTGGAGTCATGCACGCATCGTTGTCACGTATTGGTTGGCAATGGCTGTGTGCGGCGTCGTCGCATGGCGAGTGAGCCGGGATGCAACCGACACCCAGCCGGCCATCGCGTTGATCGCGCTCACCGTAGGCGCGATTGCCTTGGACCAGCTCGTTCGCCGCCGCGCCATCGCCTCCGGTACGCTGAAGTCCTAAAGCGGCAAATTCGGCCATTGACGGAACGGGCGCGTCATTGTAAATAACCATAATGTTATAGAAAAAAGAGGTTATGCAATCTTCCGAACGATTGAATCTCACCTTTGCCGCGCTTGCCGACCCAACCCGGCGCGCGATCCTGGCTCGTTTAGCCTCAGGCGAAGCGTCTGTTCAGGAACTCTCGGCGCCGTTTGAGATAAGCCAACCGGCGATTTCCAAGCATCTTAAGGTGCTCGAACGGGCAGGATTGATCTCCGTCGATATCGATGCCCAACGCCGTCCGCGCAGACTCGAAACCAAGAGATTGGAGGAAGCCGCCGATTGCATCGAACGCTACCGCGAAGTCTTCGAACAGACCTATCTGCGTCTCGATTCGTTGCTCGAGGAATTGCAGGCAAAACCTAGAAAGCGAAAACCAAGAAAAGACTGACATCATGTCGGCCCTCATCTCGGCCGCGCGTTCCTTGAGCGGATGGCCAAAATGCAAGGACAAGAAGATGCCCCTCGAAGTCACAATACCGAGCGATCGCGAAGTTCGCGTTGTGCGGACGTTCAAAGCCCCGCGTCAGCTAGTGTGGGATGCGCACACCAAGCCTGAGTTCATTAGGAAGTGGATGCTTGGCCCGCCCGGTTGGGACATGCCGGTCTGTGAACTCGATGTACGTGTTGGCGGCGCCTATCGGTGGCGCTGGCGCAGTCAGGCCGATGGCAAGGAGTTTGGCTTCTTTGGTGAGTTTACGGAGGTAAGCGAGCCGGGGCGCATCGCGCAAACGCAGTACTATGATCCAGGCGACCTTGGCGGATCGATGGACAGTGGCGAACCGGCGCTCATCAGCACTGACTATACCGAGAACAACGGTGTGACGACACTGACCATGACGATGCTATTCGCGTCGAAGGATATCCGCGATGGCGCCGTCTCCACCGGTATGACCGACGGCATGGAGGTCGGCTATGCGCGTATCGATGATATGTTCAAGGCGGCCTGAGCGATGCCGGCTAATGGGACGGACGCATATCTCGCTGAACTCAGCGCCGACAAGCGTGCAACGCTGGACAAGATACGAACGGCGATCCGCGCCGCCGCGCCGGATGCCGAGGAAGGCATGAGCTATGGCATGCCGGTCTTCATCCAAGGCAAGGCTATCGCCGGTTATTCAGCAAGCGCTACGCACTGTTCTTACTTTCCGATGAGCGGCGCTGTTACGGCGCAGTTCGCGGATGAGCTTGCCAAGTATGCGGTGAGCAAGGGTGGTTTCAAGTTTCCGATCGGCAAGCCGCCGCCGGCAACTCTGATACGCAAGTTGGTAAGGGCGCGGATCGCCGAGATCGAGGCGGTCAAGCCAGCAACGAAATCAGCCAAGAAGAAGGAAGGAGATGGCGCCGTCGTAGCCTATCTGAAGACGCTGAAACATCCGCTCAAGAAGGAGATCGAGGCGGTGCGCTTGATGGTATTAGGCGCGGGCTCGGGCATCAGCGAAGGCATCAAGTGGAATGTTCCAAGTTTTCGTACTGAGAAGGAGTGGTTCGCCACGTTCAACGTACGTGCCCTTGATAGCGTGCAGCTGATCTTCCATCTCGGTGCTAAGACGCGGCCAGATTTGAAGGCGTTCAAGCTGGCTGATCCCAACGGCCTGATGCGGTGGCTCGGCAAGGATCGCGCGCTCGTGGCGCTGGGTAGCGGGCTCGAAATTCCCGCCAATCGCAAGGCGCTGGAGGCGATTGTGCGCGCCTGGATCAAGCAACTCTAATGGCGGCCAAGAAGAAAACCGCTGCAAAGCCTGCTGACGCGAAGTCGCTGGTGGCGGAGCTTAAGAAGCGAGGCTCAGCTGAATACAGAGCCGGAATGTCGGCGCGCTTTGGTATTGTCACCAAGGCGCCCGTCTACGGCGTACCCGTCGGTACGCTGCGGGCGATCGCCAAACGCACGGGCTACGATCATGCGCTCGCTGAAGCGTTGTGGGTCACTGGCGTTCATGACGCGCGCATGCTCGCAACGATGGTGGACGATCCAGCCGAAGTGACTCCCGCGCAGATGGAGCGCTGGGTGAAGGACATGGACAATTGGGCCATCGTCGACACGGCCTGCTTCCACTATTGGGATCGCGCGCCCCATGCGTTCGCGAAGATCGAGAAGTGGTCAAAGTCGAAGGATGAATTCGTGAAGCGCGCAGCCTTCGCATTGCTCGCGAGCTGCGCCTTTCATAGGCAAGGTACCGACGCCGAATTCCTGCGGGGTCTTGATTTGATTGAGCGCGAAGCGGCCGACGAGAGGAATTTCGTCAAGAAGGCCGTCAATTGGGCGCTGCGTTCAATCGGTGGCAAGGCCAGCCCAAAGTTGCGCGTCGCGGCCCGTGCGCTCGCTACGAGGCTCTCCAAGTCGGACGACCCGACGACGCGGTGGAATGGCAAAGACGCGCTGCGCGCCTTCGCCAAGGGAGGAGCGTAATGTATGAAAAAGTGGCGTTCACGATGTATGCCGTCGAAGATGCGGCGCGGGCCAAAGACTTCTACGAGAACACGCTCGGCCTTAAACTCGGCAGCCATGGCGCTCACGGTTCGATGCGCTGGATCGAGTTCGATCTCCCCGGTGGCGGCTGCATTGCGCTGACCAACGCGACAGGTCAGAAGCCAGGCGGTGGGGGTATGATCGCCATCGAGGTGACCGATCTCGACGCGGTCATCGCCGACCTCAAGGCCAAGGGCGTGGCTTTCAAGAGCGACATCATCAAAGGGCCGCGCTGTCGGATGAGCAACATCGTCGATAGCGAAGGCAACGGTATCGTGCTCCACCAACTGGATCACAAGCGCTAGGGCTGAATTAGTACGCCCGCTCGACGACAAAATCGGGGAGTGCTTCGAGCGCCTCACGGTAAGCATTTGCGGGTAGCGCCAGGAGCGCATCCCGTGCTGCTTTCGCATGCGAACGTGCCGCGTCGATGGTCAGCGCGATGGCGTCATGGCGCTTTACGAGGGCGATGGCGCGGTGGAAGTCGTCGTCGGTCCGTTCGCCGCCGACCACGCGGCGCCAGAAAGCGCGTTCGCCAACATCTCCCGCATCACGCGCAAAGATGACTGGCAGCGTGACCTTGCCTTCGCGGAAATCGTCGCCGGCGTTCTTGCCCATCGTGGCTGACGCGCCGCCATAGTCGAGTGCATCGTCGACGAGTTGGAATGCAAGGCCCAGTTCACGACCGTAAGTCTCGAGCGTGGTCGCTTCCGGGCCGGCGCGGCCCGCGGCTACGGCGCCCGATTTGGCGGCTGCCGCGAAAAGCGCGGCCGTCTTTGCGCCGACGATAGCCATGTAGCGTTCGCGTGTGGTCTCGGCGTCGTTCGCTGCCGCCAGCTGCATCACCTCGCCTTCGGCGATGACGCTAGCGGCGCGCGCAAGAATGTCGAGCACCTGGATGTCGCCGGTTTCGACCATCAGGTTGAACGAGCGTGCGAAGAGAAAGTCGCCGACCAGGACGCTAGCCGAATTGCCCCACACGACATTGGCGCTCTTCTTGCCGCGCCGCATCGAGGAGAGATCGACGACATCGTCGTGCAGCAGGGTTGCTGAATGAATGAACTCAACCGCCGCCGCCAGTTTGCGGGGGCCATCGCCGCCGCCTCCTAGCAGGCGCGCTGCCGCCAAAGTAATGAGCGGGCGAATGCGTTTGCCGCCAGCATCGATCAAATGCGCCGCTAGGTTCGGGATCGTTCCGACCGGACTCGTCATGTATCGGTGGATGATCGCGTCAACGGCGGCGAGATCTTCGGCCAATAGCGCTGCAAGCCGGTCCACCGCATGGGGGGCGCCGGGCGCGTTCTTGGCTGGTCCGACCGCCGGTCCCAAAAAGGCTCTCCGCTTGACGTTCTTGTTATGATCAAACGATGGTGGGGTAGGTAGCGCGGGTCAAGCTAGGTTCCGCCGGTCGCGCGCAAGGGTCGCACGGGCTTTATGGCCGAAATCGAGACCACAGACGACGCATTACTGAACGGTCGCATTCGCATCCGCCAACCGGCGCGAGGCTACCGCGTAAACGTCGACACCTTGCTTCTCGCGTCCGCGATAGAGGTCAGTGACGGTGCGCGTTTGATGGAAGCAGGTTCCGGCGTTGGCGTGGCGTTGCTCGCGCTCGCGATACGCAATGAGAACACGAAACTGGTCGGAGTCGAACGCGATCAGAACATCGCATCAATCTCACGCGAAAATGTCGCCGCTAACGCGATGACGCATTGCATCGAAATCGTGACAGGCGACGCGCTCGATCGCACGTTGCAACTCGGCGTGTTCGATGGGGTCTTCACAAATCCCCCGTTCAACAACGAAAGCGAGGGGCGTGCGCCGGCAGAGTCCCGCCGTTACGCGCATGTCTCCGATGCCTCCCTCGACACATGGATCGCATCTCTTGCAGATCGTCTGACCGGTGGCGCCGCGCTGACAATGATCCATCGCGCAAGCAAGATGCCCGCGATACTGGCTGCACTGGATGGGCGGCTAGGTGGCGCGGAAGTTATCCCCATCCGGCCCCGCGAAGGGGAGCCTGCAGGGAGGGTCTTGATCCGTGCCCGGAAGGGGTCCCGGGCGCCTTTCCGGCTATGCCCTGAATTGGTGCTTCATGATGCTGCCGGAGCCAAATACACGCCCAAAACTGAAGCCATCTTGCGCGGTGACGGAATCACCAGCTTCGGCTGATTGACTCTCGAGTGGAGGCCCTTCAGGAGTCCGCTCAACGGAGCCGCCCGACGCGAGTCGCGCCCATCCGGCCACACAAGCGAACCCCGTGGGAGAGAGCGGCGAACAGGCCGCCCCCGAAGGAGCAACCGCCCCGGAAACTCTCAGGGAACCGGACCGCGGGGGGATGAACACGCTGGAAAGTGCGTAGGACCGAGGGGCCTATGCCGCCGACGGAGTAAGCCGCGAACCACAAACGCGGTGAATCTCTCAGGCGCCAGGACAGCGGGGGCTGCGTGCACCTTTCGCACGCGCCGCGCGTACCTGGGATTACGATGTCTGACACCGCACCGACAAAGCTGCCGCTCGACGCGATCTGGCGCGCGCGCACGTCCAAGTTCGGCGACTTCGCCGGTTACGACATGCCGCTGCAGTTCGAGGGCCTGATCCCGGAACACAATTGGACGCGCCAGCACGCTGGCTTGTTCGATGTCAGCCACATGGGGCCGTCGTTCTTTGCGCTGCCAAAGGGCCATGGCCTCGAAGGCGACGATGCGCACAAGAAGATCGCCTCGCTGATCGAGCGCCTTGTGCCGGCGGACATCCAAGGCCTGAAGCCTGGCCAAGTCCGCTACACCATGATCACCAACGAAGATGGCGGCGTGCTGGACGATCTGATGATCGCGCGCCCGGCCGAACCTGGCGCTGCTGGCGATCTCTACATCGTCGTCAACGCGGGCTGTAAGCACCAGGACTGGGCGCTGATCGAAGCGGCGACCAAGGGCGAAGCAAACTTGGTTCGCGCCGATGATCGCTGCTTGCTCGCGCTGCAAGGGCCGACCGCGCATGAAGCTGCGGCCGCAGTCATCGATCCAGCGCTCGCCGACATGAACTTCATGACCGTGAAGCGCTACGACGCTTTCGGCCGTATCACTGTCACGCGCTCGGGCTACACCGGCGAAGACGGTTACGAAATTTTGGTGCGCGCGGAGAACGCCGCCGATCTCGCCAACGCGCTGCTCGCCCACCCGGAAGTGAAGCCTATCGGTCTCGGCGCGCGGGACTCGCTGCGCCTGGAAGCTGGCCTCTGCCTCTATGGCCACGACCTTGATCCGACCACGTCGCCGATTGAAGCTGATCTCGCCTGGACCATCCAAAAACGGCGCCGCGAAGCGAAGGATTTTCCCGGCGCCAAGCGCATTTTGCGCGAGTACGATCTGGGCGCCGTGCGCAAGCGCGTCGGCGTCCGCCCAAACGATCGCGCGCCCGCGCGTGAAGGCGTTGAGATTTTCAAGGACGGCAAGAAGATAGGCGTCGTCACCAGTGGCGGCTTCTCGCCGGTTCTCAATGCGCCGATTTCGATGGGCTATGTCGACGCCCAATTCGCCGAGCCCGGCACCGGGCTTGAACTCATGATCCGCGGCCAAGCGCGTCCGGCCACTGTGACGCCGCTGCCGTTCGTTCCGCATCGCTACGTTCGCAAGGGGAAAGCCCAATGACCAAACGCTACACGAAAGATCACGAGTGGGTTGAGCTGAACGGCGATATCGCCACCGTCGGCATCAGCACCTACGCCGCCGAGCAATTGGGCGACGTCGTCTACGCCGAACTCCCGGAGCCGGGCCGCAGTTTCAAGCAAGGCGACGACATGGCCGTCGTTGAAAGCGCGAAGACGGCTTCCGATGTGTACGCCCCGATCTCCGGCGAAGTCGTCGAAGCCAACGCCGAGATCAAGAACGAGCAGTGGCAGACCATCAACGACGCCCCGCAAGCCGGCGGCTGGTTCGTGAAGCTGGAAGATCGCCGACAAGAGCGAACCCGACGGCCTCATGGATGAAGCCGCCTACGCCGATTACGTGAAGGGCCTCTAATGCGTTATCTGCCGCTGACGGAAGTCGACCGCGAGCAGATGCTCAAGGCCGCTGGCGCGAAGAACATCGATGATCTGTTCGTCGACGTGCCGAAGGGCGCGCTGCTGAAGGATCTGGTCGATCTGCCGAAGGCGCAGGGCGAGCTGGAAGTGCATCGTCACCTCCAGCGCTTGGCGGAAAAGAACACGCCGGCCGGCCGCACCGCGTTCTTCCTCGGCGCCGGCGCCTATCGCCACCACGTGCCGGCGAGCGTCGATCACCTGATCCAGCGCAGCGAATTCCTCACCGCCTACACGCCATACCAGCCGGAAATAGCGCAAGGCACGCTGCAGGCGCTCTATGAATTCCAAAGCCAAGTCGCGCAATTGCTCGACATGGAAGTCGCCAACGCCTCGATGTACGATGGCTCCACCGGTTGCGCCGAAGCCGCGATGATGGCGGCGCGCGTCACCAAGCGAAAGAAGATCGTCTTCTCCGGCGGCGTGCACCCGCACTACATCGACACCGCGCGCACCGCCTGCGAGGCCCTTGGTCTCGAAGTGATCGCGCTGCCTGCCGCCGTTGATGACGAAGCGGCGGTCACGAAACAACTCGGCGCTGATGTGGCGTGCGTGATCGTCCAATCGCCGAACGTGTTCGGCACGGTGACCGATCTCACCAAGATCGGCGAAGCGGCGCACGGCGCTGGCGCGCTGATGGTGGCGACGTTCACTGAGTGCGTCTCCTTCGGCCTGATCGAACCTGCGGGCGCGATGGGCGCGGACATCGTCTGCGGCGAAGGCCAGTCGATCGGCAATGCGCTGAACTTCGGCGGGCCGTATGTCGGTCTCTTCGCGGTGAAGGAGAAGCTGATCCGTCAGATGCCTGGTCGCGTCGCTGGTGAAACGCTGGATGCTGACGGCAGGCGCGGCTTCGTGCTGACGCTCTCAACGCGCGAGCAGCACATCCGCCGCGAGAAGGCGACGTCGAACATCTGCACCAACTCCGGCCTCTGCCAACTGGCGTGGACGATCCACATGACGCTCTTGGGCGACAAAGGTCTTCGTCAACTCGCGCAGCTCAATCACGAGAAGGCGATCCAACTCGCCGATGCGCTCGACAAGGTCTCTGGCGTGGAAGTGCTGACCAAGCGCTTCTTCAACGAGATCGCGCTGCTCTTGAAGAAGCCCGCGCAAGAGGTCGTTGATAAGCTCGCGGAGAAGGGCGTCATCGGCGGCGTCGCCATGAGTCGCCTCAATCCGAAGGCGGGCATGGACAACGTGCTCATCGCCTGCGCCACCGAAATGAACACCGAAGAGGACATCGCCGCCTACGCCAAGGCGCTGAAGGACGTGCTCGCATGATCACCGAAACCACCTCCGGCAATCGCGGCCTTTTGCAAGCCGAGCCGCTGATCTTCGAAACCGGTCACGCCACCGGCACAGGCGTCGATCTGCCCGCGCCGAAAGGGCTGAAATCGAACCTCGGTTCGCTGACGCGCAAAGCCGCGCTCGATCTGCCTGGTCTCTCTGAGCCGGAAACGATGCGCCACTTCGTGCGCCTGTCGCAGAAGAATTACGCCATTGATCTTGGTCTCTTTCCGCTGGGGTCGTGCACGATGAAGCACAACCCGCGCTTGAACGAACGCGCGGCCCGCTTCGAAGGCTTTGCCGATCTGCACCCTCTGCAGCCGACGTCGACCATCCAAGGCACGCTGGCGCTGATGGATGAACTCGCGCATTGGCTCTGCACGCTCACTGGCATGCCGGCGGTTGCGCTGTCGCCGAAGGCCGGCGCGCACGGGGAAATGTGCGGCATGCTGGCGATCAAGGCGGCGCTCGAAGCGCGCGGAGAAGGCGAAAAGCGCAAGCGCGTGCTGGTGCCAAGCTCCGCGCACGGCACCAATCCCGCCACCGCCGCCGCCGCCGGCTTCACCGTCGATGAAGTGAAGGGCGATGAAGACGGCCGGGTCGATCTCGAAGACGTCGTCGCCAAGCTCGGTCCCGACGTCGCCGCGATCATGATCACCAACCCGAACACCTGCGGCCTGTTCGAGCCCGACATCAAGAAGATCGCCGACGCGGTGCACGCGGCCGGCGCGTACTTCTATTGCGATGGCGCCAACTACAACGCCATCGTTGGCAAGGTGCGCCCAGGCGATCTTGGCGTCGACGCCATGCACATCAACCTGCACAAGACGTTCTCGACCCCGCACGGCGGCGGCGGCCCGGGCGCCGGTCCGACCGTGCTTTCCGCCGCGCTCGCACCGTTCGCACCGGTGCCCCACATCGTGCTGCGAGGCGACACACGCGAACTGCGTGAACACACGCAAGGCACCCAAGCCTTCGGCCGCATGTGCGCCTTCCACGGCCAGATGGGCATGTTCACGCGCGCGCTCACCTACATGATGAGCCACGGCAGCGATGGCTTGCGCCAAGTCGCGGAAGACGCGGTGCTGAATGCCAACTATCTGCTCGCGCGCCTAAAGCCACACTTCAGCGCGCCGTTCGGCGATCGCCCGTGCATGCACGAAGTGTTGCTCGATGATTCATCGATTAAGCCCAAGGGCGTCGAAACGATCGACGTCGCGAAGGCGCTGCTCGACGAAGGTTATCACCCGTTCACGACCTACTTCCCGTTGGTCGTGCACGGCGCGATGCTGATCGAGCCGACTGAAACGGAGCCCAAGCGCGAACTCGACCGCTTCACCGACGTTATGATCGCGCTCGCCGAGCGCGTGAAAGCAGGCGAAGTCGAGTTCTTTAAGCAAGCGCCAAAGCTCACGCCCATGCGCCGCCTGGACGACACCCGCGCCGCCCGGCAACCAAAACTCCGCTGGCGGAGGGGTGAGAACGACACCGCAGCCAAGCACGCCGCGGAATAGGCTGTTTTCTTAGCTGTCGGCTGTGACCGCAGTGCGCTAGAAACGCCCCCAACAAGGGGGGACTTCGATGGGCACGTGGACACCCGGTCCTGGCGCAACGCCGGGCGATGACGTTTTCAACGGCGACGGTACGAACGAAACCGCGAACGGGCTAGCAGGCGCGGACACGCTCAACGGCAACGGTGGCAATGATACGCTCGCGGGTGGGATCGGCGCCGACACTGTCTCGGGTGGGGACGGCAACGACGAGTTGTGGGGCGGCCTCTATCAAGACGACCAGCTGGATGAAGCGGACATGCTCGACGGCGGCGCTGGCGACGATGCGCTCCTGGGCGGTTTGAACGACATCTACGACGGCGGCGACGGAGACGACGTCGCACAAGTTCGGAGCACGGGTTCCGCCGAGCCGGTGACAATCGATCTCTCAGCGCGGGGAAGCGGACTTGATCTCTTGCTTCCTGGCGGAGGGATTGTGCGCGCCAACGTTGAGACGCTCGCGTTGTTTCTGGGCGAGGGCGATGATCAAGTCACCGGATCAAGTCTCGCTGATGTCGTATCACTCGGCGGCGGCAACGACGTTGCATACGGAGGCGATGGTGACGATTGGCTGAGCGGCGTTACCGGCGACGACCAACTTTTTGGTGAGGCCGGTGACGACGATCTGTCCAGTGACATTGCCGGCGGCCTTGATCTGATGGATGGCGGCGATGGCGCCGACCAGCTCTATGGCTATGGCGAAGACATCTTCATCGGCGGCGCCGATTTCGATGAGGCGACGGTCACGCTGACCACGGCGCAAGCGGCGTCGCTGGATATGAGCAGCTATTTTGCCGGCGGCGCGTTCAACGCTGTGCTGCCCGGCGGCGGCAGTGTTGCTGAGATTGAGAGGCTGGTGATTTTCCTATCGGGCTCAACCTCGATCAATATTACCGGCAGTGGTGGCGATGACATCATCTATGCGCTGTTGATGGGTCCCGCAGACAACACCGTGCATGGCATGGACGGGAATGATTTTTTTGCGGGCGCGGGCGCGGTCGACACGTTCTACGGCGGCGAGGGCAATGATTCATTCGACGGCCGCGAAGGGGACGATTGGTTTGAGGGCGGCGCCGGCAATGACGCGATGACCGCATCCGTAGGCGCCGACACATTCCTCGGCGGCGACGGGGAAGATTACGCAGACGGTGGTGACGGCGACGATTATATCGACGGTGGAGCGGACAACGACTTCATCATGGCAGGCAATGATGCGGACGAAGTCTACGGCGGCGGTGGCGACGACACCATTTACGGCGAGAATGGCTCGGATATCATCTATGGTGGCGACGGAAACGACTACCTGATCGGTGGCAACGACGCAGATGGCGACCCCGGAGGAGTCGATGAAGGCGACATCATATACGGCGGCGCTGGGAACGATACGATTGGTGGCTTTGAGGGGAATGATTCCCTCTTCGGTGATGACGGTGACGACTTTCTCGATGGCGGTGTCGGCAACGACTCGCTGAACGGCGGCGATGGTGATGACATCCTTCAAGGTAACGCGGGAGATGACATGTTCGTCGGCGGGCTCGGCTCCGACGCATTTCATGATATCTCGGGCAACGACACCGTCTCCTACTTGGCCGCGCAAAGCGGCGTTGTCGTCGATCTCATCGCCGGAGGGTCGGCGGGCGAGGCCACGGGCGATACGTTTGATGGCATCGAAAATCTCACCGGCACCATCTATGCGGACACGCTTCGTGGAAATGGCGCCGATAACATTCTCCACGGCGCCGGCGGAATTGATTTCTTGTTCGGCCTAGGCGGCGCCGACACGTTCCAGACTGATAACGTCGATATTGTTGATGGCGGCGATGGCGACGACGTCTTGGTCATGGCGGCTTTAAGCGGCGCCGCGCTAACTGGATCGTTCAACGGGGGCGTCGGAAGCGATACGTGGTCCTTCACCGCCGCTCTCAACGGGGTGACTGCGGGACTAGCCGACGGCTCCTATTTCTATGGCTCTTCATCAGGAACGATCACGCTGACCGCTGTTGAGAATCTGCGTGGCTCAAACTCGATTGATCAGCTCTACGGCGATGACAACGCCAACACGATGTGGGGTGGCGGCAGCAACGATCGGCTCGAAGGCGCAGGCGGCGACGACATTCTCTACGGCGAGAATGGCAGCGACACGCTGCTTGGGGACGCCGGCGCGGACCAGCTTTTCGGTGGCGCAGGCACCGATTTTCTTTTCGGTGGCGCCGGCGTTGATCGCGCTGGTTACTCGATCGCATCGACCTCGACGACCTGGACGCGTAATCCGAATGGCACGTGGACCGTCACTGCTGGCGCAGATGGCACGGACACGCTGACCAGCGTCGAGATCCTTGACTTCACCAATCGCGACGTCGTGCTCGACAACGCGCAGCAAACCTTCTCCGGCGACGGCACCTCCGACATTCTCTGGCGCCGCACCGACGGCCTCACCGCCACGTGGGCGATGAACGGTACGGCTCAATCGGGTAGCACGCTGCTGGGTAGCGTCGACACCAGTTGGAATATCCGCGGCACAGGCGATTTCAGCGGCGATGGTCGCGACGACATCCTCTGGCAGCGCAGCGACGGCCTCGTCTATCTCTGGAACAATGCTTCGAGCGGCAGCGCGGTGTTTGTCGCGGCAGCTTCAACCGCCTGGAATATCCAAGGCGTCGGCGATTTCAACTTCGACGGCCGCGACGATTTCCTCTGGCGCAATCCCACCAGCGGCCAAGTCGCGATCTGGACGATGAATGGCTCGTCTGTTTCGACACAGGCTGTGATCGGCGGCGCCGGCGCTGATTGGAACATCCAGACCGTCGCCGATTTCAACGGCGATGGCCGCGACGACATTCTCTGGCGTCGCGACGACGGCTTGCTGGCGATCTGGAACACCAACGGAAGCGCCATCACCGGCAGCACCGTACTCGGCTCTGTCGGCAACGAATGGGCCGTCGTTGGTTCTGGAGACTTCAACGGCGACGGCTACGCCGACATCCTCTGGCAGCGCAACGATGGCCTGATGGCGATCTGGGAAATGAACAATACCGGGCTGCTCGCCTCCGGCATCATCGGCGGCGTCGGCACGAGCTGGCACGTCGCCGATATCGGCGACTACAATGGCGACGGCCGCGACGACATCTTCTGGCGCAACGATTCGGGCCTGCTCGCCGTCTGGACAATGAACGGCTTCACCGTCACCAGCACCGGAATCACAGGATCCATCGGCGCCGAATGGGGCATCATCTGAGGTTTACTCAAGCGGCGCTCGCCGAGCGCATGAATCGGCGGAGTGGCGTGTTTTCTTCACTGTTAGCTGTGACCGCAGTGCGCTAGAAGCGCCCCAGAACAGGGGGAACCTCTATGGGCACGTGGACACCCGGTCCCGGCGCGACGCCAGGTGACGATATCTATGTCGGCGACAATACCGATGAGATCGTTGAGGGCCTCGGCGGCAACGACACGCTCAGCGCTGTTGGCGGTACAGACACGCTAGACGGCGGCGAGGGCAATGACACGCTCATCTCCGGCGCGGGCATCGATGTGCTCATCGGCGGTGAGGGCAACGATGAGTTGCGTGTGTTCGGAAGTCACGCCGCGGCGAGCGGCGAGACCTTTAGCGGAGGCAACGGCACAGACACCATCGTGATGGCCGGCTCGTTCGATTTCAGCACCGACACGGTCACCTCGATCGAGCGTCTGGTCTTCGGGTTCGAGACAAACCTGGAAACGTCCCTGGTCGCGACGTTCAACGCGGGAAATCTCCCGATCACGAATGTGACGGGAACCTCCGCCGCCGATCGGATCGTCATTCTTGCTGATGAAAACAACGGCGGCGCCGATCTGCAGAGCTGGGTGTTCACGAATTGGAGCGCCGACGACCAAGTGGTGTTCATCAGCGGCGACGGCGATGACGATTTCGTCGGCCATTCCGGCACGGACATCATGATCGCCAATGGTCTCTTCGATTCCGTGGATGGGCGTGCTGGCGATGACTACATCGCGTCGGCGGGCAACGTCCATCAATCGCTTATTGGCGGAAGCGGCTTCAACACCTTGGTGATCTTGAGAGGTCTGCTCATCGACGATTCAGAGAGCGAGTTCGACGGCTATTACCGGTCGAGCTTCACTGGCATGCAGATGGGCGGCATCCACGCCATCGACTTCGGCGCGCCCGTCGGAATCGAGAATGACCTCGGCGTCGACAAGATCTTTGAAGTAGGCAGCGCCCAAATAGAGTCGGGCGCCGTTTCACTTGTCTTGCAAGTGCGTGGCGTCGAAGGCCAGAGCAATGTCGTTGAAGTCACCATGACCGGGATCGGAAACGTTGGCCTTGGCTCTTGGACCTTCAACGATTGGAATCCCAATGGTAGCAGCGCCAATGCTTCGGAACGCGATCTGATCGTCATTCGCGGCAACGACAATCCCAACTCGCTTGGCGGATCGACGCAAGTCGATTGGATATTTGCCGGAGGCAGCAACGACTTCATCTACGGCGACGCCGGCGATGACTTGATCGACGGCGGCCAGGGCCGTGACACGGCGACGATCGACGATTCAAGCTCCATAGCCACTTGGCATCGGACGCTCGCCGGCGGCTGGACAGTGAACAGCGCTGATGGTCTCGACACGTTGACGGGCATTGAAATCCTGCGTTTCGGCGACCGCGATGTCTGGCTCGACGCAGCGTTCCGGACGTTCTCCGGCGACGGCACGAGCGACATCCTTTGGCGTCGCGCCGATGGCCTCACCGCGACGTGGACAGTGCTAGGGACGGCGCAATCCGGATCTAGCCTGCTCGGTTCAGTCGGCAACGAATGGCGCATCGAAGGCACCGGCGATTTCGACGGCGATGGACGCGATGACATCGTGTGGCAGCGCAACGATGGTTTGCTTTATCTCTGGAACCAAGGCTCGATCAGTGCGGCAGGCTTTGTCGCCGCCGCTTCGACGGCTTGGGAGATACAGGGCATCGGGGACTTCAACATCGATGGGCGCGATGACTTTGTGTGGCGCAATCAGTCGACCGGCCAGGTCGCGATATGGACCATGAATGGCTTCAGCACCGGCACGCAGACCGTAATCGGTAGCGCGGGGGCAGAGTGGAGTATCGTGGGTAACGCTGACTTGAATAGTAACGGGCGCGACGAGATTCTCTGGCGGCGCGACGACGGACTGCTGGCCGTGTGGGAGACCAACGGGTTCAGCCAGACCAGCGCCACCGTTATAGCGTCCGTTGGCACGGAATGGGATCTGGTCGGCACGGGCGATTTCAACGGCGACGGTCGCGGCGATTTGCTGTGGCTACGCGACGATGGACTCGTGTCGATCTGGCATATGAACGGGCCGAGTCAGTTGGGGGCGGCCGTCATCGGCGGCGTCGGTACGACGTGGAACGTCGAGAATGTCGGCGATTATGACGGCGACGGCCGCGACGATATCCTTTGGCGCAACGATTCAGGACTCGTCGCGATCTGGACCATCGATGGTTTCTCCATCACCGGCACAGGCGTCCTCGGCAGTGTTGGCTGAGTGGGGCATTATCTGATCAAGCGGCGCTCGTCTTGCCCCCCGCGACGATCACCCAGACGCCGGTCGCCGCCATAAGGACGGCGGCGGAGGCGCGCACGTAGGTGAGCGGAACGATCTTGGTCGCTGCCTCTCCCAAGAGAACTGCGGGGACGTTAGCCAGCATCATGCCGAGCGTCGTGCCGGTGGTGACGAGCGCGATGTCCTGGAAGCGTGCGGCGAGCAGCGATGTTGCGATCTGCGTCTTGTCGCCGATCTCAACCAGGAAGAACGCCGCAAGCGTGGTGAGGAAGACGCCGCCGGCGTTCATCTTCTCGGCGCGGTCGTCGTCCTTGTCCGGGATGAGCGCCCAGGCGGCCATGAGCACGAAAGCGGCGCCGACGATCAGTTGAAACGTTTGCCCGCTGAGCCATTGCGCGATGATGAAGCCGAGTGCTGCGGCGGCCGCGTGGTTCAACAATGTTGCGCAGAGAATGCCCAGAATGATTGGCACGGGAGCGCGGAACCGCGCCGCCAAGACGATCGCCAACAATTGCGTCTTGTCGCCGATCTCCGCGATCGCGACGAGGCCAGCGGATGTCCAGAGTGCTTCCATGAGAATAGTCCGGGCCTGAGCTGACACGACGACGCCGACACCCGAGCGGCCCTCGCTTGGGTTAGCGTCGTCGGTCTCGCCAATCCGGATCATCAGATCCGCCGCCCGCGCCATGCTGTTGCCAGCAAGTATGTTGACGCGGGCGCCGCGTGCGTTGCGGCCGGCTACTCCCCGAGAACACGCGCTACATAGGAACCATCGCACTAGCCGTCAAACTGCGACCCGTTCGCAAACTCAAGCAGCAAGCGCGAGCGGGCCGTAGTCGCGGCTTTCAGCGATCAGCTGCCATTGCTTCACATGCGGCGGCTCATCGTCGAGCCAGCGTGCTTTGCCATCTTCGATGATAAGAATTTCTTCCCATTTCGCGCCGGTTGGACCGTCGCCCGCGTGGGGCTCGACCAGCCAGAGGCCGTCGAACGGTTTGTGCTTTGAGGTATCGCTCGTGTTCCAGAGTGGTGAGCACGCGAGGTGCGCGCGTGACGCGAACTCGTTGCCGTAGAACCAAGAGAGCGAGAGCGCGTCGAACCCTTGCGAGCGCCACACGAACGGCAGGCGAGGCAAGCGAAGCGCGCGATGGCCCAGCACTTCGCCTGGATGTTTCTCGTGAACCGGCTCGTAGCCCATGTGAATGATGCGATCGAGCACCTTCATTGCCGCCGCGTGGAAGGTCATACCGCTGTCCACGTAGTGCGGCACGCTTTGCCGGAACTCGGAAAGGTTCTGCATCATCGTGCGATGCGCCGGGCTTTCGCCAAGACAGAACGAGAAAGACGTGTCGACCAAATAGTCGCCGAACACGGGCGAGGCGTCGAAGATCACCGCCTCGTTCTCCGCGACCGCGCGCTTCTTCGGGAAGAACTTGCCGACCGGCCAATCGCCTGGAAGCGCCGTGCGCTCTCCGAATAGCACCACGGGCAGATGAAAGAAGGTCTTCACGCCCTCGCGCCGATAGGCTTGCACCAAGCGGTGCGCCACGTCGCGCTCGATCATGCCCGGTTCGAGCCGCCGCGCCTCGTCTGTCAGGATCGAGAAGGAGAGGCGCTGCAGCTCGCGAAAGCGATCGAGTTCGGCGGCGCTGAAGCGCTGCGTCTTGAACCAGCTCACGCCGGCGCCTTGCGCTTCGCCGCCAGCACAGCCGCGAGCGCAATCAGTCCGGGCACGGCCTGGATGTAGAGAATGCTCATCTTAGCAGTCAGCCCGCCGCACACGCCGGCGACGATCACGCAGAGCAGGAAGAAGATCATGAAGTCGCGCGACACGCGGATTGCGCCCCAGAGCAGACCAACAGCGAGGAAGCCGTTATAGAGCCCTTGGTTCGCCGCCAGCACCGCCGTCTGGTCCGCGAACTCCGGTGTCATGGAGAAGACGCGCTGCCCGATCGTGCCGGTCCAGAGAAACATCTCCAGCACCAGGAAGCCGAAGTGCAGCAATGCAACGAGCGCCACCAGGATGCGTGCGAGAACGCCCATATCCGCCTCCAAAGAAGAACGGGCCGGAGCTTAGCCCCGGCCCGTCAATCTTGTCTCGCGATGTCGAGCGGTCAGCCGAACTTACGCTTCAGGTCGGCGGCGCCTTCCTGGACGAGAGCTGCCTGCGAGCCGTCGTTCATGCGGTCGCGGATCATCTTCTCGGCGGCGGCGATTGCAGCTTCGGCAGCCGCGGCGCGGACTTCGTCCGCGGCCTTGGTGCCGGCTGCTGCAATGCGGTCGTCAGCCTGACGCTCGCGGCGGGCCATGGCGGCCTGCATCGAAGCGCGGGTCTCTTCCGCCACCAGAGCGGCTTGCTCCTTCGCGGTCGCGACGATTTCCTTGGCTTCCGTTTCGGCGGCGGCGCGCTTGGCGGCATATTCGGCGTGGAGCTTTTCAGCTTCCTCGCGCAGACGGCGGGCCTCGTGCAGCTCCTTGGCGATCTCGTTCGAGCGCGCGTCTAGCGCCGAGAGGATCATCGCTGGCACTTTAAGCCAGATCAGAGCCGCGAAGAAGATGACGAACGCGACGAAGGCGAAAAACGTAGCATCAAAGTGCATCACGCTTCTCCCGCAGCGCGTTGGCGAGGCGCATCGGCGTTCGCCGGCGCGATCTTATCGGCGATCTCGCGCGCGAGCGCTTCCGCGATCGCCGGCACTTCGCCCAGCGCCTTCTTGCGCTCACCGTCGACTTTGGCTTCCGCTTCAGCAATCTTCTTGGCGAGGCGTTGTTCTGCCACCTCCTGTTCCGCGGTGAGCTTCGCAGTGACGTCCGCGCGGGCAGCGTCAACCATCGCGCGTGCATCTGCACGCGCCTTGGCGACGGCCTTCTCCATATCGACGCGCGCTTGCTCAGCGGCTGCGCTTTTTTGCGCGGCTTCGTCCAGATCCGTCGCAATCGCGCCGGCGCGGTTGGCTTGCACCGACGCGATTTTCGGCAGGATCTTCTGCGACAGGAGCCAGTAAAGCACGCCGAACGTGACCACGAACCAGAAGAGTTGGCTCGCGAACAACGTCGCGTCGAACGGCGGAAATGCTCCGCCGCCTTCTGCGCCGTGCGCGGCGGCGTCCGCAGCGCCATGCGCTGCTTCCGTCGTCGCGTGAGGATCGACCGTTTCGGCCGCCATGAGCTTAAGCTCCGATTAGAACACGAACAGGAGCAGCAGCGCGATCAGCAGCGAGAAGATGCCGAGCGCTTCGGTCACGGCGAAGCCGAAAATCAGGTTGCCGAATTGCTTCGGGGCTTCCGACGGGTTGCGCAGCGCGCCTTGAAGGAAGTTGCCGAAGATGATGCCGACGCCGATGCCTGCGCCGCCCATGCCGATAGCCGCGATGCCGGCCCCAATCAGTTTCGCTGCTTCCGCGTCCATTTTCGTAGTCTCCAGTTTTCTCTTTGCGATGGCCGAATTTGTTAGTGGTGGCCAGGGTGAAGGGCGTCGTTCAGGTAGATGCAGGTGAGTAGTGCAAACACGTACGCCTGCAGGAACGCGACCAGGAATTCGAGCGCATAAAGCGCGATCGTCATAGTGAGCGGCAAAACCGAGCCGATAATGCCGACAAAGCCTGCGGCGGCCATCATCGGCACGAAGCCCGCGAACACTTTGAGGACCAAGTGGCCGGCAAGGACGTTGGCCCAGAGACGGACGGCGTGAGAAAGTGGGCGCGAGAAGAATGAGATGATCTCGATTAGCACCACGAAGGGCAAGATGTAGACTGGCACGCCCGATGGCACGAAGAGCTTGAAGAACTTCAACCCGTTCTTCGCCAAGCCGATAACCAGCACGGTAAAGAACACCATTAGCGCCATCGTCGCGGTGATAACGATCTGGCTGGTGGGGGTGAAGAAGTACGGGAACATGCCGATCATGTTCGCCGCGAAGATGAACAGGAAGAGCGTGAACACGAACGGGAAGAACTTTTTCACGCCCTCGTCGCCGGTGGCGTCACGCACCATGCCATGGATGAAGTCGTATGTTGTTTCCGCCACCACTTGCGCGCGGCCCGGCACAACAGCGGCGGGCTTCATCGCCCACCACATAAATCCGCCAGCCAAGGCGACGCCCGCCGCCATGAAAAGGGTCGCGTTCGTGATCGTCGCGTCGAGCGCGCCGATGTGAATCGGGTCGCTGATATTGTTGATGTGGAACTGGTGGATCGGGTCGTTCGACAAAACTCAAATCCTCAATCGTCGTCGTCCGGAATGGACGGCGCGTTCGGGTTCGGCGGGTTGGCCGTGTTGAACGACTGCGCCACGCGCACGACGTTCACAATGCCTGCCGCAAACCCCAGTCCAAAGCCGATCACGAGGCCCCACGGTGAGCTGTGGAGAAAGTAATCCGCCCCATACCCGAGCAATGCGCCGACGATAATTGCCGCGCCGAATTCCCCTCCGAACCGAAGCGCCAGCGAAGCTGGGCTGTCGGGACGGGAGGACCTGGAAGCGCCCTCGCCACGCGCAGCGTCTACACGCCGGCGCAGATTGGAAAGGGCGTCCTCGGGCGGTTTTCTGTCAGCCATTGAACGGTCCACGCGCCCAAAAGGGCGACTCGTTTGAGCGCCCCCTGTTCGCGCGCGCGGAAACTAGCAGGGGTCCCCCAGAGGTCAAGGAAACCGCGTGCGACATTTGCTTCGAATTTTGAGCGCCAGCGCAGGCCTCCCCTGCGAGGAGGGAGGCCTGGCCGGAGGGTGCGGGGCGGCCCTTTGACTAGAACGTCCCGCTCAGTTGCAAAATGAACCAGGGGGCCTGGGCGAATTCCCGCTGGCGATAGTCGCGCGAGGTGTTGATGCCGTTGCGGCCAAGGTTGGTGACCGGGCCTGGCGGGTCCTCATTGAAGAACCGGCGGTCGCGATAGATTGTGCCGTCAAAGATGTTTGCCGCGATGGCGGTGAGCTTCATGCCGTGCGGCAGCGCCGTCGTTTCGAACGTGAGGTCCACCCATGGACCTTCCTCGCTCGTGTCGATCTCATTGAAACGATAGGCCTGGACCTCGCCTTGCTTGAAGACATTGATCTGCCAGGCGAAGCGGAGGTCGGGTAGGTCTTGGCGGAAGACCACCTCGACCTGCGATTCCGGCCGGTACGAGAAGATCCGCGTCCGATTGGTGAGCGGATCCGTGACCTCGGTATCCCAAAGAAAGCCTGAAACCGTGAGACGGCCGCCTTCGATGAATGAGACCGGCGTTGAGAAGTTCACGTCCAGGCTGACCGCTTCGCCTTCGCCGAGGTTTCCGGGAGCGTCGAAGGTGAACGGAAAGTCGTCGCTGTTGTCGAGTGGTGTGCCGTTGTCGTTGATGGCCGTAATTGGCACGACGTCGGTCACGTCGGAAATCTGGTGGTGTGTCAGGGTGAGGCCGAGCGCGGCGCCGCCTGGGAAGCGAAGATCGGCGCCGACCTCCGCACGCCAGTCGGTTTGCGGGACCAAGTCGGGGTTGCCGCCCGCGAGCAGGGCGTCAGCGGTTGCGACCGCCGAGACGAAGTCCCCGAAATCGAGTTGGCTCACATCGCGATAAACGCGGAAGCGGAGTTGGTTGTTGCCGGCGAATGTGCGGGTGATCTGGAACGACGGCTTCCAGAAGGCGAGATCGACGACCTGATTGGTATCGCCGCTGAACGTCAGCGTCGAAGTTTCCCAGTTGAGACGGGTCTCGATCGACCACACATCGCTTGGCCGCCAAGTGTGCGAGGCGAAAACCTCCGCCCGTTCTTCTTCCACCAATACATTGATGTTCGGCACGCTGCCGGGGGTCGGCGCAAACGAGCCGGCGAAGGCGAGCTGCTGATCGAGCGAGTTGAAGGCGCCCTCGGCGCCAAACTCGATCCGGTTACGTTCGCCGATTGGCCGCGAAAGCGTGAACCGTGCGATCGACTCGCCGCTGTCTTGAACGATGTCCTGATAGAAGTCGCCGTCGAGCGCACCGGCGCCGTCGAGGAACTGGTCGTCCTCAAAGCTTTCATACCGGCCGCGATTGATGAGACCGATCAGGCCGAGCGACCAAGGTCCGAAGTCTCGGTCGTAGTTGAAGCCCAGTTCGAAGCCTTTGCGCCGCTCAAGATA
The DNA here is from genome assembly GCA_041398325.1 of Hyphomonadaceae bacterium. Lineage (GTDB taxonomy): Bacteria > Pseudomonadota > Alphaproteobacteria > Caulobacterales > Aquidulcibacteraceae > Vitreimonas. The sequence continues at coordinate 137,620 of JAWKUX010000004.1, read as the reverse complement.
GTCTTGGAGCAACGCGGAGTCGGGATTGTCGAGAGCATCGAAGAAGAAATAGTCGTTGTCGGCGTTGAAACGCCAAGCGTTGACCTGTGCGTTAGTGCTGAAGCGGCCGCCCCAGAGTGGAAAGGCGATGCTGCCATTGATGGTGCCTTCTCGGAAATCGCGCGGCGAAGGCGTCTCGGCGCGGCCGGCGTAAACGTCGCCCGGCTCGTCGGAGAACAGGCGCCAGCCGGGCAGGTCACGATACTGGCTGAAGAGTGACCCTGCCAACGTGTATTCAACGTTGCCATTGCGGCCGCTGTACGAAACTTCGCCCCGTGGCGCAGGCACGCCGCGCGAGGTTAGTTCGAAGCCTGCCTCGTAGACGCCGCTGCCCGCGGTTTCGGTGCGCACAACGTTGAGCAATGTCGACTGACCTGACGCGTCGCCAGCCACCGCGGCGCCCCGCAGGATTTCCAGGCGCACGACTTGGCTAGCCGGAATGCGCGAAAGAATGCCGCTGACACCTTGGCTCTTCGTGCTGGGGCGTACGCCGTCGATCAAGAGATTGCCGACTGCGCCAGAGAAGCCACGTCGGTCCGCGCCGCCGTCGAGCGAAAACCCCGGGACTTGTCGCACCATGTCGAGCGCCGTCTGCGGCGTGTACTGCGCAAAGTAGGCGGCGTCATAGACCACACGATCGGCCGAAGATGTCGGCGCCACGCTAGAACAGTTTTGCGGCTGTGGCGCGCAGGGCGCTTGGCCCTGGTCGGGCGTTGCCTCTTGCGCGTATGCGACACCGGTCAAAGCCAGCGCCGAAACCATCATTCGGCCAAGCATTCTACTTCCCTCCCGTCGCCGTCTCCCGCAGCGTGCGCAAATATGCGGCTGCATGTTTCAGTATGATTGCAGCGCTTGCGATGGAGGCTGAGGGCTGGGCTTTTTCTAGGCAAGATGCGGCGCATTGCGACGAAGCGCCGGGCGCGCGCGACGGCTGAAAAGCGAAAGCGCCGCTGGGTGTGACCCCAGCGGCGCTCCGTAGTTTTGGAAGTGAAGGGAGTTACTTCTTCTTCTTCGCCTTGGCTTTGGTTTTCGCGCCAGCTTTGGCAACCTTCGCCGTCTTCTTCTTCGCAGCCATAGTATCAACCTCCCCAAACAGTGGGATGCTAATAGCTCTGCGACGATTCTCTAAAATGTAAATGACCGCGGAAAGTCTACATCCCGCCGACGGTCAAACCGGTGATGTACAACGTGGGCTGTCCGACACCGACAGGAACGCTCTGTCCAGCCTTGCCACACGTGCCGACACCTTCGTCCAATTTGAGGTCGTTGCCGATCATCGTGACGCGTGTCAGTGCGCTCGGGCCATCGCCGATCAGTGTCGCGCCTTTGATTGGAAATTTGATCTTTCCGTCCTCGACGAAGTAGGCCTCGGTGCATTGGAAGACGAATTTGCCAGAGGTGATGTCGACCTGACCGCCTCCGAAATTAACCGCATAAACGCCGCGCTTCAGAGCGGCGAGTATCTCTTTCGGATCGCGATCGCCGGCTTCCATGAACGTATTGGTCATGCGCGGCATCGGCCGGTGCGCATAACTCTCGCGTCGTCCCGAACCCGTCGGCGCCACGCCTGTGAGGCGCGCGTTCAAGCGATCCTGCAGATAGCCTTTGAGGATGCCGTCTTCGATTAGAACGGTGCGTTGGGTTGGCGTTCCTTCGTCGTCGATCGTCAGCGAGCCGCGACGGTTTTCGATCGTCCCGTCATCCACAACTGTTACACCGGGCGCTGCAACGCGCTGACCGATCATGCCCGAAAAAGCACTCGTGCCTTTCCGGTTGAAATCGCCCTCGAGGCCGTGACCGACCGCTTCGTGTAGCAACACCCCAGGCCAACCTGGGCCGAGCACGACATCCATCTCGCCAGCGGGCGCTGGCTCGGCGTCGAGGTTCACGAGCGCGATTCGCAGTGCTTCATCCGCAAGCGCCTTCCAGCGCTTCGGCGCGATGAAGACTTCATAAGGTTCGCGGCCGCCCGCACCGGCAGAACCGCTCTCGCGGCGGCCATCGCGCTCGACAGTAATCGATACGTTGACCCGAACCAGCGGCCGATGGTCGGTCAATTTTGCCCCGTCTGGGCGGAGGATGGTCAGCGCCCGCCGCGCGCCGGCCAGCGTCGCCGAAACCTGGACTACGCGCGGGTCCTTGGCGCGGCAGTAGGCGTCAATCTCGGCCAAGAGGCTCGTCTTGTCGGTGAAGGAGGGCGCTTCGATAGGGTCGAAGTCAGCGTAGAGCTGACGATTCACCCGGGCGGGGCTCACATCGAGAGCGCCGTCATGGCCTTGCTTCACCGCTGCCGCCGCCTCTGCCGCGCGCGAGACGGCGTCTGTCTCCAGCACGCTTGCATGGCCGTATCCGGCGCGTTCGCCCGCGACGACGCGGAGGCCGAAACCCTGGGTGGCGTCGAACGAGGCCGACTTCAGCCGCCCGTCATCCCAATGGAAGCTCTCGGACCGGGTGTCTTCGGCGAAGATCTCGCCATCATCAGCGCCCTTTGATGCGTCCGCCAGAATGTGCGCAGCCGCGTCCCAGTCCATTTCCGCGGCGCGTTCGGGGGTCGCGGGCAGCCCATCGGCCATGACGTTCGTCTCCGAAAAAATTGTATGCGTTCTATATAGTCCCGGAGTCGCCCAACGCCGTAGCCGGAACGGTCCAAAACTATAAGTCTCTGATTTTATTGACTGGAAGTGTCGTCTTGACGGGCCTGTAGGCTCTCGCGCCGTTGCCTGGCGAAGCGTTGCAGCTCGGCATTGGCCGGACCCCAGTTCGGGTAGATTTCCAATGCGGTATTATAGTCCTCATAGGCGCCCCGGTAGTCGCCGAGCGCTTCTCGCGCAGCGCCTCTATTAAAATAAGCCTTGTAGGGCTCCTGAACGCCGAGCCCGAGCGCCTCAGTAAAGGCTGCGATAGCTGGGCCGTACCGGCGCAGTTGCAAGAGCGCCGCGCCGCGATTGACCTGGGCTTCCGCGTGGTGCGGCTGGAGTGCGATCACCACGTCAAAGTCGGCAAGTGCTTGCTCGTTCTCCTGGCGCCGCATGTGAGTAACGCCGCGATTGATCCGCAGCACCACCTCAGCCGCTTGTGTGAGGTGCCGGTATCCCAAAGCTTCGTTGCAGAAGCCGATCGTTGCGTCTGAGGTGTCGCCGCGCAGCACCTGATCGCTGCAGCGGCGAGCGTTAGGGTCGCGCCCCACCACGGTTACGGCAGATGGGTCGCTGCGTTGCGCCAGGGCAACCTCGGCGAACGGCGCCATCGCGGCTAATGCCACGGTCGCCAGAATCGCTGACGAGAAGCGCCTTGGAAGCCAAGCGCGGCTCATGCTAGCACCCCACTCGGTTGGAGACTTACAAACCCGAAAGGCGCGGTCGAATGCCGCGCCCGGCGACTATAGGCGCGAGCGTCGGCGCGCGCCATACCGGCGCTGAATCTCAAGGGAGGAGAACTGCGTGAAGCGAGGGGCTTGGATCGCAAGCATCGCGGTTGGTGCGATGTCATTTGCGGGCGCTGCGCACGCAACGCCGCTGCAGGGGCAACCGAGTCCGCAGGGTATGCACTTGCAGCCTGCGGCAACGGAAATCATGCGCGACATCACTAGTTTTCATGATTTCCTCCTGTGGATCATTGTAGCCATCTCGATCTTCGTGGCGACGCTCTTGGTCTGGGTCATGGTGCGCTACAATCGCCACGTGAACCCAACGCCCAAGAAGTTCACGCATAATATGCTGGTGGAAGTGATCTGGACGATCGTGCCGGTTCTCATTCTGGTCATGATCGCTTGGCGTTCCTTCCCGTTGATCTACGAACAAGAACGCATCCCTGAAGCTGAACTGACGCTGAAGGTGACTGGCAATTCCTGGTTCTGGAATTTTGAATACCCAGACGCTGGCGTTACGGTAGCGGCGAACTTGCTGCCCGAAGACGACGCGCGTGCGCAAGGCCGTCCCTATCTTCTCGCCACCACCGAGCCGCTGCTTGTGCCGGTGAACACGAATGTTCGCGTGCTCGTTACCTCAAATGATGTCATCCACGCGTTTGCTGTGCCTGCGTTCGGCGTGAAGGAAGACGCCATCCAAGGTCGCGTGAACGAGACATGGTTCAACGTCGATACTCCAGGCACCTATTACGGCCAGTGCTCTGAACTCTGCGGCGTCAATCACGCGTACATGCCGATCGAAATCCGTGCGGTGAGCCGCGAAGAGTTCGATGCTTGGATCGCCGAGCACGGCGGCGCGTTTGCCGCTGCCACGCCAACGCCCGCTGCGGGCGCCGCCACCACTTCACCTTCAACCGAACAACCGGCCGCTACACCGTCGTCGGCGCCGACGCGCTGAGGAGCATAGACTAATGACGCACGAAGCTGCTCACGCTGCCGATCATCACGAGGATCACCGCCCCAGCCTCTTGGACTGGAAGCGCTGGGTCTATTCGACGAACCATAAGGACATCGGCACGATGTACCTTATCTTCGCGATCATCGCCGGTATCATCGGCGGTGCGCTCTCCGGCTTCATCCGTTGGGAGCTCGCGGAGCCGGGTGTTCAGGTTTTCACCGAAGGCTCGATGCTCGCCAACATGCTCGGCATGGATTCAAACCACAGCTACAATGTTGTGGTGACTATGCACGGGCTGATCATGATCTTCTTCATGGTCATGCCAGCCATGATTGGCGGCTTTGGTAACTGGTTCGTGCCGTTGATGATCGGTGCGCCAGACATGGCGTTCCCGCGCATGAACAACATCTCGTTCTGGCTCTTGCCGGCGTCGTTCACGCTGGCGGTGCTGTCGATGATTGTGCCGGGCAACGGTGATTGGGCAGGCTTCGGCGGCGGCTGGACGCTCTACGCGCCGCTCTCAACCTCGATGGCTCATCACAACGGCCCGTCGATGGATTTGCTGATCCTTTCGCTCCATATCGCGGGTGCAAGCTCGATCCTTGGCGCTATCAACTTCATCACCACGATCTTCAATATGCGCGCGCCTGGCATGACGCTGCACCGCATGCCGCTTTTCGTCTGGTCGATCCTAGTCACGGTTTGGCTGCTGGTGCTCTCGCTGCCGGTTCTTGCCGGCGCGCTGACCATGTTGCTGACCGACCGCAACTTCGGCACGCAGTTCTTCGAACCGGCCGGCGGCGGCGACCCCGTGATGTACCAGCACTTGTTCTGGTTCTTCGGTCACCCCGAAGTGTACATCCTCATTCTGCCGGGCTTCGGCATGATCTCGCAGATCGTGTCGACGTTCTCGAAGAAGCCCGTGTTCGGCTATCTCGGCATGGCCTACGCCATGGTCGCGATCGGCGTCATCGGTTTCGTCGTGTGGGCGCACCACATGTACACGGTCGGCATGGGGCTCGATCTCGAAGCCTACTTTATTGCCGCGACGATGATCATCGCGGTGCCGACAGGCATTAAGATCTTCTCCTGGATCGCCACCATGTGGGGTGGTTCGATTGAGTTCAAAGTGCCCATGCTGTGGGCGATCGGGTTCATCTTCCTGTTCACAATCGGCGGTGTGACCGGCGTCGTTCTGTCGAACTCGGGTATCGATACGTCGCTGCACGACACGTACTACGTGGTCGCGCACTTCCACTACGTGCTCTCGCTTGGCGCGGTGTTCGCGATCTTCGCGGGCTTCTACTACTGGATCCCGAAGATGAGCGGCTATCGCTACAACGGTTTCCTCGGTGGCTTGCATTTCTGGATCATGTTCGTCGGCGTGAACATCATCTTCTTCCCGCAGCACTTCTTGGGCCTTCAAGGCATGCCGCGCCGTTACATCGACTACCCGGAAGCGTTCCAATTTTGGAACTATGTCAGTTCGGTTGGCTACGTGATCACGATCTTCGGCGTCTTGGTCTTCCTGATCATGCTGGCGGAGATGTTCATCGTGCGGCGCAAGGCTGGCGCCAATCCGTGGGGTGAGGGTGCGACTACGCTCGAGTGGACGCTCTCTTCGCCGCCGCCGTTCCACCAGTTCAACGAACTGCCGGTCATCAAGCCGGACACGCACCACTAAGAGGAGCGACGTGGCCGACGTCAGTTTCACGCAAAACCGCCCAGCCAGCGCGAGCGACTATCTCGCGCTGCTGAAGCCGCGCGTGATGTCGTTGGTGGTGTTCACGGGCTTGGTCGGTTATCTCGCTGCCCCTGGCCATGGCGACCTGGTGCTAGGCTTTGCCGCGATCCTCTCGATCGCGGTGGCGGCTGGCGCCTCTGGCGCGCTCAATATGTGGTTCGATAGCGATATCGACGCCGTGATGAGCCGCACGCGGACGCGTCCCATTCCGGCAGGCCGCGTGCCGCGCGAGGAAGCTCTGATGCTGGGGCTCACGCTCTCGGCGCTCAGTGTCGTGACCATGCAGCTTGCAGCAAACACGCTTGCAGCTGGGCTGCTTGCCTTCACAATCTTCTTCTATGCGGTCGTCTACACGATGTGGCTCAAGCGCTCGACGCCGCAGAACATTGTCATTGGCGGTCTCGCTGGCGCGTTGCCGCCTGCAATTGCGTGGGCGGCGAAGGCGGGATCGCTCTCGATCGATCCGATTATCCTGGTTGCGATCATCTTCTTCTGGACGCCGCCGCACTTCTGGGCGCTCTCGCTGATGCAGAAGGATGACTACGCTGCAGCCCGTGTGCCGATGTTGCCCGTGACCCACGGCGCCAAAGCGACGCGTTTCCAGATATTCGCCTACTCGCTGCTGCTGGCGCCGCTTGCGGTGACGCCGGTGCTCACGAACCTCGGCGGCATGATCTATGGCGCCATCGCATCGCTTGGCGGCGTCTTCTTCATCTTCCTCGCAACGCGCGTGCTAATGTCGCGCGCAGGCGAGGGCGTGCCATCGGAAGATAAGCGCGCACGCGATCTCTTCGGCTTCTCGATCCTCTATCTGTTCGCGCTCTTCGCCGCGCTGATGGCGGAGCGGGGCTTCGCATGAGCGTAATCATGACGCCCGATGAACTCGCCGCCCGCAAACGCCGTAATCTCTGGATTGCGCTGGCGGTCGGCGCATTCGTGGTGCTCGTCTTCCTCATCACCGTGGTGAAGATCGAGGATGGCATCGTGGCAGGCGCGTCATGACGCCTAACAAGAAGCGCCTCCGCCGCACCGCGATGATCGCAGGCGCGGTCGTGCTCGGCATGACCGGCATGGCCTTCGCCGCCGTGCCGATCTACGACGCATTCTGCAAAGTGACCGGCTATGGCGGCACGACGCGCGAGGCGCAGGTCGCGCCGGATCAGATCCTCGATCGCCGTATTGAAGTGCGCTTTGACGCCAACACCTCGCCCGACCTTCCGGTGGAGTTCGCGCCGAAGCAAAACTCCGAAACGCTCCGCATCGGCGAAACGGGCCTCGCATTCTACCGTGTGCGCAACACATCGAACGAGCCGATCGTGGCGCGCGCCACCTACAATGTGACGCCCCACATCGCGGGCCAATACTTCGCCAAGCTCGAGTGCTTCTGCTTCACCGACCGCGTGATCGCGCCGGGAGCGGAAACCGACTTGCCGGTAGTCTTCTTTGTTGATCCGGAAATCGTGTCGAACCCCGACACCGCCGACATCAACACGCTAACCTTATCTTACACCTTCTTCCGCTCCACTTCGCCTGAGGCGCAGGCGCTGCTGAGCGCGAGTGAAGGGTCATCGAGCTAAAGACGCTGAGGGATTAAAATGGCGCACGGCGACGTCAAACACGACTATCACCTGGTGAACCCAAGCCCTTGGCCGTTCGTGGCCTCGGTCGGCGCGTTGGTGGCTGCTGTCGGCGCTGTTGTGCTGATGCGCGGTCTCTCGTCGAATGAAGCCGACTTCTTCTTCGGCAAGGGCCACTGGACGCTCTTCCTCGTCGGCATGGGTGTCCTCGTCATCACCTGCATCGGCTGGTGGGGTGATGTGATTAAAGAAAGCCGCCAAGGCGATCACACGCCGGTTGTCGATATCGGCCTCCGCTACGGGATGATCCTCTTCATCGCTTCGGAAGTGATGTTCTTCGTTGCTTGGTTCTGGATGTTCTTCGAACTGGCGATCGACCATGGTCAGCGCGCCGATTGGATCGTGCCGACCTGGGATGCCTCGACCACGGCCGCTTGGGCCAACTGGCCGCCGCCGCACGTCGAAACCTTCGATCCGTTCCATCTGCCGCTGATGAACACGCTTATCCTTCTGCTCTCGGGCACGACAGTGACGTGGGCGCACCACGCCATGCAGAGCGGCGATCGCAATGGCGCGCGCAACGGCCTGCTCCTCACTGTGCTGCTGGGGATTGTGTTCAGCTACATTCAGTTCGGCGTCGAATATCCTGAAGCCGGCTTTGCCTTCGGCAACCAGGGCGACGTGACCAATGCCAACGTCTATGGCTCGTCCTTCTTCATGGCGACGGGCTTCCACGGCTTCCACGTCGTGATCGGGACGATCTTCCTCGCGGTGTGCTTGCTGCGCGTGATGGCTGGCCAGATGACGACGCAGAAGCATTTTGGCCTCGAAGCGGCGGCTTGGTATTGGCACTTTGTTGACGTGGTGTGGCTCTTCCTCTTCACCTTCGTCTATGTGATGCCGTACCTGACGATGCAGAATTGAGCGAGGCGCGGCCCTCTCCGTGGGCCGCGGGGCTCCTGCTGCGCTGTCCGCAGTGCGGTAAGGGCGGCGTGTTCGACGGCTACCTGAAGTTTCGCGACACATGCGCTGTGTGTGGCGCGAACTTCAAGGGCGCGGACGCTGGCGATGGCCCCGCTGTCTTCGTGATCCTGATCGTCGGCGCTATCGTCGCGCCACTCCTGATTTTCTTGCAGGTCGGCCTCGATCTTCCAGATACGCTCGCGCTTGGCATCACGCTCGTCACTACAATCGTGCTGTGCTTGGCCTTCTTGCCGCCATTCAAAGCCACGCTCTTCGCGCTGCAATGGAAGCACAGGGCGCGCGAAGCCACGCACGAGGACGTGGAATGATCCGCTTTCGGCCGCTGCTGCTGATGTCGCTCTTGTCGATCATCGCGTTCGGCGTGCTGATCTCGTTTGGCCGCTGGCAGTGGGAAAAGTACGAGCAGAAGATGGCCGCCGCCGCCGAGCCGGTCGCGGAGATGACGATCGCGAGCTATCAGCCGGTCGAAGCGGGCATTCAATTCGTCTACGGCGTGCGCAGCGATACCCACGAGCAAGGCTGGCGCGTGTTCACGCCACTGCAAGAGGGCGACACTATCGTCTTCGTCGACGGCGAATTCATCCCGGGTCGAGATTCGCCCGATCCTGCGGAAGTCCGTGTACCCGCCGCCATGCGTTTTGGCGCGCCGATTAGCGGCGCTTCTATCCGCCCGGAAGATCCAGGCCCGTTCACCGCGCCGCCGCGCCCGCTCGCGCGCCGTTGGTATGCTGTCGATCTCGCCGCCATGGGGCGCAATGGCGGCCTCGAAAATGTCGCTGATTATTACATCGCCGCGACTTATGTCGGCGCCGATGGCCGCGCGGCGCCCAATCCGTTTGCGCTTGCCGCTGGCGCTGACGCGCTGCCGCCTGCACGGCATTTGGGCTACGCGCTCACTTGGTATGGCTTGGCCGTCGTTCTCCTCGCCATCTATTTCGCCTACCATATCAGCGTTGGCCGGCTTGCATTGCAGCGCCCGCGCCCACGCGAGGACTGATGCGCTACATCTCAACGAGAGGCCAAGCGCCGCCCGTTTCATTCCTGGACGCAGTGCTCGCAGGCATGGCGCCGGACGGCGGGCTTTATGTGCCGGAGATCTGGCCTTCGCTGAATGATGGACTGGTCTCTGGTCGTGAGGCGTCGCCCGGCGTCGCCGACGGCTACATCGCAAACAGCGGCTACGGGTTCTGCGCAGGCGCCGCGCTGGCGACGCTCTCAGGCGGCGCCTACAGCACGACCGAAGCGTGGAAGCTTGCCCGCGACATCTATCATTGGTCCGACAACTGGCCGCCGGCTGTCACGCCATTGGTCCAACTCGATTCCGGGAAGTGGCTGCTTGAGCTTTTTCATGGGCCTAGTCTCTCTTTCAAAGACGTCGCGATGCAGTTCATCGCGCCGCTCTACGATCGCGCACTCGAAGCGCGCGGCGAGAGGCTCACCGTTCTGTGCGCAACGAGCGGCGATACAGGCGGCGCCGCTGTTGAGGCGCTGAAGAAGAGCGAGCGCGTCGATCTTGTCGTGCTGCTGCCAAGAGGGCGCGTGTCCGAAGTACAGCGCCGCTTCATGACAACCGCTGGCGCCGCCAACGTTCACGCCATCGAGATCGACGGCGATTTCGATGCTTGCCAAGCCATCGTCAAAGCCATGTTCGCCGACCGTGACTTTGTCGCGCGCGCAAGATTGTCAGCGGTCAACTCGATCAACTGGGCGCGCATCCTCGCGCAATCCGTTTACTACCACGTGGCGGCACAGACCTTGTGCGGCCATGGCCCCGTGTGCTGCTCCGTGCCGACCGGCAATTTCGGGGACGCGTACTCCGGCTATGTCGCAAAGCGAATGGGCGCGCCGATCGGCGCGATCATGATCGCCACCAATGCGAACGACATTCTCGACCGCGCCATCAACACCGGTGAGTACGCACGCGCCGCGCAATCTTCAGCGACGCTTTCCCCCGCTATGGACATTCAAGTGGCGTCGAACTTCGAGCGCATCTTGTTCGAAGCGCTCGACCGGAACGGCGATCACGTTCGTCGCCTGTTCGAGCAATTCGCCCAGTCAGGCCGTTTCACTATTCCTGCGAGCGCGCTTGAATTTCTGCGTGAGCACTTTGCCAGCTGGGCGATCGACGATGCAGAAACTCTGGCGACCATGAAGAGCGCCCACACGGAGTCCGGTCAGCTCGTGTGTCCGCACACTGCCGTCGCGCTCGCCGCAGCCGCCAACGAGTTTGACGAAGATCGCGCCAAGCTGGATTTGCCAGTCGTCCACCTCGCCACCGCCCACCCAGCGAAATTCCCTGAAACGGTAAAGCGCGCCACCGGCGTGCGCCCTGAACTGCCGCAGAAATGCGCCGATCTCTTCCAGCGCAGTGAAAAGTTTGACTCTCTCCCCGCCGACGCCGAGGCGGTGAAGCAATACATCCGCGAACGGAGCCGCGCGTGGAGCTAGAACTTGTCCGCTTGCCGAACGGTGTGCGCCTCGCGCTCGATCCGATGCCCAGTCTCGCGACGACGGCGCTCGGTGTTTGGCAGCGTGTTGGTGCGCGCTGGGAAACGGCGGAACTGAACGGCGTCGCGCACCTCTTCGAGCACATGGCCTTCAAAGGTGCGGGCGCGCATGACGCGCGCCAGTTCGCGGAAGCGATCGAGAACGCCGGAATCAGCATGAACGCCGCCACCGGCTACGAGCGCACCGCCTACTACGGCCGCTGCGTCGCCGAGCAGGCGCCGTTCGCGCTCGATCTCATCGCCGATATTCTCTTCGAGCCGCACTGGGCGCCGGAGGATTTAGAGAAAGAGAAGGGCGTCGTCGCGCAAGAACGCGGCGAAGCTTTCGATGCCCCGGACGATCGCGTCTTCGAACTACACCAAACGGTGCTCTACAAAGACCAAGCCCTCGGCCGCCCCATCCTCGGCGCCGAGGAAACCGTGCGCAATGTCAGCGTCGACACGCTGATCAATTTTCGCGCAGCTCACATGACGCCAGAGCGCGTGATCATTTCCGTCGCCGGCGCCTTCGATCGCGACGCGATCATCGAGACAGCGAAGCGCCGTTTCGGCAACCTCGCCGCCAAGCCTGATCCAGAGCGACAGCCCGCGCGTCCGCAAGCCGGCACAGCTGGCGAAGCACGCAAGCTCGAACAAACGCACCTCGTGTTCTCATGGCCCGCGCCCAACTCCGGCAGTGAACACATCTACGCCGCGCGCATGCTCTCTGAGATTTTCGGCGGCGGCATGTCTTCGCGTCTCTTCCAAGAAGTCCGCGAGACCCGTGGCCTCGTCTATGCGATCGACTCCGCGCTCGACGTTCTGGAAGATGACGGCCGCCTCAGCGTCTACGCTGGCTGCTCCGAAAAGCACGCAGGCGAAGTGGCCGAGATCGTGCGCGATCAACTCGCGCTCATGGCCGCCAAAGGCCCCACCGGAGCCGAACTCAGGCGCGCCAAAGCCGTCACCCGCGCCTCCATGCTGATGGGCGTGGAAGCCCCTAGCGCCCGCGCCGAAGCACGCGTCAGCCAGCTCTTCCTGCGCGACCGCCTCAGCGACTTTTCCGAACTCCGCGCCCGCATGGACGCGGTCACGTGTGAGCAAATCCAGTCCGTCGCCGCCAAAGCGCTCGAAGGTCCCGCCTGCGCAGCTGCCATTGGTCCCAAGGCGGGGCATGGCGCGCTGACGGCATTTGGGGCAAAATAGCTCCGCAATGGTTTTGATGCGGAAGGACAATGACGGCATGCGCCGGGTCGACGGGGAGGGCGTTTATCTGCGCGCGCCCGAGCTGCGCGACTATCAGGAATGGGCCGACGTCCGCGAAGCCAGCCGCAATTTCCTGACGCCGTGGGAGCCGACCTGGGCGCAAGACGAAACCTCGCGCGGCTCCTATCGCTACAAACTGCGCCGCTACACCGAAGACGCGCGCGATGACAAAGCCCACGCGCTCTTCGTCTTCCGTGAGAGCGACGATGCGCTCGTCGGCGGCGTGACGCTTTCAAACATTCGCCGCGGCGTCGCGCAAACCGCATCGCTCGGCTATTGGGCCGGCCAGATGCACACCGGCAACGGCTACATCACCGCCGCCGTCCGCGCCGTCGTGCGCTACGCGTTCGAAGACCTGGACCTGCACCGCGTCGAAGCGGCGTGCCAGCCCGACAACGTGCCCTCACGCCGCGTGCTCGAAAAATGCGGCTTCACCCACGAAGGCATCGCGCGCGCGTATCTGAAGATCAACGGCGCCTGGCGCGACCACTTGCTGTTCGGGATCGTGAACAGCGGGGTTTAGCATCGGGTGGTGCGGTGTGAAGGTCATTCCCAACCTCGCCGTTCTCAGGCGCTCGCTGGCGAAGACGCACGGCACTTACATCTGGCTGATCATGCTTCCGTTCATCGTGTCGGTACAGTATCAGCTGACCCAGGGACGCTCACTGGCCATAACCGCCATCGCGGCCGCGGTGATGTATGTGGCCACGTTTCTCTTCTACTTCGTCCTATGTGTTTGGGCCGCAAAGCGCCAGGTGACGCGCGATCCTGCGTTTCGAGCAGAGTTCGAAGCGGCGACCGATGCCGAAAAAGGGCGTTTAATTGGCACCCGGTTCATACAGTTGTAGCTATCACAGGGCGTCCAGCCCAACATCGAGCGAACGAGCCGAATGCGTCAGCGCGCCGATGCTGATTACATCGACGCCCGTCTCCGCAACAGCCGCAACGTTCTCGATCGTGATGCCGCCGGACGCTTCCAGCAGCGTCGAGCCATTCGCCATCTTCACCGCCGTCCGCATGTCGGCCTGCGAGAAATTGTCGAGCAGGATTGCGCTGGGGCCGTAGGGCAGCGCCTCGCGCAGCTGCTCGAGCGTATCCACCTCAATCTCAATGCACATCAAATGCGGGGCCGCATCGCGCGCGCGTTCGAGCGCAATGCCAACGCCGCCGGCCGCCGCAATGTGATTGTCCTTGATCAACATCGCGTCGTCCAAGCCGTAGCGATGCGCGCCGCCGCCGCCCAAGCGCACCGCGCGCTTCTCCAGCGCGCGCATGCCGGGCGTCGTCTTCCGCGTCGAGGCAACGATGGCGTTCGAGCCCTCGACAGCATCGACATAAACGCTCGTCAGCGTCGCAATCCCGCTCAAGCGGCCGATAAAGTTCAGCATCGTGCGCTCAGCCATCAACATCGAGCGCGCCGAGCCTTCGATCTCCATGATCGTGTCGCCAGTCTTCACGCGCGCGCCATCGGGCGCGCGGATCGTGAACACCAGCTCCGGGTCGATCATTGCGCCCGCAAGGATCGCCGCATCCAAACCCGCGACAACGCCCGCCTCCCGCGCGCGCAACGCCCAGCGGCCTTGGGTCTCTGGATCGATCAGCGCGTCGGTCGTCACGTCTCCTGCGACGCCGAGATCCTCGGCGAGCGCGAGCTTCACGATCGGCTCGAGCACAACGTCAGGAAGCGGCGGCAGCATCGGGCGGACCTGAGACGCCACTCCACGTGACGAAGGTGCGTTGCGGTGTCGCGACATCGGGATAATCGCTCCTGAAGTGCGCGCCGCGGCTCTCGGTTCGAGCGAGCGCGGCGCTGAGTATGAGTTCGCTTGCGACAAGCGCATTGGCTTGGCCATGGCTTTCGCCGAGCGCGTGAACGTGGGCGAGGGCGCGTTTGAGTCCGGCGCCGTTTCTGACGACGTTCGCGTCCGCTTCCATAAGTCGGCGAAGTTCAGCGCGAGGTCCGTCAGCGAGTGTTGGCGGCGCGGCGGTTGGTTCCGGGGTGAGGGAAAGTTGTGCAGCGTCATCGCGCAGTCTGGCAGCGATTCGGTGCGCGAAGACCACCGCTTCGAGCAACGAGTTGGAGGCCAGCCGATTGGCGCCATGCGCGCCGGTCGAGGCGCATTCGCCCACCGCCCAAAGCCCGTCGACGCTGGTGCGGCCCCAAATATCCGTGGTGACGCCGCCCATGTGATAGTGCGCGGCCGGCGCAATCGGGATCGGCGCCTCGCGCGGATCGAGCCCTGCGCTCATGCAGGCCGCGAAAACTGTGGGGAAGTGCGCCGGGAACTTTGCGCCCACCGCCTCGCGCGCATCAAGAAACGCGCCGCGCCCAGCCTGGCGTTCCAAATGGATCGCACGCGCCACAACATCACGCGGGGCAAGATCGTCAACGAATGCTTCGCCCTTGCCGTTGACGACGTGAGCGCCTTCACCGCGCAACGCTTCCGTCGCCAACGGCGCCGGATCGCGGCCGATATCGATCGCTGTCGGGTGAAACTGCACGAACTCTGGATCGGCAATCAGCGCCCCAACCCGCGCCGCCATTGCAAAGCCTTGGCCTTGCGCCTCCGTTGGATTGGTCGTTACCGCGAACAGCCCGCCAGCGCCGCCCGTCGCAAGCACAACTTCGCTGCCGGTGAACACCTCATCGCCATCGCAAAGCACGCCACACACGCGCCCATTCGCGTCGCGCACCAGCGCCCGCGCGCGTTTGCGCTCGACGATCTCGATATGAGGCGCCGCGCGCGCAGCGGCGATCAACGCATCCATGATCGCTTTGCCGGCGAGATCACCCGAAACGCGCACCACACGCGGCCGCGAGTGCGCCGCTTCCAAGCTCTGCGCCAATGCGCCGTCGGGCGTGCGGTCGAACGGCACGCCGAGCGCGATCAGGTCGCGCACCCGATCCGGCCCTTCGCGCGCAATCAGCGACGCCACCGCCGGATCAACCAACCCTGCGCCAGCGGCAACGGTGTCGTCAGCATGCAGCTTCGGATTATCGCCCGGCGCCAACGCCGCCGCCAATCCGCCCTGCGCCCAAGCGGAAGAGGAGCCATGGCCCAACGGCGCCTGACTCAGCACCACGCACCGCCGCGGCGCGAGCTTCAGCGCGAGAAACAAACCCGCCAGCCCTGCGCCAACGATTAGAACGGAGTCGCGCGCGCTCATCTGCGCGCGCCTTCGTTCAGCGAATGCGCGAGAATGTCACTTGGCTTGAGTCGTTTGACTGCAGGACGCCGACGAGCTGATCCGCTTCGCCCGCTTGCAGCACAAACGTATCCGGTGCGTAGCCTTCGAGCGGTTCGGCCATCTGGCAGGTAATGGTGAACTGACCGTCGTCGTTGGAGCCCGTGCAATTTTGCCGTGCCGTCAAGAACGCACCCTGGCCCGTCTCGCGATTGACCAAGCGCTCGTTCGAGAGCAGCTGAATCGAATAGCGGTCCGCAGCTTGGCGGGTAATTACCGCCGCGCCACTCATGATCGCGCCGACTTGCTCTGTGCCGTACGATTCGGTCTGGAACGCCCAGGTGCCGGTGAAGGCGTCGCGCGATTGTGCGCTCGCCATCGGCGCCGCCAACGCAACCAAGGCTGCCGTCGCAATCAGAAATCCACGCATATCTCGCTCCTCGTTGGCGGAGCGTGTTGGGCGGCGAAAAGGGCGGCAATTGGGCGCTTAGACGAGTTCTACCGCGACAGGTTCGCGGCCGGTCGCAAACGCACGTGGCTTCTCTTTCGGCAGGTCCAGCATGCGCTGGATCGCTTGCTTGGCGCGGACCTGCACGTCAGCGGGGATCGTCACTTCGTGCTTCATCTCCGCCAGCGCATCATAGATGCCTTCCAGCGTGATCCGCTTCATGTGCGGGCAGAGATTGCACGGGCGCACGAAGTCCACGTTCGGCGCGTATTGTGCAACGTTGTCGCTCATCGAGCACTCGGTCAGCAGCACGACTTTGCGCGGTTGCTTCTCGATCACGTAGTCCTGAAGCGCAGCGGTCGAGCCGGCGAAGTCCGCCGCCGCCATGACGTCGGGCGGGCACTCGGGATGCGCGAGCACAACAACGCCCGGATGCGCTTCGCGCAATTCGGCGATGTCTTCGGCGGTGAAGCGCTCGTGCACTTCGCAGCGGCCGTGCCAGGCAATGATGCGGATGCCGGTCTGCGCGGCGACGTTCTTTGCGAGATATTCGTCCGGCAGGAGGACGACGCGGTCGGTCTTCCATTCGCGCGCGGCCCACTCGACCACGGCGGCGGCGTTCGACGACGTGCAGCAAATGTCGCTCTCAGCTTTGACGTCAGCCGACGTGTTCACGTAGGTGACGACCGGAACGCCAGGATAGCGTTGCTTTATCAAGCGGACATCGGCGCCCGTGATCGAAGCAGCGAGCGAGCAGCCAGCGCGCATGTCTGGGATCAGCACCGTCTTCTCCGGCGCGAGCACCTTCGAGGTTTCCGCCATGAAGTGCACGCCAGCCTGGACGATTACTTCCGCATCAGTCTCTGCCGCTTCGCGCGCCAATTGCAGAGAGTCACCGCGGAAATCGCCAACGCAGTGGAAGATTTCCGACGTCATGTAATTGTGTGCGAGGATGACTGCGTTCTTGGCGCGCTTCATCTTGTTGATGGCGCTGATCAACGGCGCGTAGGCGGGCCATTCGACAGCCGGGATGACGTGCTTGACGCGCTCGTAGAGCGGGGCGGTCTCGGCGGCTATTTCGGGCGTGTACGCGAGGCCCCGGCGCTGAGCGGCGTCGAGCGCGCCCCATGTGCCGTGGACGGCGCGTGGATCGCAGCCGCCTTCGGCGGAGGTGAGGGGAGCGTCAATAATGCGGGCCATGTTTGGCCTCCCAGCGCCCAGATGGGCCACTTATGCTCGGTTGGAGCATATATAGGGCGCAAAAGACGGCTGAGAAGACCTCAGCCTCACCCTTATGCTACAAATGAGCATAACCGATTTGCGACAGTACCCCCGCCGATTCCCCCATGCAAGCGAAAGGCGACTTATCGGCCCCTCGCGCGTTAGATGCGCAGGTTGGTTCGGGAGGAGTTGTTCATGCGCCATGTTCTGTTGCTGCTCGCCACCGCAAGCGTCGTCACCGCCTGCGCGAGCACCGAGCAAGCGCGGCCGGGGCCAACCGAGACGGAAGCGCCTGCAGCGGCGTTCGCGCTCCAATCCGCGCGCTTTGAAGACATCCCAGATTGGACGCGCGTCGACCTCGCGCCAGCTCTGCTTGCTTTTCGCCGTGCGTGCGAGGGACGGCGTGCGCGCGATCCGGGCGCGCCGCTGCCAGGCGGCGGCCGCTATGGCGGCGCCGTCGCCGATTGGCAACCTGCGTGCAGCGCCGCCCGGGGCGTCGTCCCTGGCGACGAGCGCGCGTTCTTTGAAGCCAACTTCATCCCGAACTTTGTGCGCGGCTCGGGCGAAGCGCGCATCACTGCATATTACGAGCCAATCATCGAAGCGCGTCGCACGCCTGACGCGGTGTACTCCGCGCCACTGGTTCGCCGCCCTGGCGATATGGTGACAGTAGACGTCGCCGCGTTCGCTGATGCGTATGACAACGAAGCGCTGCGCGGCGCCCCGCGCGCGTTGCAGGGGCAGCTCGCCGGCACGCAAGTGCGTCCGTATCCGAAGCGGGACGCGCTCAATCTACCATCAGATCAAGCCTTCGCTTGGGCGCATCCGGTTGATGTCTACAATCTGCAGATTCAAGGCTCGGGCCGTATCGCTTTTCCAGATGGCACCCAGGCGCGCGCCGCCTTCGCCGCGCAAAATGGCTATCGCTGGCGTTCCGCGCTCGGTGCGTTGCGCGACTCCGGCCAACTTGAGGGCGGAGTGACCTGGCAGAACTTCCGCGCGTGGAGTGACCGCAACGGCGCGGCCGCGACGCAGCAGGCGCTGAACGCTGATCCCTCTTACGTCTTCTTCCAAGAAGAGCATATCGATGATCCTAGCGCTGGACCGCGCGGCGCCGCAAACGTGCCGCTGACGCCGATGGGGTCGATCGCGGTCGATCCGGCTTTCCATCCGTATGGTGCGCTGGTGTTCGTCGACGCCGAATACGATGGCCAGCCGTTCCGTCGCTTACTCGTTGCGCAAGACACAGGTGGCGCCATTCGCCGTGGCCCGCTGCGTGGCGACGTTTTCTTTGGCTCTGGTTCGGAAGCTGGGCGCGCAGCTGAGCGATTGAATTCGCAATCGCCGCGCTGGTGGACGTTGACGCCCCGCGGCGCACCAATCTCCTGATGCGCGCGCGCTGGAAATTCGTCTGCTATCTGGACGCTGAGGGACATGAAGTTCTGGAAATCTTTGATCCGGAAATCATCCACTCCGCCTATGTCGAACGCGAACGCATCGCGCGCGACCGCTTGATTTCAGCGGGTTTTGCGACGGTCTATGGCGAGTGCTATGGCCACTCGACCTCGCTCGGCATTTCCGCCCGGCTGGACGCCGACACTGCGCTTCTTCGCGCACGCATCGGTTAGCTGCACTACGCGGTTCTTCCGCTATGCTTGTTCAGCTACCATTCAGGCGTGGCTGCAACGGTAAGGCGGCTGAGGCGGACTTGGGCGGGAAACCATGGGACGTATCGCTTTTTCAATGGCGGCGGTATGCACGCTCGCAGGCTGCGCCACCGGCAACGCTACCTACCCGCGCCCACCGGTGACGACGCAGATCTCGCCGCCCATCAGCAGTGGTCCGAACATCTACACCAGAGCCGCGCGCGCGCCGCTGCACAGCGAGCTCTTCGCCTGCAACAGCTATGGCTCGAACCTCGGCCTTATTGGTCAGCGTGGCGAGGCAACGAACTATACGCCCTACATGGACACGCCCGCTGGGACGCTGTTGCGTAATCCAACCGAAGTCGCGTGCCTCTCATCAGGCTTCGGCTATCGCGGCGGCGCCAACGGGCGTCAGCACAACGGTCTCGATCTGGCCAACCGCGAAGGTGGTTTCATCTATGCCGCGGGCGAGGGGCGAGTCCTCAGCGCCGATTATCGCAATGGCTACGGCAACTACATCGAGCTCGATCACGGCTCCGGCGTTCACACGCGGTACGCGCACATGGCGGAGGTCGATCCCAATCTGCGCCCGGGCATGCGCATCGCAGCCGGCACGCCTATGGGCCGCATGGGCATGACCGGCAACGCCACCGGCGTGCATCTGCATTATGAGGTGGTCATCGATGGTTTGCTCGTTGATCCGCTGAACTACGGTGTGCCGCAACCCTATGTGACGACGCCGGTGACCAGCACTCTTCAACAGCCTGTCCCAATCGAAGAGCCAGTGGCGATCGCGCCTGAAGAACCGCCCGTTGTCGAAGGCGCAGCCGTGCCGCCGCCGCAAAGCTATCCCGAACCTGTCCGGCTGCGGCGGCCGAATTCGTATCGCTGACACGGCGCGCTGGCGCGCCGTTTCATCGAAGCGCCGTAAATACGCTGCTATTCGCCCCGTGGCGCGGGCACATGGACGCCGCCGACTGGGCGCTCGCTCGATGCTTCGCGCCGTGCGCGGAAGAGTTCGGCGGGACGGCCGCCAGCGCTGGTATCGAATTGGCCTGTGCCTTCGACGAGCCCGGTGCGATCGAGTAGGCGACGGAAGTTTTGCTTGTGCAACTCAAGTCCCGCGATCGCTTCGACGACGCGTTGCAAATGAAGCAGCGTGAATTGCTCTGGCGCCAGTTCGAACACGACCGGGCGATATTTGATCTTCGCGCGCAATCGCCCAATCGCCGTCGCCAGGATACGCCGGTGGTCGGAGGCCATCGGTTCACCCATACCGGGCTCAATCTGCATTGCGGGGGCTGCTCTGCCGCCGAACCGCGCGCGGTCACGCGCGGCTTCCGGCGCGAGGCCCGCTTCGTAGAGCAATTCATACCGATCGAGCGCGCGCTCCTCGTTCCACACCGCCCCATCGAGCGCGAAGGCGAGGCGCGCGCGGCTGCGCCGCTGGTTGACGGTTTCCGCATCCGTACCACGTTGCGCCCACTTTTTCAGCGCTGGCGCGATCGCCTCGTCAATCAATGGCGGGCGCCCGTCGCGCCAATCTTCCCACGGGAAAAAGTCATACCAGGAACGCCAGCGGGCCGATGCGCGATCCAGCACCGTGCGTGATGGTGTCAACGCCAGGTAGGAGATTGAGATCACGCGGTCTGAACCGGCGCTCTCCGCCATCGGCATTTCGCGGCCGCGATCGCCGAATGTATAAAGTTGTTCGACGTAACCGATGTCGAAACCAGTTTGCTCATGCACCCAGCCGCGTAGCGACAGCTCAAGAGTTCTGTCGCCCGCTGGATCGAAGGGGCCGAATGGCAGGCCGGCCGCGTCGCCGCCATCGCGCGTCACCACCACGTAGGGACCATCTTCGGCCACTGCGACGATGACGGCGGAGAGGCCGATGATAACGCGCGCTTCACTCATGCGAAGCGGCTCGGAATGGAGAAGGCGCGCGCTTCGCCGATTTCGAGCCAGGAGCCTCCGCGGCCTATGCGTTCTATCGCGCGCGTCATACGCCCGCCACGGCCAAGCTCTGCATCCGCCATCGCGACAAAACGACGGTTGGGCGAGGCGCTGGGTGAGGCTTCACGAAGTCCGAGCGCGATCTCTTCCTCATCGGCGCTCGGATTTTGTGCGCAGGCGGTGATGAATGCTGTCGCCGTCGATCGCGAGATTCCGGCGTAGCAATGGATCAGAATTGGTTGCGTGCGGTCCCAGCCGCCCACGAAATCGAGGATACGCTTGGTGCGCAGCTCGCACAGCGGATCCATGCCTTCTTCGTCGTGTTCAATATCGTGCACTTCAATGCACAAATGGCGTTCGCCGACTTCCGTGATCATCGGAAACGGCGTCATCGGATCAAGCAAGCTGATGGCGTGTGACACCTTGTTGATGCGCGCGATCTGTGGCGCGAGCGAGAGGGGGCAAACATAAATGGTCATGCGCTGCCAGTTTATGCCGGATCGAGCAGCGACCGGAAGCGCTTGAGGAACGCCTCCTGCACCTCGCCGGTGGCTTTGGGGGTCAGTGTGAGCTTGAGCCCACGTGGCGGCGCCCCGAAGAAGCGCTTGGCCTCCGCTTCGACAAAGCCTGCGAGCTGTGTCGCTTCAAAATAGGCGCAGATGATGTCGGCTCGCTTGATTACGCCTTTCACCGCCGCAGGCGGATGCGCGGGTAGACCGAAGCGCAAATGGATCGCCGCTTCGAGCTTTGCTTCGAATGCCTTGTAGTCGAGGCCAAGCGCCGCCTTGAACGGCGAGATCATGTCGCCAATCACGTACTCCGGTGCATCGTGGAGCAGCGCCAGCAGGCGGTGCTTCTTGTCCCACTCAGGAGCAAGCTTGCGGCAGATCTCCTCCACCAGCAGCGAGTGCTGCGCGACTGAGAATGCATGTGCGCCGATGGTCTGCCCGTTCCAGCGCGCGACGCGCGCCAAGCCATGCGCAATGTCTTCGATCTCGATGTCGAGCGGCGAGGGATCCAGCAGGTCGAGCCGCCGCCCAGACAGCATGCGCTGCCAGGCGCGAGGTTTTTCGGCGGGCTTCACACTTGGGGAGGCGGGTCGGGCCATATCGATTCCAGTTTGCGCATGCTCAATGTAGTTGACGCGGCCAGCGGCAATAAGCTTCTTCGCGCTTCAAGGAGCTACTTATGAAGGGTCTAACCCGCGTCACCCTCCGTTTGGGCCGCAATCCCGCCGCCGGCTATCCGGACGGCTCAGATGATTATGGCTATGTGATCCATGCGCCGCTCGATACGAACGGCAAGCTGGACGCGGCCCTTTGGCGCTCCATGCGGGAACAATGCAGCGTGCGCCGCTTTCACCCCAGTGAAACGCCGGCCGATGGCTGGCTGCGCCACCGCGGCGACAATTGGTATTTCTGGTACGATGAGGCCGAGGAAGGTCCCGAAGAGCCGCTCTACAAGCTTGCCACCCACGAGCTGCGCGCCGGCGAATACGTGACGCTTCGCGAAGGCGATGGCGACGTGCTGACCTTCCGGGTGACGGAAGCGACACGCGTTTAGAGACTAGACACAATCGAATCCATCAACACTGACCGCCCGACACTGCGGCGGGAAGCCGTGCGCGCGCCAATAAGCATCGAGACCCATGGTGCGAACGAAGCGCTGGAACTCGGGCGAGCGCCGATACTCCGGAAAGTCGGGCAGCCAGAGCGGGAAGAATGAACCTTGTCGAGGCTGTACTAGGTCATAGGCGCCGAGTTGCAGAGCGATCGGTTGCGCGTCGCGCGGATTGAACTCTGGGTCGCGCAGCCACTCTCGCAACGCCTGCTGTGCGGCCGCGTTATTGTCTTCGGGGTTTTGTAGCGCGCGATAGACGGCGACGGGCACTGGTTGTTCGGTTGAGATGGAGGCTGCGACCTCGCGAGCGCTGCGCTGATCCCCCCGCTCGAGGAATGCCATCAGCAACACCGAGTCGTCCGGCGCGGCGCCGTCTCGCACCAGTTGGCGATATTCAGTGATTGCACGGTCGGTCTGACCGCGCATGTGGAGCGTATACATCAGATGCATGCGGCAACGATCGTACGCGCCGTCCAGCCGCAGGCAGTCTTCGAACAGAGTTTGTGCGCGTTCGAGATAGCCGAGCTTGTGCATGTTGATGCCCAGCCAGAGCAGGGCGGTGGTGTTGCTCGGGTCGAGCTGAATGGCGTGTTCGAGTTCGGCGTTGGCGCGCTCCCAGTCGTAGGGCGCCTCGTAGTTGATCAGGACGCCATTGAGCGCGTGCGCCATGGAGAGGTTGGCGTCGAGTTCGAGCGCACGAGCAGTTGCAATACGGGCCTCATCCGTGGGCCGGCCTGCGCAGACGAATGCAGCGACCGCGAGTTGCTCCCAGGCGCGCGCAAATTGCGGATCGACCTCAACTGCCTCGCGTGCAAATCGGACAGCGCGAGGCATGTCCGTTCGCGCCAGAAACAGCTCACGCGAGCGGAGATAGAGTTCGTAGGCGCGGAGACTGTCGGTGCCGGAGGCGGCGCTGCGCGCCATCATACCGTGGCTTGACGGAGCGTTCAGTTCTGCGCGCAGTCCTGCGACGATCTGGGTTGCGATCTCGTCTTGAATGGCGATGAGATCATTTACTGAGCGCGCGCGTTCGAACGTTTGCGCCCAGATGGTATGACCGCTCGCAGCCTCGATCAGACGCGTTTGCACGCGTATCCGGGAGCCATCGGCTCGGACCGAACCTTCGAGAATATAACCAACGTTGAGTGCTCGTCCGATTTCTGGCGCGGAGGCTGCACTATCCCGGTAGGCGAAGGAAGAAGTTCGCGAGGCCACGCTCACTTGCTCGACGCCCATCAGAACATTGATGATTTCTTCGGCGAGCCCGTCGGCGAAGTAGGTTTGGCTGCTGTCGGCGGTCATATCGTCGAATGGCATCACCGCGACGCTGGGCGGGAGGGGGGCCGCCGTTGGTTGCTGACCCTGGCTCGCTGACCACCAGAGCACGCAGATTGTGGCGAGGCTCGCCATCGCGGCCAAAAGTGGTGAGCGAGCCGATGGCTTGCGCGAAATGTCGGTCTCGGGGGCTGAGATGTCGCTGCGTGCAGCTTTGACTGACTTCAAGAACCGGTAGCCACGTCCGTGCACGGTCGCGATGAAGGTGGGACTGCGTGCTTCGTCGCCGAGCGCGCGGCGGAGATCACGCATCGCCGTGGTCAGCACCGCTTCGGTGACGAAGCGGCCGTCCCAGACCTGCTGGATTAGCTCCTCCTTGCTCACAAGCCGCTGCGGCGCACGCATTAACGCCAGCAGCAAGGCGAGCGGCTTTGCCGTGAGGTCGAGAGCGGAGCCGTCGAGCCACGCGCGTTGATCTGCCGGGTCCACCACCAGTGGCCCGGCTCTGAGAATTTCCCCGCTCATCATAGTGCAGCCATTACCACGCCTGCCGCGCCAACCTGCAAATGACAACGCCGCCAGAACTGTGCGCCTCAGAATTTTCTCAGAATTTGTAGGCGCCGCTAAGCATCGGAAATTACGAGAAAGTATGGTCCAGAATGTTCTTATGCGTGGATCAGGGGGATCTCAGGACCCGGTCTCGCTGCTCGCCGCAGGCTCTTCCTCACGGTTCGCCGCCGGCCGTTCCCCACGGCGGAAGAAGAGAGAAGAGCGATGCTCAAAAGCCAATCTATCGCCGTCGTGACGGCTCTGACCGTCGTTTTATGCAGTCCCGGCCGAGCGGAGGCGCGTCCAGGCTCGGATGATGCGTCGTTTCGGTTCAACTACTCCCAGGCCGAACTGCGCACCGAAACTGGTGCGCGCGCCGTTGAGGGGCGGTTGCGCACCGAGGTCGCTCGCTTTTGCCGAGATCGGCTGACCAGCGAAATTACACGTCTCGGTTGTGAGCGGTCGGTAGGTCGGTCAGCGTTGCGGGTGCTCCGCGACCGAGCACGCGTCTGAGCGCGGAAGACCCACCGTCTGACCTGATGGCTCGCACAAGCGGCGGGCGCGCGATCTTCCCATTGCGCGTCCGCAGTTTGGCCTAGGCCAACACTGCGCGATAGCGTCGGCTGCCAATCACGATCTGCCCGTCTTGAAGTGTTATTTCCATGTCGCCCGACGGTGTCGGTTTCAGCGCCGCGATCTTGGATCGGTTCACCAGCCGTGACCGGTGTACGCGGATGAAGCCGCGTGCGACCAGCCGTGCTTCCCATGACGCCAGGGTGCCGCGGACCAGGTGAGCCTTTGAGGCTGTGTGAAACTCGACGTAGTTTCCCGCCGCCTCGACGTGGGTGATGTCGCCGGGCGCGAGGAACACAGCAACACCGCCGTCGCGAATTTCGATCCGCTCATCCGCGACCGGTTGCGCAGCGGCACGCCGCCGCTCGGCAATGTACTGGAAGGTCCAGTAGGTCGCGGCGATCGCGGCGTAGCTCAATACGTCCTTTCGCCACTCGTAAAAGCTCACCAAGAAGACGCCGTCGTCGAAAAAGCCATAGTGTGACTTGCCCACCCAATAGATCGCTTCGCGCATCAGCCAGATGCTGATGATGTGAACGACCGCGAACGGAATGGTCAGGGCCAGATGGATGAGCGCGGGCCGGACCAGGTTCTCGCGCGACGGCGTCCAGCGCCGGATCGCGGCGCCGATCAGCGGCGCCATCGCGACGATGACGATCGCGCTGGTGACCTCCCAGACCCAAGGTTCCCACCATTCGAATTCAACACCAGCCCGCCGCATCTCCAGAAGATCGGAGGAAGCGTTGACGGCAACGATCACCAGCGAGACCAAGGCAACGAAACCCCAAGGTCGCCACTCGGCCCGGGTCCATCCGTTCGTCCCTCTTTCGTCGCCGGTGGTCACCGGTGGCTCCCCGTTCGTCCCAGCGGGCCGCCGGGCATGGCATCTACGTAGCGGGAGAGGGGAAACGGGGAAAGAAGCGTGCGGCTCAAAGGAGATGCGCACAGGATGACCGACCGCCGTTATGACCTCGATTGGCTGCGTATCGTCGCGTTCGGGCTGCTCATCCTTTACCACTGCGGCATGTTTTACGTGACCTGGGACTGGCACGTGAAATCGCGTTTCGCCAGTGACGCCATCGAGCCGCTGATGATGCTCACAAATCCCTGGCGGCTGACCCTGCTGTTCCTGATCGCCGGTGCGGCCACTCGTTTCATGGCAGACAAGATGAGCGTCGGAAAACTAGTGGCCGCGCGCATGGGCCGCCTCTGGCCGCCGCTCTTGCTGGCCGTGTTCGTGATCGTTCCGCCCCAGAGCTATTATGAGATCGTCGAGGCTCTGCAGGCGTTGCCCGCGCAGGTTGTCGCCCAGTACCCGTCGGCGCTCGACAACTTCTACGTGAAGTACGTGACCGCCTCCGGACACTGGTGCGATTCCGATGGCTGCCTGACCACGCCGACCTACAACCACATGTGGTTCGTCGCGTATCTGATCCTCTACACGCTGGCGCTCATTCCGTTGTTGCCGCTGCTACGCCGCATCCCGAGTGGTGTGAGCGCACTCATGTCCGGTCCGTTCTTCATCATCACGCCGTGGCTGATCATGGCGACGCTGCGTGTCGCTCTCTTTCCTATCTTTGGAGAGAGCCACGATTTCCGTGAAGATTGGTATCTGCACGCGCTTTACTTTAGCGTTTTTCTCTTCGGTTTCTCGATCGCAAAATTCCAGCCCTTCTTCGAGCGCTGCGTGCAACTGCGGTGGGTGTCGCTCGCCGTCGCAATCGTCTGCTGGGCTTCGCTCATTGTCTATTTCGCCATGCACCCTGATGGCGTCACGCCGCCGGACTGGTTGCGCGCTATCATGCGGAGCGTGCGTGAGCTTGACGCGTGGTGTGCCATTGTCGCCTGCATCGGCTTCGCACATCGCCATTTGAAGAACGCCGATGGCCCGGTGCGCCAAGTGCTGACGCAAGCCATCTTCCCATTCTATCTGATCCACCAGACGATCATCGTGATCGCTGGCCATTACCTCGACGACCTGCGGCTGCCACTCGCTATAGAGGCGCCGCTGCTCATCGGCGCCACGGTGCTGGGCTGCTGGCTTTTCTTCGATATGGGGCGCCGGGTTCCGTTCCTGCGCGTTTGGATCGGCTTGCCCTCGAAAAGCCCGACGAACACCGCTACATTGCCCACACAAGTCGTTGGGGAGGCGTACTAGCCTCCGGCGGGTACGGTTCCCGCCACCCGTGGAGCGGACTATGTTCTTCTGGTTCCTCGTTGCCGTGGGCGCGGTTGTCGGCCTGACTCTCCTGGGTGCGTTTATGACGCGTCGCTCGGGCGGTTGGGATCATGACGATGGCGGACCAATGGGGCCTTGGGTCGATCACTGAGTGTTCCTCGACCCGCAAATGCGTGGTGAAGCTCTTGTTTTGCTTGCCTCGGGCGCGCGCGTGCGCCTTAGATTGCCGCGCACATGGAGCAGCCACTCACCATCCGACGCGCGGTCCCGCGCGACGCTGACGCCCTCTCCAAACTCGCCGCGAGCGCCGCCAGCGAGGAGGGCGCGGTTTCCAGCTTAGAGGGCGATCGGATCCGGGCGCATGCCTTCGGCTCAAATGCACTCTTCGAAGCGTGGGTCGCCCAAGAACGGAACAACGCGCCGCTGATCGGGCACGCGATCATCACTAAGAGCTATGACGTCCGCCGCGCCGCGCCGAATGTGGTCCTGTGCGAGCTTTACGTTGTGCCCGAGCAGCGCCGCAGTGGTCTCGCACGCAAATTGATGAGCGCTGTGGCGCGCCGCGCCCGCGAACTCGGCGCGCGCGAACTCGCGATCACTACCGGCGTCGAGAATGAGGTGGCGCAAAAATTCTTCAACGCGGTTGGCGCCAAGAAGCGCGAGGCGGCCGTGTTCATGATGTCGGCCGACGGCATCGAATGGCTAGCCGCTGAAGGCAATTAGGGGGCGGCGCGCTGGGAGCGCGCTGAGAACGGACAGGGAGAGACCATGATCGCGAAACCATTGCTCAGGACAGCCGTGTCCTGGATCGCCATCGCTGCATTCACCGCTGCTTGCGCGACGGCGCCAGCGACGACGGGCGCAAACGGCAGCTCATCCAACGCCCCGGCGACCACGGAATCCGCCGCCAGCTTCATACAATCGGCCGAAGAGGAGCTGATGCGTCGCTCGGAGTATGAAGGCCGCGTCGCCTGGGTTTATAATACCAATATCAACTACGACACCGAGTGGCTGCTGCAGCGCTCTGACGCCGAAGGCACTGAAGCGCGTGTGCGCTTGGCCTCCGAGGCTGGCCGCTATGCCGATGTCGAGCTGCCGGCCGATACCCGCCGCAAGGTTGACCTGCTGCGCTTGAGTCTCGTCTTGCCGGCTCCGCAGCGCGAAGGCGCTGCAAGCCAGCTCTCCGAAATCACCACGCGGTTGGCGTCGACTTATTCGACGGGCCGCATTGATTACCAGGGTCGCCAAGTCACGCTCGATGAACTCGAGACACTGATGGGCACCGAGCGCAATCCGGCGCGTCTGGAGGAAATTTGGACCAAGTGGCACGCCGTCGCCGCCCCAATGCGTCAAGACTATGCGCGCATGGTCGAGATCGCCAACGAAGGCGCGCGCGACCTGGGCTTCGACAATGTCGGCCAAATGTGGCTCTCAAACTACGACATGCCCGCCGCCGATATGGAGCGTGAGGTCGAGCGCCTTTGGGGGCAGCTGCAGCCGTTCTACGAGCAGCTCCACTGCTACGTCCGTGGCCGTCTCAACGAGCGCTACGGCGACGCCATTGTGCCGGAAGATCAGCCGATCCGCGCTGACTTGCTCGGCAACATGTGGGCGCAGGATTGGTCGACGCTCATGCCGATCGCCCGCCCGCCCGGCGCGCGCGCGACCTACGACACCACGCAACTTCTCACCCGCGCCCGCTACACGCCGGTGCAGATGACCGAGACCGCCGAGCGTTTCTACACCTCGCTTGGCTTCCCGGAATTGCCTGACACGTTCTGGGAGCGCTCGCTGCTCACGCGCCCGCGTGACCGCGATGTGGTCTGCCACGCTTCAGCCTGGGACATCGATAACGTCGACGATCTCCGCGTGAAGCAGTGCATCCAGATCAACGCCGAGCACTTCCAGACCATCCACCACGAACTCGGGCACAATTTCTATCAGCGCGCCTATAATCAGCAGCCTTTCCTCTATCGGAACGGCGCGCATGACGGCTTCCATGAAGCCATTGGCGATTTCGTCGCGCTGAACATCACGCCAGAATACCTGGTCGAGATTGGCCTCTTGCGCCGCAACCAAATCCCGCCGGCGTCGTCAGACGTCAGCCTGCTAATGGAACGCGCGCTTGAGAAAATCTCGTTCCTGCCGTTCGCGCTGACGATGGATCAGTGGCGCTGGCAAGTGTTCGACGGCCGCATCACGCCGGACCGCTACAACGCGGCGTGGTGGGAGCTGCGCGAACGCTATCAGGGCATCCGTCCGCCGACGGAGCGCGGCGAAGAATTCTTCGATCCGGGCGCGAAGTATCACATCGCCAACAACGTGCCGTATCTGCGCTACTTCCTCTCCTACGTGCTGCAATTTCAGTTCTACGAGGCGGCCTGCCGCCAAGCCGGATGGGAAGGCCCGCTGCATCGCTGCACGATCTACGGCAATCGCGAGGTCGGCCATCGCTTCCAGCAAATGTTGGAAATGGGTCAATCGCATCCGTGGCCGGACGCGCTCGAAGCCTTCACCGGCACGCGTCAAATGGATGGCGGCGCCATGGCCCGCTACTTCCAGCCGCTGATGACCTACATGCAGGAGCAAAATCGCGGCCGCACCTGCGGCTGGTGAATTGAGCTTGCACCAAGAATGGAAGCGCCGCCTCGGAAGGGGCGGCGCTTTTGTTTCTACCGGAAGAAGATGAAGTCGACGACGACTGTCGTCGCAGTCACACCTGCGAGGCCGTAGACAAAGAACAACGCGCGCTCCTCACGCTCGAATAATCTGGATTCGGCCGGCGTGACATAACCTTCCCAGCCATGCTGTTCGGCGAACTCGCCGAACTTTGGACCGAACTCTCTCACCGCGATATCTAAGTTGTCCTGCAGCAGTTTGCGATAGCTGTCGTCCTGAACATCGTCCTTGAGCCGCCAGTGGGCCTCCACGCCGCTCTGCAGTCTAAGGGCACCATTTTTTCCGTAACTCCAGTCCGATACTTCCAGGCCGAATGCCCGCGCGCGATCCCGCAGATCGGTCAGACCTTTTTCGTTTAGCCTTCGCCATTCATCGAGGTGCTTCGATTTTGTGCGCCATCGTCCCAGTAGCACAAACACCATGACCACCGCGGCGTCTTTTACAAACTGCGGAATCTCGAACGGTACCCAGCCTAGCAAGAAGTCGAATACCGGCCGGAACACCGAGCGAAACAGCTCTAGTCCGGCGTGCACCAACACTCCCATAGCGTCGAGCGTAGAAGCGAGTAGTGGCGCAACGGCTTGGACCTGATGCATCAACCACGTGGCGACGCTCGCCCACGCTTTCAGATCTTCGATGATGCCAACAAGACCGATGATGGAGGTGGCCTGCGAAAACCAGAACCACGCCGCGCCCAGCCCAGCGAGCAGCCCGCCCGCCTTCTTCGTTTTCTCGTCGATCAAAGCCGCCCCCGCAAATCGATGGCGGTAATTTATGCCGACTTCTGCACAAAAATCGAGCCCGCGCTGTAGCCTGCGCCGAAGGAGCAGATCAGGCCCTTGTCGCCGGCTTTGAGGTCGTCGCTGTGATTGTGGAAGGCGATGATCGAGCCCGCGCCCGCGGTGTTGCCGTAAACATCCAGAACGGTCGGCGCCTCATCCTGTGATGCTTCGTGGCCAAGCACCCGCTCGGCAATGAGCCGGTTCATGTTTGAGTTGGCTTGGTGCAGCCAAAGGCGGCGCATGTCAGTTGGTTTCAAATCCAGTTCCGCCATGTGCTGCAGGATCATCTCGCTGACCAACGGCACGACTTCCTTGAACACCTTGCGGCCTTGCTGCGTGATGAGCTTATCCGGATCGTCGCGATGGGTTTCGTCACCACGATTGAGGAAGCCAAAATTGTTGCGAATATTGTTCGAGAACTGAGTCTTCAGCTTCGAGCCCAACACAGTCCAAGCGCCCTTGGGCGCGATGTCGGCGCGCTCCACGAGCACGGCCACGCACGCGTCGCCGAAGATGAAGTGGGTTTCGCGATCACGGAAGTTCAGATGACCCGTCGTCAGCTCCGGGTTCACGACGAGCACCGATGCCGCGTGCCCGGCGCGCACGATGTCGATCGCGTTCTGAATTGCAAACGTCGCGGAAGAGCAGGCGACGTTCATGTCGTAGCCGAAGCCGCCCGCACCCAAGGCATCTTGCACTTCGATTGCGAGCGCCGGGTAGGGACGCTGCAGCGATGAGCATGAGCAGATCACGGCGCCAATGTCAGCCGAGTCACGTCCCGCGCGCTCGAGTGCCTGTTTCGCTGCAATCACAGCAACTTCCGCCATCAACGAGATTTCATTGTTCGGCCGCTCGGGAATGCGGGGAACCATCCGCTCCACATCCAGTGAACCGACCTTGTCCATGACGAAGCGGTGCTTGATTCCAGAGGCCTTCTCGATGAATTCCACGCTCGAAGGCTGCAGCGCCGTCTTGGTTCCGGCCGTGATCGCTGCTGCGTTCTCGGCATTATAGCGCTCCACATACGTATTGTATGAGGCGACCAGCTCAGCGTTGGTGATCGAATCCGACGGCGTCCAAAGGCCGGTCGCGGAGATGGCGACAGTCAAAGCGAGGTCCTCGTTTGCCGCGCTGCAGAAGCGCATCTTGCGGTTAGACCCGCGAGGGCGCAGGCGTCAATCTGCCTCCCCATGCCGCATCATTCAGGCCCTTGCGGCAGGATGAGCCAAGGCGGCGGATCGAGCCGGATTTCGCGACCTCCGGCAGTGAGTGTCTTGCCGGCGGTTGCCGCCTCTAGCGCTCGATCCAAGCGCAGCAACGCAATCGCGCGGCCCGCGAGGCCCGTGCGTACCGATCCGATTTCAGCCTCTCCCGCGAGCACCGGCGTTCCAAACGAAATCGCCTCGCCTTCGAACACGATCGGGCACAATTTCTTCCGCGTCGTTGCGCGGCGCTTCATGCGGCTGACGTTCTCTTGACCCACGAAGCAGCCTTTGTCGAACGCGACGCCATTCAGCTCTTCCAGCAGCGCCTCACCCGCGAACACTTCTTCGAGCAGGGCATCTCGCGCGAGGTCAGGAATGCCAGCTGCGATGCGCCAAGCTTCGTATTCTGCAGTGCCATCGTCGGGTTGATACGCTAGCGGCCCCGATACTGCGCGCCAGCCGTGCGCGGCGCCAGGAAGCCTAGGATCCGGAGCACCGCCGCGAATGCTATCGGGCGGAGGCGCCCAAAGGGCGACTCGGCTGTCGGTGACATCCTCGATCGTGAGCACTGCACGCAGCTTGTACATCGACAAGCGGCGCGACACTTCGCTCGCGCGATTGCGATCCAGTTCGATCAAGATGCACGTGAAGTCTGTGCGTCCAGACTCTTCCCAGAGCCAACGCTCAGACCATAGAAACATGTCCGCGACTATCTTGCCCTGGGGCGTTAGCAACGCCGCGTAGTTGACGCCAGTGTCCTCAAGTCTCGTCACGTCCTGCGTCAGCAGATTGTCGAGAAACCCGACCGTGTCGGGCCCGGAAACACGGAGGAAAGCGCGGTCGAGGCGAAGCGGCATGGCCACGACTTGGCCCCAAGCGCAGTTCTCCGCAACCCTGCGGCGTTTGTTGACTTCACATTTACCCGGCCTGCCCCTTTAAGCAGCCGATATGGCCTCAGTCCTTTTTCTCGCGCCCGCCGATCTCGGCGAGACGGTGCTCGCCACCGGCGCGTTGGCGCATGTGCTGGGCGAAGGCGGCGAACTGACGGTGCTGACCGGCGCTGATGCGCGCCCGCTGTTTCGCGCGGCCCCGGGGCTGAAGGCGCAATACACGGTTGAGGGCATTGGCGACGTTGGCCGTTTCATCGAACTGGCGTGGAGCCGTCGCGCCCGGCGCTTCGATCTCATGCTCGATACGCGTCGTAGCCCCGCTGCTTTGGTTCTGCCGGCAAAGCAGAAGCTCATCTTGCCCATCCCCGAAGTGCTCCGCCATTTCTCGGAGGACGTGAGCCAACTCGTGGGTAGCGAGCGCACGCTGACACCGACCATTTGGCTGGATGATCGCGCTCGCCAAGCGGCCGCCGCCATGACGCCGGACGCAGCGCCCGTCCTGCTTATCGCGCCGGGCGGCAATCACGCCGCGAAGCGCTGGCCTCAGGAACGCTTTGCCGCCGTTGCTCGCCGGCTTGCGACGGGCGCGTTGAGTGGGGCGCGGATAGTTGTGCTGAGCGCTGCGGCGCGAGACGATGAAATCGCTGCGCGCATCGTCTCCAGCCTCGACGCCGACGGCGTCCCCGCCAGTGGCGCCGGCCTCGATTTGCTAGCCGCTGCCGCGCTCGCCGAACGCGCCACGCTCTGCATCGGCAACGACAACGCGCTGACGCACATTGCCGCCGCTATGGGTGCGCCGACGCTGACGCTCTTCGGCTCGACCGACGAGCGTGTTCGCGCCCCGCGGGGGCCGCGTGCGCGCACCTTGCGCGGCAAGAGTTTTGAAGAAGCCGCCCTGGACGAAGCCGCCGCAATGGACGACATCAGCATCGACGCGGTAGAGGCGGCCGCGCTCAATCTGCTGCACGCCGGAGGCCTGAGATGAGTACCTTGGTGATGCGTCGGCCAGATGACTGGCATGTCCATCTCAGAGACGGACCGATGCTCGCAGGCGTGGTGAACTTCACCGCCCGCCAATTCGCGCGCGCCATTGTCATGCCGAACCTCGCGCCGCCGGTCACCACCGTCGCAGCGGCGGAAGCGTACAGATCACGCATTTTTGCGGCGCTTGAGCCCGGGCTTTCGTTCACGCCGCTGATGACGTGCTATCTGACGGACACGGTCGACGCTGGCGAGATCGAGCGCGGTTTTTCATCCCGGGTGTTCACGGCCTCCAAACTCTATCCCGCACACGCGACGACCAATTCCAGCCACGGCGTGACCGACATCAAGAACATCCGTGGCGCCCTTGAAACGATGCAGCGCATCGGCATGCCTTTGCTCCTGCATGGTGAGGTGACAGAAAAGTACGTCGATATCTTCGACCGCGAAGCCGTATTCATCGAGCGCATCTTGTCGAAGTTGATTGTAGAGTTTCCCGCGCTCAAGATCGTGCTTGAGCACATCACGACGGAAGAGGCTGCAAACTTTGTCGCCGAAGGCCCGACTACGCTCGCGGCGACAATTACGCCGCATCACCTCGACTACAATCGCAACGCCATGTTCGAGGGCGGCATACGTCCGCACTTTTATTGCCTGCCGGTCGCCAAGCGGGAGCATCACCGCCTGGCGTTGCGCAGGGCTGCAACATCAGGCTCGCCGAAGTTCTTCCTGGGCACTGATTCAGCGCCGCACGCCGTCCATGCTAAGGAATCTGCTTGTGGCTGTGCCGGCGTCTTCAGCGCGCCGTACGCGCTTGAGAGCTACGCCAAGGTGTTTGACGAAGAGAACGCCATGGATCGCCTCGAAGCCTTTGCTTCTGAGCATGGCCCGCGGTTCTACGGATTGCCGCTCAATGAGGAGAGGATCACGCTTGTACGTGAAGCGCAGGGCGTCCCCGAACGCATCGCCGCGCGTGAGACAGAACTCGTGCCGTTCCATGCAGGCGCCTCGCTCAGCTGGCGCCTGGCGCCTGCCTAAGCGCCAACGCGAACTTCAATGGCGTGCAATGCAAGGCTAGCGGCCTGGGTGGGGGAAGCGTTGACGCCTCGTGAGGACAATCTGAAGGTCAGCCAGGTTGCGATGCCCTGGCAATGGGCGAGCGGTGCGGTTAGCGTGCGCTGGGCGCGCCGCCAGCCTGACCATCCGCGTTCGGTCCACGTCTCGATTTGCGCGCCGTTTACGAGCGTGATGATTTCCAATTCCAATTCAGTGCTCGGCAGGTAGACCGAGTAGGTGAGTGCAATCTGGACGTCGCCATCCAGTTCGCCGAGGTGCATGCGCGCGCTGGCGACATTCTGACTGGTCCAGATGCTATGTGCATCTCCGGTGTCGAAGCCGGTGAGCGCGACAGTGCGTTCATAATTTCCCGCCGTGCCAAAAATTATGGCGTGCGCGCGCGGCATGACATCAAGGCCAGCCATATGCCGTCGCATCTTCGTCACCAACGCCTGCCGTTCGGTGGTGAAGCGCCAGGCATCGCCCTGTCGCGGCGTCCAGCGCTCGAGGTGGCGTGCCCAGGCGTGCACTGTTTGCTCTTCGTTGGGCGCGTCGAAGTCGGCGATCGCCCGCAGATAGAGCTGTTCGTATTTGCGAACCCAAACAGGAAGCGCCGCTTCATCACGCACCAATGCGCCGACTGCAGCCGCCTCCGCGGGATCGTAGCGATCAATCTCGGTCGTGACCGTCGCGGGCGTGACTAGGTCCTTCAATACTCCCGCGCCGAAATTGTGAGGCCGCCAGGCATTGTAGCGCGCGCGGTCAACCATACCGGCAAGGCCCCGCCCGTCGCAGACGATCACCGGACGCAGGCAAGCCATCGCCTCGATCGCGGAGAGCGCCGACGTAAAGATGATATCATAGCGAAGTAACGCCGTTTCGGGCTCGGCAATGACGCGGCCGACGGCGCTGCCAATGAAGTCGACAGCGATATTCCTCGCAGCGCATGCCGCGCGAACGGCTTCGACATGCTGATGGTTCTTGGCAAAAGCTAACGCCATGCGCGGCACTGGCGGCGGCTGACGTCCCGGCCGAAAGCGCTCCATGTCAACGCCGTTGAGTACGAGATCGATTTGGTCGCGTGGCAAGCCGGTCTCTGCCGCGGTACGATCAACTAGCACTTCGCTGATGGCCGCGTAGCGCACAACGTTCGGCAGGATGACTGCCGTGTCGAACCAACTTTCACCATCGTGGCACACAGAAATGGCGGGGATATGGGGATAACGCGCCAGCGCTGCTGCGCATGTCACGAGGTGATGGCCGTGGATGACGTCGAATTTGTCTTCCAGATCGGCCACATGCGTCCTCACGGGCACGCCTTGGTCGACGAGTTCTTGGGCGATAGCCCCGTAAGTTGGGGAGTAGACCGTAGGTCTGTGGCCTGCTTCTAATAGGCCCTGAGCTATGTCCCGCGTGACGATCTCAGTGCCGGTGCGGCCGTGCATGACGCCGTTAGTGATCAGGATACGAAGCGATTGGGCCACGCGAACAGCAATAGCGGCGTTGACGCATTGTCTGCAATCAGCAAGCGCGTGAGCGTTTGGCGCGGAGGCGGATCGACAAGGTCTGCGCTCGTTGTAGCGCATCCTGGACACGAGCTGCGTGTCTACGATTGGTTGAGCACCGCTCAGCCCGATGTACACATTCTCACGAACGGATCTCGCGCAAGCTTGACACGAACACGCCGCGAAGCGAGCGAACATCTCGTCACGAGGCTGGGATGCCGCATGTCGCATGCGTGGGAAGGCGTCCCAGATTCAACGCTTTATGGTTGCTTGCTCGCGAGCGACCATGAACCGTTCTTGAATTGGGTTTCTCGCCTCGCTGCCGATTTGGTATCGCGCGAAGTAGAATTGGTCGTCACCGATGCTTGGCAATACTACAATATCGCCCACGACCTTGCGCATCTCATGGCGCGTGTGGCGGCGGCGGAAGCCAGCGCGCAACTGAATCGCGATATTCTCGTGCTGGAGTTTCCTGTCGTGCCGGCCGCGCTCGCGCCCACTGCGCCTCGTGTGCAGGAATATTGCTCGAAGACTTTGGAGGGAGCCTCTGCGGCGGCAAAGCGCGAAGCCGCCCGTCGCTTTCCCGATGTGAGCGGCGAAGTGGCGGAGATCGAGGCGCTTGAGGGCGCGGGGGCCTACGACCTAGAGCGATTTTTCTTGCCCGCGCCGATTCGCGCCCTAAGCACGCCGCCTGCCGCAAAGCCGCCCTACGAATGCTACGGCGAGGCGCGCGTGGCGGCAGGACTCTACAGGGATGTGCTGCGCTGGCAACATGCCGCGCCGCTGCTGTCTGTCTTGGCAGGTCGCTATGAGCGATAGCGCTGGCCTAGACCTAGCTTCCGCCCAATCCATCCCGATAGATTTTCGCGTCATCTTCCGTGAAGCAGCAGAACACCACGCGCTTCAATTTCGGCGCGTTGGCTAAGGCTTGTTCGCACGCGGCGATTGCTATGCCGCACGCGAAGCCGCGCGGCCAGGCATAGATGCCGGTGCCTAAGCACGGAAACGCGAGCGATCCGAACCCACGCGACGCCGCCATCTTGATTGCCGACATGTAGCACTTCGCCAGCCCCGCCACTTTCGGACCCTCCGGTCCAGGCTCGGTCCAGATCGGGGCGGCCGTGTGAATGATGAACTTCATCGGCGCGTCGTAGCCGGGGGTGATGACCGCTTCACCGGTGAGGATCGGCGGAAGTCGGCTCGTCGCTTCCGTCAGCCGCGGCCCAGCCGCCTTGCGCAGCGCGCCATCGACACCGCTGCCAGGCGCGAGTTGCCGGTTGGCGGCGTTCACGACTGCATCGAGCGCCAAAGTCTCGATCCGTCCGACCATGATTTCAAATGGCGCGTTCATGGGCCGCCAACTTAGTGCAGGGGCGCCGCCTTTGTCGCGACGGGTTTTGTCGCGCCGCGCGTTTTTGAAGTATGAGCGCGCGACCCATCGCTCCCTCCACGAGCGCGCTATTGCGGCTCGGCCGCTGGCTCATGTCACTGGCCGGGCCGCTTTTTCTCCCCCACATTGGGTTTCGTGGAAGAACAGGATCGTATGAGACCCGGCCGGCGCCGTGGACTGACCGCCGGCGAAATCGCGCTCGGCCGCTCCGTGTTCGGAGACGAGATCGCGTGGTCAAAGGTCCGCCTTCACCAAGCTTCAGCACTTGGTTTCGGCGCCATGGTGCCAATCGGGCGCACAATCATTTTCTCAAAATGGCGCGCCCCGCACGATTTCAGCGTTGCCTCAATGTGGGACCAGGGCTGGTTCGTGCACGAACTCACACATGTCTGGCAGGCGGCGCGCGGGGTGGTGCTCGCCGCCGCCAAGCTCAGCGCGCTCGGCAAGCGCGCCTACGCCTACAAGCCGCGCGTACCGAAGCTCAGCGCCTACAATATCGAGCGCCAAGCTGAGATCGTGCGCCATCTCTTCCTTGCGCGCGCCGGTGCGCCGGAAGCGGACGCGCCCTCACAGCAATGGCTGGAGAAAACGTGGGCAAGCCGGACTAAGGCTCGTTCGCGCGCAACGTGAACTCGCCGCGCCGCGTGCGTTCCGGCAACGATGAGCAAAACTCAGCCACCGCGTCTTCGCCGTAGCGATCGACCATGTCCGCAAGCGCGGCATAGATTGCGACAGACGCAACCACCTCAGCTTCGGCGCCTTCCTTCAGCGCCGTATCCCAAGCATCGAGAATAAGCTGCAGCGCGCGGCCTTTCTTCTCCAGATCTTCGGCGACCATCAGCGGCCCGTGTGCCGAGCGCGCAAACCTTGCGCAATGCGAAGGCCGCGTGCGCGCAGTTCCGCCTCCATCTGCCGCGTTGTCTGATCGCAGGTCGGGAAGCGTGCTTCCTCCTGCCGATAACCGCGGTTGAAGCCTTCAACGAGCAAGCCGTTATATTGCGGTTCGCGCTCGATCACGCCGCGCATATATGTGCGCCAGCGCTGATCATTGCGCCCGTCGCAGATGATGCGCAGATAGTGCGCGCCACCCAGCACCTCAGACAGTTCAACCAGCTGCCCCCGATACCATTCCTCGGCGCGCGCGGGTGGCGCTTCCGCTTGAGGTTGCTGGGGTTGGCGGCGCGGCTGCTGTTGGGCCGCCGCCGGGAGGGCGGTGGCCGCAATCACAGCGGCGCAAAGCAAAGCACGCAATTTCATGGCTCTCGCCGGTAACTCCGAAACAGGGCGGGAGTGTGGAACAGGCTTATCAGCCTGCGCGCACCCCCGGCTTGCGACCGGCCCATGGCTGCGCCTGTTCCAGTTCGTAGGCAAGTTCCAGGAGGCGCTTTTCCTGCCCCTTGGCAGCCGAGAAATGGACGCCGATCGGCAGCCCGTTTGAGGATGTGCCCAGCGGCACGCTCATCGCTGGCGCGCCGGCGATATTCTGGAGCGGGGTGTAGCCGACATAGTCGGAGAGGGTCTCAAAGATCGCCATGCCCTTGCCGCCGTCAAAGGTTCCGAGCGGCACTGGCGCCTTGGCCAGCACCGGCGTCAGATAGATGTCAGCCGCCGTCTCGAAGAATGACGCATACGCCGCTTCCACCGCGCGCAAGCGGCCGATCGCAGCGAAGAGCCCGGCCATGCCTTGCTGGCGCGCGTGCGCGGCAAGCTCGAGCGTCAAAGGCTCAAGCAATTGATCGAGCGGCGCGTCGGGCCCCGCTTGGCTGCGGACGAGTTGCTCGACCTCGTTCGCGCCCGCTGCCCAGAGCAAGATGAAATCCGTGCTGAACTGCGCGCCGTCGATCGTAGGCTTGCCTTCCGTAACCGTGTGGCCGAGCGACCGGCAAAGTTCCGCCGCCGCTTCGACCGCCGCGCGTACGTCCGCGTCCGGCTCGTGGCCAAGCGCGTTTGGGATATCGAGCGCAATTCGCAGACGTTGCGCGCTCGGGCCGCTCACCACGCCCACTGGCACAAACGCGGAGCTTTCGCCGCTCGCTTCCATCGCGGCGAGCCAGGCTGCGGTGTCGCGTACGCTGTGGCTGACGCAACCGCTGACCGAAATGTCGATGCCGCTATCTGGCCGCCCTTGCGGGACGCTGCGCCCGCGCGAAGGCTTCAAGCCAAACAAGCCGTTGCAGGACGCAGGAATGCGGATCGAGCCGCCGCCGTCGCTGGCGTGTGCAATCGGCACGACGCCTGAAGCAACCGCCACGGCGGCGCCGCCTGACGAGCCGCCGCACGACTTCGTGACGTCCCAAGGGTTTTTCGTTTGCCCGGTGAGCAACGGCTCCGTTGTCGCCGTGAGGCCGAACTCCGGCGTCGTCGACTTTCCGAACGGTACGAGGCCTGCTGCCAAGATCGCGTCCGTATATGGCGGTTGTTCCTGAGGGATGTTGTTGGCGAAGGCACGGCAACCATACTTCGTGGGATGGCCCGCTAGCGGCAGGAGATCCTTGATCAAAGTGGGCACGCCGGCGAACGGCCCGCTGAGCGTTTCGGCCGCGCGCGCGCGGCCGTAATCATAAAGCGGCGTGGCGATGAAATTCAGCTCGGCGTTGACGCTCTCGGCGCGTGCGATCGCTGCCTCCAACGCTTCCGCGGCGGTGATGTTGCCGTCGCGGACGGCGGCAGCGACGCCGGTCGCATCGAGATCGCCCAGCGCGTCCGATGGCGTGCGATTCAGTCCCAATTGATCACACGCCCCAGCGGTAGTGAGTGCGCCAAGCGCAGCAGCATTGGCCATCAGGCCACGACGTGAAATTCGCATTGGTTTCCCCCTTGGCCTGTTTTTGTGGCCTTGGTGGGGACCTTGGCGCCAGGCAACCCTTGCACGCAAGCGGGGAAAGCCTCTTGCCTTGGCGTCAAGCGCAAGCGAGGAGCGGGAAATGTCCCGTGTGCGCGCCGATCTCTTGTTGGTTGCGCGCGGCCTCGCTGAGAGCCGCGCCAAAGCGCGCGCCGCGATCGAGGCGGGGGGCGTGTTGGCCAATGGCGCCGTTGTCACGAAAGCGTCGGACATGCTCGATGAGGGTGCCGATCTCGACGTGACGATGCCGCACCCGTGGGTGTCGCGCGGCGGCGTGAAGCTCGCGGCCGCGCTCGAAGCGTTCCGCGTGGATCCCGCGGGCCGCGTGTGCCTGGACGTGGGGGCCTCCACCGGCGGGTTCACGCATGTTCTGCTCACGCGCGGCGCGTCACGCGTCTACGCTGTCGACGTCGGTCGCGACCAACTCCATGCCTCATTGCGCGGCGAGTCGCGCGTGACCAATCTTGAGCAAACCGACGCGCGCAATCTCACGCGCGCTGAGATTCCCGAGGCGCCGTCGCTCATTGTTTGCGATGCAAGCTTCATCGGCGCCGCGAAGGTTCTCGCGATTCCGTTTGCACTGAGCGCTCAGGCGGCTGAGGCGATCGTGTTGATCAAACCGCAATTCGAAGCCGGGCCACACAAGAACGCGGTGCTCGATGAGGCGACAGCTCGCGCTGCCGCGCAATTCGCGATCGGTGCGCTTGAGGGCGTGGAGGGTTTCCGTGTCGTCGCCACGATCGACTCGCCTATCCGTGGCGGCGACGGCAACCTCGAGCGCCTGGCGCATTTCAGGCGCTGACCCACAAGAAACACCCCGGCATCTTGCGAAGCCGGGGCTCAGTCACTGCAGACTAGGTGGGTTTGCCTACGGAGATTTACTCTTCGCGCCAGACGCCATCGCGTCCGCGGCACATCAGAACTTCTTGGCTGTACTCGCGGCCGTTCGGCGCGCGGGTGATGCGCTCGCCCATGCGGCAGTCGCGACCGTCGCCACGGTAATAGCCGTCTTCGTACGGGCCGCCCTCAAGGTCATCATCGCGATATCCGCCCTCGTTACCGTAATAGGGTTGCTGGCCGTAGCCGACCGGACGGCCGTACCGGTCATACTGGCCTTGAACGCCGTCGCACCCGCGAGCGCTGTTGCGGCCAATGGCGCCGCCCGCCGTTGCGCCGACGATGGCGCCAAGTGCGGTGCCCTCGTCGCGGACGCCGCGATTGCCAGCCACTTCGCGGCCGAGGAGTGCGCCAACCACGCCGCCGATCACGGCGCCGCCGACCGTACGGTTTTGGCGCGAGCGCTCGCATTGCTGATTGGCTACATGCTCGTCGTGGTAGCTGCGGTATTGCTGCGCGGCTGCAGGTTGGGCAAACGCCATGAAGGCGGTCGCGACAGCGGCGGCGGCGAGAAGTTGGCGGCGCATAAAGGGTTGCTCCCTGTAACCTGAGCCTGAGAGAAGCAAATTCAGTCTGAACGGCACATGAAGCGTATGAACCGCCTATCCCGGTCCCGGCCCCACCAGGCCCGGAAGGCCGAAATTCCGGCCCCGGAGGAGCGGCTGTTGGAGATTTCCGCCGTC
The DNA here is from genome assembly GCA_041398325.1 of Hyphomonadaceae bacterium. Lineage (GTDB taxonomy): Bacteria > Pseudomonadota > Alphaproteobacteria > Caulobacterales > Aquidulcibacteraceae > Vitreimonas. Next base: position 95,636 of record JAWKUX010000004.1, on the reverse strand, counting down.
GGATCCCGGGGCGATGCAATTGCTGTGGAAGAGGCGGGGCCGATTTACGCGCCCTACGCGTTGCCGGGTGAGCAGGTGCGCGCGCGCGTCGCGGGTGGACGCGCGGAGCTGCTTGAGGTTCTCCGGCCCAGCCCGGAGCGGGAGGCGCCGGCCTGCCGGCACTTTGGCCGCTGTGGCGGCTGCCAATTACAGCACTGGCAGGATGAGCCCTACCTCGCGTGGAAGCGCGAACAGGTCGTCGATGCGCTTGCCAAGCGGGGCTTTGAGGGTATCCAAGTTGAGCCCACCATCGCCGCCTGGGGCGAGGGGCGGCGGCGCGCCGCAATTCACGCCGCGCGCCAAAACAATCAGGTCCGCATTGGCTTCATCGAGCGTGGCGGTGCGCGCCTCACGCCGATCGCGCAATGTCCCGTGCTTGCGCCCCAGCTGGAGGCGACGGTGCTAAAGCTTGCGCCACTAGCGGAACTCGCACTGCCGCAACGCGGCGAGATCACTATGCAATGCCTGCTCACCGGCAGCGGCATCGACATCTCGATCAAAGGCGCAGGCCGCGTCGACTTGCTCAGCCGTGCTCAACTGGAAAAGCTCATCGCCGAAGCGAATTCACTCAATCTCGCACGCCTGTCATTCGATGGCGATCCGATCATCGAGCGCGCCAAACCGACGCTGCGTATGGGCAAAGCCATTGTCAGCCCCCCGCCCGGTGCGTTCCTCCAGCCCACGGCCCTCGGTGAGGAAGCCCTCGCGCGGCTTGCCCTCGAGGCGCTACAAGGCGCCAAGCGCGTCGTTGATCTCTTCTCTGGCATAGGCACCTTTGCGCTTCGCATCGCTGAACACGCCGAAGTGCTGGCCGCTGAAGGCGACAGCGAGATGCTCAACGCTCTGAAGAAGGCGTCCGATGGAGCAGGCGGCGCCTTGAAAGAGGTGAGTATCCTCCGCCGCGACTTGCTGCGTACGCCACTCTCGGCGCTCGAAATGAAGAAGTTCGACGCCGCCGTGATCGACCCACCGCGCTCCGGCGCTCGCCAGCAAGCTGAACAGATCGCCCGCGCACCGATCCGCAAGCTCGCTTATGTGTCCTGCGATCCGGCCAGCTTCGCACGCGATATCAAGGTTCTGGTCGAGCACGGCTTTACGCTGACCAAGCTTACGCCTGTCGATCAATTTCGTTGGAGTCCGCACATCGAACTGGTTGGGGCTTTCGAGCGATGAGCAACAAGACGACGCTCCTCGATTACCAAAACTCCCGCCGCAAGCGCGATGCGGAAGCCGACGCTGCACCTCTGGAAGATGGCTACTGGCGGCGCAAGACGCTCAGCCAAATGAGCGAGCGCGAATGGGAGGCGCTCTGCGATCGCTGCAGCAAGTGCTGCGTCATCTCCATAGAAGACGCCGATACCGGCGAACTCTATCTCACCGACGTCTCCTGCAAACTCTTCGACACCAAGTCTTGTGGCTGCAGCGACTATGTCAACCGCAAACAATACGTCTCCGACTGTGTGAAACTCACGCCAAAGAACGTGCCGAAACTCGATTGGCTGCCGCGCACTTGCGCCTATCGCATGGTCAGCGAAGGCAAAGATCTCTTCTGGTGGCATCCGCTGGTCTCGGGCGATGAGAATACGGTGCATGTCGCGAAGGCCTCTGTCCGCAACAAGACCCGCCCCGAAGGCCGCCTCAAGATGCCAGGCCTCATCAAGCGCATCACCAAGTGGCCGGCGCCGCTGGAAAAGCCGCCCGCGAAGTATCGCAAACGTAGGCTTGCGAAGCGCTAGGGGTGTATTGCCGAGGGGCGTCCCGAGTCGGGCTTAGAGCCGATGTGCGTGCAGCCGTATGGAAAATGCTTGCGTACGATCAACGTGTTCTTGCACGGCTCTGCTCAGTTTCAAGAGCATGGCAATTAGCATGGAAACACCCTTGCCGCATCTCGCGCTCAATCTCTCGGCGGCCACGTTGATGGTTGCGCTTACGACCCTGATCCACTTTTTCGGTTTTCTCATTCTGACGCGACTGATGAGCGGCGCGCATACGCGCCTCCGGTCGCACGAGTCGGCCTGGCGACAGGCTGGCTTGATCCTGCTGGTTGTGTTCGGGATTTTCGCGCTGCACACCGTACAAATCTGGTGTTATGCGGTGCTATATCGGCTTCTCGGCGAGTTTTCCACGTTCGAACAGGCGCTGTATTTTTCGACCGTCAGCTTTTCGACGCTCGGCCTTGGGGATTTCACTCTGAGCGTTAACTGGCGGGTGTTGGGCGCGATCGAAGCTATGAATGGGCTCGTACTGATCGCTTGGTCGACAGCTTTCCTGATGAGCGTCACCACCCGTTTGCGGCTGCTCGAACACGAATGGCTTGAACGCTAGCTGCGACGCTCGCGCGGCTGGAGATGGGCTCGACTGTGCGCTACATTCCTGCGATGTCGCTGATGCGCGATCTTGGCCGCGCCCGTTACGCCGCCGCTCAAGGCGCGCGCGTGGCTTGGTACCTGAGCCAGTATCTGCTGGCGCGCCGGATTTCCGGCCCCTTCGATAGGCCGGGAGAACCGAAGTTCGAACCGCAAGCGCCGGAAGGCGACGCGCAGAGTATCCGAGCCACCTTCCTGGAGCTCTTCGCCAGAGATCGCGCTAACATCGAAGCTGGTCTCTATCCCGCGCCTAACGACATTCGTCTTACTCGCGCCATCGAGGCGTTACGCAGCTCCGCCAACTTCTTCCGCGACCTCCCGAAAGTGGATCAACGCCGCCTTGAGCGCGACGGCACTGAGGTGCGGGAGCAGGCGAGAGGTGAGGGCCGCTACCCGGCCTACTACCTCCAGAACTTCCACTACCAAACTGGCGGCTGGCTGAGCCAAGACAGCGCCAAGCTCTACGACACCCAGGTCGAAATACTCTTCGGCGGCGCCGCTGACGCGATGCGCCGCGTCGCGCTCGGTTCGCTCGCGCGCGCTATCCGTGGCACTGACCAACGCAAAGTCAAACTGCTCGATATCGCGAGCGGCAATGGGCGTTTCCTTCGTCAGATGCTTGCCGCCTATCCGCGTATTCCGGCGACTGGCCTCGATCTTTCGCCGGCCTACTCAGAAGAGGCGCGCAAGCGTTTGCGGGATTGGCCGCAAGCCGAGATCGTCACTGGCGCCATCGAACATGCGCCGTTCGAAGACGAGAGCTTCGACGCGGCGACGTGCGTCTATCTCTTCCATGAACTGCCGCCGCGCGTGCGTCGTGGCGCCGTCCGAGAGATCGCGCGCATCCTCAAGCCCGGAGGTGCGTTCGTGCTGGCGGATTCCATTCAAACCGGCGATGCCGCCGATCTCGATCGCATGCTGGAATATTTCCCAATCGGCTTCCACGAGCCTTACTTCACGTCCTACTTGAAGGAGGATTTTGCGGCGCTGTTTGGCGAACACGGCTTTGAGATCGAGGAGACCGAACTTGCATTCCTGACCAAGGTCACACGCTTCCGGAAGCGCTAGAAAACGAGGTAGCCGCTGTCGAGCGACGCCAACGGTTCGAGCTGTTCGGCCTTCTCACTTTCAGCCAGCGCGTCCTCGAAAAGCGGTGTCGACAGCAGTTCGAGTTCAGGGCCGCCAAGTAGCGTTTCGGTCGTGTAGCTGTAGTCGATGTTGGCGTCAGACACAGTCTTCGTCGCATCCTCGGCCTTGGGTTCCTCAACGGCCGCAACGACAGCAGGCGCGCGCGGCGCGACGCGAGCGGCTGTGTACTCAGCGGCGTAGGCGGAGCCCGGCGCGAAATCCGCGCGGCCAGTGATGATCGCGTCGACGCTGCCAACGGCAAACAGACCGATGAATGCAAACGTCGCAACCATGGCGGCGCGATCTTGTTGCTTGGGGCTGCGCTTAAAGCGCCACAGACCGACGCGTGCTTTGCGGTACGCGGTGTGCAAACGTGGGCCGATCTCGCGCGCCATTTGCGCGAACGAAACGCGGCGCCGCCGGCATTGTTTTGGCTTTTGCAACATTTTCCCGATCCCCGACAGGAACACACGGAGTTTATGCCCGTTCGCTGATCAATGCCAGACCAAGACGATCGGCGCCTCGAGTGCCTCGGTCCGCGCGGCGCCAGCGTTCCGGATGATGTTGAAGGATCGAAGGAAATTGTGCCCCGGCGGCTGATTTCATCACCCTGTCATTGCCGGAAACTTTTCCACACCGTAACGTTCGGCGCAGGGGGAGTGGGACATGTCAGAAGGCAAGGTCGCCATCGTCACGGTGCACGGCACCGGCGATACCGCAGAAAGCGCGGACGGTGGAAAGTGGTTTCAGCGCGGTTCGCAGTTCAGCGACCGTTTGCTGGCGCATCTGAGTGGCCAGGGTGTCAGCGGCGAGGTTATCCCGCACCTCTGGTCCGGCGCGAACAGCGCCTGGGATCGCGAGCGCGGCGCCAACAAGCTCGCCGCCCGCATACGCGGGCTCTACCGGAAGTACGATACCATTCACGTTGTCGCGCACAGTCACGGCGGCAATGTCGCCAACGACGCGGCGGTTCTACTCAAGTGGGGTCTCCGGCGCAACGCCGAGCGTGAAAAGTTCGATAGTCTGACGACGATCGGCACGCCGTTCTTCAACGTCCGCACTGGCGTGCCGCAGCGCATCGCCGGCATCTTGTTCACGCTCATCGCCTGGGGAAGCGCGATTGTCTTTCCGCTGCTGGCCGCATTTCTGATCTGGGGTGCTCTCAGCGGTGAGAATGTGATGGACATGGGTAGCCAGCAATCCGAACTCATGGCGACGGCGATCTACATCCTGATCGTTGGGCCGTGCACGCTGTTCATGCTGAACATGTCGCGGCAAGGCATCCGCCGCATTCTGCGTCCGAAGACGGGCGGTAGAACCCGAACGTCGGTTTTCAGCATTTGGCATCAGAACGACGAGGCCATCGCGTTCCTGCAGCGCGTAGAAGAGCTCAATCTCGAACCTTTTCCCCGTGGGTCCCTCTATCGAGGGTCCCGCGGGGTCGCGATTTCGTTGGGTGTCCTCGCTGTGCTGTTGATCGGATTGCTCAATCCTCTGCTCTACAGCCTCGGTCGCGGTGATCTGTTTGGGATGATGGATGGCATCGCCGACGAAGACACGGCGGGCAACATTGTCGCGATGACGATGATCAGCCTCTTGCTCGCGCCGGCGATCTTTACCGTTGTCTACTTTGCCTATCGCTTTCTTGTCGGCGGCTTCGTTCAGGAAGTTGGCGTCCGCGGCTCGATGAACCGTTTTGTAGGCGGCGTCATGCGCGGTGTCGCCATGGGGCGCGACGGGGACCAGATGCTCTATGGCGTCTCCACAACGTCGCATACGCACACGACGCAGGAACTGGTTCTCAGCGGCGATTGCGCCGCGCGCATGCAAGAAGGGGCGAACACGTCCGTTGGCAAGTTGATCGACAAGTATCGCTGGTCACTCTTCGCGGTAGGCGGCGACAGCAACGCCTCGCTGACTGCCCTCACCACTGATACGATGACCTGGGATAGCCTCGTCCACACTACGTACTTCGACCAGCCAGAAGTCGCGGCGGCGATCGGTGATCACATCGTCAGGACGGTTCGTGAAAGCGCCCACGCGGCCGCGCCGGCGCCGAGCTCAACGGCCACTCTGCCCGCGATGACGTAGCATCGCGTCGGCGAGCACGCAGGCCAACATCGCTTCCGCCACTGGTGCGGCGCGAATGCCGACGCAGGGGTCGTGACGGCCCTTGGTCGAGACATCAGCGTTCTGGCCGTCGCGGGTGATCGTCTGGCGCGGTGCGAGTATGGAAGAGGTGGGTTTTATGGCGATCCGCGCCACGATCGGTTGGCCGGTCGAAATGCCGCCCAGCACGCCGCCTGCCGCGTTTGAGAGAAATACGGGCTTGCCGTCATTGCCCGCGCGCATCTCGTCAGCGTTCTCAACGCCCGTGAGCGCCGCCGCACCGAAGCCCGCGCCGATCTCAACGCCCTTCACCGCGTTGATGCTCATCAGCGCGCCGGCGATTTCCGCATCGAGCTTCCCGTAGATAGGCGCGCCCCAACCGGCCGGCACGCCAATCGCCTCGAGTTCAACGATCGCGCCGAGGGAGTTGCCGTCCTTGCGCGTCGCGTCGAGTAACTCTTCCCAGCGTTTGGCGATCTCGCCATCCGGGCACCAGAACGGATTGTTTTCGATCTCGGCCCAGTCCCAGCGCGCGCGGTCGATTGCGATCTTGCCGATCTGCACCACCGCCGCGCGGATCTGAACGTCGCCCAGCACCCGCCGCGCGACAGCGCCCGCCGCAACCCGCGCCGCAGTTTCGCGTGCCGAGGAACGCCCGCCGCCACGATAATCGCGCACGCCATACTTGGCGTCGTACACGTAGTCGGCGTGGCCGGGCCGGTAGATGTCACGGATGTCGTCGTAGTCTTTCCCGCGCTGGTCGACGTTCTCGATCATCAGCGAAATCGGCGTGCCGGTCGTCACCGGTCCATCGGTGCGATCGTCCTCGAACACGCCAGAGAGGATCTTCACTTCATCGGGTTCGCGCCGCTGCGTGACAAAGCGGCTCGTACCCGGCGCGCGCCGGTTCAGCCAAAACTGAATGTCCGCCGCCGTCAACGGCAGTCCAGCCGGGCAGCCATCGACGACGCAGCCTAGCGCCGGCCCATGGCTTTCGCCCCAGGTTGTCACGCGGAAGAGGTGGCCGAATGTATTGTGGGACATCTCGCTCGAAGCCCTTATATCGAAGGCCTTAATAAGGGGAGCACAAATCCTTGTCCGGCGACGATCTCATACCGCCTTCGCCCAAATACGATCCGACGGCCACGCCGCCGCCTGACGACGCGGCGCTGTTCGCCGAGAACGAGCCATTCGCGCTGTTCGAGCGCTGGTTCAAGGAAGCGAAGGAGAAGGAGCCCAACGATCCCAACGGCATGGCGCTCGCCACCGCCGACGCCGCCGGCTTTCCCGATGTCCGCATGGTGCTGATGAAGAGCTTCGAGGACGGCGGTTTCGTCTTCTACACCAACAGCGAAAGCGCCAAGGGCAGCCAGCTCGCACAGAACCAGCACGCGGCCGTGGTCTTCCATTGGAAGTCGCTGCGCCGCCAAGTGCGCGCTCGAGGCCTCATCTCGTTCGTCTCCGACGCCGAAGCCGATGCGTATTTCCAAAGCCGCGATCGCGGCGCCCGCCTCGGCGCTTGGGCCAGCACGCAGTCGCGCCCGCTCGAAGATCGTCTGGCGCTCGAAAAGCGCATCGCCGAGTTCGCGTTGAAGTACGGCGTTGGCGAAGTTCCGCGTCCGCCACATTGGCGCGGCTACAAGCTGACGCCGCTCAAGTTCGAGTTCTGGCGCGACCGCCCGTTCCGTCTGCACGACCGGCTCGTCTTCAGCCGTGAAGCTCCGAGCCAGCCTTGGGCGAAGTCGCGCCTCTATCCCTGACGGTGGCGCAAACCCCGATTCAGTCTTGAGCATTTGACCCCAAGCCTCCGGCGCCGCTTAATTGTGCCAACGACAAACGGGAGGCGGAACGCGATGCTTGGGCTCATGCAAAATTGGCCGTTAACGGTGGATCGGATCCTCGATCACGCCAACAGCGCCTTTCCGTCTCGTGAGGTCGTCACCCGCGCTGTCGAAGACGGCCAGTTCAAGAGCACGACCTACGCCTCGATTGCGTCGCGGGCGAAGCAGGTCACCAACGCTCTGCGGGAGCGTTCGATCACTTTGGGAGACCGGGTTGCAACCCTTGCCTGGAACACCGACCGCCACCTCGAAGCCTGGTATGGCGCGATGGGCATGGGCGCGGTCTTGCACACCCTAAACCCGCGCCTTTTTCCCGAGCAGATCGCCTGGATCGTCAATCACGCCGAAGACAAGATCATCTTCTTCGACATCACTTTCGCGCCCATCGTTGAGAAAATCGCGCCGCTCCTGAAGACGGTTCAGCTTTACGTCGCCTTCACGGACCGCGCAAACCTGCCGCAATCGTCACTGCCTATGGTGGCGTACGAAGATTTCATCGCCGGCCAGTCGACTGAAGCGCGCTGGGGTGGGTTCGATGAAAACACCGCCTGCGGCCTTTGCTACACCTCTGGCACCACCGGAGATCCCAAGGGCGTGCTTTACTCGCACCGCTCAAACGTCATCCACGCGATGGCCGCCAACCAGACCGACGTGTTCGGCTGCGGCGCACGCGATGTGGTGCTGCCGATCGTGCCGATGTTCCACGCCAACGCCTGGGCCATCGCTTTCGTCGCGCCGATGTGCGGGTCGAAGCTGGTCATGCCGGGCGCGAAGCTTGACGGCCAGAGCGTCTACGAATTGCTGGAAGGGCAGAAGGTCACCTTCACCGCCGCTGTGCCGACGGTTTGGCAAGGCCTCATGGGCTTCCTGCGCGAAAACAAACTGAAGCCGACGACGCTGAAGCGCGTCGCCATCGGCGGCTCCGCCATTCCCGAAACCGTGCTGCGCGCGTTCGAGGAAGATTATGGCGTCGAGGTCATCCACGCCTGGGGCATGACCGAGATGAGTCCGATCGGCACCACCGGCAAATTGCTACCGCAACACTACGAGATGGATCACGAGAGCCAGATCAAAGCCAAGATGAAGCAGGGCCGCGTGCCGTTCACGGTCGAGATGAAAATCGTCGACGATGAGGGCAAAATCCTGCCGCATGACGGCAAGGTCTTCGGCCGTCTTCAGGTTCGCGGGCCGTCCGTAGCGCGTGCGTACTTCAAGAACGCCGGCGCCAAGAACGAGCGCGGCGAGTGCCTCGAAACTTGCGGTTACTTCGATACCGGCGACGTCGCCACCATCGATCCGCTCGGCATTATGCAGATCACCGATCGCGCCAAGGACGTCATCAAGTCCGGCGGCGAGTGGATCAGTTCGATCGACATCGAGAACATCGCGATGGGCGCCGATGGCGTCGCCAATGCCGCCGTCATCGGCGTCGCGCACCCGAAATGGGATGAGCGGCCGCTGCTGATCATCCAGCCTCGGCCGGGCGCGAAGCCCACCAAGGAAAGCGTGCTCAAATTCCTGGAAGGCAAGATCGCCAAGTGGTGGACGCCCGACGACGTTCAGTTCGTCGAAGCCATCCCGCTCGGCGCCACCGGCAAGATCAACAAGTTGGCGCTGCGCGAGCAGTTCAAGGATTACAAGCTGCCGACAACGCAGGCGGCGGAGTAGCATCAGTCCCTGGGCGACACGCCCTCCGGCAGAGGTCGCCAGCTCAATACCGCTCGCGTCCGCGCGAGCGTAGTTTCGCATCGCCGGCTGCTCGACGTTGAACTTGCGACAGCGCATCTGCAGGCGCACGTGTGGGGCGCCGGCGCGCGCGGAACTCGGCGCCACAGGATTCCAGTACGCGATCTGCGCAACCAGGGCTGCATCGTCACGCTCGAAGATTTCGAGGGCCCGCCACCGACGCTGCACTGAGACTTAACGGCGCGTTGCCGCAGTGTACTGAGTTTGTACACCGAAGCTCCCTACATTGGAGCTATGAACAGCAACGCTCTTACCGATGTGCTCTGGCGCACGCTTGGCGGCGTCCTTGGCGTGGCGATCTTGATAAGTCTCGCGTTCGCGCTCAGCACGCTCGCCAAACTCGCCTAGGCGAGACGGTACTCGGTATCGACACATGGAGGGTCGATGCTGACGACTTTGCCCAGTTGCACGAGCCTGATCATGTGCGCGAGCACGGAATGGCAGGCGGCCGGATGCAGCCGCTTGTCGACGTCGGCATAGATCACGGAGACCATGTCTTTGATGCTGGTCTTGCCGGCTTCCATCTGCGCGAGGATCTGGGCCTCGCGTTCCTTGCGGTGATCAATGTAAGCCTGCACGAACGGGCGCACGTCGTGCACAGGTGGACCATGCGTCGGCCACAGCGTCGTATAGTTACGATCTCGCACTTTCTCGAGGCTGTTGAAATAGTCGGTCATGTCGCCGTCGGGCGGACCGATCACTGTCGTTGACCACCCCATGATGTGATCGCCCGGAAAGAGGGCATTCTCCTCAATCAGCGCGTAGGCCATGTGGTTGGTCGTGTGGCCCGGCGTGAACACCGCCTCGATCGTCCAGCCCGGCCCGCTGAAGCGCTGACCGTCTTCAACATTGAGATCGGGGGTGAAGTAGTGATCGTCGCTCGCCTCAAGCCGAAGCGCATCGCAATCGCTCGGCTTCGGCGAGATCATGCTCGCGTACACTTTCGCGCCGGTGCGCTCGGCGAGCGGATGCGCCGCTGGTGAGTGGTCCATGTGCCGGTGCGTGACGAAGATGTGGCTGACGCGTTCGCCTTCGACCGCCTTCAGCAGCGCCTCGATGTGATCCGCATCATCCGGTCCCGGATCGATGATCGCAACTTCGCCGCGCCCCACGATGTAAACGCCGGTGCCGCGAAACGTGAACGGGCCAGGATTGTTGGCGACCAACCGGCGGATCAGCGGTGAAACCTGCTGCGCCTGCTCGTACTCAAAGTCCATGTCGCGGACGAACGGAATCTTGGCCGCCATTAGCGGATCTCAGCCAAGAACGAACTTACGGAAGCCATCCCGTAACATATAGGTGGCCTTGATCTTGTCGGGCAGGTTGAGTCCGATAGGCGGTCCCATGTCGGTCTTGTTGGCGTCGACAATATAAAGTTTGCCGTCCGTCCGGTCGCGCAGAACATCCACTCCGCCCCAATCCAAGCCGATCTCGCGTGTGAACGCGCTGATCTGATCCACTTCCGTCTGGCTGAAGACTTCTTCCGGAGTCCGCAGCAGCACCTCGGTGTTCGTATTCAGAAAGCGCTTGGTTACTTCCCGCCGCTTGATGAACACACAAACCGGCTTGCCGCCGACCGTGCACGTACGGAGATCCTCGACCAGGTTGAGGTCGGCGTTCATCCGGTTATCAACAACGCGTTGGTAGACGCGGCCCGGAACGGCCTGCGTAGGGCACTGGACGATGCGGCCATCGTGGGCGGCGTTAATCTCAGACTTCTCGACGGCGAGGCCGGTAAACGTCTCTGGATCAACCGCGAGTGGGTTGCCGAACGCCGCCCTGCAGGCGCGCGCGACGTTCGTCTTCGACACATCGCGGCAGCCAAAGTTCACCAGCTTGACGTTGGGCTTAAGCTTCGCCGGCGGGTCGTTGGGGCTGTAGGTCGCGTCTTCGAACTGCATCACCACGTCGGCTTGCGACGCATCCTTGGCGAGCTTCGCGCCTGCCGCACGCGACACCGAAAAGATCAAATACCAGGGCCGGGCGCGCTCGGGTGTAAAGAAGATGGTAAAGCGAGGTTCGAGCGGCGTGATTGCTTTTGCCGCAAAGAAATAGCGGAACCAGGCCGTCACTTGGCTGATGATGGTTGGCGAGTAGGGGACGCGTGCGCCGGTCTTGCGCACGGTGAGGCCCGTCAGGCCGAATTCAAAATCCTTGAGCCACACAGACCCGGAGGTCTGGAACACGCGGGGCGTTGCATCTGTCACGAGGTTAAAGGCTCCGCGGCCCAGCGCTTGCTAGCGATGGCGTCATGCAACGCGCACTCGCTGCCTGTCTGTTTACCTTGGATCGCGTGCGCACTGTGCTGCTCGCCTTGTCCCTGATCGTCTTGCTGAAGACGGTGTGGATACTGATGCTGCCGGCCTTGGGCGGTTAAGCCTTCGGCGCCAGCGTTTCGAGCGCCCCCCGCGCCCCTGTTAAGTCGTAACCTGCCTTTTGAGCCAAGGCGATAATTTCGTCAGGGGTATGGCTGCCCGACAGCGCCTGCGCCAGAGCCCAGGCTGTTATTGAGCGGGTGCCGCTTCGGCAATAGGCAAGCACAGGGCGGTTTGCCTCATCCAAGACCTGGGCCGTCTCCATGACCGCGGCCGGGGCGGGCGGCAGACCAGAGATGGCGATCTGCCTGAACGTCAGCCCAGCGGCCTCAGCAGCGGCCTTAATTTCGCTGGCGGAAGGCTGGCCCGGCATCTCACCATCGGGCCGATTGGAGATGATCGTCCTATAGCCCTCGGCCGCAGCCCGCCCGACATCATCTGTGCCTAACTGCCCTGCGACCGCGAAGTCCGGTGTCACGCGTTTGAACTCACTCATCGCTTCTCCCTACATCGCAAAGTTGACATGGCCTTGCGGGGAAGCAAGGTTTCGCGCGCTTTCGCCACTGCTTCGGCGCCAAGGACCTGAGAATGCTGGCTCAAGCCGTTCGGCGCCTCGCCCTCGCGATACCTACTCTACTCGCCATTGTCGCCGCCGCCTTTGTGCTAATGCACCTGGCGCCCGGGGGGCCCTTCACGAAGGAACGGCAAGTGCCCGCCGAGATCGAGCGGCGTCTGGAGGCGGAATATGGCCTCGACCTGCCGCTCGAGCAGCAATTGCTGCGCTACCTCATCGGCACCGAGGAACGCGGCGGAGGCTTGATCCGCGGCGACCTCGGCCCGTCGATGACCTACAAGGACAAGAACGTTGCAGACATCATTGCAGAAGGCGCGCCGACAAGCGCCATTCTCGGCCTGAGCGCGATGGCGCTCGCGCTTCTCGTCGGCAGCTTCCTGGGCGTAATGGCCGCGCTCAGGCAAAACAAGGCGCAGGACTACCTCGTCATGGCGCTGGCGATCGGTGGTGTGTGCTTGCCGCCTTTGGTCGTGGGCCCGGTGATGCAGCTCTTCTTTGGCGTGCAGTGGCAAATCCTGCCGACGCAAGGCCTCCACCGCGACGAGTTCGGCTTGATTTATCTTCTGCTGCCGGTGCTGACGCTGTCGCTGCCGATTATCGCCATCGTTTCTCGCCTCATGCGCGCGTCGATGATCGAGGCGCTGCGCTCCAACGCCATTCGCACTGCACGCGCCAAGGGTTTGCCTGAGCGGCAGGTGATCTGGCGGCATGCGCTGCCGATCGCGATGCTGCCGATCATCTCATACGCAGGCCCTGCGCTTGCTGGTGTGATGGCAGGCTCGTTCGTGATTGAGACGGTGTTCTCGCTGCCGGGCATCGGCAAGCAATTTGTGCTCGCCGCCCAACAGCGTGACTACACCCTCGTTATGGGTGTGGTGCTTATCTACTCATTCCTCATCATCCTTCTGAACCTCGCCGCGGACCTGATGTACCGCGTTCTAGATCCGCGGAGCCGCACGGCATGAGCGACATTCTGATCGAAGATGCGCCACCGCCGGCAGTGAAGGGCCGCTCCCTTTGGGAAGACGCGCGCCGGCGGTTGATGCGCAATCCGGCGGCGGTGACGAGTCTTTACATCGTAGCGATCCTCGTGCTGATCGCGGTCTTCGGGCCAGTTTTGTGGGTGCACAGCTACGACACGATCTTCCGCGACAGCGTCGCGATCGCGCCGACGTTTACCGATATGCACTTGCTCGGCACCGACACGGAAGGCCGCGACATGGTCGCGCGGCTGATCCTGGGTCTTGGTATTTCGCTGCTCGTCGGCCTCGCTGCGACTTTGGTGGCGCTTACGATCGGCGTGCTCTGGGGCGCCATAGCTGGTTTCGTCGGCGGGGCCGTCGATGACGCGATGATGCGCCTGGTCGACGTCCTCTACGCGATCCCGTTTGTGTTCTTCGTCATCGTGCTGATGACTGTGGTGCAGTTCGACGATCCGCTCCTCAATCTCGTGCTCATCTTTTGCGCCATCGGTGCAGTCGAATGGCTCACCATGTCGCGCATTGTGCGAGGCCAAACGCTTTCGCTGCGCCAGAAGGAATTTGTCGAAGCCGCGCGCGCGGCGGGGGCAAAGCCGCTTGAAATCGTTCTGCGCCACGTTGTCCCGAACGTTGTCGGGCCAGTCGTTGTCTTCGCGACGCTGAATATTCCGGTGATCATCCTGGCCGAGAGTTTTCTCTCGTTCATTGGCCTTGGCGTCCAAGAGCCGCTGACCTCACTCGGTAGCCTGCTATCAGACGGCAAGGATCAAATGACAACGGCGCCGTGGATGCTGATTGCACCGGCTGTCACCATGCTCATTACGCTTCTCGCGCTCAATTTCCTTGGCGACGGCCTACGCGACGCACTGGATCCGAAGGAACGATAGGGCTGGGGCTTGGGGATCGGGTCTGTGCCCTTGTCCGTGGTCCCATTCCTACTGCTGACGGCGTACTCGAATGGCAGGCCCGCCAGCTTCGACGCTCATGAGATAACTTCCCATCGATGCACGGTGGATCGTCACGTTGCCGCCGTCGCGGACATTGCGCGCCACTTCGTCATCGATCTGTACCCACACCTGACCGTTCGTCATGCGGAAGGTGGACGGTAGGTTGCGCCGATGTGTGACGCTGGCAATTTGCATCTGAATGTTGTCGACGCGTTCAAATTGCGGGGCGCTTGCGCTGGCGCTGTTTTGGTTGCTTCCGCCGCCGAAGATGCGCGAGAGGCTTGGCAGCGAGAAGCCGAACGCTTCGCGATCCATCTCCTGGGCCTGGCCGCGATCCACCGCGACGAGGTTGCCCGTATTTTGCGCTTCCTGCAGGCGGCCGACCGCGCCGTCATAGCACGCTAGACGCTGTGCCTCGTCGCTGATGCTGCGGCATGAGTACACTTGGTCCAAGACGTCTGGGTTCCCGCCTGGTGTTTGTTGCTGTGCCGCAACCGGCCCTGCCAAAGCGATAAAGGCCAAGCTAGCCAAGACGATGCGCATAAAGTCCCCTCCCGTTGGAAGCCGGATCATTCTAGACTTCGCGGACAAACTTTGTCAGCCCGCGGCAGCAGGGCTCGCACGGAGACGAAATATGGCGGCATTCTGGACCGATCGGCGGCGGCTTCTGGTCGGAGCAGGGGGGCTCACCGCTGCCGCGTCGCTGGGCGCCTGCGCCAACGGCAAGATCGTCGGCTTTGATAAGGCCAATCGTTCGCTCGATATCTGCAACCAGGGTGAGCCTCTTTCGCTCGATCCGCACAAGGCGTCAGGCTCCTGGGAAAATAACATCATCGGCAACATGTTTGTCGGTCTGACCACCGAAAACGCGAAGGCCGAGCCGATCCCGGGCATGGCCGAACGCTGGGAGACCAGCGAGGACGGCCGCAGATGGACGTTCTACCTCCGGCGCGCCCAGTGGTCAGACGGCGAGGCGTGCGATGCGCACGACTTTGAGTTTGCCTTCAAGCGTATCCTCGATCCCGAGAGCCTCGCCGAGTACGCCGCCATCCTCTACCCGATCAAGAATGCTGAAGCTGTGAACAAGGGCGAGATGGAGCCCGATCAAATTGGGGTCACCGCGATCGATGATCTCACCCTCGAAATTCAGCTCGAGCACCCGGCGCCCTATCTGCCGGAAATGCTGATGCACTACACCGCGTATCCCGTACCAAAGCACATCCTCGAACAGCATGGCGACGATTGGGTTCATCCGGACAATATCGCCGTCAACGGCGCCTTCACGTTGCGCAAGTGGTGGTCGAACTACATCGTCCACTTGGAACGCAATCCGAATTTCTTCGACGCTGCCAACGTCGTTATGCAAGAGCTTTATTTCTATCCCTCGAACGACGTGAATGCCGCTGCGCGCCGGGTGATGAGCGGCGAGGCGGGCTGGTCGACGCGGTTTCCCTCGAACCAGGTGAACCAGCTGCGTCAGGACTTGCCCGGCTACGTGCGCGTCGCGCCGTATCTCACGTGCAACTATTTTTCGTTCAACACTACGAAGGCGCCATTCAACGACATCCGCGTCCGTCAGGCGCTGAGCATGGCCTATGATCGCGATTGGGTCGCTGGAAACATCTACCGCACCGGCGAACGCGCCGCTTACAAGTTTGTCCCGCCTGGCATTGCCAATTTTCCCGGAACCGCACGCTATCAATGGGCGGATCAACCCATCGAGCAACGCCGCGCCGAAGCGGAGCGGCTGCTACGCGCAGCTGGCTATGGCCCCAACAATCCGCTGCGGTTTGAGTTTTCACACCGCAATACCAGCGACAATCCGCGCGTCGCCGTCGTCGTGCAAAGCAATTGGCGTGAGATCGCGCCATGGGTGACAGTCGAACTGCGCGGCGTCGAAACGCAGGTGCATTACGCCAACCTGCGCGCCAAGAACTTCGACATTGGCGACGGTGGTTGGATTGCCGACTACAACGACGCCAAGAATTATCTCTATCTGCTCGAAACCCGGACGGGCCCGCAAAATTATCCGGGTTACAACAACCCTGAGTATGATCGCCTCGTGCACGAAAGCGATTTCGAGCCGGACGCCACCCGGCGCGGCGAGATGATGGCGCGTGCCGAGCAGATGGCGCTGGACGATGCGCCGATCTGCATGAGCGTCTTCATCAACTCAACCAACCTCGTCCATCCGGACCTCACCGGCTTCGAGGACAATCTGGGCGACTACCACCGCGCTCGCTGGTTCGGGATTAGAAACGCGTAAGCGGCGGCCCTAGAATGGTCCGCCGGCTTCTTCCGCGCCGATCGCCTTGATCGCGAAGGCGTAGTCGTGGGCGAGTTCGCGCAGATACTCGAAGCGTCCGGCTGAGCCCGCGTGGCCCGCCCCCATATTCATTTTGAGCAGGATTGGCTTGCCGCTCGCGGTGTGCGGGCGAAGCTTCGCCACCCACTTCGTTGGCTCCCAATAGGTCACGCGCGGATCGGTCAAACCGCCCGTCGACAATACTGCCGGATAGTTCTTCGACGTGATGTTCGTGTAGGGGCAGTAGGATGCCATGTAGTCGTACGCAGCAGGGTCCTCGAGCGGATTGCCCCACTCAGGCCATTCCGGCGGCGTCAGCGGCAGCGATGTATCGCTCATCGTGTTGATCACATCGATGAACGGCACGCCGCCAATCACGCCGGCCCAGAGATCAGGCCGCATGTTGTTGATGGCGCCCATCAGCAAGCCGCCGGCTGAACGGCCTTCGCAGACGATGTTGCCCGGCCGCCCGTAGCCCGCGCCGATCAGCTCTTCCGCGACAGCGATGAAATCCGTGAACGTGTTGCGCTTGTTGAAGCGCCGTCCATCCTGGAACCAGCCGAAGCCCATTTCCGACCCGCCGCGTACGTGCGCGATCGCATAGATCCAGCCGCGATCGACCAAACTAAACCGCCGGATCGAGAAGTCGGCGTCCATCGAGATGCCGTACGAGCCGTAACCGTAGAGGTAGAGCGGGGCGGTGCCGTTGAGCGGCGTGCCGCGCTTCATCAGGATGGTGATCGGAATGCGCTTGCCATCGCTTGCCGTCGCGAAGAAGCGGCCGGTTTGGTAGTCGTCGGGATTGTGGCCTGACGGAATTTCCTGGGTTTTGCGCAGCACCTGCGTCTTCGCGCCCATGTCGTAGTCGAACCACTTGAGCGGCGTTGTCGGCGATTCATAAATGTAGCGCAGCGTCGCGGTATCCCATTCATAGCCGCTGGCCATCTCAATATTGTACGCCGACTCTGTCAGCGAAATGCTGTGCTCGGCTCCGCGCTTATTGCGGATCACGATCTGCGGCAGCGCGTTCGAACGCACCGCGCGCGCGAGGTAATCCTTCGTCGCATGAAGGCCGAGAATGTAACTACCGGCCTGATGAGGAAGGAATTCACGCCAATTCGCGCGGCCCGTCTGATCTTCCTCGGCTGTCATGATCTTGAAGTCGACCGCGTCATCGGCGTTGGTGACAATGTACCAGCGGCCATCCCAGTGCGTCGGCGAATAGAGCATCTCAGGCTCGCGCGGGCTGAACAGCTTTGGCTGCGCGAGAGGATTCGACGAGGAGATCGTGTAATATTCCGACTGGCTGCCGTTGCCGGCGCTGATCAGGACATAGTCCCCGCTCTCCGTTGGGCTCACGCTGAGAAAGAAACCATCATCCGGCTCGTCGTATATCAGCACGTCTTCGCCGCCGAGCATGTTGCGGCGATAGACCTTTGCCGGGCGTCCGTTGTTGTCACGGAATGTCCAGTAAAGGTACAGCGAACTTGGCGCCCAGCAGAAGTCACCTGTGCAATCGCGGATCGGATTTCGGAGGACTTCGCCCGTGTGCAGTTGCTTTATGTAGACTGTATAGATTTCCGAGCCTTGCTCGTCGACCGCGTACGCAATGTAAGCGTGATCCGGCGAGTGCTGCGCGGAGACCACTTTGTAAAACGTCTTGCCCTGCGCCATCGCATCGACGTCGAGCAGCACTTCTTCAGCGCCGCCGCCGCGCGGCCGACGCGCGTACTTCGGATGCTGTGCGCCAGTCTCGAAGCGCCGATAATATTCCCACGGGCCATCTGGCGCCGGCACCGAGCTATCGTCTTCCTTCGTCCGGCCGCGCATCTCTTGATAGATGCGTTCCTGCAGTTCGGCCGTCGGCGCCATCTGCTGTTCGCGATAGGCGTTCTCTTCTTCGATGTAGGCGCGGATATCGGCCTTCAGCAGCGAAGGATCGCGCATCACTTCTTGCCAATTGTCGTCCTTGAGCCACGCGTAGTTGTCCACGCGCGTTCGCCCGAGCTGCGTTATCGTCTTCGGTTCAATACGCGCGACAGGCGGGGCAAGCGGGGTCGCATCTGGCATGGTTGTTTCCGTGGAAGCGCAAGCGGGAAGGAGGACGGCGACGGGCAGGGCCGCGCTCGCCTGGAGAATTTCACGACGGTTCATGGTTCGCCTTCTGCGAGGACTGGCCGGGTTGGGTCAAATGCTTACGTCAGACGTAGGAGAATTGCGGTCGCATCGTCACTGGTCTTGAAGCGCGGATGGCGTGCGCCCGAGGCGTCGGCCTGTTCATAGGCCCTCAATTCTCGCCCCAGATCCTGCAGTCCGCCAGCGATTGCAGCCTTTACCAGGTCCGCCGGCTCGTAGACGTGGTAGCGATCGGCCAGCGCCGAGAAGCCATCGGTCATCAAGAGCAAGTGTGCAGGCTTCTTCAGGGCTAGCGTCCATGCCCGCGCGTGATCGGCGCACGCTGGCTGCAAGCTGAACGACCAACGCCGGCCGCCCTCCTGGTTCATCGCAGCACGCGCCCGCCGCAGCGCTGCGATTGCCGCCTGACGTTTCAGGAGTGGCTTTCCCGGATCGGGTTGCGAAGCGGCGAACTTCACTTCGTCATCGACACCGCCATGCCCGCCCGCGACCTGTAGGCCGTTGGCATCGAGCGCGAACACGCGGCAATCGCCGATGTCGATGCCCTCGATGACGCCGCTTTCGTTTTCGGTCAGCATCAGCAGTGAAGCTGTCGGTAGTTGCCAGCGCTCTACGTTTTGCCCGCGCGTCAGATACGAAAACGCGCTCGCCGCTGCCTCACTCGCGCTTCGCACCGCTTCGCGCAAGTCGCCATAGGTCCAGGCGCTCAAGCTTGTGTTGGCGCTTTGCGCGATCCAGCTTGCATCCGACGCGGTCTTAGTCAGCGGCGTTTCGCCTAAATCAGTCGCGCCATCAATCACCCACGCGGACTTCTGCTGAAAGCCCAGCGTGTCGTCGTTTTGTTTGTTGCGATCGCCGGCGAGTGAAATCGCTTCAACGAAAGTGAGCATCAGCCCGGGAAGACCAGCGAAACGACTTCCGCCACGCAGGCCGGGCGTTCTTGGCCTTCGAGCTCAAGTGTGAACTCATTGGTGACTTGGTAGCCGCCGCCACGCGGCTCGCACGAAAGCATCTTGGCGCGCATCCGCAGTCGCGAGCCGACCGGCACCATGTTGGTGAACTCGGACCTTGTTGGAGCCGTAATTGATGCCGCGCGAGACGCCCGTGTAGCTGATAATGTTCTTCGCCAGGAACGGGATCAGAGAGAGCACAAGATAGCCATGCGCGATCGGCGCGCCGAGTTCCTTGGTGGCCCGCTCGACGTCCACGTGGATCCACTGGTGGTCGCCCGTCGCGTCCGCGAAACGATTGACCCGGTCCTGGGTGATTTCCAGCCAATCGGACACGCCGATCTCCTGGCCAACCAGGGTTTGGATTTCGGAAATCGGAATTTCGCGCATGGGAGGTCTCCTCGTGCTTCGGGAGTAATCCTGGGGCCGCCGCTTGTCGAGTTGCCGCCACGTTCCGCTCGGGCAGGAGCCCTGCGCCGGTGGGTCGGGACGGCCAATTGCCGCCCTAGGCGACACACGCTATCTGCCCCCCATGTCCCTAGATCCGCTCGCGCCAGGAACTCTGGCTCTCGCCGAAGAATTCGGCCTCTCCAAGGACGAATACGACCTCGTTCTCGGTAAGCTCGGCCGGACGCCGAACACGACCGAGCTGGGCATCTTTTCGGTCATGTGGAGCGAGCACTGCTCCTACAAATCCACCCGCGTCCACCTCGCCAAATTCCCGACCAAAGCGCCGCACGTGATCTACGGCCCGGGCGAGAACGCCGGCGCTATCGATATTGGCGAGGGGCTGGCCGCCATCTTCAAGATGGAAAGCCACAACCACCCAAGCTTCATCGAGCCGTTCCAAGGCGCCGCGACTGGCGTAGGCGGTATTTTGCGCGACGTGTTCACGATGGGCGCGCGCCCCGTCGCCATTATGAACGCGCTCCGCTTCGGCGAACCTGCGCACCCGAAGACACGCAAGCTCGTCGATGGCGTTGTCAGCGGCATCAGCTTCTATGGCAATTGCGTCGGTGTGCCGACGATCGGCGGCGAGACCAATTTCGATGCCCGCTACAACGGCAACATCCTGGTCAACGTCTTCTGTCTCGGCATTGCCGATAAGAACAAGATTTTCACCAGCGCCGCCAAAGGCGCGAACAATCCTGTCGTCTATGTCGGCGCCAAGACCGGCCGCGACGGCATTCATGGCGCGACCATGGCGAGCGCCGAGTTCGACGATGACTCAGACGCACAACGGCCCACCGTGCAAGTCGGCGACCCCTTCCTCGAGAAGCTCCTCATCGAAGCCTGCCTCGAACTGATGGCCACCGACGCGATCATCGGCATACAGGACATGGGCGCCGCTGGCCTCACGTCGTCGTCGGTCGAGATGGCGTCAAAAGGCGAAGCTGGCATCCTGCTTGATCTTGACGCTGTGCCCGCGCGTGAAGAGGGCATGACGCCCTATGAGTTCATGCTCTCGGAAAGCCAAGAGCGCATGCTGATGACGCTGAAACCCGGCCGCGAAGCCGAGGCCAAGCGCATCTTCGAAAAGTGGGGGCTGGACGCCGCCGTAATCGGTCAAACCACCGACACTGGCAATCTCACGCTCCGCTGGCACGGCCAAATCGTCTGCGACATCCCACTCGGCCCGCTCGCCGACGAAGCGCCGAAGTATGAACGCCCGTATGTGCAACCGCTGAAAGCCATCCCGCTGACGGATGGCGAGCAGAAGCGCCTCACCGATGAGTATCCGGGCTTCGCGGCCTCGCTCATGGCTTTGCTCTCGCAACCCGATCAAGCCTCCAAGCGTTGGATATGGGAGCAATACGATCGCCATGTCATGGGCGACACGCTCGCTGACTCCGGCAGCGACGCTGCGATCGTCCGCCTCTATGGCTCGCAACGGGCGCTCGCCATGACCTGCGACGTCACGCCTCGCTACGTCGAAGCCGATGCCTACGAAGGCGGCAAGCAAGCCGTCGCCGAAGCCTGGCGCAATCTCACCGCCACCGGCGCGCGCCCGCTCGCCGTCACCGACAATCTCAATTTCGGCAATCCGCAAAAGCCTGAAATCATGGGTCAGATCGTCCACGCCATCGAAGGCATGGCCGAAGCCTGCCGCGAACTTTCGTTCCCGGTGATCAGCGGCAACGTCTCGCTCTACAACGAGACCAACGGCCAAGCGATCTTGCCGACACCGGCCATCGGTGGCGTTGGCATCCTCGATAATCTCGAACGCCGCGCCACTGCCGATAAGCTCCAGCAAGGCGACACGCTCGTCCTCATCGGCGACACGACCGGCCCTCTCGGCCAATCGATCTACGCGCGCGATCTCTTCAAGCTCGGCGGCGCCGCGCCCAAGATCGATCTCGCTCTCGAAAAGAAGAACGGCGACTTCGTCCGCAGCCTCATCGCCGACGGCACAGTCCGCGCCGCGCACGATCTCAGCGACGGCGGCCTCGGCCTCGCCGCCGCCGAAATGGCGCTCGGCTCGAATGTCGGCGTCACGCTCGGCTACCAAGGCGATTTGACGGACGCGCAATTCCTCTACGCCGAAGATCAAGCCCGCTACCTGATCGCCGTCGCCTCCAACAAGCTCGACGCCCTCGACCAGCGTGCCCGCGCCGCCGGAGTGAGTTACCTCGTCGTCGGCGAAGCTGGCGGCAGCGAAATCAGTTATCTTGGCTCATCAAGTAACCGCGACAGGGTTTCGCTCGAAGATTTGCGCAAAGCTCACGAGAGCTGGCTGCCTGCCTATATGAAGGTGGCGCACTAAGCGACCGGAGGGCCAATGCCCCAACACGACTACGATCTCATTGTCATTGGCGCAGGCTCGGGCGGGGTGCGCGCGGCGCGGCTGGCGGCGAACACGGGCGCCAAGGTTGCGATTATTGAGCAGGTGCAAGTGGGTGGCACATGCGTGCTGCGCGGCTGCGTGCCGAAGAAACTCTTGGTGTATGCTTCGGAATATTCGCAGGCCTTCCGCGATGCCAAGGGCTTCGGCTGGACGGTCGACTGGGCGCGCTTCGATTGGCCGACACTGCGCGACGCCGTGCAGAATGAAGTGAACCGGCTGAGCAGCCTCTACCTCGAAAATCTCAACAAGGCCGGCGTTCAGATATTCGAAGATCGCGCCGTTCTCACCGATCCCCATACCATCCGCCTTGTTCGCGAAGGCCGTTACCTGAGCGCCAATAAGATTCTCATCGCGACTGGCGGTCATACTTACCGGCCAGAAGAGACACCCGGACAAGAGCTGGGCATCACCTCGACTGACGCCTTCCTGCTGAATGAGCTGCCGTCGCGCGTCGTCATCGCGGGCGGTGGTTTCATCGCGTGCGAGTTCGCGACGGTGTTCTCGGGCCTCGGTGTCGAAACCACTATCGTCTATCGCGGTGAACGCATCCTACGCGGTTTCGATCACGATGTGCGCGCGCATGTTCATGCCGATCTTGCGCGCAGCGGCGTCAACATCATCAGCGCCGCCACAATTGAGGAACTCGCGCCACTGGCGCGTAATCGCAAGTTGGTGACGCTCTCGAACTCGATGCGCATAGAGGCTGATGAAGTGCTGTGGGCCGTTGGCCGCGTACCCAACACCATGAATATGGGCTTCGAAGCCGCCGGCGTCCGCCTCGATGGGCGCGGCGCCATTGTGGTGGACGAATATTCCCGCTCAAGTGTTCCCCACATCTCGGCCGTGGGTGATGTCACCGACCGCGTGAACCTCACGCCCGTCGCCATCCGTGAAGCCATGGCCTATGTCGCCACCGAATTCCTCAACACGCCGACCGCGTTCGACCACGCCGATGTCCCTAGCGCCGTGTTCTCACGTCCACCAGTTGGCGCGGTTGGCTTCACCGAGGAGGACGCTAGAGAGAAGGGCTACAAACTTAAGGTCTATCGCTCCACCTTCAGGCCGATGAAGCATATCCTTGCCGGCAATGAGCAGCGCACGCTGATGAAAATGATTGTCGACGTGAAGACCGATCAGGTTCTGGGTGTTCACATCGCTGGGGCGGACGCGCCGGAAATCATCCAAGTCGCGGCGGTGGCTGTGAAAGCCAAGCTCACAAAGGCGCAGTGGGATGCGACTTGCGCCGTCCATCCCACCGCCGCCGAAGAACTCGTCCTCATGGGCGAACCCGTCAGCCACGACCACGAGGCGCCGGCCTAAGCCGACGCCTCGCATCGCTCCACATTAGTGCCGGCGCTTAGCGGTGCTGCGTCGGGCCGCCTTCGAGCCAGTCACCGCGGTCGCGGCGATTGCGATCGTCACGGCGATCATCGAAGCGGCCGTCGCGGCCATCACGATAATTGCGGTCATCGTCGTTATTCCAGTTGCGTTCGTCCCGGTCGTAGCGGCCGAAGCGGTTGTAGTTGCGGTCAAAGTCACGCGCTTCGCGCCACGCGTAGCCACGCATTTGCAGGTGCGGCGCGAAAATCCGGTCGATCGGGCGGCGGTGGCGGTTGTCGAACACAAACGCGATGCAGCCTTGGCGATTGCAGCGGTCGGTGTAGGCATAGGTCAGGCCTGGTTCGAAGCGGAACGGGCGATCCTGCAAGCGGTAGAACATGCGGTCGCTGCGATCGAACACCATCACGCGGCCATCCTTGCGGATGGTGATCTCCTGGCGGCCGCGCCAGTCGCCGCGATCCCAATCCCGGTCACGGTCGCCGCGTCGGAAGTCCTGCGCCGAGGCGGCGCCGGCGGTGGCGAGTGTCAGCGCCGCTAGAGCCGCGGCAAAAAACTTCGTCTTCATGGTACTTTGCGCTCCCGAGACGATCCTTGTCGTCTCATGTCTCAAGTGTCCTCGAGACACACAATGGCGCCGCTCTGCTGAACCCTGACTGAGATTCACATTCGGATTGCAGTGGGGAAAGGCGCCATGGCCGCTTGACCCAAATTTACCAGAAACTAACCCTCCGCGCCGACCGTCCGGGGTTCAAAAATTATGGACGAAAAGAAAGGGGCAAGAATGCCCGCGCGTATCATCTCGGTGATCAACATGAAGGGCGGCGTCGGTAAATCGACGACGACTGTCTCGCTCGCCGAAACGCTTGCGCATCACCAGCGCCGTCGTGTGCTCGTCATCGATCTCGATCCGCAAACCAATGCGTCGATCATGGTCGCCGGTCCCGAGAAGTGGAACAGCATGCGCGAGGCTGAGCGCACGCTCGATTTCTATTTTGAGAGCTACATCGTCCAGCAGAAGCCGAAGCCGTTCAAACAGCTGATCGAGAAGAACGTCAGTGATCTGAAAGGCAAGCCCGATGTCGCGCTTTGCGCCTCAGCGCCGGAATTTCGCATCGTCGAACGCGACATGATCGAGAGCTTCGTCAAGCGCGGCTTCCAGATCGACATGATCCAAAAGTGGATCCTCGAACGCTTCGCCAACGGCCTGAAGAACGTGCTGAACGATTACGACTACATCTTGATCGATTGCCCGCCAGGCATCTCGCTCTTCGCCGAAGCCGCGCTCATTGCCGCCGACACCATCCTGGTGCCATCGATCCCGGACTACGTCTCGCGTCTCGGCCTCATCACCTTTCGCAAGCGCGCGCTGCGTCTAATCAACGAACGCCGCGGCGGCCCGAGCCAACTCATGGTGCTCGCCACCAAGTACGAAGACGGCTTCTCGCTGCACCGCTCGGAAGCCTCTCTGCTGAAAGACAATCTCGGCGACGCGATGTTTGACGTGCGCATTCCCCAGAACGTGGATATCGCCAAAGCGGCGGAATGGTCTGAAACGCCCCGCACCTTCGAGCAGAAGTACGGCTCGATGGCCAACACGATCAAAAAGCTCGGCGAAGAATTCCAGAGCAAGGTCGAGGTCGCGCCGAGTCTATGAGCCTCAACAAAACGCTCGACCGTCTGTTCGACGAAATCCGCCGCGAAGCGAAGCGCAACCCGGATTTCGCCGATCGCCTCGACGCGGTTCTGCAACGTCACGACAGCCGCCGTGACGTGCCGGACGAGGTGTTGGAAGAGGTCGCGCAGGACGAGCCGGCGCAGCCAGCACCCGCCAAGACAAAGCGCGCAAAGCCAGCGGCTGCTGAGCCGGTCGCAGAACCCGCCATGGCGGCGCCAGACATCAATCCCGCCGGCATCTTCCGCAAAAGCGGCGAAGAGGGCCTAGCTGCAGCGCTCGCCGATCAAGACCTCGGCGCGCTCCGCGCGCTCGTCGCCGAACACAATCTCGATCCGAGCGGCGTCACGCCCTCGCTGACCCGCGACGAACTTGCCGCCCACATTGTGTCGCAAGCCAAACGCCGCGCCGAGCGCGACGAGAAGATGTTCGATTACTAGGCGAACAACGCATCTCGCATCAGCGGAATAAGTGCGCCCGTTTCCCGATCCCAAATCGGAAACGCGCCCGCGAAATCCCACACGCACCACGCCATGGCGTTCGTTTCGCAAAGCTCACGCACCGTGCGCGTCCACAACGCCCGCTGCTGCACCGGCAGCGCCCGGTTCACGCCAAACTCACCGAGCTGGATCGCGTAGCCACGCCGCGCGCCCCAATCGACCGCGCTCATCAAATGCTCACGCACCTGCGCGCGATCTTCGCCGCTTCCCCATTCGCGCCCGAAGTTTGGCGCATCCGCACCCATCCATTCCGCACTCTGATGGGTGAATGCATGTGGTTCATAGTAGTGCACGCTCACTGCGAAATTCTCGCCCTCGGGTGGGCGCCAATCGCGTAGCGCATCTATGTTCTGCCAATTGCCAGGTCCGAGTACGATCAACCGGTCCGCGCCGTCGCGATCGCGGATCACCTCAACGACATCGCGCTGCAAGTCCATCAGCGCGCCATTGCTCCAATTCGGACCATTCGGTTCATTGAACGGCTCCAGCATCAAACCAGCTGGCGCGCCGTGGAAGTGATGCGCGATCACGCTCCACATCCCAAGGAACCGATCACGCTGCCGCGCCGGTTCGCTGATCAGCCGCTCGTAGTGATGCATGTCGAGCTGCACCTTGAGCTCAAGCCCGAGCGCGTGATCGACGATCTCATCTATCCGCCGCCAGTAATTCCCGCCAAACGCGTAAGGCGGCGTCGACCCCGCATGCGCATCGAACCGCACCGGCAACCGCACACCATCGAAGCCCGCATCGCGGATCGCATCCAGATGCGGCAGCTCGATCCGATAGCCCCAGTCACCCTCGTTCGGCGCCTCGAGCGCGTTGCCTAGATTTACGCCACGTCGCATCGGAAACGGCGTCACGGGCGCCTGGCTTTGCGCCGGTTGCGAGCAAGCGGCGAGGGCTACGCCGCCCAGGAGGACCTCACGACGATTCATGCCCGAAGCTTACCCCGGTGACGAACCAGATAAACCCCGCTAACACCGCCCCCAATGTTCGACAAAATCCTGATCGCCAACCGCGGCGAAGTCGCCGTCCGTATCATCCGCACCGCGCGCCGCCTCGGCATCAAGACGGCCATCGTCTTTTCCGAAGCCGACGCCGACAGCCTTGCTGTCGACATGGCCGACGAAGCCGTCTTCATCGGCCCGCCGCCTGCCGCGCAATCTTATCTCGTGATCGACAAGATCGTCGCCGCCGCCAAACAAACTGGCTCCCAAGCGATTCACCCAGGCTTCGGCTTCCTCTCCGAGAAGGCTGAGTTCGCCGATCGCCTACAAGCCGAGAAGATCGTCTTCATCGGCCCCAACGCCCACGCAATCCGCGCCATGGGCGACAAGATCGAGTCCAAGAAGTCGGCCGCCGAAGCCGGCGTCTCCTGCGTGCCGGGCTTCATCGGCGAGATCGAAGGCGTCGAGCACGCCGTCCAGATCAGCGAAGACATCGGCTACCCGGTGATGATCAAAGCCAGCGCCGGCGGCGGCGGCAAGGGCATCCGCGTCGCCTACAATCGCAAGGAAGTGGAAGAGGGCTTCCCGGCTGTCCGCGCCGAAGCCAAAGGCGCCTTCGGCGACGACCGCATCTTCATCGAGAAATTCGTCACCGCCCCGCGCCACATCGAAATCCAAGTGATGGGCGATAAGCACGGCAACGTCGTGCATCTCTTCGAGCGTGAATGCTCCATCCAGCGCCGCAACCAGAAGGTCATCGAAGAAGCGCCGTCGCCCTTGCTCGACGACAAAACCCGTATGGCAATGGGCGAACAAGCCTGCGCCCTTGCGCGCGCCGTGAACTACGATAGCGCCGGCACAGTCGAGTTCGTCGCCAGCGGCGCCGACAAAAGCTTCTACTTTCTCGAGATGAACACGCGTCTCCAGGTCGAGCACCCGGTTTCGGAAATGATCACCGGCCTCGATCTTGTCGAGCAAATGATCCGTGTCGCCGCCGGCGAGCCGCTGAAGTTCAAACAAAAAGATCTAAAGATCAAAGGCTGGGCCATCGAAAGCCGCATCTACGCCGAAGATCCTTACCGCAACTTCCTGCCGAGCATTGGCCGCCTCCGCGCCTACCAAGCGCCCGCCGAAGGAAAAACCGGCGACATCACGCTCCGCAACGAAACCGGCGTTCGCGAAGGCGACGAGATTTCGATGTTCTACGATCCGATGATCGCCAAGCTCATCACTCACGGCCCGACCCGCATCGCCGCTATCGACGCGCAGGCCGCCGCCCTCGACAACTTCCTCATCGACGGCATCGCCGACAACATCCCGTTTCTCGGCGCGGTGATGGAGGAGAAAGATTTCCGCAAAGGCGACTTCACTACCGCCTACATCAAGCAACATTTCCCGGACGGCTTCGAAGGCGTACCGCCGACGAGCGAGCAGGAAAAGCTGCTGATCGCAGTCGCAGCGCTCGCGCGCTCCTTCACCGCCCGCCGCGCCCGCGACATCAGCGGCGGCTTGAACGGCGGCGTGAAAAACTGGCAGCGCGATTGGACTGTCATCCTCAACGGCGCCCACCACCTCACCAACGTCGATCTCGACGACGCGGGCGCTGCTGTCACCATCGACGGCAAGTCCTATCGCGTCGACACGACAGCACGCCCGGGCGCGCGGATCATTAGCGGCAAGTTCAACGGCAAACCGTTCTCGGTGAAAATCAGAACCGCGCCTGGCGGCTACACGCTGCGCCACCGTGGCGTCACCGTGCTCGCCCAAGTCGCTACCCCGCGCGGCGCCGAGCTCTTGAAGAAGATACCCGAGAAGCAGAAAGCCGACACCTCAAAGCTGATCGTCTCTCCCATGCCTGGCCTCGTCATTACCGTCGACGTAAAGCCCGGCCAGGAAGTGAAGAGCGGTGAGGGGGTCGCTGTCGTTGAAGCCATGAAAATGCAAAACATCATCCGCGCCGAACGCGACGGCGTGATCAGCAAAGTCCATGTCGCCGCCGGCGCCTCCGTGGCAGCGGACGAAGTCATGATCGAACTCGGGTGAACGACTGGCGCTTTTCTTGGCGCGCGATTGGCGCCTGGCTGTTTGCGGCTCTCGGCGCTTCGCTTTTCTTTGGCGTCGCGTTATCGGGGCTCAATCTCTGGGTTGATCCGGAGCAAGCATCCGAATTCTGGAGCACCCTCGCCATCGTTGCGGCAGTCGCGGCCGTCGGTCTGCTCTTTGGCGGCGGCATCTTGCTTCTCGTGGCGGTGTTTGCCGCTCGCAGCATTTCTTGGCCGCGTCCCATTCTGGAATGCTCGGTTCTAACAGTGGCTTGCTTTGCGATCTGCAATTCTGACGGGCTCGTGGAGTTTTCCCTTGAGACTGCAGATGGGGTTGTCGCGCCGATGGCGCATCCGGCGGCGTTTCTCGCGCAGTACATTGCTCCCGCGCTGACCGGCGCCATGATGGGTTGGCTCTATTGGCGGATCGTTGCTCCGAAGCGCTTACCTCACGTGGCGTAAATTGACTTGCCTCAAGGCTCGGGGCCACGCCTAGTTGAGCATGCTTGCCGGAGCAGTCTCATGAGCGAACATTTCGACGTCCTTATCGCCGGCGCCGGCATTTCAGGCATCGGCTCGGCCTATCACCTGAAGCAGCAATGCCCAGGCAAATCCTTCGTCGTGCTCGAAGCGCTTGAGAGCTTCGGCGGCACTTGGCTGATGCACACTTATCCCGGGATTCGCTCCGACAGCGACCTGCACACGTTCGGCTATCGCTTCAAACCGTGGATCGGTCCGCCGATAGCAAGCGCAGCCGAAATCCTCGACTACATGGGCAATGTGATCGAAGAGAACGGTCTGGCGCCGCACATCCGCTACCAGCACAAGATCACGTCAGCCGCGTTCTCGCGCGAAACCAATCTTTGGACCGTCGAGTCCGAACGCTCGGACACAGGCGAACGCCGCGTCTTCACCTGCAACTTCCTTTGGATGTGCCAGGGCTATTACGAGCACGCCCAGGGTTACACGCCCGACTGGCCCGGCATGCAGGACTACAAAGGCCAGATCGTGCACCCGCAGACCTGGCCGAAAGATATAGAACTCGAGAACAAGAACGTTCTCGTCATCGGCTCCGGCGCCACCACCGCGACTGTCGTTCCCGCAATCGCCGGCGAGTGCAAGCACGTCACCGTGCTGCAGCGTTCGCCGACCTATTTCATTCCTGGGCGCAACATCAACGAACTGGTTGAAACGCTGCGCACCATCGGCGTCGATGAAATGACCATTCACGACATCGCGCGAAAGAAGATCCTTTACGATCAGGACCAGTTCACCAAACGCTCGTTCGAAGATCCGGAACCGTTGCGGGAAGAATTGCTCGCCGGCGTTCGGATGTTCCTCGGCCCCGACTACGATATGACGCACTTCTCGCCGCGCTATCGCCCTTGGCGCCAGCGCATTGCCTTTGTACCCGACGGCGATCTCTTCCAGGGCATTGCCGCCGGCAAGGCCACCATGGTGACGGACGAGATCGATCGCTTCACCGAAAAAGGCGTGCTCCTCAAGTCTGGTCAGGAGCTCCAAGCCGACATTGTGGTTACGGCGACCGGTTTCAATTTGAGCGTGCTCGGCGGCATCCCGTTCAAAGTTGACGATGAGCCGGTGGATTTTTCCAAGACCGTCACATATCGCGGCATGATGTTCACCGGCGTGCCGAACATGGTCTGGGTATTCGGATATTTCCGCGCCAGCTGGACGTTGCGCGTCGATCTGCTCGGGGACTTCGTCTGCCGCCTGCTGAAACACATGGACGAGAACGGCGTGCGCCGCGTGGAAGTGGCGATCCCAGAAAGAGACAAGGGCATGGATATCCTGCCTTGGATCGACCCGGAGAACTTCAACCCGGGCTATCTCATGCGCCGTATGGATCTGTTGCCGAAGCGCGGCTCCAAATACGAATGGCAGCATACGCAGGACTACTGGCGCGAGAAGGATGAATTCCCGGCGATCGACCTTGCCGGTGCGGAATTCAACTACGGCTGAGCCGCGCTCGTCGATTTGCCGCTAGCTCCCGGCGTCGCCTTGGGCCAAGTTCGGCGCCGAAGGGGATTGCTATGAACAGGTTTCTCGCGCTCGCGGCTGTCGCGTTGCTGACGCTTGCTGGCTGCAACCAGACCGGCTCGCGCTGGGCGGATTTCCAGAACAACTTCATTGAGCGCGCATTCGAGATCGATCCCACCTTCGGCGCGGGCCAAGGCCGT
The DNA here is from genome assembly GCA_041398325.1 of Hyphomonadaceae bacterium. Classification (GTDB taxonomy): domain Bacteria; phylum Pseudomonadota; class Alphaproteobacteria; order Caulobacterales; family Aquidulcibacteraceae; genus Vitreimonas. The sequence goes on along the minus strand of JAWKUX010000004.1, from coordinate 64,652 downwards.
CACGAGTTCGATGGCCGTTTGCCGGATTGGAGCGAGGAAGGCCTCGCCGCCGCCGAGACCTTCCTGCGCGACAGCATCACCCAGGCTGAAGCCATGCGCGGCTTGAGCGAAGAACAGAGCTTCCAGCGCGCGTATCTCGTCGCGGTCGCGCGTGGCCAGCTCTTTTGGCTCGAAACCGCCGATCAGCCGCACACCAACCCCGCTTTCTACATGGGTGCGCTGAGTCCCTCCTTGTACGTCGCACGCCCGTACGCCGCCGCTGATGTGCGCCTGCGCGCCTACATCCAATATCTGCGCGCCATCCCCAACGCGGCGGCGCAGATCCGCGCCAACCTCCGCACGCCAATGCCGCTCACCTTCGTTAATTTCGGCCGCGCTTCCTTCGGCGGTCTTGCGGACTACTACCAAGGCGACGGCAAGGCCGCGTTCGCGGAAGTGAACGACGCTGCACTGCAAAGCGAGCTGACGGAAGCATCTAACGTCGCTTCGACGGCGATGCGTGAATTGTCCGACTGGGTAGAGGCTCAACGCGCGAGCGCCACCAACGATTTTGCTCTCGGGGCCGAGCGTTTCTCGCAAATGCTGCGCGACACCGAGATGGTTGATCTTCCGCTAGAGGAGATCGAGCGCATTGGCCGCGAAGATCTGGCGCGCAACCAAGCCGCAATGCAGGAAGCCTGCGCGCGCTTCGCGCCCGGAGCGACGATCCCGCAATGCATGGCGCGCATGGGCGCGCATAAACCTGAAGGCGGCTCGGTTGAAGGCGCCCGCGCGCAGCTCGCGGGCCTGCGCCAATTCATCGTCGACCAAAACCTGGTCACCATTCCCGGCACGGAAGAGGCGCAGGTCGCCGAAGCGCCGCCATTCCGCCGGCAGAACTTCGCCTACATCGACATCCCGGGCCCGTATGAGACGAACCTGCCGTCCGTCTATTACATCGCGCCGCCGGACCCATCGTGGCCGGTGCAAGTGCAGCGTGACTTCGTGCCTGGCCAAGCCGAACTCCTGTTCGTCTCCGCACACGAAGTCTGGCCAGGCCACTTTTTGAACTTCCTGCACGCGAACCGTTCACAGAACCAGTTCGGCCGCGTCTTCGTTGGTTACGCCTACGCCGAAGGCTGGGCGCACTACACCGAAGAGATGATGTGGGATGCGGGACTCGGGAACGGGGACGCGGAAACTCACGTCGGGCAAATCTCGAACGCACTGCGCCGAGATTGTCGTTTCCTTTCTGCCATTCTCATGCACACCGGCCGGATGACGGTCGATCAGTCACGCGAGATGTTCGTCAACGAGTGCTATCAGGATGAGGGCAACGCACGCCAACAGGCGGCGCGCGGCACTTACGATCCGGCTTATCTCAACTACACGCTCGGCAAGCTGCTGATCCGGCGTCTGCGCGAAGATTGGACTGCGTCACGTGGCGGCCGCGAAGCCTGGCACGACTTCCACGACGCGTTCCTGAGCTATGGCGGCCCGCCGATTCCGCTGGTGCGCCAGCAAATGATGGGCGGTGAAGCTGAGGCGGTATTTTAGTAGGCGCACCGCGTCGGGCGGACCATGCAGTCATGGCACTCGCGGTTCTGCCAGCCCGCACCGTCTGGGCTGAGCGCTGCCCGCAACCATTCGGCCAGCGGCGTCCCGCCGCTTTGCTCAGTGTAGAAGCGCGGCGTGCGCAAAATCGCGTGAGTTTCGCCCGATGCTAGATACGAGCGGAAGTTCCGAACGTGTTGGCGGCGTTCAAGGCCGGTGACCATCGCATTGGTCCAGGCAACGCACGCGTTCTCCGCTCCCATGAGCGCGTAAAAGCTCGATTGGGTGATGTCGTGCGCAGTCGTGTACTGCGCAAACCGATCGGCGGGATAGCGCGCCGCCAAACGCGCGACGATGTCAGTCTCCGGCGTAACGGCCTCATGACGCGGCAACACATTGCGAGGCAGCGCGAAGCGCCAGCTCGAGTTTCGTTGATCCAGGAACGCTTGCGTCATCACGCCTTGGCCGGCGTCGCCCAGCATCAGAGCGCGGCCGCGCGGATACGCAGCGCGAATGCGCGCATAGTGCGTTGAAGCGCCGTAAGCGCCCGCGCTCGATCCCGCGACCAGCAATTGCTGCGGCTGAGGGAGATTGTCCTTCATCCAATCGAGCACAACGCGGAAATTATCTGAGCCGCGATGTTCGATCCGGTATGGCGCGCCGGTATCTGGATCGGTGTAGGTCGCCGTGTTTGACCCAGAGTGCACATCGCCAGTGCAATAGGGCACATAGACGAAGCTCCAATCGCGCACAGGATTGCGCGGATTATTCAGATCGAAAATACCGCTGAAGCGGTTTGGGTTGTCGGTCGGGATCAGCTCGGGCTTGTAGAAGCCGTCATCGTCTCGCTCAGCCTCGCGTCGGCGCGGGATCGCGCAGGTGATGTCATCCCAGCAGGCGCCGCCGCCATCGAAGAACACGACGATCCCGGGCGCCGTGCCGCGCCGCATCCAGAAGCGGTAGGCCGGGTCGGTGCCCGCGGCGTGCGAACACGTTGCTTCATAGAGCCGGCCATCGAGGCGCACCGCCGACGGTGTCACTTGCACCCACTCGCCGGCGCTCTCCGGCGGCGCGTCCGCGCGCGCGGCGCTGCCGCCAGCCAAAACCAGCGCAACGAGAACCACCCATGCCTTCAAGTCAACCATCGCTGCTCCGCCCGCCCTTATCGGTAATCCCGATGAGAGCCGCCCGCCAAGGCGTCAGCGGTGCGGAAATGCGGAGATTTGATGGTCGCCGGTCAGAAACGCGTGCGCAAGGTGAACCGCGCCGCCGTCGGCGAGCCCGGCGTGATGTTGTTGTCGTTGTGCGCCGTCGCCCAATATTCCTCATCGAACACGTTCTCGATGTTGAGTTGTGCCTCGATCTGATCGGTCACGGCGAAGAAGAAGGCGAGGTCGACGCGCGTGAACTCTGGCAGTGTCACCGCATTGGAGATGGCGGCGAAGGATTCGGTCTGGTGCGTCACGCCCAGGCCTGCGCCGAAGCGCGGCGTGAAGCGGTAGCTATTCCAGAGCGCGAATGTGTGTTCCGGCGTTAGCGCGATAGCGCGGCCCGCTGGTGCGGCGGACGTCGTCGTCGTGATTTCGGCGTTCTGATACGCGTAGCCGCCAGCGATCCGCCAGCGGTCGGTCACCGAACCAGCCAATCCGATCTCGAAGCCCTCGCTGCGCTGCGAGCCGGTAAGCACGGTCGTATTCCCAGGCCCAGGCGCGCGAGTGTTGGTGCGATCAAGCTGATAGACAGCGGCTGTGAGCGCCAAGTCCGGCGTGATGTCCCACTTCACGCCGAGTTCGACGTTCTCGAACTCCTCGGGCTTGAGCGCCGATGTGTTCACATCAAGCGATGAGAACTGATCGCCGGACTGCGGCAGATGCGAAACGCTGTAGCTGGCATAGATCGAGACTGGATCAATCGGGCGATAGATGACGCCAAGGCGCGGTGAGAGGAGGTCATCGTCGCGGCTGAAATCAGCATTGGCGGCGCGGCGATCGTCAAAGCTGAGTTCGAAGCGGTCAAAACGCACGCCAGCTATGATCTGCCATTGATCGGACAGCGCAATCTGATCCTGGAAATAGAGCGCGGCGATGTCTGCTTCGACATGATTGTTCGTTTGCGGCGGCGTTGGGATGACGCCCGCAGCCATCGTTGTCGGCGTCAGCACGTTCACGCTCGGCAAGCCGGTGAAGTTTGGCGAGCGGGTATTGTCGCTTTCCTGCGAACCGAACTCAAAGCCGGCAAGGATCGTGTGTTGAATCTGGCCAGTGTTGGTGCGCCAGGTCAGATCCGTCTGGTTGAAGAAATTCTCGCGTTCTGTCGTGCTATTGTAGCCTTGCAGCGCAACGTTTCCGAGGCCGTCGACCGCAGAGTTGGCATGGATGTTCTGGTAGAATTTGTAATAGTCCGCATAGACCGTGCGATTGCGCAGCGTCAGATTGCTGGAGAAATCGTGGTCGAAGAGGGCTGAGACCGAATCCACCTCAGCCTCGGCGAAGCTCACGAACGGATTGCCGAAGAACGCCTCGCGGCTGCCCTCCCACGGGCGGCCATTCTGCGAAGGCACGCCGCGATCGACAACGCGGTCATCGACAAAGTGCTCATATCCCACGCGCAGCTCGGTGTTGTCACCCAGACGAAGCGCCGTGGTTGGGTTTACGCCCCAGCGTTCGATGTTGACGAAGTCCCGATATGTGTCCGTGTCCTCGTAGAACGCATTCAAACGCAACGCGGCTGCGTCATTCACTACGAAGCTAAGATCCGCCGCGCCGCGTAGTTGCCCGTACGAACCAGCCGTGACCGCCACTTCTTGGTGCGGCGACCAGCCGGCCCACTCGGTGACGCGATTGATGACGCCGCCGCCGCCGCCGCGGCCGAAAATCATCGCGTTCGAGCCCTTGAGCACTTCGATACGCTCGGCGTTGTAGAGATCGCGGTAGTACTGAACGTCATCGCGGACGCCATCGACGAAGAAGTCGGCGGTCGAGCTGTTGCCGCGCAGTGTCGGTGCGTCGCGGTGGCCTTCGCCCTGGCCCATCGAAACGCCCGGTACGAACCGCACGACGTCAGCCATCGAGCGCATACCCTGATCTTCGATCAGATCATTGGTGATTACCGAGACCGACTGCGGGACGTCGCGTAGGTCGGTGTCGGTGCGAGTTGCGGTTGAACTTGTGTCTTCGATGTAGGCAGGGCGGCGGCCAATCACCGTGATCGGTTCTTGCTCTTCGATCATCTGGCCCATCGCCGGGGGGGCAGCGCCGATGCCCGTGAGCATGGTGGTCACTAGAATGACCGCCCGCGCGATCCCCAAATCCTGCTTCCGCATTGTCCCCGCCTCTGTTCTTGAGAGGCGATAGCAATAACAAAATGCAAATAGCTCGCAAGTGCATCACGGTCGCAGCTGGGGCGCAAAAATGCAAAGGCCAGAGACCCGGGGATCTCTGGCCCAAAGCTGAGGGGAGGAGAGGGCTTAGCCTGGCGAACGCCGCTTGGTGGCGTAGTCGATGATCGCCAGCAGCAGGAAGGCGACGCCTACCGAACCCAGGATCACGGCGGGGATCCACATGCCGTGGCGTGCGTCGCCGCCAGGGTCGAAGCCGTCCATGACATAGCCAGCCGCGATGAAGCCGCCGGTTAGGGCCAGCAGGATCACGCCATTTCCTAGACTCTTGCGGGCGCGGTTACCCTCATCGAGCATGTTTGCGGTGAGTTGCTCGACGAGCGTCGGATCGAGGTTCTGGCCGCGGGCGAGCGCCTGCGACACAAGATCGTGCGCCGAGCGCTTGGTGCGTTCCTTCGCGAGCGTCGGAACCAGAATGATCGCGGCGAGAAATCCAAAAAACACAAACGGGACAAAGATATCGGCGTCCATTGTCAGCCTCCATAGCCTAGGGGCATCGCCCTATTGCTGACACAGATGCTGGCTGGGCCAGCTTTGGACGCACGCGCTCGTCAAAAAAACTCACGGGTTGGCGCCGGCGTCGATCCACAGGGTGAAGGTGGCGCCCTGACCCGGTGCGCTTTCGCATCGCACATCGCCGCCCATGAGCCGCGCCAGACGCCGAGCCAGGGTCAAGCCGAGTCCGGTGCCGTCGCCTCGGCGGACGGCGTTTTGTTTGCCGTGTACGAACGGTTCGAAGATGCGCGCTTGATCTTCGGGCGAGATGCCTGGCCCGGTGTCGCGCACGCTGAACACTAGGCGATCGCGCGTACCGAGTGCCTCGCGCCGCGCGCCAATGCGAATGTCGCCATTCTGCGTGAACTTCGCCGCGTTCGACACCAATTGCATCAAGCACTGATGCAGGCGGACATGATCTATCTCCGCATCGCCCAGCGCGCCTTCTTCGGCGATCGTGATCGTGTTGTTGTTCACCGTCGCCAACGGCAGCGCCGCCTCTCGCAATTGCTGCAACACTGATGAAACCGGACCGCGTTCATGCCGCAGTTCAATCGAACCCGTCTCAAGCCGTGAGATGTCGAGGATCACATCAATGACGCCCAGCAATTGACGCGCCGAACCGCGGATCTTCGTTGCGTCTTCCGCGATTGCAGGTTCGGCTTCTTCCTCGATCAACTCAGCATAGCCAATGATGGAATTGAGCGGTGAACGCAGTTCGTGACTCATCGTCGCCAGGAACTGTGACTTTGCCGCGTTGGCTTGCTCGGCCGAGGCGCGCGCCATCGCGTGCTTCGCCAAATTACCCAAGAGCACCTGTCGATCCAGGCCGAACATGCACGCCGCCAGCATCAGCGCGCCCAGTGTCGAGACACCGATCGCCGCCTCCATAGTCAGTCCGCCCGTGACGAATGGCGCGCCCAGCGACATCACCGCCAGCGGGCCTCCGCAAGCGAGCAGCAGCCAGCGGTTCGCGGCGAAGTAGACAAACAAATGATTGGCCGATCCGCACATCCATGCCGTCGCCAACACCATCCCCACCGGCGCGCCGGTGGCCCAGATCGCGACCGGGTAGGCGGTGTAGGCAACCGAGCCGACGAAGTTGATTGCGGCTAGCCAGCCAAAACCCGCTTCCTCTGAGCGCTCAGCCGCCGGCAGAGCGAGCTTGTCTTCTAGGAATGGCCGCGCCCCGATTTCCCAGATAGTCGCGAACGCGAACCACGAAGCCGCGAGCCAGAGCGGCATCATGCCCAGCGAGAGCAGAGCCATGACGCCGGTGAAGAAGGTGCGCGACCAGGTCGCCGCGCGCACGTTCGCCACCACGTCCTTGACCGATTGGGCGCCGCCCCAAGCTTGGGCGCGCAGCATGGCCGGGATAGAATCACGCGTCATCGGCGCCGACGGTGGTCCTTGAGCCCTAACATTGGGTTGCGCACCCATGACGCCGGGGTCGAACAAGAGCGCGCTCGTGAGGCGCGCCATCTTGGTTGCACGAAAGCAGAGGCAGCGGTTGGTGTTAGGCGCGAACCGCGATTCGATCCGCTGGGATGGACGCCTGCGGCTGAGCCTGCTGCCCGCCGCGATTGAGAAGCTTGAACGCGCCGTAGCGTGTGAGCCACTCCCGCGCGCTGAGGCGCTTGGCGGTTCTGTCGGCGGCTGGCGTTTGCATCTTCTCTCTCCGTCGTCTCTCGCGATGCGATGGGTGAGGGCTTTGGATGCAATTAGCGCAGGCGACCTATGCCGGCGGCGGTGAAAATTCCGTCGGTCCGAAGACTCGCTCAAATGAAGCGCGCAGCGCTGCATCTGCATCGCTCATCGTAACGGGTAGCCCGAGATCAACTAAACTCGTGACGCCAAATTCTGGCGCGGAGATGCCGCAGGGTGTGATGCCGGAGAAGTGCTCCAAGTCTGGCTCAACGTTGAACGCAATGCCGTGGAAGCTCACCCACTTGCGCAAGCGCACGCCAATTGCCGCGATTTTGTCCTCGCGCGCCCAGCCGGGTCCCTTGCGCTCGACCCAGACGCCAACGCGCCCGTCGCGAATTTCGCCCTTCACATTGAAGTCGGCGAGCGCGCCGATGATCCACGTCTCCAGATCCTTCACGAACTTGGTGACGTCGCGTCCGCGCGTGCGCAGATCGAGCATGACGTACGCCACACGCTGACCTGGGCCGTGATAAGTGAATTGGCCGCCGCGACCGGTACGAAAAACCGGGAAACGATCTGGCGCCAGCAAGTCTGCATCCTTCGCGCTGACGCCCGCCGTGTAGAGCGGGGGATGTTCCAGAAGCCAAACCATCTCAGTGGCCTCGCTAGCCGCGATCGCCGCCGCGCGTGCCTCCATCGCCGCCACGGCGGTTTCGTAATTCACCAGTCCAGGAGAGACAGCCCAGCCGATCATTCGTTCACGTGCCCGCAACCCTTTCAGGGTGGACTAGAGCAGAATCAAATGGGGTCGTCGCGTGTCCGGTAAAAGCCAAGTCCACAATGTCGAGATCGAACTGAGCGTGGTGCTGGGACGCTGTTCGATGCCGATGCAGCAGCTCCTTCGGATGGGCCGGGGGGCGGTAATCCCGCTCGGCACCAAAGAAACCGACGAGTTGTGGATTCTCGCAGCGGGACACCCCATTGCGCGAGGCGAGATCACCATTCAGGATGATCGTCTCTGCATCACGGTAACCGAACCAGCCGACGTTCACGAATTTAACGCCGCTGCTTAGGTCCGCCCTCCGTTTGGGGGTAGACGGATTCCTTTCAATCGGTTCATCTTGGGCTCAGGCGCGGGACGCCAAACTACTCCTGCGCGCCAGAGCCCGGCGCGCACCACCGACGGGGAATTTCATGAAGAAGCTTCGTATTGCGGCCGCGATCGCCGCCGCCGCTATTGTTCTCTCCGCGGGCGTCGCCGCCGCTCAAAATTGGCAAGGCGCCCCGAACTTCGGTTCGGTCCGCCTCACGGCCGGCTTCACGCCAGATCCCTACAACGTCCCGTTAGTAGCTGGCGGCAACATCAGCGCCCGCCAATCGCTCGGCTCCGCCTGCGTCGGCTACATCTCGGAAAACCCGGACTTCGACCTATACTGGACAGCCGGTCGGACCGGTCTTCCGCTGGTCATTTCGGCAGACTCCTCGACCGACACCACGTTGGTAGTTCGGACGCCGAGCGGCCAGTGGCTCTGCGAAGACGATGGCGGTTTCAACGGCCTCAACCCGGGTATGCGCATCGATAACCCGCAATCTGGCCTCTACGACATTTGGGTCGGCACCTATGGCGGCGGCACTGCTCGCGCCACGCTGTCGATTTCGGAACTCAGCAGCAACTAAGCGGCCGGTTCTAACCTGAAAATGCAGGGCCCGGGGGCGACCCCGGGCCTTGTTCGTTCCAACCGGGTCTGGTAACCCCGCGCCCTTACCAAGCGGGGGGCTCAAGGCTCCCAAGCAAAATGCGCTCGTGGCGGAATTGGTAGACGCACTGCCTTGAGGTGGCAGCGAGTAACATCGTGGAGGTTCGAGTCCTCTCGAGCGCACCAGCCTTCGCAGCGCGCCAGCGCCACGAAGGCTGTCTCGCCTTAGGCAAAGCGATGCTCCGCCGCCTAGTACCTCTCAGCGACCCATTCTTCGCTCTTGGCCCAAAGCGCTTTCGCGTGCTCGGGATCGAGCGCGTAGGGTCGCACGCCGGTGCTGAGATCAAGGCCGCCGGTCTGCGTGATTTCGGCGACGTGGCAGTCTTCGCAATACTTGCCGCCGACTTCGTCATCGCTGGCGACTACGCCCGCCCACACTGAGGTCGCCGCGCCCTGCGGCACGGTCTTGAACTTGTACTCTTCCTTTCCCGCCGCGATCGCTTGCTGGTTCAAGCGCGCAAACAACTCTTCAAGCGCGCCTTCCGGCATGTGACGGCTCAATTCGGTTCGTATGCCGCCCGGATGCACGGCGACGCCGCGAATGCCGCGATCACGCCAGCGCCGGTCGAACTCGACCGCGAACAGAACATTCGCCGTTTTGGCGCGGCCATAGGCCGCCCACGGGTCGTAATCACCGCGATCGAAGTTTGGATCTTCGAGATCAACATTGCTGCGGCGATGGCCGGAAGAGGCGAGGCTCACAAACCGCCCGCCCTGCCGCAGCAGCGGCGCGATCCGGTTCACGAACACGAAGTGGCCGAGGTGGTTGGTGCCGAATTGCGTTTCGAAGCCATCGACCGTCTTGCCGAATGGCGTGGCCATGACGCCGGCATTGGCGATGACGATATCGAGTGGCTTGCCTTCGGCGTTCAGCTTATCCGCTGCTGCGCGAACGCTCTTGAGCGAGGCAAGATCAACCTCGATCAGCTCAAAGCCGCCGCCGCCTTTTTGGGCGGCTTCGCGGACGCCGGCCGTCGCGCCCTCAGCCTTCTTCAGATCGCGCGCCGCGCCGATCACGTGAGCGCCATGCGCCGCCAGCGCCCGCGCCGTTTCGACCCCGAGCCCAGCTGAAACGCCGGTCACGAGCACCCGCTTGCCGGAAAGATTCACGCCTTCGAGCACGTCGTCGGTGGTCGAGGTCGCGCCAAATGTCTTGGCCATCACTATCTCCAATTCGAAATCCCGCGTCGCCCGCCGATTGCCTCGCTGTTGCGTTTTCGGCATAAGGGGAGGCGACCTCCGGTTATATACGGAGGCGGCCTCCGTTTATCAAGCGACCAGTTTCAGTATTTTCGTGACGTCCAAGAAAGTTCCCACCCGCAAGCCTCGCGCCGACGCCGAGCAGAACCGCACATTGCTGCTCGAAACCGCCAAGGCCGCTTTCACCGAAAAGGGCGCCAACGTGCCGCTTGAGGAGATCGCGCGTGCGGCTGGCGTTGGCATCGGCACGCTCTATCGCCATTTTCCGAACCGCGAAGCGCTGCTGCAGGAGGTCTATCGCGACGAATCCGAGAAGCTCGCCGCCGCCGCGGAGCGTCTGATCGCCAACGAAGAACCGCTCGAAGCCTTGCGCGAATGGCTGCGCCTCTTCGTGCGCTATTTCGCGACCAAGCAACTCGTCATCGGCGCGCTCAACGCCATCGTCGGTCCCGGCGCTAAACTGCAAGCGTCAGCCGCCCACATCGAAACCGCAATCACCACGTTGGCCAAGAACGCCGACAAGAATGGCGACATCAAACTCGATGTCGCGCCGCTTGATCTGCTCCGTGCCGTGATCGGCATCGCGGCGCACTCCAAACCCGGCTGGGAGAAGAGCGCCTACAAGATGGTCGACATCATTCTCGCTGGCATGGCGCGCGAATAGGCGGCGTTTCTGTTAGCCGATCTTCAGTCGAACAAACCCCATCGCGCCTTGCGGATCGCCATCATAGAGCGGCTCCAGCGCATCGGAGGCAAAGTGCTGCTGCACCAAGGCGCCAACGCCAAACACCGCGTTCTCATTGATCCGCCAATCGCGGATGACGCCAGCGCTCAGCCGCGCGACGTCTTCCACCGGGCCATGATGCGCCAAGCCCAATTCATCGGTCTCGATCGCTTCGCCGCGGCCGAACACGGTCCAGTTCTCGTTCGGATGCCACGCGGCCTCGACAAGCCACGCGTCCAGCGAAACGCCGTCGCTGCGTTCCTTGTTGGCAAACGCCATCGTGGCAGACCACCAGCCGCCATCCGCGAGCGGGCGAGTATAGATGCCGCTCACTGACCACCGCTCTTCGTCCTCATCCGGCTCAAGCGCCTCCGGCGAGGTGATATCCGCCCACGACGCTTGGAACGACCAATTCGCGGTCGGATTCCAGCTCACGCGCATCGAATTTGAATCCAGTTCGCCGGTCTCAATGTCGTAGCGCTCTTCGTCCGGCTCGCGACCGCGGAAGCGTGAGCCTTCGAACTTCCAGTCCCCATGCGTCACGCCGACGGTCAGCACGCCAAAGGTGATGTGCGTAGAATCGAACCAATGGTGCGTGAGCGGCGCCTCCGGCGAATCCATCGCGCTCATCCGGTGCATGAACGCCGGCGGCCCAAACGCCGGCTCGCCCGGCAAGCCGCCATAGACGAACACCGACGAAGTCTCACCGACGCGATGGGCGTAGGAGGCAGAAAGCTCCATAAATAGATCGTGCGGGTGCTGGCGATCGACCAGCGGCTCGACGCCATCTGCGGTTTCGCCCGCCGCCATCAGCAACGGATAGCCATTCGCGCCCATGAAGGGATCTGGCGACATCATCGCCCGCAGGTTTAGCGTTCCGCGTTCGCCAATATCGCGGCGCGCCGCGCCCATGATCATGCCGGCGACATACGCCTTCTCATCGCCGCGTGGCCCATCGGCCCAGGCATAGACGCCGTTCAGCATCACGTGCCCCATCAGCATCCAGTCGCCACTATGCCCATGCACCCCGCCATGGCTCGACACATCCGGTTGCCAGGCTGTGCCCGAGGCGTCGCGCCCCATCGCATAGGGCCCCAGCGCGCCGCGCATATTGGCCATCATCATCGCGTGCATGTCGTGCGAGGGCCGCTCGTCGTGCTGCATCCGGCCGTGATCGTGCTCGCCCGGCGCCATGTGCTCATGCTGCGCGTGATCGTGCGCGGGCTGCTGCTGCTCGGCAGGGGCGGGGTGGTCGTGCTGCGCGTGATCGTGCTGATGATCCTGCGCCCAGCCAGGCGCGGAGAGCAGCAACCACGCGGCGGGGGCCGCGATCCAGAGTTTCATAGCGTCCTCGTTCTGAGTGCGTATCTTCATAGAGCCACTAGACCCCTGAAATTCCTAGCGCCGAGTTGACGCGGAGGGGTTGACGTGGAGCGCAACGCGGCGTTTTGAGAACGCGAACCCAATCCCATTCGCCCCCGAGCCAAAACGGCCCGCCGATGAGCATCGAAAACGAACCGGCGGCGGAGCAGGTGCGCCAAGCGCCTTCCGAAGACGCCCACTTCATCACCACCATCATCGGCGCTGCTGGCGACCATGATGGCCCGGCGTTGCGCCGGGCGCTGGCCAACCTCGATCCGGCCGACATCGCCGATGTCATCGAGCACGTGCCGCTCGAGACCGCGCTCACTATCGCCAAGATGGTGGGCCGCTACCTGCCGCCCGAATTCCTTGCCGAACTCTCCTGGGAGCGCCGCGAGGAAATCCTACCCGAGTTGCCCTCTGATTATGTTGGCCACGCGCTCGGCGAGCTCGATACCGACGACGCCGCCGCCGTCGCCGCCGACATTGACGAGAAGCAGCTCGGCAAAGTTCTCGCCGCCGCCGATGAAGACACCCGCCTCGCAGTCGAAGAAGCGCTCTCGTTCGAAGAAGAGACGGCCGGCCGCCTCATGCAGCGCGAATACGTCGCCGCGCCCGAAGGGGGCACAGTGGGCGACGTTATCGATCGCATGCGCGCGGAGTCCGCCGAACTGCCGGACGAGTTCTTCGAGATCTACATCGTCGATGCGCTGATGCGGCCGATCGGGGCCGTGCGCGTTTCAAGTCTGTTGCGTGCCCGCCGCGACACGCCGCTGACCGAAATCATGCGCGCGCCGCTCATTCTGATTCGTCCGGAGATGGACCAGGAAGAGGTGGCGCAGACCTTCCAGAAATATCATATGGCTTCCGCGCCGGTGGTCGATGAGGCGGGGCGGATCAAAGGCATGGTCACCGTCGACGACATCGTCGACATCATTACCGAAGAATCGGAAGAAGACTTGCTCAAGCTCGCCGGCGTTAGCGAAGCTGCGCAGACTGACTCTGTCTTCAAGTCCATCCGCGCCCGCGCGCCCTGGCTCCTCGTCAATCTCGGCACCGCGATCGTCGCCTCGTGGGTGATCTCCGCCTTCGAAGCTTCGATCAACCAACTGATCGCGCTCGCTGTGCTGATGCCGATCGTCGCCTCGATGGGTGGGAATGCCGGCACCCAGGCGCTCGCTGTCGCCGTGCGCGCCATCGCCTCGCGTGATCTCACCGAGTCGAACGCGCCGCGCTACGTGCTGCGCGAAGCAATGACCGCTATGTCCAACGGCGCGATCTTTGCCGCTGTGCTCGCGATCGTCGTTGCGATCTGGTTCAACAATGCGCTGCTGTCGGTCGCGATCGCCGCCGCTATCTTGATCAACTTCGCCTGTGCGGGCCTCGCCGGCATTCTCGTGCCGCTGACCCTGCGTCGCTTCGGCGCCGACCCTGCCGTCTCATCGTCAGTGTTCGTCACCTTCGTCACCGACATCGTCGGCTTCATGGCCTTCCTGGGTTTGGCGACACTGATCGTGCTGAGTTAGACCTTGCGGGATGAGGCGGGCTCTATCCTACAGCCGCACGCGCTTTTTCCGTTTGCCATCAATGCCGGTGCCTGAATCAATCCGGCAGCCTCCAACTCGTGAGACACTGGTCCCGTCTCGGTGAGGGAGGCCTTGGTGCACCAGACCAAACGCAATCGAGACGCGGTTTGAACGTGATGAAGAGTGAAGGCGGCGACGCGAGATCTCTTTTGCTCCGTGAGACAGTAAGCGGAGGTCCTGTGCGAAGGTGGTGCTTCGTCTGCACGTCAGCCGGGAACGAAAGCAAGGCGCTAAGACTCGTCCAGGATACCCAGCGTGCCGTGCACGCATGGCCCCCTCGGAGTCCTTGAACGCCCCACGCTTTCGCCGGCTGTTCAACAGGCCGCGCAGGGCGCGCTTCGGCAAACCCCAACTGACCAAACTTTGAGAAGCTTCAGCACGAAGCGCGCTCTGCACTCCCATCGCTAACCACCGCGCAGCCGCGCGCGTGGCTAACGCCTCTTCACCTTGAGCGCGCGTTCCTGGCGCCTGACTTGCCTGAAAGGGGAATGCTGCCTGCTCGACAGAACCGAAACGGGACGGCGGCACGAGATTACGAAGGCAAAAGCCCAATGACGAACGTCCTTTCCGCCCACGGCCTCGCTCTGATCCAGGAGCTAGAAGGCTTTCAGGCCGAACCGAAACAACTGCCGACTGGTGGCTGGGTCGTTGGCTACAGCCACGTCCGCGCCCAAGAAGCTGGCGAAGCGGTTAACGAGAACGACGCGCGCGATCTGCTTGTGCAGGACCTCGCTGCGTTCGAAGACCTGGTGAACACGCGGGTCACGCAGCCGCTTACGCAAGCCCAATTCGACGCGCTCGTCTCGTTCGCGTTCTCGGTTGGCGCTGAAGCCTTCGGCAAGAGCCAAACGCTTCGCCGGATCAATGCTGGTGACCATGTCGCGGCCGCCTGTGCGATGGACGCGTGGCGCAAGAGCGATGTCAGCGGCGAACTCGTCATCGTCGATGCGCTGGTGCGCCGCCGCACGACCGAGAAGGCGCTCTTCCTGAAAGATCTGCCGTACGCTGCTGCACCGTCCGTGTTCGTGCGTCCGCAGCTCGACCATGCCGCCTCGATCCTCGGCGCGCCGGTCACCTATCTTCCGCTCCCGGAAGTCGGCACGGTCGTGCCGCCGGCGTCGAAGTCGAATCCAGCCGAGCGTTTGACCGAAATCCTGAAGAGCGAGCCGCAAACCGAGCTGCTTCTGACGCGGGTCGTCACCGACGATGCAGACGACCTGGGCGACGATGAAATCACCACCGCCCACGCCAAGCCGGTTGCGCGTTTCGATTTCGAGCCACGCGTCGCGTCGCGCCGTAACGAAGAGCACAAGCCGAAGAAGCTCTGGTTCGCTTTCGCGGCGCCGTTGACGACCCTGAAGTTTCCAGCGTTCGAAACGCTTGGGCTCGTCGCGCTGATGCTGTTCGGTTTCGGTCTCATCGCCACTGGCGTCTCGCTAGTAATGACGGGCGTTGGCGAAGTCGCTGAATTTGCCGGCGCCGCGGCGCTGGGCACGCCGGGTCTTGCCGCCGTGTTGATGTCTGCCCATGGCCTCTGGCGCGCGCCGCGTGCGAAAGCTGTCGCCGTCGAGGCGTAATTGATTTTCCTTTTGGCTGGTGAGCCAGAGGGCGGGAGCGATCCCGCCCTCATTTTTTGGCGCGCACCGTCAAGGCGCAGCAACAAATCTATCCGACACCACAGCACGTGGCGTTAGAATACAAAAAGGGCCGCAACGGTTGCCCGTCGCGACCCTCCATTGTCTGTCCCGTGCGGGGCAAAGCTTAAGCGATGATCCCACCCGAGGTGGTCCAAGCCTGCGACAATGCCCCTACAGAGTGACAATGAGACATGGATCACCTCCTTTCCTAAACAAGCCCAGCAATGTCGCCGGGAAGATCAAGATAAGTGCTTCGCGCCGCCCCGCAAGCGCAATGGCTAATACGTGATGTAGCAGGCGAGTGCGCGTGGCACATTGATGACAGCAGGCGAAATTGCGGCAGCCGCCTTATTCGCGTTCAGGCGTCTTCGAACCCAGCAGAGTCGCCGTCGTGCCGGCTACCGACACGCACGCATTGCTCTCGCCGCCATCGGCATAGCAGAAGAGGGCGCTCTGATTGCCGCGCGCGTTCTCATAGACGTTGCGCGCAACTGCCGGTTCAAATCCCGGCGGTCGTTGTGCGCCCGCGGGCCAAGCCGGCAACTCGCCAGCGCTGCCGGTCTCCGACTGGTTTTGCGTCCACGACTCGATTTCGTCGCGCAATCCGGTCTGATCATTATCTGGACGGAACGCCAGCGGCACCGCGCTCACCGGATAGTCGTGTGTGAACAGCACTTGCCCTTCAGTCGACTTGATACGGATGGTGGCGACTGCTTCGCCGCACGTCGCGCCGTGCGCTTCGGCTTCGATGATGTAGTACTGACTGCCCACGGCCGACCAATCGCGTGTCGCGTTGGCGTTACAACCGGCGCGCACTGTGCCGACGACGGGAACCTCGGCGGTCGTCGCTGGCGTCTCGGGAGCGGGCTGCGTGCATGCCATCAAACCAAACGCCAACACGCTCACGCCAACTCGCTTCATTCCACCGTCTCCTCGACGTCCCGATCGAACAAGTGCCCGGCGCCGCCGCCCACAGGCTCCCAGAACACGCAGGTCTGCCGTGCTGTTCCCGAAAAGTGGCATAACATCGGCAGGTCGCGCGCCCGGATGTCGGCATATGTGAGTTCATTCAGCGTCGTTTGGCCTGGCGCCAGCTCAGGCCATTCCGGCGCCATGCCGGTCCGGCTGATCGCTGGCTGCGACCATTCCTCGAGGAAGGCCTGCATGTGTTCGGGATTATCCGCGGTAAAGACATCGCCGAATGCGCGCTGCAGCGGCGCCGCCCACGCCCACACCGGAAGGCCTTCGCCGTCGATGATCTCGTAAACGCCAATCGCCTTGTCGCACGAAACCCCAAAGCTCCTCACAGTGATACGATCCGTTCCCAACTCGCTGAAGCTGATGTCGCGCGTATGGGTGAAGTCGCAACGCCCCGGCTGCTGCTGCGAGCAAGCGCTCGCCACCAACGCCATCGCGCCGAAGAGGAGAAAGCGCATCACGGCCCGTACGCCACCATCATAATCGGCGCATGCGAAGCCGGATCGATGATCAGGCAATGCGTGCCCTCCACCGCGGCTTGATAGCAGATGAGTTTCAAGTCTTGTGTCCGCAGCCGCTCATAGATCTCGCGATCAAACGGCGTGCTGTACGAAAAGGTCTGCGCGCTCGCCGAGAGCGTCGCGACGCCCTCGCGCCACTCGGGCAGGAATGCCGCCGTACGCTCCTCGGTAACGTTCGCCCACGCGGCCAGGAACGTATCCATTTGTTCGCCGCTCACGGGGGCGGCGCCCTCGGGCGGCACGCCGCCCATGGTCAGGTCGTAATAGGTCGAGGCGAACGCCCACAATGGATCGCCAGCGGCGTTGCGCACAACGAAGGTGACGACAGCCTGTGCGCAGGTCGGCCCATCCGCCGTGGTGGCGATCGTGTCCGGCGCGCCATCGGCGGACCACGTCACTTCATGCGTCACGCTCCGCGCGCAGGCGTTCGCTGATTGCGTCGAAGCATTCTGACCGCACGCGCTGAGTACGAGCGCGGCCGCCAACAAAAGGATACGCATGGACAAGGCCCCTGGGATTCGCGCGGACCATACAAAACGCGCGCGCCGGCGCCAGCCTAATCAGCTGTTTCCAGAGAAGACCAACCCGCGAGCGAACCGATCGTGTCTTCTTCCGGTTGCTGGAAGAGGCCATGCGGGCGCTGCAACGCAGCAACTGCGGCTTCATAACCTGCCGTCACAGCATCATCGAAGCGCTTCCAATCGCGCATGTCGATATCGGGCATCTCAGGTGCGATCAGCACGTCGGCGCCGGAGCGGCCTTCCCATGGGTCGACCGTCAGGGTCGCTGCGCGCATCAGCAGCGAGGCGATTGGCGGCGCCGATTGCCAGCCGTGCGCGGCGACCCAACCGAAGAATCCCGGCGGATCGCGGAAGTCCTCAACATCGATGCCGTCCCGCCGCGCGACATCAACACCGATGATCGGTCCGCGATGCAGATCGCGCATCGTGTCGACAGGGAAGTTGCGCAACACGGCGCCATCGACCAACAATCCATGATCACCATCGACGACCGGCGGCAAGATTCCTGGCAATGAGATCGAAGCTCGTAACGCTCGGCGCAACGAGCCACCGCGATGGATGCGTGCGGTGCCGGAAACCAGATCCGTCGACACGCAGAAGAACGGCACTTCCAAATCTTCGATCAGGGTTTCGCCGAAATGTTCCTGCAAGCGGTCATCGACCCGCCGTCCGCGCACGAAACCAACGACGGGCAAGATGTAATCGCCGAGCGGGTTGGTTTCGACGAACGCCTTGGAAATCCGACGCTCGATTTCGTCATTCGACCAGCCCATGGCGACGCACGCGGCAATGACGCCGCCCATGGAGGTGCCGCCAATCACGTCGAACGGCAGGCCCGCTTCGCGCAGCGCCCGCACCACGCCGATATGCGAATACGCCCGCGCGCCGCCGCCGGAGAGCACTAGCCCAATCGAGCGCCGCGCAATCACTCGCGCCAAGCGCGCTACATCGTCGTCCTCCAGGCCGCGCCAGTGGAAGATGCGCGACGCATCGCATGCGAGGCGCCACTCGTTCGTGCTGGCGGCTTTCCGGTCCATGCCGTGGTGCAGCAGGATGACATCAACCAGCCGGAACTGCCGCGCCGGCGAGGGCTCCTCTTGCGGCAAGAGCGGCGTTGACGGCATCGCGTCGGCGCGCGCAAAGAACCAGATGCGGTCCGCTTGGCGAATGCAGGTGCGGAACCAGCGCGTGTCGGCAATCGGCGAAACCAGAAAAACCGCGTCGTTCTTCTGCTCCAGCGCGTCGAACCAAGCGCTGTTCAAGCCCTCGCTTGACATTGCCTGAACGTCTGCCTCGGTGATCACCACCGCACGGGCGCCGAGGCGCTTCAGCGCGGCTTGCAGCGTGCGTGCGCGCAACCCGATGTCGATCGTCGGCGATGTCGAAATCATCGCGTAGACTTTGGGATCGGCGCGTGGACCCGATTTTCCAGACGAGCGCGCGCGCGTCAGCATGATGCGCGCAATGCGCTCCATCATCGCCGGGTGCCCGTGAACGAGCAGATCAAACGCGCTCGGCGGCAGCTTCAGAAGTTCGCTGTCACGCATCGCGAACACGCTGCCGGTATGCGGCTCGCGCGCGATCATGGCCATTTCGCCGACTGGCTCGCCGGGGCGGATATAGCCCAGCAAGTGGTGGCCCCCGCGCTCGGCGGGGCGGAAGGCGGCAAGCGATCCCGAAACCAGGAAGTAGACCCCGTCCGGGGGCTCACCGGCGCTCAGGAGCGGCCAGCCCGCCGGCACCGAGAACCACTCGGCCGCCGCGTCGAGCGCGTCGAGGACGTCGGGCGCAATGCCCTCAAGGCTTGTGGCGTCTGCGAGGCTTGGCTTCATGGCGGTCCCGCAGAGGATAAGTGTCGAACGTTAAGGCGCAATGAGAACAAGTGTGGGTCAGGCGCCGTGGGTGGTTTGCGGGTGGGCCGGGAGGGCCCTAAAGACGGGCCCATGACCGTATTCCTCGCCCACGCCCCGGCCGACCGAAACGCCGCCGAGGCGCTGGAAAAGATTATCGAACGCCGCGGCCAATTTTGCGAACTCGACGACGGCCAAACCGCCTTGAAGCCGGTGGGAAATGGCGATGCATTCGTTCTGCTGGTGTCGCAGGCGCTCACCTTCGCTACCGCACGTCTGCGTCTCGAACAGCGCGCGCTCGACGCCTGGGCGCAAGGCCGGCTTGTGGTCGTAAAGCTCGACCACGGCATCGCGCCCGTGGGCCTGCGCGACCTACCCGCCATCGATGCGACCTTCGAAGCGGCGCGTGACTTCAAGTGGAACGAAGTCGCCGACGCGGTGACCCAAGTCGCGCGCGCGCCGCGGGTCGAGGAAGCGCATGATGACGAAGCCCACGAACCGACGCCGCCGCCGGCGCAAAGCGATGGTGCGAGCACGCCACGCGAAGAGGTGCAGCGTAAGCAGGGCGGTGGCTTTCCGTTCGCCGCGCTGCTCTATCCGATCCTGCTGCTGCCAGGATTGCTGGCGATCTACGCCTCAGTTTCGATCTGGCTCGCCAACCGCATTGGGCCGACGCCCGGCGGTTGGCCGGAACTGATCAGCGGCATCGATGGCTTCGGCATGCGATATGGGCTGCCGGGTGGCCTGACGCCGTGGCTGTTCGCGCTGTCGCTTGCGCTGTTTGTTGGCGTGATTGGCCTCATCATCATCGGCCTCTTCACTCGTGCGGCGCCGCGCGCTGAAGCGCCTGCACGCAACCCGCCGCGGCCGCGCCGCCGAGGTCAAGCCGCGCCGTCGTCTGACGCCGTCTTCGTTTCGTACGCCCGCGCTAACGACACCATGGTGCTGCCGCTGGTTGAAGCGGCCAAGCGCGCGGGCCGGAAATTTTGGCTCGATCAGCAGGGCATCAGCGCCGGTGACGGCTGGGCTGGCGAGATCGTGCGCGCCATCAAAGCGGCGGGCGGCGTTGTCGTCATGTGCTCGCAAGCCGCATTCGAGAGCGACCACGTGAAGCGCGAGATTTACCTGGCCGATCGCTACAAGAAGAAGCTGGTGCCCGTTTTCATTGAACAGGCGGAACCGCCGGAAGACTTTGAATATTTCTTTGCTGGCGTGCAGACGCTGAACCTCTACGACACGCCGGAAGAGGAGCGTCCAGATGCATTGAATCGCGTACTAGGAGCCGCTGCATGAGCCTCGAACCAGATCCCGTATTGCTCGACGTCTCCGGCGAGGGCATCGCCATTATCACTCTCAATCGTCCAGCCAGGCGCAATGCCTTCGACGAGTTGATGATCGCCGCGCTCAGCGAGCATTTCGAGACACTGAAGGGAGCTGATCACGTCCGCGCTGTGTTTATCCGCGGCGAGGGCGAGAGCTTCTGCGCTGGGGCCGACATCGATTGGATGAAGCGCGGCGGGGAGCGCACCGAAGAAGACAATGAGGTGGACGCTCAGGCGCTGGCGCGGATGCTGAAGCACCTGCACGATCTGCCGCAACTCACCGTAGCTCTGGTGCATGGCGCGGCAATGGGGGGTGGCGCGGGGCTAGTAGCGGCATGTGATGTCGCTGTTGCTGTGAAGGCTGCGAAGTTCCGCTTCAGCGAAGTGCGCCTCGGCCTGATCCCGGCGACCATCGCGCCCTACGTTATCGAAGCGATCGGCCCGCGCATGGCGCGCGCGCTCTTCGTCACCGCCGAAGGGTTCGATGGCGAGTACGCTGAGAAGATTGGCTTGGTTCAGTACGCGGTCGATGGCCAAGCCGCTCTCGCCACGATGATGGAGCATTTGTCAGACTTGGCCATGGCCGCCGCACCTGGCGCGGTGGCGGATTCGAAGGCTTTAGTTCGCTTCATAACCGGCGACCTCGCGCGGCCGCGTCTGGTGGGTGAGCCGCATGCAATTGACGAACATGTGCTGAAGGAAACGGCTCGCCGGATTGCAAAAAGGCGTGCATCATCGGAGGGGCGTGAAGGGCTCAGAGCGTTTCTGGAGAAGCGCAAGCCGGAGTGGAATTCGTGAAACTGAAGCGCGGCCTCAGCCGGATTTGGGCCTACCTCTATCGCGCAAAACTCGCGAAGGCGCACATGCCGTTCTGGCGCGTGGTGGTCGAGGCCCGCCTGGATAGGCGTGCGAAGAATTGGCCGAAGCGCTTCGAAACAGCCGTCGCACCAATCTATGTCTGGGCCCGCACCATTGAGGAAGCGGAAGGTCTGGCGGCGCTCGCGGTCGAGGCTGAGGGGCTCGAGGCCCTAACGTGCGACGCCAAGAAGTGCGCCCCGGCGGCAGCGCCCCGGCGCGAGGCCATGGCGGTAGCGCGTGGCGAATTGGGGTTCCTGCCGCGCCTGGACGGCGAAACAGGCGCCGAAGGCCCCTCGCGGCGGGACGCCCGGGCTTGATCCGATCCGCGCCGCGCTGGAGACTCTGAGCCATGAGCGGGGAACTTGAAGCAGCCGGCGCCCTGGCGACGGCAGGCGCTGTAGGCGCGGCGCTGGAAGGACGCGAAGGCGGCCAGCCGGGGAGTGGAAATTGCGCAAATTGCGACGCGCCGCTCACCGGGCGTTTTTGCAGCAATTGCGGCCAGCACGCCCACCCGAACCGAAAACTCTCCGGCGTCATCGGCGAGTTCATGTACGGGCTGTGGAATTTCGACACCAAAGCCTGGCGCACGCTGCCGATGGTGGTCTTCCGGCCCGGCACGCTGACGCGCAACTACGTCTTCGGAAAGCGTGCGCGCTATCTTTCGCCGCTGACGTTGTTCCTGTTTTCGATCTTTCTGATGTTCTTCGCGTTCTCGACCATCGAACCGCCGCAGAACATTCGTGACAATGAAGTCGAAGTCACGCAGCAGGAGCTCGATGATGCGCGTGAGGCGCTGACAGAAGCGCAAGCGGCGCTCGAAAACGCGCGCCTGCATCCAGACCCTGACCAACCGCAAGGTCTTGAAGTCGGATTGGGCGAAGGCGCTGTTCGGATCGCGCAAGCCGAAGTCGATCGGCTTGAGCGTCAACTGGCGCAGGCGCAGGCGCGGGAAGCCGAACGCGTTAGGCAATCTGAGAACGCGCCCGTTCAAGTCAACATCAATCGCGATGAAGCGCCGGCAACATCCGAACCGCTGGTGTCAGCAAATGAGGCTCCCGCGACGACAGATGGTGCAGCGCCCGCGCCGTCCGATCCGCCGTCCGCGCCTGAGAGCGAACCGCGGGTCGAGACTTGGCAGGATGCCATGCGCGAAATCGGCACGAGCGATGATTTTGTGGTCTTCGGCGGCGCCAGCGAAGAACTGAATCAGCGCGTGCGGAGTAAATTCCAGAACCCCGATTTTGCGCTCTACCAAATCCAGGACGCCGCCTCGCGGTTCTCGGTCCTGCTCGCGCCGCTTTCGCTGCCGTTCATCGCTCTGCTGTTCATCTGGAAGCGTGGCGTCACGCTCTATGATCACATGGCCTATGCCCTGTATGCACTGGCGTTTGCGGCATTGTTGTTCTCGCTGACGGTGTTGCTAGGCAAGATTTCGTTCATAGGCTGGGGCGCGGCTTGGTTGTTGTTGGCCTTGCCTGTGCACATGTGGTTTCACCTCAAGGGCGCCTATGCGCTCGGCTGGTGGTCGGCTACGTGGCGTACATTTCTCATGTTCAACTTCGCCTATCTGGTCGCCGCTCTGTTCACCGTGCTGGTCGTGGTGCTGGGGCTCGCCGGCTGATGCAGTTCGAGAACCCATTCGGCGTCGAGGAATTGATCGAGCTTGGCGGTTCGGCGGCGGTGGTGCTGCTGATGATCGGGGCAGCTGCTGTCTTGGGTTTTCGCATGTCGGCGCGGATAGATGACGGCGAACTGGCCCGCCTTGCCGATTCGGAAGGCCTGCGAGTCGATCACGCTGTGATCGCCAAGAACGGCCGCACTGCGCTGGCGCGCTTATCGGATGGCCGCGTGATGGTTGCGCGTGTCATGGGCGCTGATGTGAGTGCTCGTTTTGCAGCTGCGAACATCGTCAAGCTCGATGTGAAGTCGCACCGATTGAACGCAACATTTGCCGACACTGGGTTCCCGCCGCTAAAAATGCGACTCGATGAGCATCCCGCTTGGCTCAGCGAGCTTGGCGGTGGAGGAGGTAGCTCCACGTGACGCCACCACAAGCGCCGTTCGAAATTCCGCCGATCATCACCTACGCGGTGCCGGGTTTCGTGTTGCTGATCCTGATTGAAATGATCGTGGTGCGGTTCACAAAGAAGGGCCGTTACGAATATCGCGACAGCGCCACCAGCCTCGCAATGGGCTTCGGGAATCGCGTGTTCGGCATCGCCTTCGGCGGACTTGCGGTGCTGGCTTATTTCTGGGTCTACGAATACCGGTTGTTCAATCTAGGTTGGACGTGGCCGGTGATGGTTGCGTGTTTCTTCGCTGAGGACCTAGCTTATTATTGGTTCCATCGCATTGCGCACGAGCGGCGTTGGTTCTGGGCCAGCCACATCGTCCACCACTCGTCGCAGCACTACAATCTGACGACAGCGCTTCGCCAAACTTGGACGGGCACGCTCGGGCTCAGTTTCATCTTTTGGTTGCCGCTCGTCTATATCGGCTTCCCGCCGCTGATGGTGCTGATGTTCTCCTCCATCAGCCTTGTCTATCAGTTCTGGATTCACACCGAGACGATCAAGCGGATGGGGCCGTTTGAGTGGGTGATGAACACCCCCTCGCATCACCGCGTGCACCACGCGATTGATGCGCGCTATCTCGATGCCAATTATGCAGGCGTGCTGATCATCTGGGATCGGCTATTTGGCACGTTCGTGCCGGAAGACGACAGGGCGCCGATCCACTACGGCATCGTCAGTCAACTCGGCACCTTCAACCCATTCCGCGTGGCTTTCCACGAATGGGTGGGCATTTGGCGCGATGTGACGCACGCGAAATCGCTGAAAGAAGTGCTGGGCTATACGTTTGGCCCGCCGGGCTGGAGCCCGGACGGCTCGCGCAAGACCTCCGCCTCGATTAAGGCCGAGTGGGCCAAGAAGCAGCAGCAAACGCCGCCGCCGCCCGAAGCGGTCGCCGCCGAATAACGTGTACGTCCCGCATCAATTCGCGACGGATGAAGCAGACGCGCTGATCGCCCGGCTGGCGCGGCGCTGGGCTGGTGTACTCATCACCATCGATCCAGACGGCACGCCGGTAGGCACGCACTTGCCAATCCTGTGGGACGCCCAGAAGCGCGTCGCCACCGGCCACATCTCCCGCGCCAACGACCAGTGGAAGCACGGGCCGGGCAAGGGGCTTATCGTGCTGAGCGGGCCGGAAGCCTATGTGACGCCGGCTTGGTATCCCTCGAAAGCCGAGCACGGAAAAACCGTGCCGACCTGGAACTACGAGGCGGTGCACATCAGCGGTCAGGTCGAATGGTTTGACGATCCTGTGCGCCTCGAAACAATCGTCCGCGACCTCTCGACGCTGCACGAAGAAGGGCGCGAACATCCGTGGGCGATCGAAGATGCACCGCGTCCTTACATCGATGCGATGCTGCGCGGCTTCGTTGGTGTGACGTTGACAGCCGAACGCGTCGAGGCAAAACGCAAACTATCACAGAATAAGAGCGCTGCGGATTTCGATGGCGTCGCCGCGGGCATGGCGGCAAGCGATGAGCCGATGGCCCATGAAGTCGCCGCGCTGATGCGCGCGACCCGCGCCGTCAGCGATGATCCGGACGGCAATTAGATGACGATCCACATCGTGAAGCTCTGCGTTGGCGCTGAGAGCGTAGAAGATCTGGCAGAGTGGCAGATCGGGCAGATCAAGCGCGCCAAGAAGGAAAAGCGCCCGCACATCGCACCAGTGTGCGGCACGCGCATGTGGCCGAAGCGCGTGGACGAGGTGCTGAAAGGCGGTTCGCTCTACTGGGTGATCAAGGGCGTGATCAGCGTGCGTCAGCGCATCATTGCAATTGATGATGTCACAGACGATCACGGCGAGCGCTGCGGGCTCTATCTCGATGCGCACTTGCACCGCACAGTGCCGCAACCGCGCCGGGCGTTTCAAGGCTGGCGTTACCTCGAAGCGAAAGACGCGCCCGCTGATCTAGGTGAAGCGCAAGGCGGCGCCGATCTGCCTGAGCATCTGCGCCGACAGCTCGTCGAACTTGGCGCCTGGTAGTTAGCCCAGGACGCGCGCCGCGCCCGCGCAGAAGGCGCCGACATCGGCTTCGTCGTGGTAGAGCGCCACGCCGATACGCAGGATATCGTCGCGCGCGTCGGTGTAGATGTTTTCGGCCATGAGGCGCGATTTCCATTCCACCGCTTTAGGGTGGCGCAGTGAAATGAAGCGCGACTGTGAGCCGGTGGCGTTGGGCTTCAACAGTTCAGCGCTCCGCAGCGCGCCGCCAGCTTCGCCGGCTTCAATCGCGCTCACCATTTGCGAGCGCAGGGTGGCGCAACGGACGGCGATCGCCTCTGTATCTAGCCCCTCGGCCTCGAGCATGCGGCGGATGAAGTTGAAGCGGTAGAGGCCTGTCGGATCGTAGGTCGCGCCGAGAAAGCGCGAGCCGTCCTTGCCGTAGCCGACTTCGCCTTGCTTGCCTTCCATGGCGCCGAAGTCTGCGAACCAGCCGGTTTGTGTCGGCTTCGGCGCGTAGCCGGGTGGTGCATGCAGATAGGCGGCGTTCTCGCCGGCCATGGCGTACTTATAGCCGCCGCCCATGAGGAAAGCGCGATCGGCGACTGTCGAGAAGTCGCACGGCATCGCCATGAACGAGTGATAGAGATCAAGCACCACCCATGAGCCATCGGGCGACGCGTAGCTTGCGAGTTCCTCGGCCCCATCGAAGCGCAACCCGGTGCGGAACATGACGTGGCTGAGGAAGACGATATCAGCCGGCTGCTGCTTCATTGCCGCCAGAAAGCGCTGTGTGAAGGTGTCGAAGGGTTCGCACGGCACGATGCGGCGCCTGACTAAGTCGCGCTCTTCCCAACGCGCACTCTGACGGCGGAAGGAGTGAAACTCGCCATCGGTTGTGAGCACGTCGAGCGGCTTGCCGTCCCATTTGCTGACGAAGATGCGTGAGAGATATTCGTGTGTGTTGGCGCTGAAGGCGAGCGTTCTTGGATCAGGCAGGCCAATCTCAGTTGCTATGTGGCGCTGCGCTTCGGGGATGACTTCGCCGAACACCTTTTCCCATTTGCGATCCGCCAACAGCGCCGCGTCGTCCCAGGCAGCGTTGTGGCCTTCGTAGGATGCGTCGGGCCACAGGTGATGCGAGTGCGCCGCGAAATGGATGCGCCCCGGCGAAGCGGCGAGCGCGCGTGAGAAGAGGTGCTTGTAGCTTTTCATAGCTTTGTCCGAAGCGACCAGATCTCAGGGAAGGCGCGGCGCGCAAGTGTCTGTTGCAGATAGCCGACGCCCTCGGTGCCACCCGTGCCGCGCTTTCTACCAATGATCCGCTCGACGGTCGTCACGTGCTTGTGCCGCCAAGTGAGAAACGCGTCGTCGAGATCGATCAGCTTTTCCGCGAGCTGATAAAGCGACCAATATTTGGTCGTATCGCGATAAACGGAGAGCCACGCGTTTTCGACTACCTCGCTCGGTTCATACGGCGTGCCGGGCGTGCGCTCGTAGGCGGATTTCGGAATGTCGAATTCCCCGGCGAGCTGGCGCAGCGCATCGTCATAAAGGCTCGGCGTATTGAGCGCGGCGTCGAGCATCTTGCGATCGTCGCTGCCTTCGGCGTGAAAGTTGAGGAAGCTCGCGTCCTTGATGCCGAGCTTATATTCGAGCACGCGGAACTGCGCCGATTGAAAGCCCGAACTGGTGCCGAGCAAATCGCGGAAGTTGAGATAGTCCGCCGGTGTCATCGTCGCGAGGATGTCCCAGGTTTGCGTCATTACCGCTTGGATGCGGGAGACGCGCGCTAGGTGTTTGTAAGCCGGGACAAGGTTGCCGGACCGCACTTCGGCTTGGGCTGCGCCCAATTCGTGGATCGCCTGCTTCATCCAGAGTTCCATTGTCTGGTGCAGGATTACGAACAGAAGCTCGTCATGCTCGCCGGTTTGCGGTCGTTGCGCGGCCAAAAGTTCCGGCAAACGCAGATAGGTTCCGTATGTGACGCCTTTGCTCATTTGTCGGCGTTCCTTCCCTTGAATCACGGCCTTAGAGCATGCGGCGCCGTAGCGGAAAAGCTCCGGGTGGGCTCGCCGGCAGGCCTGGCGCCATATTTTCG
The DNA here is from genome assembly GCA_041398325.1 of Hyphomonadaceae bacterium. GTDB lineage: Bacteria > Pseudomonadota > Alphaproteobacteria > Caulobacterales > Aquidulcibacteraceae > Vitreimonas. The sequence continues at coordinate 37,143 of JAWKUX010000004.1, read as the reverse complement.
GTTTGGTCAGACACCTCAATTTGGTAGGGAAGCGCCGCCGAGGGGGCAGAAGCCGAAGGAGGGCAGGCGCATATGGCCGCTGTGGGACGCACACTCTTAATCGTTGTTGTCGTGGTGCTGGGACTTGGCGCTGCGCTGTATTTCCTGGGTCCGAAGACCGCGAGCCGCAGCCAAACGCTTGAAATCGAGCGGCCTGCGGCGACCGTTCTGGCCCGCCTCTCGTCAACGCCGGTTGGCGCTGCCGTTGTTGAGGGCGTGACCATCTCCGAGCCGCCGACAGTGGACGGCGATACGGTGAGCGCACCGGTCGCGTTTGCTGATGGCGGCACCGGCCGCGTCACTTACACCGTGACAGAGGATGGCGAAGGTTCGAACGTCAATGTGAAGCTTGAGCAAGATCTCGGCTCGAACCCGATGAATCGCTTTGCGGCGTTCACGGGCGGCGAGGTCGGACCGCTCATCGCCGGCGCCGCAAGCGCTGTGGAAACCGATCTCAACGCCCTGCCGAACGCTACGTTTGCTGGCCTGCAGTACAGCGTCGTTGATCTCACTGCGCGTCCGTTCTTCTACGTCGAGAACTGCTCGGACACGTCAGCTGAATCGATCACATCGATCATTAGCCAAGCCGTGCAGGCGATCCCGCCCGTCATGCGCGCCAATAGCCTTTCGGTGACTGGCGAACTCATGGCGGTCGAGCCGCGCGTCGTGTCGAACCAATATTGCTATCAGGTCGGCTATCCGTATGGCGGGCGCCAACCGCGCGCGCTGCTCATCGGCAAGACCGGCGAAACGCCCGCTGGCCAAGCGCTTCGCGTCGTTTACACGGGCGAAGAAGCGGACGTGATCGGCCAAGTGTACGATCCGATGGATGCACTGCTCGGCGCGGCTCACCTCGACGATCCGGCGACGCGCGAAGACGATTGGGTTACCTACGAAGTCTATCATGACGACGCGACCCAGAGCGGCGGCTCGCGCAATCGCGAAATCTACTACGTCGTGCCGCAAGGCGTGGACATCGCCACTCTGACGCGCATTCAGGCCCCGAGCGAAGCTGCGCCGGTCCCGGCCAACGCACCGGCTGAAACGCCGGCGACGACGGAAGCACCGGCGACGACCGAAGCTCCCGCCACGACTGAAGCTCCGGCGACGACGACGCCGTAAGCGGGCAAGCGAAGTACGAAACAAGAAGGGCCGTTGGCGAGATGCCGGCGGCCCTTTTGTTTGGCGCGGACGGGCTGCGGGACAGTATCGTTCGTGGCGGGTAGGCTCACGGGCGAAGAGGCAGGCAAGAACATGTTGAAGCGAATTCTGAGTGTCGCGGTCGCGGGCCTTTGGCTGGCGGCAGCTTCTGCGAGCGGGCAGACGGGGCCCTCGGTCGTGTTGGCGACGCAGCAGGAGGGCGCTGCGGCGATCTCTGCGCGCGACGAATATATGGATGCGGTCACGGCGGGCGATGTCTCGATATGGCTGCACCAGCCCGGCCATGCGCGCGATGTGGATGCGCTGGCCAACTATCTCGCGGCGAACACGCGTCCGTGGACTGATGCTGAGCGCGTGCGCCTTGATTCGATGTTGGAGCGGGTCGCCCCGCGCGTCGCGGCACTGGCGCCATGGTTGCCAGCGCGGGTGCAGATCGCGGGCTTCAACCCGCAGGCGTCGGCAGGCGCGGACTTCACGCGCGGTTCGACGATTTTCTTGGCTGAGCTGCAGACGACTGACGAAGCGATGGATGAACGCTTCTTCCACGAGCTCTTCCACGTCTTGTCGCGGCAGCACCCAGATCGACGCGACGAATTCTACGCCATCGTCGGTTTCCAGCGCTGCACGCCGATGGCGCTCGATGACGCAACACGCGCGCGATTGCTGACCAATCCGGATGCGCCGACTGTGCAATACGCGTCTGAGATCGATGTGGACGGCCAGCGCCTGTGGGCAACGCCGCTGATGTTGGCGGAGCTCGATCGTTACACGCCGCAATCTGGCTTGTTCGATCATGTCGATCTTCAGTTCGTCGCGCTCCGCCGCGATGCGCAGGGGCGGTGCGAGCGCGATGCTGGCGCGTCAATCTCTCAGCCAGAGCTGGGCGGCGCGATTGTTGCGAAGGCCGGCGGCAACACGGCGTATGTCCTTCATCCCGAAGAACTCACGGCCGACAATTTCGCGCAGATGATGATGGGCCGCCGCGACGCGCCGAGCCCAGAAATTCACACGCGTATCGCGACGCTGTTGAACATCGAGCGCCCGAGCACGCGCGAGTGAGTCTTAAGGCCGCATGCCGAAGCTGCTCGCGCCTGACTCGCCGACGCGTTGCGCCAGTCTGGCCCACTCGGACAGGAGTTTCCGCGTGTCGCGCGGATCGATGATCTCTTCGGCGTAGAAGCTCTCGGCTGTGCGGAAAGGCGAGCGCAAAGCTGCCACGACTGAAGCTCCGGCGACGCCGTAACGCGTCAGCTGACAGACAAAAAACGGAAGGGTCGTTGGCGAAAGCCAGCGGCCCTTTTTGTCATTGGAAGTTCTTAAGGCGATCACGATGCCGCGAAGCACGGTGCAGTAGGCGTAAACCGCCAAATGTCGCCACGTTCATCTGAGATGAAATGCCGAATGGCAGGACGTTCAAGTTTGCTTGCTGTTGCGGCTATCGCTTGCGCCGTGAACTGGGCGCCGGGTGCGGCGGCATTCGCCTCGATTCATGAATCCGTTGGCGTATGCATGCAGACAACGGTCGTTGCCGTCGGACCCCGCGCCAGCGATACGGGCAGCGTAATCGAATACGCAAACGGGCGCCGGCAGGTAGACTACAACCATATCCCCGCTATCCACCGCTCGCGCAGCGGCGACCCTATGTTGCTGTGTTTGACTGAAATCCCGGTTGGCTGTCCGCCGGGCGACGATCGCGGCCGCACGTACAAGGGCACGAATTTGCGCACGCGTAGGGCCTGGAGCGTGATCGACTCCCGAGCATTCTTGCGGTGGCGATTAAGGAGAGGCGCTCTTGAGGTCGATTACATTTGCGCGCTGGAGCCAACGTCTAGGCTCATCACAAGAGGCGACGAGATGAAGACGATGTCTATGTTCGTTGCAGCGGTGCTCTGCACTGCCGCGCTGACAGCCTGCGTATCAACGCACGAGGCGCCGACGTCCGGTCCGCGGCACTATTCTGGAGTTCTGCTGCAGTGGTTCGAGGGGCAGTCATTTCGCGCGGATGGCGAAACCGAGGTGTGGGCTTACGGGATGAGCCCTGCCGCGATGCAACAGCTCGCGCGAGCGTACCCGGAGGGCTACGCGCCGCGTGGGTCGCACACGGTGATTATTGTCGATGTCGAGGGCGAGTTGCGCCCGGTTGATCCGGTGACGCATCGCTATGGATGCGTTGGCGGCTGCTATGATCATTATCTCAACATCTCGCGCGTGAATCAGGCGCGTTTGTTGCGAACGGCATGCCCGCCGATTGCGCGGCAGGTGTTTTTCGCATCGAACGAGTCAACGCTAGATGCAAGCGCGATTGCGATCATCGAAGGCGCGGTGCACGAAGCTCACCAGGGCGCCTGCAATGTTTCGCAGGTCACCTTGGTCGGACACGCCGACACCGTCGGCCCCGCGGCGCGCAACGTGGAGCTCTCACGGGCGCGTGTGGACGCCGTGCAAGCTGCACTAGTTGCTGGTGGCTTTGTCGACACCATGATGGCGATTGAGGCGGCCGGAGAAGAACGCCTCCCATATAGAACCGCCGACAACGTCGCGGAGCCGATCAACCGGGTCGTTCAAATCCTAATTGAATCGCCAACGGCCGAGGTCTTCTAGTGAGGCTACGGTAAGGCGCACGCCTAAGGCCGCCATTTTCAGAGTGAAAGCGGTGTCCTGCCGCCGCTCAGGCGATCGCGGATCGTCAGTGCAGCCGAGCTATGAGCGTGAGCTGTTGACATCGCCATGCAAGGTTCTCAATCAAGCTACCAACGGCGCGCAGCGCTGCCCACAAAGACCACCGGTTCATGCGCCTAGCAATCAACCCAGATCTTGATCTCGCAGCGTTCGCAAGAGCCTACGCTGAGCAGGGGCTGGTGCAGATTCCGAATGTTTTTGATGAGCAAACTGCGACTGAGATTGAAGAGATATTGCTGTCGCTCCCCTGGCGTATGGTTTGTCAAAATGATGACAAGCGAAACGTGTTGCTTACAAGCGATCAGTTGCGTGCGATGTCGCCGGAAGGGCGCCAAGCGCTAGAGGCGGGCATCCGTAAACGTGCGGCCGATAATTTTGGCTATGCTTACTTCACGTATCCGATGATTCAAGCGGGCGCGTCGGGCTGGGACTTAGGGCATCCCATTCATGCCGTGACGCAGTTCCTGAACTCGCAAGCTGTGATCTCGCTTGGCCGCGCTATTACCGGCTGCGAAGGCATCATCAAGACCGATGCGCAAGCGAGCAACTACCGGCCGGGCCATTTCCTAACTCGTCACAGCGATGACGGCGCAAAGAAGGAGCGACGTGCGGCATACACACTTGGCTTCACCCGTAATTGGGAGCCGGATTGGGGCGGTTTGTTGATGTTCCTTGACGAGAAGAAGGACATCTCGCGTGCCTATCTGCCACGCTTCAATACACTGACAATCTTCGACGGCTTGCGCGTGCACAGTGTGTCCGCTGTTTCGACGTTCGCAGCAGCGCCACGACTTTCTATCGTCGGGTGGTTCCGTGACGATCCACCGGCTTGGTTCAAGCCTTAGGGCCGCATGCCGAAGCTCGACGGTCCCGTCTCGTTCATGCGCTGCGCCAGGTTGGCCCAGTCGCAGAGCAGCTTTCGTGTGTCGCGCGGATCGATGATCTCCTCGGCGTAGAAGCTCTCGGCTGTGCGGAAAGGCGAGCGCAAAGCTTCGGCCCAAGCGCGGATTTCGGCGAGGCGGATTTCGGGATCTGGGTGTGCTTCGAGCTCGGCCTTGAACGCCGCTTCGATGCCGCCTTCGAGCGGCAGCGATCCCCAATCGCCGCTGGGCCAGCAATAGCGGAGTTTGGTGCGCGTCGGGTTCATCATGGCTGAACCCGCGAGGCCGAAGGCTTGGCGGACGACGATAGAGCACCAGGGTACGCGCGCTTGATAGACTGCCGCCATTGCCTGCACGCCGAGCTTCACCGTTGCCGCGCGCTCGTGCTTCACGCCGACGGCGAAGCCCGGGCAATCGACGAAGTGCACAACAGGCAGATGGAACGTCTGCGCCAGATCGACATGCTTGATCAGCTTGCGACAGACGTCCGCCGTCCAGGCGCCGCCCATGAAGTGCGGATCGCCCGCGAGCACAGCGACGCTATGGCCATCGATGCGCGCGAAGCCGGTGATGAGGCCGCGGCCCCATTGACGGCCGGTTTCGAAGAACGTGCCGCTGTCGACGCAGGCTTCGACGATGCGACGCATGCGATAGGGCACACGGCGATCGTTCGGTACAGCTTTGATCAGCGTTGGATCGGAGCGATCACTGGGATCGCCATTCTCGACACGCGCGGGCAGTTCGTGGATTGAGGCGGGCAGGTAGGAGAGAAACTTGCGCGCGGCGGCGAAAGCTTCGGCTTCGCTGCTGACGACGTCATCCACGACGCCGTTCTTGCCGTTGATGTCGGCGCCGCCGAGACCTTCTTTGTCGACGTTTTCGCCGATGGCTTTCGCCACTGGCGGCCCCGCGACGAATACTTGGCTCAAGCCTTGAACCATCACGCTGTAATGGCTCGCCGCGACGCGGCCTGCGCCGAGGCCCGCGCACGGACCGAGCGCGAGTGCAACGACAGGGACGCTCGCCATGTTCGCGACGACCCATTCCCAGCCTGGTGTCTGCGGAATGTACGTGCGCGGGTCCTTTTCCAGCATTTTCACCGAGCCGCCGCCGCCGGTGCCATCGACGATGCGGACGAGTGGCATGCGATACTCGTTCGCCATCTGCTCAACGAAGACGAGCTTCTGCCAGATGCCCGCATCTGCGGCGCCGCCGCGCACGGAGAAATCGTCCGACTGCACACACACGGGCCGGCCATCAATCTCACCGCGGCCGATGACAAACGGCGTCGCACGGAAGGAGACGAGTTGGTTGTCGGCGCCGTATTCGGCTTTGCCGGCAATCTTGCCTGTTTCATGGAAGGAGCCGGGGTCGAGCAGCGCGTCGACGCGTTCGCGCGCGGTCAGCTTGCCGGACGCCTTCTGACGCGCCACACGCTCCTCGCCGCCCATCTGCTCGGCCAGCGCCTCGCGACGGCGAAGCTCCTCGATGTCTTTTTCCCAGCTCATGTCGTCTCCCGCGTGTGCAGACTAGTCGCGACATTCGTGAACTTGAAGCACCCGTTACCAGTGTCACGGCGCCTGTGGCGATCTGGCGCCAGCTTGTGTTTTGCGATCTGGCTCAGGAGGCACTCATGTCCCACGGCAAGTCTGGTTTCACTCGCCGCGGCAAGCGCCGCGTTCGTTGTCGCGCTCTCCGCCTCACCGCTAGCATCCGCAATGACCGGTTCTGAAGCGCGCGCGGTCTGCGACGTTCGGGAAGGCTGCCGCAGTAGTGTTGGAAGCGCTGGCGACATCGTGATCATCTATAATGATCACGTTATTTGGTGCGACGGCGAGGACGGCAATTGTATCCAGGTCACGCGTCAGAGCTTTACCGACCGCTCAGCAATCAGGCGCGCTGAAGGGGTTCTGGCTTCGCGCGCGCCCGCGACCACGCCTGCAACGCCGCCAGCACCGACGCCGGGTAATCGCGACCATCGCCTTCAGTACTGAACCCAAAAGAGAGGGCCGCGGCGTGAACCGCGGCCCTTTGAGGGTGTTGTTGCTCGTCGTTATTAGAAGTTGCGACGCACAGTGAGGCCTACCGTGCGCGGCTGGTTGGTGTGGAACGCCAAGCGGGCGCGCCCGCCACGTTCGCGGTCGAAGGCGAGGTTGGCGTTTTCGTCAAAGGCGTTGTTGATGAAGAAGGTGAGACCCCATTCGTCGTTCTGGATGCCGGCGTTCAGGTTGACGACGGTGTAGGGATCGAGCTCGAGGTCGAGCGTGGTCAGGTCCGCGCCCGTGGCGCCGCCGAACGGCAAGCCCGAAGGGAAGCTTCGCACGCTTGGGTTTTGGTCACCCGGTTGCGTGAAGCGTGAGCCCATATGCTGTGCAGATGCGGCGATGAACGCTTCCATGCCTTCGCCGAAGCTGATCGGCCAGTAATAGGCGGCCGTTGCTGCGATTTGGTACTCGGGAACGGACGGCAGGCGGTTGCCTTTTTGAATGCCAGCGATGACGGCGCCGCCGGTCGTGAGGACGGATTCGTCGAACTCCGCCTCCACCCAGCTGCCGGCGAGGCTGAGTTCGAGGCCCGCCATCGGCGTGATCGCGAACTCTGCTTCAACGCCGGTAGTGTGCGCGTCGGCGTTGAACACGACGCGTGACGAGCACGAACCAGCGTCGGCGGTAACTTGCAAATCGCTGATCTGCGAGTGATAGGCCGCAGCGTTCAGCGTCATATTGCGGTTTTGGAACTTGAAGCCCGCTTCGTAGTTCCACAGCGTTTCATCGTCGAATGTTGGACGATTTCCGTAGGTCAACGCATCCGGGCCGCCGGCGCCGCCCGCACATAACGGAATGTTCAGCGGATCGTTGACGCCGCCCAAGCGGAAGCCCTGCGCCGCTTGGAAGTTGAGGGTGAGGTTCTCGGTCGCTTCGTAGCTGATGATCGCGCGTGGCGTGATGCCGCTCGAGTTGGTGTGATCGACATTGTCATCGCCATTCGAGAACAAGCCGCCAGAGTGGAAGCGGCGGGTCTCGTCGAAGTCATAATAGCGGGCGCCAACGGTCAGCGTCAGCCGATCCGTGAAGTCATAGCTGCCTTCTCCGAACAGCGCGAACTGTTCGATGTCGTAGGGAAGGTCGGCATTGTACGGCGAGTCCAACGGGAAGCCGTTCGCCACGGCGACGGCCGTGCCTGCGCCAAACCGGATATCGGTGAACACATCGTAGCCGGGCGTCGGCAAACGCTGCGAGTACTCACGGTCGATATCGGTGTAGAAGGCGCCGATCAGCCACTGGAATGGCGAGTCGTAATCTGACGCCAAGCGAATTTCCTGCGTGAATTGCTGCAGGTCGGTGGTGTCGCGCAAGTTGGACGGAATGAGAAGCGCGCCTGGAGCGAAGGCAAGGTCAATCGAGACGCTGTGCGTCAGGGAACTCGCGTCGCGGCTGACCAGGATGCTGCGGTTGATGAAGCTAGTGACCGACGTCAGCTCGGTGTTGCCGAGGTCCCAGTTGACTGTCACGTCAGCCAGGAAGGTCTCGTCGCTGAACTCCTCGTCGAGCAAGAGGAATTGCTCGCGCTCGTTCAGCGTCACCGGCGGGCGCCCACCCGCCACCGTGGTGAAGGGGTTGGCGTAGAGGTTGAACACCTCTTGCCGGTTGAAGCCGTTCACTTCCACGCTTTGATAGGCGATGCGCGGGGTGATCGAGAGGTTTGGCGTCACCTGCATGCCGAGCGCGGCGCGGAAGCCGGAGCGCTGGCCATCGTTCACGTCTTCGGTTCTGCCGCCGCCTTCGCGCAAGGCATCGATGAAGCCGGCATATTCGGTGTGGAAGCCGACAACGCGGAGCGCCAACGTATCTTGCACCAGCGGGACATTGACCATGCCCCGGATGTGACCGCCTTCGCCGCCGTCGGCCACGGTGTTGATGCTGGCTTCGAGCGATCCCTCGAAGTCCGTCGTGTCAGGCTGGTTGGTGATGTAGCGAATGGTGCCGCCGACAGAGCCCGAACCGAACAGCGTGCCTTGCGGGCCGCGCAGCGTTTCGACGCGGTTGAGATCATAGAGATCGAGGTCGGGCGTGAACAGCGACAGCGAGATCACGGAGTCATCGAGATAGACGCCGACTTGTTCTTTGACGCCCGGCTGATCGCGCACGATCTGGCCAGCCGAAACGCCGCGCAGAGAAACTTGGCTTTGACCCGGACCGAGGTTCTGGATCGACATGCCGGCCACGTTGCGCGAGATGTCTTCGAGGTTGGTCGCGCCGGTGCGTTCGATGTCTTCCTGCGTCTGTGCGTTCACCGAGAACGGCACGTCTTGAATGGATTGGGCGCGGTGCGTCGCGGTGACGACGATTTCTTCCCCTTCGACGGCTTGATTCTGAGCCCATGCCGCCGTTGGCGCGGACATCAATGCTACGGCGATCGCGATCGCGCTGACTGCGGACGCCAAATTGTGTTTGCGGACCATAATCAAAGCTCCCCTCGAACCCGGCGCGTTCCCCGCGCTCATGGACAATCCTGAAAATTAACCATGTCGACGCTGCGCGCTGTCACAAACGCCCCGGTGGGGAAATTCAACCGGCGGGTGAAGCGCCAAGTACGCCTGCTAGACCGCCATATTGTCGATAAGGCGCGTCTTGCCGAGCCAAGCAGCCGCGAGGATGCGGGCGGGGCAGGTGAGGTCGCCGATCGACGCCAGTGTGTCGGCGTCGCGAATGGCGATGTAGTCGACACTGGTGAAGCCCGCCGCCAGTACGTGGCGGGCCGCCTCTGCTTCGGCCGCCGCGATTGGGGCGCCGGCGCGCACGGCTTTGATCGTGTCGTGCATGATGTGGTTGAGACGCGCGGCAATGCGGCGTTCGTTGGCGCTCAAATACGCGTTGCGCGAACTCATCGCGAGGCCGTCGTGTTCGCGCACGGTGGGGCAGCCTTCAATCGCCACCGGAATATCGAGATCACGCGCCATACGCTTGATCACTTGTAGCTGCTGATAATCCTTCTCGCCGAAGAACGCCGCGTCCGGCAGCGCTTGCAGCAAGAGCTTGGTGACGACGGTGGCGACGCCGCCAAAGAAATGTGGACGGAATTCGCCCTCGAGCGGCGTCGACACATCACTGACGATGACATTGGTGGCGAAGCCTTCGGGATACATGACGCGACGCCCTGGTGCGTAGAGCAGGTCGCAACCGGCGCCGGCCAGCATCGCAGCGTCGCCTGCTTCATCGCGAGGGTAGCGTTCGAAGTCTTCGTGCGGTGCGAACTGACGTGGGTTGACGAACAAGGTCGTCACCACGCGATCGCATTTCTCTTTCGCGGTGCGAACCAGCGAGAGGTGACCTTCGTGCAGCGCGCCCATGGTCGGCACCAACCCGACACGCAGGCCAGCTTTGCGCCATGCGCCAATTTCGTTTCGGAGCGCGGGCACATCGCGAACGACGGGGAGAGAAGAAGTCATTGCCGTTTCGCAATCCAATGAGGCGGCGTTAGCGTCAAGCTGCTTAAGCGCCTCTTAACCTCGATCAACGAGGCTTAACGCATGTGTGTCGTCGCAGCGGTCAGATTCAAGCCCGCAGCGCCTGTCCAGCTGGGCGGGGTGCGTCGATGAGCCTTGCCTACGCACACGAGCCGGAGAACGCGCCGCGACGAGCGCATGTTATCGTCGTCGGCAACCAGAAGGGCGGTGCGGGCAAGTCGACAGTCGCGATGCATGTGACTGTCGCGCTGATGCGGATGGGGCGCCGTACGGGCGTGCTCGATCTGGACGTGCGTCAGCGTTCGCTGACGCGTTACATCGAGAACCGCTCTCGCTGGATTGCCGCCCGGGGCGCGCAATTGCCGTCGCCGCAGATCCTCGAACTGCAGGAAAGCGCGCGGCGTTCGCTGGACGAGGCGGAGGCCGAGGAGGACGCCGCGTTCCGCGCCGCGCTCAAGCGCTTGGCCGAAACCTGCGATTTCATCGTCATCGATAGCCCTGGCGGCGACTCATATCTGGCCCGCCTCGCCCATTCGTGGGCGGATACCCTGATCACGCCGCTGAACGACAGTTTCGTGGATTTCGATCTTCTGGGCGACATCGATGAGAACTGCGCCGAGATCGTGCGCCCGTCGATTTACAGCGAGATGGTTTGGGAGAGCCGCAAGAAGAAGGCTCTGAACGAACGAACGCCGATTGATTGGGTGGTGCTGCGCAACCGCACGGCGACGTCGAAAATCGAGGCGAAGAACAAGCAGCGTGTCGGTCAGGCGCTCTCAACGCTTTCCAGCCGCATCGGTTTCCGCATGGCGCCCGGGCTTTCCGAGCGCGTGATATACCGCGAACTGTTCCCGCAGGGGCTGACGCTGCTCGACCTCGACGGCGAGGGCGTGCCCGTCGAGATGCGCATGGCGCACTTGGCCGCCCGCCAAGAACTTCGCGACCTGTTCATCACGCTGAAGCTGCCAGGCTTCGACGGCGAACCGCTGAAATTCTAGCGCCGTCGTGGTAACGGGGGCTCTCTGACCGGCGCCGCGCGGTCGCGGAGGTGACGTGGTTCTCGTACTTCTCGGGCTGACCCTGATTTTCGGGGTGCTCTTCTTTACCCGGCTAGGCGGGGTCTACCGGGCAGAGCTGAAACGCCGTTGGTTAGCCGTACTGTTCGCAGGTGCAGCATTCCTGTGCCTGCTTCGGGGCCTGATTGGACCAGCGATCACCCTCGCCAGCTTGGCTACGCTGACGTGGATCATGTGGCCGAAGATCGAGCGTTGGCGGCAGCCAAGGGTGGCTACGCCAACAGAAGACTCGCCGGAAGACTCGGCAGCCCGACGCCTACTGGGTGTCGGGCCGAATGCGACAGCTGCTGAAATCCGAGGTGCCTACCGGGTCAAGATGGCCCAAGCGCATCCCGATCGAGGGGGCTCCCATAACGAAGCCGCGCGGCTCACGGCCGCACGGGATCGCCTTCTGAAGAAGATGCGCTAGGCGCTTATTCCATTTCCTCGGTCGCGCCTTCGTCACCCTGGCCGACGGGTTCATCGATCGGGGCGCGGACCGGCGAGAGCGTCTCGATGACCATGCCTTGGTACATCTGATACGGCGACGGCGGCAGCGGCGTGACGGCGTTTGCTTGCAGCGTGCCCGGCGCCAGTTGGACGTCGAGACGGCGCGCCGGGAGCGAGGCGAACTGCGCGGCGTTCGGATCTTCGCGGCGGGCGTACTCTTGGTAGGCCCCTTCAATCAGGTAGGCGACTTGAGCGTCGCGAGCGGCGGCGGTCTCACCACCAAGGACAACCACGATCACGCGGCGGCCATTGCGCTCGGTCATAGTAGCGAGGTTGAAGCCTGAGGCGCGGGTGTAGCCGGTCTTGATGCCATCGACGCCTTCAACGCTGCCCAGGAGGCGGTTGTGATTGCGGCCGCTTGTGCGGCGCCATGCAAAACTCGGTGTCTGGAAATAGTGATAGTATTGCGGGAAATCGCGCCACAGCGCGAGCGAAAGCGTTGCCATATCGCGCGCCGTCGTGCGGTGGGCCGTGTTCGGCAGGCCGCTGGCGTTGGCAAAACGCGTGTTAGTCATGCCCAGCTCGCGGGCGCGCGCAGTCATGTTCGCGGAGAAGCGAGATTCGGTGCCGCCGAGTCGTTCAGCCACCATCACGGCGACATCGTTCGCGGATTGGACGGCAAGAGCGCGAATGGCCTGGTCGACGGTGATGGAGTCGCAACCACGTCGGCGCGAGCAGGCCAGACCAAGACGGGACGGCGGTTGGCGCGCCGCGTTGCGCGAGGCGGTCAGGCGTGTGTCGAGGGTGAGATCGCCGCGCTCGATAGACTCGAAGAGCATATAGAGCGTCATCATCTTGGTGAGCGATGCCGGGAAACGGGCTTCGTCAGCCTGGTCCTCAAGCAGAACTTCATCAGTGCGCGCGTCCATAACGATGGCCGCATAACGGTCCTGAGCAATGGCCGGGGTAGCCGCGCCAACCGCAAAGAGCGCCATCAAGGCGCCCGCAGCTATCCGCATCTTCGAGAATCCTGCTGCCGTCATTGCTGACCAATCCCGCACAATCACGGACTATTTCAGGCAAATCGCGTGCCGAGTGCAGCTTACAGATTCATTAGACCCGCTTAAGAGGCAGTTCTCGAAGGGGGTTAATGTCTCCGGTCTGGCGAAGCTGATTCAGTCCTACACGTTGAGGGTGTGGAAAACGTGGTTAACATGGGATGAACGAAAAGGCCGCTCGACCTACTCTGGGGCGCATCGAGGTGACGTGCTGCAATGCAGCAAAATTATCGTTGACTTCGCAAGTGCAGCATAACATATAGGTCTCACAAGAGTCGCCGTTTCCCCGGCGCTCGCCCTTTCAATCATGGGCCGGCTCGGCCCTGGGAACTGGACGGAGACCAAAATGGCCACTGCGAAGACCGCCCCCCGCGCCGCCAAGACGGCTACGGAAGCGTTTGAAACCTTTACCGCCACGTCGACCGAAACGGTCCGTGAGAACATCGACCGCGGCATCGCGGCGTTCTCGGAAGCTTCGGCTTTCGGCAAGCAGAACATGGAAGCCTGGGTTGCTTCGGCTACCGCCGCTCAGAAGGGCTTTGAAGCGCTATCGGCGCGCGCTGTCGCCTTCCAAAAGTCCGCTCTCGAAAATCATGTCGCGGCCGCGAAGTCGCTCATGACCTCGAAGTCGGTTCAAGAGTTCGCTGAAAAGCAAAACGACTACGCCAAGGGCGCGTTTGAAGCCTATGTCGCGGAAGTCACTGCGGTTTCTGGCCTCGTCCAAGACGTCGCCAAGGAAACGCTGCAGCCGATCAACGAGCGCGTGAATGCCGTTGGCCAGTTCATTCAGACGGCCGGCCGCTAAGACGCGATACCGCTTCGGGAGCTCGCTCCCGAGGGGCTGAACAGGGATGGGCCTGGCTCTGGCGAGCCGGGCCCATTTCGTTTGCAGGTGCGCCATAGGCTGCACGCTCTAGTCCGCAAGGCCTTCCATACGCCGCGCCGATCCATAAATTGTTCAGCATGTGAGCGAAGGCTCGAAGGCGGACGAGTCGGTTCAAGGCTCAGGCGATACGGACTTCAATGAGCGGCGGCGGCGACCAGTGGGATGACGAAGAAGGTGGCGGCGGGGCCGATGGCCGCGTCGGCACCCAGACTGTCACCCGCACAAAAAAGCCATCGCTCTACCGTGTGCTGCTGCTGAACGACGACTACACGCCGATGGAATTCGTCGTCTACGTTCTCGAGCGCTTCTTTCAGAAGGGCCAGGAAGAGGCGACCACGATCATGCTGCACGTCCACCAGAACGGCGTGGGACTGTGCGGCATCTACACCTACGAGGTGGCCGAGACGAAGGTCGCCCAAGTTTTGGATCTCGCGCGGCGGCATGAACACCCGCTGCAATGCACGATGGAAAAGGAATAACGTCGAATGGCGACATTCTCCCGTACGCTCGAGAACACGTTGCGCCGTGCGCTGTCGCTCGCGACAGATCACAGCCACGAGTACGTAACGCTTGAGCACTTGTTGCTGTCGCTGGTCGACGACGACGATGCGTCCGGCGTGATGCACGCATGCAAGGTCGATCTCGATAAGCTGCGTCAGAACCTCGAGTCTTACCTCGAAAATGAACTCGACGCGCTGCGGGTTCAGAACCGCGAGCACGAGGAGCCACGCCCGACGGCTGGCTTCCAGCGTGTGCTGCAGCGGGCGATGCTTCACGTTGACTCAAGCGGCGGCCGCGAAGTGACCGGCGCCAACGTACTCGTGGCGCTGTTCAGCGAACGCGAGAGCCACACCGCCTACTTCCTGCAAGAGCAGGATATGACCCGTTACGACGCGGTGAACTTCATTGCTCACGGAATGCCCAAGCGCGCTGGCGCGGCGCAGCCGCGGCCGGTGCGCGGCGCCGCTGAGGGCGAAGATGGCGAGCGCGTCGTTAAGCAGGGCTCGGAGGCGCTCGCTGCCTATTGCGTGAATCTCAACAAGAAGGCGAAAGAAGGAAAGATCGATCCGCTCATCGGCCGTGAAGCCGAAGTGCTGCGCGCGATCCAAATTCTCTGCCGCCGTCAGAAGAACAACCCGCTGCTCGTCGGCGATCCGGGTGTCGGCAAGACGGCGATTGCCGAAGGCCTCGCGCGCAAGATCAACGAAAAGCAGGTGCCTGAAATTCTGGCCGACGCGACGATCTTCTCGCTCGACATGGGCTCGCTGCTGGCCGGCACGCGCTATCGCGGCGACTTCGAGGAACGACTGAAGAGCGTGATGAAGGAATTGGAGAACCACCCGAAAGCGGTGCTGTTCATCGATGAAATTCACACCGTGATCGGTGCGGGCGCCACTTCTGGCGGTGCTATGGACGCCTCGAACCTGCTGAAGCCCGCGCTGCAGAGCGGCCAGCTCCGCTGCATGGGCTCGACTACCTACAAGGAGTATCGTCAGCACTTCGAAAAGGATCGCGCGCTGGCGCGGCGTTTCCAGAAGATCGACGTCGCCGAGCCCTCGATCCCGGATACGATCAAGATCCTGATGGGTCTGAAGCCGTACTTCGAAGAGTATCACAAGGTGAAGTACAGCGACGACGCGATCAAATCGGCCGTCGAGCTGTCAGCGCGCCACATCGGCGATCGCAAGCTGCCGGACAAGGCGATCGATGTGATCGACGAAACCGGCGCTTCGATGATGTTGCTGGCGCCTAAGGACCGCAAGCAAACGATCGAAGTCGACGACGTTGAGGCAGTGGTCGCGCGTATGGCGCGCATCCCCCCGAAATCGGTCACCAAAAACGATGCAGAAATGCTGGCTTCGCTCACTGGCGATCTAAAGCGTGTCGTCTTCGGTCAGGACGATGCGATCGATCAGCTCGCCGCCGCCATCAAGATGGCGCGTGCGGGCCTGCGCGAACCGCAAAAGCCGATCGGCTCGTACCTGTTCGCGGGTCCGACCGGCGTCGGCAAGACCGAAGTCGCACGCTCGCTCGCCAACATCATGGGCATCGAACTCCTACGCTTCGACATGTCGGAATACATGGAGCGCCACACGGTGAGCCGGCTTATCGGCGCGCCTCCAGGGTACGTTGGTTATGATCAGGGCGGCTTGCTGACCGATGGCGTTGATCAGCATCCGCACTGCGTGCTGTTGCTCGACGAAATCGAGAAGGCGCACCCCGATCTCTTCAACATCCTGCTGCAAGTGATGGATCACGGCTCGCTCACGGACGCGAACGGCAAGAAGGTTGATTTCAGGAACGTCATCCTGATCATGACCACGAATGCCGGCGCGGCTGATGCAGCCAAGCAAGGCATCGGCTTTGGCGCGGGCAAAAAGGATCACATGAATGACGAGGCGATCAAGAACCTCTTCACGCCTGAGTTCCGCAACCGCCTGGACGCGACGATTCACTTCAATGGCCTCGCGCCAGAAGTGGTGCGCAATGTCGTGCAGAAGTTCATCATCCAGCTCGAAGGCCAGCTGGCCGAGCGCAACGTCCAAATCGAGATCACCGACAAGGCGGCCGATTGGCTCGCCAAGCGCGGTTACGACGAGAGCTTCGGCGCCCGCCCGCTTTCGCGCGTGATCAACGAACAGGTGAAGAAGCCGATGGCGGACGAACTCTTGTTCGGCAAGCTGAAGGACGGCGGCATCGTCAAGATCGACATCGATCCGGCCGACGCCGAGAAGCTGAAGTTCACCTACACGCAAGAGTCGCGTGGGCTGTTGAGCTTTGGGCGCAAGCCCGAGAAGGCGTAAGGCGAACAGCGTCGAACAAATATCAACGGCGGTCCGAACGGACCGCCGTTTTTGTTTTGCGCTTTTGGCGGCCTGCGGCAGTGTGCCCATGGGAAGAGACGCCGATGGATGAGCATGATTGCCCTAAGTGCCAGACGCGCATGAAGAGGGGTTGGGTCGCCGATACAGACACTAAGGGCCTCGTGCGGCAAGCGAGATGGTGTGAAGGTGTGACGGATCCGAAAGCGTTCATAGATTTGGAGGATCGTGCGCCAATCGCGGTAAGGACTTGGCGCTGCCCATCGTGCGGTTTCCTGGAGAGCTACGCGCAATGAGAAAAGTTGCTCTCCCCACGCTTGTCCTGCTTGCCGCTTGTGCGACTGCGTCAGCCCAGATGGCGCCGCTGCCGATGGCGCTTTGCGCGGGGTGGGAAGGCGAGCGCGTGTGCGAGCTGTTGCAGGAGGACGCGGAGATCCGCGTGCTGCGTTGCACGTTCCCGCCAGGCGTTGGTCACGAGATGCACTATCACGCGCCGCACTTTGGCTACGTGCTCGAAGGCAACAGCGTGATGCGGATCACGACGGCGGCGGGCGTCGTCGACCGGCCAGTGCGGGAGGGAACATCGTTCTCGAATGACTCGGAAATCCAGCACGCCGCACTGAACATTGGCGATGAGACGACGCGGTATCTGATCGTCGAGAAGAAGCACGCCGATCATCGCCCGGCGGAGGCGGTGATTCCGGGGTTATGCGCGCTCGCTCAGTGATCGAAATTTAGCTCCATCGTTTTTCCAAACGGCGTCGCCCGCCATTGTCCCTGCAAGCGACGGAAGCGCTCAATTATGCGCGCGATCAGCTCTGAGGTCAGCCAGTGGGGCATGCGCTGGCCGGTGCTCTCGCGAACAGCGCGGAAGCGGTCGACGAATGCCGCTGGATCGAAGTCGCCCTTGAGCAGGTTCTGGAGGGGGCCGACCACCTGTTCAATATCCGTGGCGGCCTCGGTGTCTAAGGGCGCGCCGCGCGCGAGCGAGCCGTAGAAGCCGTCCTTCAGTCCGCCCTCACTCTCCAACGCGAAGTGAACGAGGTCGTGCGAAAGCAGGCTTCGTGTTTCGAGTTCGCGCGCCTCTCGGCTGCCGTCATCGCGGACCACCTCGAAACGGTGATGCGTGGGATTGAGACGGGTCAACCGGACGATCAAAGCACCGCTGCTATCTGCGCTGCAATTTGCTGGAGTTCGCCGATATCGGCTTGTTGGCCATGACTGTGGCCGGCGAGGCGTTGGCCCGTGTAGCGCGGGATGATGTGGAAGTGCAGGTGGAAGATGGTTTGACCCGCGTCTTCGCCGTTGAATTGCGTGACGGTCACGCCATCAGGTTTGAGCGCCCTCTCGGTTGCGATCGTCAGCTTGTGCACGCGCTCCATAAGTGGGGCGACGCGATTCGCGGGAAGCTCGAGAAAGTTACGTGCCCTCACATTCTTCGGTACGACCAGAACGTGGCCGCGCGTTTGCGGGAAGATGTCCATGAAGGCCAGGATTTCGTCGTCCTCATAGACCTTCACGGACGGAATCTCGCCGCGCAGAATTTTCGCGAAGAGATTGTTGTCGTCGTAGGTGCCGTGCAGGCTCATGGGCAAGCTCCTCGATCGGAGATGTAGCGAGAGGCGCTCCCTGTGGGAAGGCGCGAAGCGCTCAGTCTTCGAAGCCGACGAACACCGAGGCCTCCTTCACGCTCTTGCGTTCGGAGACGACGGCGTTTGCAGGAAAGCTGTCATCGGGCCAGCCGAGAGCGATGCTTTTCATGATGATCTGGTCGTCGGCGATGCCGGCATGCTCGCGAACGACCGGCGACTGCATTATGCCCTGACTGTTGATGACAGCGCCAAGCCCGCGCGACCATGCAGCGTTGACCAGGGCATTGGTCACGCCACCGCAATCGAAGGGCGTATCGTCGCTGCCATCTAGCACGCGATCGTAGGTGACGATGACGCAGACTGGCGCGTCAAACTGGCGGAAACCGCGCAGCACCCAATCCTGACGCCTCTCGGCATCCTCGCGGGCGATGCCCATGGCGGCGAACAATTGCTTTGCGACGCCAATCTGGCGTTCACGATGTTGGCCAGCGAAGGCGGGCCCCGTCCGAAACTCACGCGATTGCGGGACACCAGCCACCATCCGCTCGGTGTTGCCGGCGCGGATGCGGTTCAACGGTTCGCCGGTAATGACGTAGAAGTTCCAGGGCTGTGTGTTCATCGAAGACGGCGCCCGCATGGCGAGCGCGAGGATCTCCTCGATCAACTCTCTGGGCACAGGATCAGGTTTGTAGCCGCGAATGCTCCGGCGGCCGCGGATCACGTCGTCGTATTGCATGCAGTTCACGTCGCCGTCGATTGGACGTTGCGGACGATTTTCAGCAACGTCTTGCGCGGCAAGTATTTCACCAAGCCAGCTTGGAAAGCGTTCGCCGCGCCAGTGACAACGACGGGGCGGTTGCTTTTCCAGGCTTGGTAACCGGCGCGTGCAACCGGCGCTGATGGCACGGCCTTGCTGCGTTTGCCCAGATTGGTCTTGCCGGTGCCTGCGCGTTCGCGAAATTTTGAAACGGTTGGTCCCGGGCAGAGGCAGCTGACCTTAACGCCAGTGCCGCGCGCTTCCTCCCACATCGCCTCGGAGAATGAGAGCACATAGGCCTTGGACGCGTAGTAGTTCGCCATCAAAGGCCCTGGCTGGAACGCGGCGGTCGACGCCACATTCAACACGCCGCCGCGTCGGTTTTCGATCATGCGATCCCAATAGAGATAAGTGAGCTCGACGAGCGCGCGGACGTTCAAATCGATCATGCCGAGCTGGGTTTGCAGATCGGAAGAGGTAAGCGCGCCGGCGTGGCCGTAGCCTGCGTTGTTGACCACGACATCGACGTTAAGACCCTTCTCGGCGATCTTGGCCGCTACAGCCGAGCCGCCCCCATGGACGCCGAGGTCCTGGGCGATTGTGTGCGCTGTCACGCCGTGCGTGGCGGAGAGGCGGTTGGCGTCCTCTTGTAGAGCGCCTTCGCTGCGGGCGGTGAGGATGAGGTCATAGCCGTCCTTAGCGAAGCATTCCGCTAGGTCGACCCCGATTCCCGCAGAGGCGCCGGTGACCAGTGCCGTCTGGCCTTCACCAAGTTTACGTCGCGCCATCTTGCCTCTCCCAATTTTCGCGCGCGACGATAGGCGCGTGTGCTTCCCGTTCCAAGCGGCGCGAAGGGACGTGCTAG
Source organism: Hyphomonadaceae bacterium (assembly GCA_041398325.1). GTDB lineage: Bacteria > Pseudomonadota > Alphaproteobacteria > Caulobacterales > Aquidulcibacteraceae > Vitreimonas. The sequence goes on along the minus strand of JAWKUX010000004.1, from coordinate 17,431 downwards.
GAGGGGACGCATGAGCGCCAACGAGTACAAGCTCAACGAAGACGAGAAGCCGTTCGACAAGCCTGACGCTGAGAAGCCGAAGGCGACCCGTCCGCGCGATGCGGCCACGCTCATTCTCGTGCGCGGCGGGCGCGAGGTAATGATGGGCCAGCGTTCGAAGGGGCACGTCTTCATGCCGGACAAGTGGGTGTTTCCGGGCGGCCGGGTCGATCCGGGCGACGCTCGGGCCAAGGCCGCGACGGAGCTGACAGCGGAGACCGAGGCGCTCCTCAAAATGGGCACGCTGAGCCGCCGACCGCCACGGGCGTTTGCCTTGGCGGCGACCCGGGAGACGCTGGAGGAGGCTGGCTTGCGGGTCGGCAGCGAAGCCGGGCCCGAACTGGACAAGCTCAGTTTTGTGGCCCGTGCGATCACGCCCCCTTATCGTCCGCGTCGGTTCGACGCCCGTTTCTTCATGGCCGACGCCGACGCGGTTCTGGCGTCCCATGACCCGGTCCAGGGAGAAGAATTGCTGCATGTACGGTGGTTTAGCCTCGAAGAGGCCAAGGCTTTGGACCTGCCCTCGATAACCCGGTTCGTGCTTAAGGAGGTCGAGGCGAGGCTGGCCGGGGAGGCTGTCCAGCCACCTTTCCTGCGCTGGAGCCGAGGCGCCCACTCTTTAGAGCGGCTTACGAGTTGACTTTGGGGCTTTCGCCCGTATTTTCCCGCGCTTCCTTGAACCTAGAGAATTCCGAGCCCGATCATGGCTAAGCCGACCGTCCTGAAGATCCGTCTGAACTCGACGGCCGACACGGGCTATTTCTACGTGACGAAGAAAAACCCGCGTACGAAGACCGAGAAGCTCAAGTTCAAGAAGTACGACCCGATTGCGAAGAAGCACGTCGAGTTCGTCGAAGGCAAGATCAAGTAGGCACGCGCGAGCGCTGCCGAAGTTAGGGGCGTGGGCTTTGGGCCGCGCCCTTTTTCTGCGCCTATTTGGGGTAGAGGATCATCTGCGTGCAGCGGAAGAGCGCGATCGTCTTTCCTGTCGCTTCCGCCGTGACGACCGCATCCCAAACCTGTGTCGTGCGTCCGCCGTGCGCAAGCTGGGCTTCAACGCCGACGCCGCCTTCGCGCGCGGTGCCGAGGAAGTTCGTTTTCACTTCGATCGTGGTGAAGTTCGACGCGCCTTCCGGGCGCGATATGATGCAGCCATAGCCGCATGCGCTGTCGGCCAATGCGATGACGCTGGCGGCGTGCAGGAAGGTGTTGGGCGCCAGGTGGAACGGCCTCACGTCAAAGCGGCCCTTGACGAAGCCTGGGCGCGCCTCAAGCCACTCCAGCGCCATATGGTCTGGCAAGTGACCCTTCTGACGCTCGGTCAGGTGTTGAACGTAATTCGGTTCGCTCATCGGAAGTCCCCGTCGCTTTGTGCTAATATGCGCGCATGACCCAACGCGAAGTCAAAGCCGCCATACTTCTCATTGGCGACGAATTGCTTTCCGGCCGAACCCAAGACGTGAACTTGCAGGCGATCGCGAAGTTCTTGGCGCCGCTCGGTGTGCAAGTCGCGGAGGCGCGCGTTGTGGCGGATGTGCCCGATGAGATCGTCGCCGCTGTGAACGCGCTGCGCGCAAAGTACAACTACGTGTTCACCACCGGCGGTATCGGCCCCACCCATGATGACAAGACCGCCGATGCGATGGCGGCGGCATTCGGCGTGAACATCGGTGTACGTGACGATGCGCGCGCAATTCTGGAAGCGCATTACAAGGGTGCGAGCAATTTAAATGATGCGCGGCTCCGGATGGCGCGCATTCCAGATGGCGCCTCACTCATCGCCAACCCCGTGTCGAAGGCTCCGGGTTTTCAGATCGGAAATGTCTTCGTGATGGCGGGCGTGCCTTCGATCACGCGCGGCATGCTGCAAGACGTTGGACATCGCATTGAGGGCGGCGCGGTGGTTCGGTCGCGCACCATTCGCGGCAGAGGTGTGCGGGAAGGTGACATCGCAGCTGACCTCGAAGCGCTTGAACAAGCGACGAATGGAATTGTCTCCTTTGGGTCGTATCCATGGTTCCAACTGCCGGACAGTTTCGGGCTCCAGCTGGTGGCGCGCTCCGCCGATCCCGCGGCGCTGGAGAGAGCCGCAAACGACCTGAAGGCGCTCATTCGTGCGCGTGGCGCCGAACCGGAAGACGTGACCGAGGCGTAGCAAGGCGGAAGCTCGGAGCTAAGCCCTCACGAGCGTACCCAAACGGCGTGGATCACTTCGCATCGCTGCTCGAAGCCCAGGCTCTTATAGAGCGCGAGGGCTGTGGTGTTGTCGGCGTAAGAGTGGAGGAAAGGCGTAGCGCCATCGGCGATGATGCGTGCGCCGACCGTGCGCATGAGTGCCGCGCCATAGCCGCGCCCGCGATAATCCGGATGCGTGCAGACAGCGCTAATCTCGATGAACTCATCGGTCTGGAGCCGCTCGCCAGCCATGGCGACGAGCGTGCCCTTGTCGCGAATGCCGACGAAGCGGCCGAGCGCATGCGTGCGCGTGCGGAAGGGGCCGGGGCGAGTCAGGGTGGCGAGCGCCAGCATCTCGTCGGCGTCAGCGTCGCCCAGCGGTTCGATGGCGAAGCTCTTGTCGCTCCTTGTCATCTCGCGCGCGACCATCTGCACGCCGAGCGCACTCATCGAGACCGTGACGCCCCATGGCGGCGGTGGCGGCGCCACTTGCAGGAGCGAAATATCGCCTGCCTCAGGCGCCAGCGCCCCAAGCGCTGCGACTGCTTCTGGCGAGGTGTCGCTGGCGGCGGCAAACGGGCTCACATCCGAGACGAACCGCTTGGCCTGGCGTCCACCCTCGCCAAAGTGCGCCAGCCGCGTGCTGAGAGCGCTCCAGATCGGGTTGTCGAGGGGATGGGTGGTCACGGCGGACATTTTAGAGCCCGTGCGCCTCCGCTGCTAGTTCATCAATGGTGCGAGCGGCGGGACTCGAACCCGCATAGCCTTGCGACCTACGGATTTTAAGTCCGCTGCGTCTACCAGTTTCGCCACGCTCGCGTTGGCCGCGACATAAATGGCTTTGGCCTCTGCGCGCAAGCATGCGCCTACGGCTTCAACACCACCCGCCCGATGACCTTGCCGGCGCGAAGATCGTCTATGGCGTTGTTGGCTTGATCGAGAGGGCGTTCGTGCATCGGTGGGGCGGGGATCGCGCCTTGGTGCATCAGTGTGATGAGTTCGCGCGCTTCGTCGAGGCGGCCAACATACGAGCCAATGATCGAGAACGGCTTCAGCGGCAGCGATGCGAGCGGCAGCGTTGTCTTGCCTCCAAACAGGCCGACGATGATGTACTTGCCGCCGCGGCGAAGCGCGCCTGTGCCAAAGCCGAACGTGGTGGGGGCGCCGACGAAATCGATCGCGGCGATGGCTGCGCCACGGCGCGCAACGACGTCCTTCCACGCTTCCGCGGTTGGTTCGATGGCTTCGACGGCTCCGTACTTGAGCGCCGCCTCGCGTTTACCAACGTCGATGTCAGCGGCGATGATAGGATTAGGCAGCACGCTCTTAGCCAACGCCATCGCCATCAGGCCGACGCCGCCCATGCCGAGTAACAGCACCGGCTGATCGGGCGGCGGCGTGCCGATCTTCTTCAAGGCGGAATACGCCGTGAGCCCTGAGCACATGGCGAGCGCGCCGAGCCCTGGTGCGAGGTCGCCGATCGGGATCAGCGCATCGGCGGATGGAACGTGGACGTACTCAGCCATCCCACCCCATTGCGCGACCCCAAGCGCGCGGCGCGGAAGTGCGATGCAAATTTGCTGATCGCCAGCTCGGCAGGTGTCGCAGGCATTGCAGCCTAGCCAGGGATACACGGCGACGCGTGTGCCAACGGCAGGCGCGCCTACGCCTTCTCCAAGCTCCGCGACCTCACCTTCGATTTCATGACCGAGCACGGCGGGCATGTTCACGGCAACCGGCTGGCGCACATCGCCAAAATCGAAATAGCCGTCGTGTATGTGAAGATCAGAATGGCAGAGGCCAGCGCGCGACACACGCACCAGCGCTTCGCCGGGGCCAGGCTTCTGTGGTGTGAGATCCATCGGCGTCAGTGGCGCGCCGAAGGCCGTCATGGCTTGTGCTTTCATGGCCGCCACTATCGGACGGCGATGAACGTTTGCAAGATCTAAGCGGCGAGGCGGTAGGTGGCGTTGTCTTGCCGCGCCAGTTGGCCATTCATAGCAAGGTATTGGATGGCCGCGTCGGTGCGGACAACCAGTCTGCGGCTGCGGATGAAGTCCGCGACGATCTCGCGCAGTTCGTCTGTCGAAGCGGATTGGCGGCCGGCGAGCTTCACTTGCACGTGCTCGAAGAGCGCGGCGCCGATGCCGCGGGTGATTGCTGGGCCTAGGGTTTCGGCGAAGAACATGTTGGGCGACTCCATGTCTAACGCAGCCAGGGTGGACTGATTCAACGCAAACGCGGCAGGGTGCCGGTGTGTTCGGTTCTGAGTCGCTTCCCGCGTTGCCGCCTGCGTTCGACTATGCGGGTGTGACGATCTTTGCGCTCACCGGCGCTCTGGCGGCCGCGCGTGATCGGCAAGACATTGTCACGTTCTGGTTTTTTGCTGTGGTCACCGGCATTGGCGGTGGAACGCTACGCGATTTGCTGATCGGCGCGCCGGTATTTTGGATCGGTGATGCAACGTATCTCGGCATTGGCTTGCTTGCGGCAGTCGCCGTTTGGCTCGCGGCGCCGCGGCTTGAGCGCTTGAAGACGCTAATCTGGCTCGATGCGCTGGGGCTCGCGGTTTACGCCGTGATCGGCGCCGCGAAGGCGATTTCGTTTGGGGTCGGGCCATTTGTCTCGATCGCTATGGGCGTGCTGACGGCGTGCTTCGGTGGTGTCATTCGCGACGTTCTGGCCGAGCAGCCTTCGGCGCTGCTGAAGCGCGAGATCACCATATCAGCCGCGTTGCTGGCGGCGGGCGGCTTCGTGGGGCTGAGCGTCGCGGGCGCTCCGGCGCTTTGGGCGGGTGTCGCGGGTGCGATCGCGGGTTTTGGATTGCGCGCCGGCGCCATACATTATGGCTGGGCGCTGCCTGCGTTCGGAGACAATCGTGGCGAAGGAAAAGCTTGAGCTGGTCGAGGTGAGCCCGCGTGACGGGCTACAGAACGAACCGGATGTCGTCTCGACCGAAAACAAGCTCGCGCTCATCGATCGTATTCTCGCGGCGGGCTTCGGACGCTTGGAAGCGGGAAGCTTCGTCAATCCGAAGAAGGTGCCGCAAATGGCGGACGGCGATGCCGTGTTCGCTGGCTTGCCGAAGGACGAAGACGCCACCTTCATCGCGTTGGCGCTGAATTTGCGGGGCGTTGAGCGCGCGCTCGCGGCAGGTGCGAAGGAGATCAATTACGTTTTCTGTGCGTCAGACGGGTTCTCGATCCGCAACAATGGCGGCACGGTCGACGAGACGTTCAATGTTTGGCCCGATGTCGCTGCTGCAGCGAAAGGCGGCGGCGCACGCTTGTCGGCCACTATTTCGACCGCGTTCGGTTGTCCGTTCGACGGAGAGGTGTCGGTGGGGCGGGTCGTGGAAGTGGCCGAGCGCTGCATGGCCGAAGGCATTTTCGAACTGGCGCTCGCTGACACGATTGGCGTCGCATCGCCAGCGGACGTGCACGAGCGCTTTCGTGCAGTGAGCGCGTCGGTGCAGCCGCACATTCAATTGCGAGCTCATTTCCACAACACGCGCAACACTGCACTCGCGAATGCGGTCGCCGCCGTCGAAGAGGGCGTGCGCGTACTGGATGGGTCGCTGGCTGGGATCGGCGGCTGTCCGTTTGCGCCGGGTGCGGCCGGCAACGTGCCGACGGAGGACTTGCTCTACATGTTTAGCCGCATGGGCTTTGATACGGGCGTTGATCTTGATCGCGCCATCGAAGCGGCGAAATTCATAGGCGGCGTGCTTGGCCGCAAGACGCCTGGCATGGTCAGTCGCGCGCCGAAATGGCCGGTCTGAAAAGAAAACGGCCGCTCCGTAGAGCGGCCGTTCCCTTTGCTTTCGCGTCTGTGATTAGAGTTCGCGGCCGATCGTGATCACGAAGGCGCTGTCGTAGCTCGACTCGCCATACGTGTAGGCCTCGATGTCCGAACCAGCGTCGATGTCGGTGTCGTGATAACGCAGGTCAATCTGGAAACCGTGCATCGCGTGCGAAACACCGATGTTCCAGGTGTTGTAGTCGTCTTCTGTGCCCGGGCCGGCCGGTTCATCGATGTTCTGATTGCCGTAATGAGCGTCAACCGCGAACGCATCGTTGATTTGATAGGTGCCGTTGATTTCCCAGTAGAGCGCGTCACCCGTATCGCCGAAGTTTTCCGGTGAGTAGTAGATTTCCGCGCCTGCCGAGAATTGCTCGGTGAAGTCGTGGCTCGCGGCGACCTTGCCTTCATAGTAGTCGAACTCAGCGGCATCATCGTCAGCGCCCGGATAGAAGTAGCCGATGACGCCGAAATCCCAATCGATCGGGCCGGTCGACGGCGTGAAGCCAGCGTACAGGTCAAGCTCGAGACCTTCCGTGACGTTCGAGCCCCAGCCGCCGACGTACCAAGCGTCGCTCGCGTAATCGATGCCGCCCTGCAGCGCCGGGCCGTTGTCCGACAGCGAGATGCCGCGGAAGATGTAGTCGCTGGTGATGCCAACGTTCGCGGTGACGGTGCCTTCTGCGCTGGCGACGCCAGCCGTCGCGGCCGTCGCGAGGACGGCGAGACCAAGGATATTCTTCATGGGTCAGGTTCCTTCAAATATCGCGAGGCTGTCCCGCGTTAAGATGGAAAATCGCTTGGTAACGTAAACGACTGGTTAAGCAGTGTGACGCCAGCAGATAGACTCGACGTCGCGCGCAACACTGTGACTCTTGCGCCACAATGCAAAACGGCGCCGCACCGCAGGCACGACGCCGTTTCACGAACGGATACTAAGGGGTCAGCCCATCAGAATGTGAGCTTGAGTGTACCGACGAGCGTATCGCCGTTGCCGCCGAAGCCGACGGTGGCATCGTCATCGGTGCCGATGTAGCGCGCGTCGAGCGAGACCTGTTCGGTGATCGGATAGGTCACCCCGACATTCCAGGTCGTGTAGCCGTCGATCGCATAGTCATCGACATCGACCGCGCCGATCGCGCCGCTGAGCGTGGCGCTGTTGGAGAATGTGTAGGCGCCGTTGACCTCGTAGTAGAAGCCGCTGTTGTCGTCGAGGCCGTCATTGTCGCCGCCGAAATTCGGCGTCCAGTACACGGCCGCACCGAGCGTAGCGCCCCCTGCGGGGATCGAGCCCGCAACCTTGAGCTCGTAGTTGCTGCTTTCGGACTCGTCGAAGCCAGCCGTGTCGTCGGTGTCAGTGTATCCGTAATAGATAAAGCCGAGATCAAGAGAGACCGGGCCGAGGGTCGGCTTCCAGCCGCCGTAGAGATCGTATTCGAAGAACTGCGCTATGTGCGGGCCGGTGTTGCTGACCCACGCGCCCGCGTAGAAGGTGCCGTCGCTGACGTCGACGCCCGCAAACGCCTCGCCTTCGGAGAAGGCGGTCGTCTGGTCGATGCCACGGAAGACGTAATCCGTGGCGAGGCCGATATTGAAAGCGGCCTCCGGCTCCGCTTGCGCCTGACCGGCAAACATCAGTGTGCTGGCGGCGGCGGCCAGCCCCAATAATTTCGCACCCTTTTTCATAGTTTTTCCCCGCTTGGTCCAATGCGCACGGTCCTCAGTCGGCCGTGGTCGAGCGATGCTTTCGGATATGCTGCAGTGCGGCAAAGCGGGGTGGGGTACTTCGATGCGATGAACCGCCAGCCGCCTATTTTCGCGGCGGACAAAGGCCATTCTTGACGTCATTTCAGGCGAAATGGCCTGACCAAGCGGTCTGCGATTGGCCATGCGGCGCGCGCGAAGGGCTTGGCCTGGGTGAGTCCGCGCGCTAGGCGGAAGCCATGAGCGAAGGCCTCTCCCAACTCGGCCAAGCGGTAGCGGTCCCGGCAAGCCCGGATCAGGCCAAGCTTGAGCGCGCGCCAAACCCTCACAAAGGGACACTCTATCTGGCGCGCTTCACCGCACCGGAATTCACCTCGATTTGCCCGGTCACGGGTCAGCCGGACTTTGGCGTGCTTGTCCTCGACTACGCGCCGAAAGACTGGATCGTGGAATCGAAGAGCTTGAAACTCTTCCTGCAGAGCTTCCGCAATCATGGCGCGTTCCATGAGGATTGCACCGTTGGCGTAGCTAAGCGTGTGATCGAGGCAATCGATCCGCTGTGGCTGCGCATCGGCGGCTATTGGAATCCACGTGGTGGCATGCCGATCGATGTCTTTTGGCAAACGGGCGCTTCTCCAGAAGGCCTGTGGCTGCCCGATCAGGGTGTCGCAACTTACCGGGCGCGCGGCTAGGCGGCTTCCGGTGACAGCAGTGCGCGGACGCTGCGCAGCTGGCCCATGATCTCGCGGCGCTGAAAGAGCAGCAGCGCCGCGTAGATGATCAACGTCTCAAGCGCGACGATGCCAATCTCGGCCCATAGGTTCACCTCAATCACACGCATCAGCGTGCGGTGGCCGATGAAGAGGGCGATCGAGGCGAGGGCTGGCGCTGCGAGCGCGCGCAAGAAATCCAACGACGAGCACTCGATAGGCTTTAGATAGATGTGCAGTAGGCGAGGCAGATAGATCAGCGTCGTCACGCTACAGCCGATGGCGACGGCGTGGATGCCAAACGGCGCCGTGGCGAGGGCCGAAATTGTCCAGAGCGTTGCGTACTCGACCGTGAGCCGGAGCCGTGCGCCCGTGCGCCCGATGGCCTGTAGCAGCGAGCCGTTTATGGCGACAATCGTTTGGATCGCGCCAGCAACAGCGAGTAGAGTGAAGATCTCGCCGGAGGCCTGCCAGCGTTCGGACAGCAGCAGCGTGAAGAAGGCGTGGCTGGCGGCAGCGACCGCGGAAATGGCCGGGAAAGCGAAAACCGCTTGCGCCATGGTCGTGAATAGCACCAGTTCGCGTAGAGCCTTATTGTCTTCGCGCAGTTTGACGAAGCGTGGATACACTGCGCTGTGCAGTGAGCCGCCAAGAATGTTCACCGGCAGCTGCATGATGCGCACGGCCATGTTGTAGAGGCCGAGCGTTGCCGCATCGAGCACCTTGCCGACGATCAGCGTATCGGCCTGGCGGTTGACGAACATCGTCATCGACCAGGCGGCGGTGTCGAACATGAAGCGGAAGTGCTCTTTGAGTTTGGAATAGTTCAGAACCAGACGGGGATAGAGTTGGCTCGCCAACTGCACCACGATGCCTTTGACGATGCGCTGGGTCAGGTGTTGCCAAACCAAGGCCCAGGCGCCGCCGCCGTGAAACGCTACCCAGAGCGCAACGACGATGCCGGCCATCGCCGCCAAGAACTCAGCGCCGGCCAGCCACTGAAACTTTTCTTTCTGCAGGAGCGAGGCGGCTGGTATTTCCGCGACGCCCATCAGCAACGGCGCCAGTGACAGCACCATCATGATCGGCACAAGGCGGAGCTCGTTGAAGAACGCAGCGGCTGGCCAAGAGAGCAGGAAGAAGATTCCGGAAAGTCCGAGCATCAGCAGAATGCTGCCCCAGAACGCGCTCGACCACGCCTCGGTATCGTTCGCGTCGACGCGCACCAGCGAGCGGCCAAGGCCGGCGTCGCCAATCATCGTGAAGAACATGACCATTGAGAGCGCGAGCGCAGCCAAGCCGAAATCGGCGGGCGTCAGCATGCGCGCCAGGAACGGGATCGCAATGAAGCTCGACGCGAGTTGAAAAATGCGCGCGGCCGAGAGTGTCGCAACGCCGAATGCGATCCTCTTCAAAGCCACTGGTTAACTCCGGCGCCCCGCCGCCGCGCAGGACAGCCGCTCATATGCAAAGGATTTGCCGTCGCGGCTACGGGAAATGGCGGTTCGCGTTGGCTCGCGACTTGCTTCGAACTGGCGGTTAAGACGGATCGGGTCGATGCCGAGCGGTAGGCGGTCAGTTTGGGGAAGGAGCCTCGGGTGGGCTCGCGATGTCCTGGCGCAGGTCCTGGAAGTGTTCCGCGCGGCCATGTTTATGCTGCTGGGTTTCGCCGCGCGTCGTTTCCCGCGGCGGGTCGTCTACGACTTAGCCGCAATTGTCCGCTCGGCGGTGGCGTCTTCTCCTCTGGGCCTGCGGACGCGCCAGATCATGCGCGCGGCTTTTCCGTCCGAGGCGCGCGAGACCAACGCTTCTCGTGCAGCGGAATGGCTTGGACGTCCGTTCCGAGATCACGTTAACGCCGTCCGGATTGCCTCCGGCCGCGAAGACATGGGTGAGTGGGACGTCGAAATGCGCGGCGCGCCCGAAATGCTGAACGATCCCAGTCAGTCGTTCATCATCGCGTCGGGACACTTCTCGCGCCAGGCAATGGGTATTCTGTACATCCCCACGGTCGTGCCGAAGCGGTTGGCGACCGTCGTCGCGCCTTTGACGCGCGCAAAGACGCCGCAGGGAACCCGCGTACGGTTACAGATGCGCGAGTTGCGCAAGGGCATGGAGATAGCGCGGGGTGGCGATCTCGATATCGCCGACGTTGAAGGCAAGGGCTTCCTTGTGCGCCTACTGCATCACCTGCGTGAGCCCGGAGGCGCGGTCATCATAGCGGCCGATGCGGCCTGGCACGGTGCACGGGAGGGTGGATACACGCGCCCGTTTGCGGCGTTTGCGAAGCAAACCTTCCATTTGGGCACAGCGCGCCTGGCGCGGCTGAGCCAGCGGCCCATCGTGACCTGCGTGCCGTTTCTCGATGGAGATCGCCGCGTCGTGTTGGAGTGGAGCCCGGTGATCGCAGCGCCCGAGCGTCAGGATGCTGACGCCGACATACGCATCACCAACGAGGTCCTCGATTGGATCGAACGCCGGATCGGCGAACGTCCGGGGCAATATATCGAAGGCTTCGGTCATGACCGGCGCTGGAGCCCAACAGCCCGGTGCTGGATCGGCAAGGACGAGACGCTGCGGGCGCCGGCGCGCGCCGGCGCACTAGAAACGCGAGATGCGTGAAGGCACATCCGCGCGCACGCGTTCCGCTGCGCCCGTTGTTGGCGTCCCCAGGTAAACGAAACCAGCGATGCGTTCTTCGACGCTAAGTCCAAGCGCCGCGCGTGCGCGCTCGTCGAATGTCGGCCATTCGGTGAGCCAGCTACCAGCATAGCCCAGCGCATGCGCGGCAAGTAGCAGATTGAAGCAAACGGCGCCCGCAGAGAGGATCTGCTCCCACTCTGGCACCTTCGGGTTTGGCCGTGGCGACGAGATTACCATCACACAGGCGGGAGCGCGCTTGAACCAATCGCGCACGAACGCGCGGCGTGAATCGTCGACGTCCTCATCATTGTGGATGATGCGTTCCAGCGCAGCGCCGGCGCGATCACGTGCTTCGCCGTCAATAACGACAAAACGCCATGGGCCGAGCTTGCCGTGATCTGGCACGCGCGCGGCAAGGTTGATTAGCGCATCAAGTTCTCCCGCACTTGGCGCCGGCTCGCTCAGCCCCATGAGCTTCGTCGAGCGCCGCCGCGCCAGTAGTGCGAGCGTCTCGGCGCTCTCCTGCACAGCGCTTGCTGGTTCGTTCTCGTTTGGGGATGCGGGGATTGCGGAAAGGGGAAGGGGCATGTCGTCTCCGTGGCGCGAAGCAGCGCCGAAGGCTACACATCTAGGATGAGTGATACGTGGGATGAAGGCGGCAATCCGTGGAAGGTCAAGGGCGTAAGCCACGCCTTCGAGAACGACTGGTTCCGGATTGATGAGCACGACGTCATACGCCCTGACGGCGCGAAGGGTTATTATGGCGTCATCCGTGTTCGGCGCTTGGCTGTTGGCGTGTTGCCGATCGACGTGGATGGCAGCGTCTACTTGGTCGGCCAGTGGCGGTTTCCTTTGGGGCGCTATTCTTGGGAAATGCCCGAGGGCGGCGCCGAATCTGGCGAAGACGCGCGCGCATGCGCCGAGCGCGAACTGGCGGAAGAGACCGGATTGCGTGCAGGCGCGTGGACGCGAGTGTTGGACATGGACCTCTCCAACTCGTTGACCGACGAACAGGCCGTCACTTTCATCGCAACCGATTTGACCCCAGGCGAAGCCCAACCCGATGAGACTGAAGTGTTGAAGCACCGCAGGGCGCATTTTGTCGATGTGCTGGCGCGCGTTGCCGATGGTCGCATTCGTGACGTGATGACGGTTGCGACCGTGCTGCGGGCGCACCACATGGCGGTGACGGGGCAATTGCCGGTCGCGCTTGCGGCGGCCATGCTTCGGCAGGGAGAGTAGGCGCATGGCCGAGCCACGTGTGTTCGAAGCGTCCGGCGGGGTCTGGGCGCAGTTGCGGGTGGAAGCGATGCAGGCGGCGGCTGAGGAGCCGTTGTTGGCGTCCTATCTCCACGCCTCGATCCTGCACCATGATCGCATGGAGGACGCGCTATCCTATCACTTGGCGCAAAAGCTAGGTGCTGGCGACTTGCCGGCGCTGCAGCTCCGCGAAGTTATCCGCGAAGCCTACGCGTCGGAGCCTGAACTCGTGCAGCAAGCGACGCGCGACATGCGCGTGGTGCGTGAGCGCGATCCCGCCTGCAGGACGTACCTGCAGCCTTTCCTCTACTTCAAAGGCTATGGCGGATTGCAGTCATATCGCATCGCGAACTGGCTCTGGCGTCAGGAACGCGAGGTGCTCGCGTATCACTTGCAGAGCCGAGTCTCTGAACTGTTTGCGGTCGACATCCACCCCGCGGCGAAGATCGGTGCGGGTGTGTTCATCGATCATGCGCACGGCATCGTCATCGGTGAGACGGCAGTGGTCGATGACGACGTCTCGATGCTGCATTCGGTAACGCTCGGCGGCACCGGCAAGGCCAGTGGTGACCGCCATCCCAAAATCCGCCGTGGCGTGATGATCGGGGCTGGCGCGAAAGTGCTTGGTGATATTGAGGTCGGCGAAGATGCGCGCATCGCGGCAGGTTCTGTCGTGCTTGAAGACGTCGCGCCGCGTTGCACGGTGGCGGGCGTGCCGGCGCGTCCGATCGGCGGCCCTTGCGCCGGTGGCGTTACCCCCGCCGAAGTGATGGACCAGCAGATCGAAGGCGAATGATCAGCCGCCCGGCGGCCGCACGGCGTAGGTCGCGGCGTTGCCGATTGCCGTCGATGACGCGCCTACCGTGCTCGCCCCAGTCGTGCGGATCGTCGAAGACGAATAGACGTTGCCGTCATTGGTCTGCGTGCTTGAAGCGGTGAGGCTCGGCACGCCGCCAGCGGTGCTGCAATTCGTGCACAACGAGCCACCGATAGTGTTGCCGTAGGCCGCTGACGAGGCGAGCGCCATGCCGCCATCTTGGCTCGCGAGTGCGGCGTTGGCGGAAACATCACCGCCATTCGATTGCGCGACATCCAAGACCGTGTCGGAACCGATATTGGAAACGAGAGCCTGGTTGCCGACGCCATAGGCGCCAGCCGAGCCGAAGCCTGCGAAGTCGCTGCCAAGCGTGACATAAGAGTCGACGGAGACGTTTGCGGCCGAGTTTTGCTCGATCGTCGCGTTCACATAGCCCCACTGATTGTCGATCGTGGTGGAGTTTGCGTTCGCGGTGGCGTTGCCGGAGGCATCGGTCGCGTAGCCGGCGTAGAGATCCGAGCGGGCGGTGATGCTGCCGCTGGAGGCGTTCTGCGTCGTGGCGGTGAGAACCGTTGCGGTTTCGCCGCCGACGCTCAGATTGTTGGCGCTGGCGATCACGCCGGAGACGGCTTGGTCTTCAACGATGTCGGCGTCCATCTCGACGGCGGCGTTCACGTTGCCGGCGCTCTCCTGAGTCATCAGCAGGCGCAGTTCGGCGTTCTCGGCCGAAACCGCCGCGGTGTTGCTGCTGGCCGAGGCCGATGTGGCTGCGTTAGTGGAATAGCCGTTGCGGAGCGTGGCGGTGGCGTTCGCATCGCCATGACCAAGTTGTTCCGCATCGATTTCGCTCGAGCCGTTCACGATCGTCGCCGTGCCGCCATTGGCGACAGCGGCCGATGTGACGGCGACGTTGCCTGTTGCCGTCCATACCGTGGCGTTGGCGCCGGCGCTGGTGTCGCCGTCCATGTGCTGCGTGCTCGTCAGCGTTGAGCTGTTGTCTTCCTGTGTGGTCGTAACTGCGTTGCCGCTGGCGACGGCGGTCGCGCCCGCATTGTCAGCCCAGCCAGCCTCGACATTGGTCTGAGCGGTGGCGTCGCCGCCATTGTATTGGTTGTTCGTCTGCGCGTAGGCGGCGGACGCACCCACGAGCGCCGTGGTGATTAGTAGGGTAGTGACGGCGCGCATGAGCGGGCTCCGTTGACGGCGCTCTTACGAGCGGCCGCGCAGGCCGGTGGAGATGTTGTCGTCGCGGCGGGCGTTCCAGGCATCAGGGTTCGTGCGTGCTTGATCGATGGCGACGCTCGCGGCGCTTTGTGTGACCTGCGCCGTTTGGGTGACGCCAGGCCCCATCGGATCGCCCTCGGCTTGTATGGCGTCGGCGCAGATAGAGCTGTCGCTCACGTTGTAGAAGCGGCTCATCACTTGGACGACGGCGCGCTCCACGCCGGCGCGGACAGCAAGTTGGACAGGCTCGAGCGCGCGTTCGCCGGCGGCGATGTCGATGATCGTGTCATCGAAGAAGGAGAACAAGCCGGCGCGTACTTCACGGCCGACAATCTGTTTTTGGTACGAGATCACATCGACGACCTCGAGCGTGCGGGTGTCGATCAGGCGGAAGTCGAGCGCGATGTTCATCACGTAGAGACGCGCGCCGGCGTTGCCGACGCCGTTGCGGGCATCGGTGTGGCCGCCCTGGGCGTCAACCCCCATCGAGCGGATGTTGTAGTTCATCTCGGTGATGCCGCCGACGAAGTAGTAGTCGGAACCCGGCATTTGTCCGGCATAAATACGACGAACGTTTTCGTCGCCCTCTTGCCCAATCAGGCGGTTGTTAGCGTAGCGCAGCTCAAGCTCGGTAACCGACGTGTCGAAGCGCTCAACCAGGCGCGCGCCGGACTTAGCGAAAGCCGACATCGCCATCAGCGATGCACCTTGGGTGATACGGCGGCCGCCTTCTTCCGAAACGGCTCCGGTGTAGTCGAGGATGCGGCCGACAGCGATACGCGGCGCGGCGATGTTGTTGGCGCGTCCGTAGGCGTTCAAGCAGTCTAGCGCCGGTGTGTAGGCGGTTGGGTTCGCGGTGACCGGCGCATCGCCGATCGGCAACGCGTACATGCCGTCATTGCCGGAGGAGGGCGTGACGCACGCGCTGAGCGCGGTTGCGGCGGCGAGGCCGACGAGAGTTTTCAACGCGCGCATTATTCGTCTCCGACGACGGCGGTGATGTCGCCGTTATTGATCTGGGTGGAGTCCACGATCACCGTGTTGTAGTTGCCCGGGGTGATCACGTTCAGTTGGTTGCCGATGGCGCTAGATGAGCCGATGCCGGTGGCGAAAGAGTCTTGAAGACCGCCCGTAAGGGTGCCCTCGATTTCCATGCGTCCATTGACGATGATGCGATTGCCGTTCTCGTCGCGCGTGGATGGATTGATCGGCGAGTCAAAGCTCTCCCACCCCATCCCGAACCCGCCGGAGAAATCGCCAGCGCCATTGGGAATCGGGTCAGCGGTGGCTACGCTGGCGAAGCCGAGGGCGCAGATAATGATGAACGCACGCACTGCTAGTGCTCCGCAAGAATTCTTCTGCGGCGTGAGAAAGCAACGGCCGTGCCACGTATAGGCGAACCCTTCTGGGGCGAAATGCGCTGCTGGCGTGGTGAATGCACCAACGCCATATGAGGTGCGTGCGCCGGAACGGCGCGAGGAGCATATGTGTGAACGCAAGTGTGAGACCGCCGACACCGCTTGTTGTGTGGTTGTTAACCGCCTCGATCGTGGCGGCCTATGTTGCGTACGCCTTCGCGCCAGCAGAGTGGCAGCGCCAAGCTGAGTACACGCTGGCGCTCATTCCTGAACGGTTTCACGCATCGAACCCCTACCACTTTCAGTATTGGTGGAGGCGCTGGCAGCGATTGTCGGCAGTTCGTATCTGCACCTCGGCTGGTGGCACTTGGGGCTGAACGCGTTCTTCCTGTTCGGCGCATCGCGCCTTACGGCCCTGCGCGTCGGCGCGTGGCGCTATCTCGCCATTTACTTTGTGGCGGTTGGCGCTGGCTCGCTGACCTTCCTCGCGTTCAACTGGGATGGGCAGGCGATCGCCGTCGGTGCTTCGGGCGGCGTGTGCGGGATGTTTACGGCGTTCTTCTTCTCGATGCGCCCGACTTGGCGCGAGGCCCTAGCTGATCCTCAGGTGCGCGGGCCGCTCGGCGGCCTCTTCCTAGTAAACGTTGTCTTGATGGGTCTCGCGTCGGAGTTCGGGATATTCCCAATTGCGTGGGAAGGGCATCTCGGTGGCTTCATCGGCGGCGGTGTTGCGTATGCGCTGTTGGAGTCGAGCCCCCGGCGCTGGCGAGGTTAGAGCCAGTTCAAGTCGAACCGTTCGCCATCAATCAAGAGCGCCTTAAGCCGTGCGCGGCCATCGCGTCCGACGGAAAGGACCGCCAGGGCGCGCGTCCCTTCGTCTGGACTTTGCCCGCGCAACACCTGCTCGATGCGGACAGCGTCCGTTTGATTGATGTGAAAGCGATCGACGCCGACATCGAGCCGGAGCCAGCCGGGTAGTTCCGGGGCATCCGCCGTCGCGGGCGTAGGCGCCATGCAGTCGAAAGAACCCTTAACCGGCAAAGAGCCGAGGCGCTCTGCGTCATCGCGCGAGGTGGCGCCGCCCGCGATCACGTAGATGTCGCCCTCGCGACGCAACGCAACCCATTGCCAATCGCCGGCTTCCGGGCACGTTTCACCGGCCTCCAAGCGGTCGGTAAAGTTAAGCAACACGTAGTGGCCATGCAGTAGCGAGCGAGGATCAACCGCCGCCATCGGTAGTGTGATCTCCTGACCGCCGTCGCGGGCATAGCCTTCGCTAACTACGAGCCCAATGAGCGCGGCAGCACAGATGCCCGCGATCGCGAGAATGCGGTGGGCGGCTGCGATCTTCATGCTGCGCTCCGCATCTTGCGAAGCGCCAGGCCTGCGACCAACGCCACGACTGCGCAAATCAGGAACACTGCCGCGGCTGCACGCAGATCGAGACCCAGGTCGCTTAGTAAAGCGCAGATCGCGGCGATAATGCTGAGCACACCGATCGTGGTGACGAGCCCGTGGCGATCAAAGCGTCCCAACACCAAGACGCCGCCTGAGGCTGAAAGCCAGACGAGACGATGAGCAATGCCGCCGTTGCCGCTTTCACCGCCGAACCAGGGCAGATAGCCAGCGATAGCAAAGAAGAAGAGGGCGCCGGCCGCGAACCAACCGTAGAAAACGCCTGCGAATGGGTGTTCCTGAGC
>JAWKUX010000003.1:0-343714 GCA_041398325.1 Hyphomonadaceae bacterium | reverse complement strand
TTACTGGCGACCCGCAGACTCGAGCGCCGCCGGTTTGTGCTGCGTAAGCCGATCGAAGATCAGGCCGAAAACGCGAACGCGCCGGCGGACTGAATAGTCACGGAAACGGTATCGCCAAGTGACGTTCGCGCAGCAACAAGCGCGCGCCAAGTGACGCCCTGTACCTCGATCTTCACGAGATCATGGGCGCCGTGCGGACGCACGGCGGCCACGCATGCGCCGGCTCCGGGCGTCAGCGTCAACGCTTCAGCACGCACGGCCACAGTGGCGGCGGATCCATTCGCAAGATGTGTGGCGCGCACCGCGCCGAAAGGCGTCACGACATACCCATTGGCGACCGTGCCGGCAAAGACATTCACGGGCCCGAGCGCCCCCGCGACATCGAGTGACGTAGGCCGATCGTACGCCTCGCGCGGGGCGCCCTCCTGCAGCACTCTGCCGGCTTTCAGAATGACAAGCCGATCTGCCGCTTGCAGTGCGTCTTCTGC
Source organism: Hyphomonadaceae bacterium (assembly GCA_041398325.1). Classification (GTDB taxonomy): domain Bacteria; phylum Pseudomonadota; class Alphaproteobacteria; order Caulobacterales; family Aquidulcibacteraceae; genus Vitreimonas. The sequence continues at coordinate 343,226 of JAWKUX010000003.1, read as the reverse complement.
GTCGTGGGTGACGAACAACGTTGTCGTGCCCGCTTCCGCGAGCGTGGCGAGCGTCGCGTCCCTCAACTCGGCGCGCAACACGGCGTCCAGACCGGAGAACGGTTCGTCCAACAAAATGGCGCGTGGCTGCGGCGCCAACGCGCGAGCGAGCGCGACACGTTGCTGTTCGCCGCCCGAGAGTTCGTGCGGATAAGCGCTCGCGCGATGTTTGAGGCCTACGCGGTCAAGCCATCGCAATGCTGTCTCGTCGCGCTCGGCGCGGCCGAGCGTGCCTAGTCCAAAAGCGACGTTGGCGCCCGCGGTCAAATGCGGAAACAGCGAGTAGTCCTGAAACACCATGCCGACGCGGCGCGCCTCGGTGGGCACCACCGCGCCAACAGCGGAGACACGTTCCCCGCCAAGGTGGATCTCGCCGTCGTCGAGTGGTTCAAGTCCGGCGATGAGGCGGAGGATGGTCGACTTGCCAGAGCCCGAAGGACCGAGCAGCGCAACAACTTCGCCTTCGGGCGCAGTGAACGAAATGTCGTTCAGAACACGCGTCTTGCCGTAGCTGCGATGCACATTGGTGAGTTGGACGGTGCTCATGAGGTCACCCCGGCGCGACCGCGTTCGATATTGCGCGCGAGGATGATGATCGGCGCGAGGCCGGCAACAAAAATGAGTAGGGCCGGCGCTGCGGCTTCGAGCAAACGTTCGTCACTTGCGTAGGAATAAGCCTTCACCGCCAGCGTATCGAAATTGAACGGCCGCAAGATGAGTGTCGCCGGCAGCTCTTTCAAAATCTCCACGAATAGAATGAGAGCCGCCGCCGCGAGGCTTGGCGCAGCGATGGGCAGATCAATTTCCGCAAAGCGCCGCCACGGACCAGCGCCGAGCGTACGCGCCGATGCGTCCAAACCCTTCGAGAGCCGAGCGAGGCCAGCGTCAATCGGACCAACGCCAGCGGAAGCAAAGCGCGCGGCATAAGTCCAAAACAGTGCTACCAGTGAAAGTCCCGCGCCTAAGCCGCCGACCCAACCTGCTTCGCGCGCGAGCCCGAACACTGAAAGCGCGCCGAGCGCGATCACGGCGCCGGGTGCGGCATAGCCCATACCGGCGGCAAAGAGGGGCGCCTTCCCCAGGCTCGTTGTCGCGCGCCGCGCGGCTACGGCGATTGCTGCGGCCAGCGCCAGCGTGATCAGAGCGCCGATCGCTGACAGCACCAGCGAGTTGATGAAGGGTTGGACGATATCCCGCACATTCGCGTGCAGAAGGGCCAAGCGTGCGAGCCACATGAGCGGCAGCACGGCGCCAAATGCGATCAGGGCGCCGCAAAACAATGTTGCCATTGCTGCGGCGCCAGCGTTGAGTTCATAGCGCGGCAGGGGACGCCAGCGCGATGATCCTCCAGCGTACGCCGCACGTCCGCGTGCGCGTCTCTCGAAAAAGAGGAACAGCATCGCCGCAACCAAAAGCACCGCAGATATCTGCAGCGCCAGAGCCGGGGCGCCGTGTGCGTACCAAGCTCGAAACACTGCCGTCGAAAGCGTGCTCAAACCGAAGTGTTGGGCGGCGCCATAGTCGGCGGCAATTTCCATGCACGCGAGCGCGCCGCCTGCGGCAATTCCCGGGCGCGCCAACGGCAGCGCGATGCGCCAGAATACGCGAAGCGGCGACGCGCCCAACATGCGCGCCGCTTCCAACGCGCACGCTGATTGACTGGCGAACGCTGCGCGCGCGGCGAGATACACGTACGGGTAGAGCCCAACCGCGTAGATGAATGTCGCGCCCCAAAATCCTTCGACGCGAACGGGTGCGCCGCCGGCCCATGTCATGCTCGCATAAGCATACGCGAGGATGTAACTCGGCGCCGCGAGCGGGATGACGAGCAGCCATTCAAACAGCGCCCGGCCAGGAAAACGGCAGATCGTCACCAGCCAAGCGGCCATGGCGCCAAATACGAGCGCGCCGGCGCCGCCGGCCAGAACAAGCTGCAGTGTCCCGAGTGCGCCGTCGCGGATCAACGCGCCACCGAATGCCGCGCCACCCTCTTGTGTGAGTGCCAATGCGATCACAGCCGCGGCTGGCGCCGCGCAAATGACCGTCGCAACGGTCGCGGCGACACCCACGCCATCAAGGCGTTGGGTGGCGGAGCGAGGAGGTGTCGCGGCTAGCGTCATGGGCCGCTGCTTCTAGCGTGAGTTGCCCTAGCTCCAACCCACTTCTTCAAAGATGCGAGCGGCTTCAGCCTGATGGCGGCCGAGCGCATCGAGCGGGATGTTCTCTTCCTTGAAGGCGCCAGCAGCGGCAAGGTCGGGCGCCGGGGTGATTTGCGGACGGATCGGGAATTCTGTGTTGAGCGGCGCCAGCAAAGTCTGTGCTTCATCGCTCACCAGATATTCTAGGAATTGCACAGCGCGGTCGCGGCGCTTGGCGTGAGCGGTGACGCCGCCGCCTGAAATGTTCACGTGCGTTCCGGCGCCCGCCTGGTCCGGGAAGACGAAGCCAACTTTCTCAATCACCTCGCGATCGGCAGCGTCGTCCGAACGCATCATGCGGAAGTAGTAGTAGTGGTTGCACACCGAGGCCTGTGCTTCGCCAGCGGCGACTGCTTTGATCTGATCGCTGTCGCTGCCCTGTGGGTCGTGCGCGAAATTGGCGCGGACGGCCGCGGCCCAGGCGCGCGCATTGTCCGCGCCGAGTCGTTCAATACGCGCCGCGAGCGTGGAGAGCTGATAGGTGTTGGACGACGAGCGCATCACGATCTGATTGCGAAAGCGCGGCGTGCCTAGCGCATCCATTGTTGCGACTTCTTCGGGACGCACCGCATCCTTGCGGTAGACGATGATACGCGCGCGCTTGGTGAAGCCCCAGAACGCTCCCTCGGGGTCCCGCAGGTGTTCGGGGACATTCTGTTGCAGCGCCGGCGTCGCTACATTTTGCAGGAGTCCCGCGTCTTTCACCCGCCATAGGTTACCCGCATCGGCGCTGACGAAGACGTCGGCTTCGGTCTGGTCGCCTTCGGCGCGGAGGCGCTCAAGCAATTGCTCTGCGCTGCCTGTGAGCGCCCGCACTTCAATGCCGGTGGCTTCTTGGAAGCCGGCGTAGAGGGCGCGGTCGGCGTCGTAGTGCCGCGCGGTGTAGACGTTGACGAAGTTCTCGGCCGAACTCCCGCCCGGACTACAAGCTGCCAGCGTGGCGGTGGCTGAAGCGCCTAGGATGAGGCCGCGGCGGCTAATATGGAGTGACAGGCGAGCCTCCTCAGGTGGGTATTGCAAACGGTTCGCAATAGCACCAGAAGGCGCGCAAAGGTCAAGTCCAGGGCGCCGCGCAGCTTGACGCAGGCGGGGCGGCGGATATGGTCCGCGCCCTTCGGAAGCTCTGGTTTCCGGGCGCGTAGCTCAGCGGGAGAGCACTCCCTTCACACGGGAGGGGTCACAGGTTCAATCCCTGTCGCGCCCACCATATTCTCGGCGATCCTGCGGACGCTCGTTCAGGCTTTCATTGTTCGGATGAGACGGCGTTTGCTCCGAGGCTCAATCGTACCCTGCGCCGATCATTCCTTACGGTCGGAACCGCTTTTGGAACGTTCACGCGGGTCGCATTGAGCGCTTCGCCTACTACTCGCTCACCGCGAGAGTGCGCATTAGTGTGCGCAACCTTGCCTCACCCAGAGGCGAGTGCCACACTAGCATGAGCAGTAGACGATGCTTCGAGCTAGGTGACATTGTGCCAAGCCAAAAGGCCACGCAACGAGTCTATCCGAGGAAGACCGAACCGATCATTGCGGCGGCGGAAGAGGCGTTTCTCAGGTGGGGTTTCGACGGCGCCAGCGTCGATACAATCGCTGAGATGGCGAACGTTTCTAAGAAAACCGTTTACAACAATTTCGCGAACAAAGAGGCGTTGTTTGCCGAAGTGATCCAAAAGCGTTGCGACGAGGTCGTGCCGCCAGTCGTCGATGAAGCGATGATGCTGCAGGATCCCGAGGAGACGCTCGTCGCGATTGGTTCGACGTTCCTGAGAAAGCTGTTCGCGCCCGAACAAGTTCAACTCTATCGAACGGTGGCGGCTGAATCCCGGCAGTTTCCGGAATTCGGCAGGATGATGTTCGAAGGTCCGATCATGCGGACCCAAGCGTCTTTTGACACGTACCTGCGGCGGCAGGTGCAAATGGGGCGTCTTGAGTTTCCCGACTTAGATCTCGCCGCTTCGCAATTCGTCGCGCTGCTGAAGGGTAACGTACACATGCAGCTGATGTTGAATCAGCCCGCTCAAGTTACGCCTCGGCGGCTCGATCAAATGACGCGTGCGGCCGTGCGCTTGTTTCTCCAAGGCGCGGCGCGAACCGCCGAACCTGCGCGAAAAACCCAGCGCCGCAAACCATGATCCGAACGTCTTGACCAAACTACACTGAGTAGTGTTATGTCGTCGCCAAGGGAGGAACCATGGCGGCGCAGATCGCTGGCGACGCGGCTGCGGACGCGTCAGGCCGTGCAGAAGGCATGTGGAGCGTCGGAGGGTTGTCGCCGGCATGGCGATCTGTCTTCGTTTCGGCGCTTATGTTGGCGCTGGGCGCGAGCGTGGTGCTTGTCCTGTCGTTCGGTCCTTTCGCGCAAGCTATCGGGCGAGACAATCATTGGGCGCCGCCGCAGGTCTCGCTTGGGGCGACGATCATAGCGCTCATGTTGATCCCGCTTTCGCCGCTCCAGGGGGCGCTCGTGGATCGCTTCGGCGCGCGGTTGTTGGCGCTCATTTCGCTTCCCATTTTTGGTTTGAGTTTGGCGGGAATGTACTGGCTGCCCGCGCGCCTCGAAGCCTTTTATGCTGCGTGTGTGTGGCTACCGATCGCGGGGCTTGGGCTTTGGCCGCTGACATTCGCAACCGTTGCGACGAGTTGGTTTACGCGCCGGCTAGGGCTGGCGCTCGGCGTTGTGATGACTGGGATCGGCGTAGGCGGAATCCTCATTCCGGCGGCCCTTGGCTTTGTCTTGCCAACATACGGTTGGCGGATGGCGTACTTGCTGATTGGTCTTCTGGTGTTGTTCGTTGTGTTCCCGGTCGCTGTGTGGGGCTTGAGGGAGGGTGAACGCGCGCGGAGCACGGGGGTGGGTGCGGACGCTCCGCCTTTGGAAGGCTACTCGCTAGGTGAAGGACTTGCCTCGCGCAGTTTTTTGATCATTGCCGGGGCGTTTGCGGTGCTCGGCATCTTCAGTTCGTCCCTGATTGTGCACCAAGTTGGAATTCTCACGAGCGCAGGCATGAGTGTTGGTGCGGCAATCTCGTTGCAGGCGCTTGTGGGTGCGGCGACAATTGTGGGCCGCTTGGGATCCGGTTGGTTGCTGGACAAAGTGCCGGCGGCGGCGCTGGCGACGGTCTTGTTTCTCTGCGGCGCCGGCGTCTGCGCTATTTACGCAAGTCCGTTCGCGATGACCTATGCGGCTGTCGCGGCGATTGGGGTCGGGCTGGTCATTGGCGGCGAGTTTGATCTCTTAGCGTTCGTAATCCGCCGTTATCTCGGGCAACGCGCATTTGGGAAGCTCTACGGCTTTCTCTTCTCGGTGTTCCAGCTGGGGGCCGCCGCCGGCACGTATGCGCTGGCGTTGGCGCCGCAGCAATTCGGCAGCTATCGCCCAGGTCTCATCGTGTTGGGCGGCTTGTGTCTCTTGGGAGCGACGCTCTTTCTGGCGATTGGCCCGTACCGGTTCGCGGCGTCGAAATAGCTCTCTTCAGGGGGCGCCGCTGAACAAGGCTATGGCGCGCGGGCTTGGGCCGCTACCGCCCCAGATGTCGGCGTTGAGCGGTGTCCGCGCCCACTCGCGGACAATCCACGCGTCGTCGTCGTTGATTTGGATGAGATCGGTAGTGAACTCGACCACCAAGCCGTCCGGATCGGCGAAGTAGCAGAAGATGTTTCCACCCGGTCCATGACGGCCCGGTCCCCAGAGCGGTTCCATGCCAAACCCGCGCATCCGCGTGACCGACTGCATCACCGCATCGATCGAGCCGCATTCCCAAGAGACGTGATGAACGCCTTTGTGCGCCGCCTTGGCAATGGCGATGCAGTGATGTTGCCTCTGAGCGCAGCGCAAGAACGTGAGCAGGCCCTGTTCGTACGCATCCGACACTGTGAAGCCTAGACGTTGCACGTAGAAGTCGATGCTGCGTTGGGGGTCGGGGGTGTTGATCACAGCGTGACTGAGATAGAGCGGGTGGCCCGTCGCCGGTTGTAGAGGACGGTCCTTTGCCAGGACAAACGAGAGTCTGTGCTGATCGGCGTCGATCGCGGTGAGCGCTCCATCTTCCTCGGTGGTATCGAGTCCGCGTGCACGCAAGTCCGCGGCGTGGTCTGAGAGCGAGCGACTGGCCTCGAGTTCGAAGGTGAGCGAAGTGAGCCGGCGCGCCGATCCGTCTCTGAGCGAGAGCGCAGGTGTGTGCGATCCGGCGCCAGCGAGGTCTGCGCCGCGGTCGTTCGCGTTGAGCAGGTTGAGGCCGAACGCCGTCGTGTAGAAATCGAGGCTCTTATCGAGATTGGGCGTCTCCAGAGTGACGCTGAGTAGCGCGGTGATCGGACTCATCTAGGCCTCCCAAGTCTGGCGGGCGGAGTTCGCCGGCCCCGCGTCCTTGACTGATATAGGGTATACGGTAGAGTGTAGTATGGCAAGATCGGTAAGCCTTGGCTTTGTGGGGTTGGGCAACATTGGCGGGCCCGCGGCGCTGAATCTTCTGAGGGAAGGTTTTCGCGTCGATGGGTTCGACGTGCGTCCCAACGCCGATTTCGCTGCGGCGGGCGGCCGACAGGTCAAGAGCATCAGTGATCTCGCTGGCTGCAACGTGATCCTGCAGAGTCTTCCGAACGTTGAAGCGCTGCGCGCAACAACCGATGGCTTGAGACCGCATCTTCGACGAGGTCAAACCATCATTGATCTGAGCTCTTATCCACTCGAGGCCAAGGTTGAGTGCGCGGCGCTGGTCGGTGAAGCCGGCGCCGTTATGCTCGATTGCGAGGTGAGCGGTTTGCCGCAGCAGGTGGCGGCGCGCACTGCGGTCATATTCAAATCAGGCGACCGCGCGGTCATTGACCAGCATCAGGATGTGTTTGATGCAATCACGCCAACGCACTTCTATCTGGGGGCGTTCGGCGCGGCCAACAAGATGAAGCTTATCGCGAACCTTATGGTCTGCGTGCATGATCTGATGGCGGCGGAAGCGCTCAATCTGGGCCGTGCGGTCGGGATCGACCCAGCGTTGATGGTTGAGGTGCTTGGACCGAGTGCAGCGGGATCGACAACCTTCCGCAACAAGGCGCCGTTGATGCTGAGCCGTGAATTCGAGAATGGGCGAGGTCCCTTCCGGCACATGTTTGCCTATCTCGATCGAGCCATGATGCTTGCGCGGGACGCAGGCGTGGCGGAATCGACGCCACTGCTCGCCGCAACACGCGCCACATTTAGAACCGCCCAGATGCAGGGCAGGCATGATCAGGACATCGCGGCGATCATCGAGGTGCTTGAAGGTATGAGCGCCGTTTCGAAAGGTGCAATCGGTGAGTGACGGAACCGACAGCGATCCGGGCGAGGTCGAGCGCTTAAAGGCGCAGATGTGGAAGAAACCGTTCTTCATCATGCTCCGAAAGAATTTGCGAATCGAGAAGTCGCCCGCGCTCATGCTTGAGCATTACCGGTGGATCATCGGGCTCGAGAAACGCGGGGTGGTATTTGCATCGGGACCGACGTTCGAACGCTCAAGCACGCTTGGTGAAGGCATGACGGTATTTCGGGTCGACTCGTTTGAGGCCGCGGAGGAACTCGCCGCAGGCGATCCCTTCGTCCGAGATGGCGCCGTAAGTTATGAAATCCGAAAATGGCAGATCAACGAAGGTCGCATGGTGCTCACTGTGGACTTCTCGGACTTGAGCGCGGCGCCGTCCTAGGATGCGCCTAGTTTCCTTGGATGATGGCACGCCCGACGGCGCCGCGGGCGTGATGTTGCCTACGGGCGAGTACTTGAGCGTCACGCATTTTGCCCGCGCCGGCACACTTGAAGCTTGGGCGCCTAGGTCCTGGCGGCGTCTGCTTGACGCGGGCAGGGAGGGTCTTGAGCTGGTTGGGGCCATGCACGAGCGCGCGCTGCGTCTGAGTGATGCGGAGCGCGAGGCGCTCCGCGCGCGTGGCGGTCTGCTGGCGCAGGACACCGCGTTGCTTGCTCCTATTGCGAACCCGTCGCTGATCTTGGCGGTTGGACTTGCTTACAAGTCGCACCTCGCCGAAATGTCTGGCACGCCTGCGCCGAAGCATCCGAGCGCATTCATGAAGAGCCCGGCCAGCATCTCCGGCCCGGGTGCGTGCGTGTCGTTGCCTAGGCAAGCCGCCCGGCATGTCGACTTTGAGGGCGAGTTGGCATGCGTCTTCGCGCGGACCTGCCACAATGTGAGCGCCGCTGATGCGCTCGATTATGTGCTGGGTTTCACCGTCGCGAATGACTTGTCAGCGCGCGATTGGGTCGAGGCGGTGTGGCAAGCACAGGCGCCATGGGAAGCTCGGCTCACCTGGGAGGTCAACATCATGGGTAAGCAATTCCCCGGATTTACCGTGCTGGGGCCGGCGATCGTGACGGTTGATGAAGTGCGAAATTTGGAGAGTCAGCGTCTCACCACGCGCCTCAACGGAAAGATCATGCAAGATGCTCTGCTGAGTGACATGATCTTCCCGCTGACCGAAGTGATCGCGCACTTCTCACGGTGGCACACGTTCCGCGCCGGAGATATCTTGCTGACAGGGACTCCCGCTGGTGTTGGCGTTAGTCGCGACCCGAAGGTGTTCCTCAAGGATGGCGACTGCGTCGAGGTCGAGATCACTGGCCTGGGACGCCTTGTGACGCAGATCTCTCACGCTTGACGGACGAAGCGCCCATGGTGCTCAGAGCCCGAGTACGCGCTCGGCGGCTCCGTGAAAGAAGCTTTCGAGAAATTCGTCCTTGAAGCCGAGTTCATTCCATTCCTTGAACAGGCGCGGATAAGGGATGCTCGGGTAGTCGCTGCCGAACATCATCTTGTCACGTAGGCGTCCGCGCATATCGCGGATAATTTGTTCGGGCAGGTACTTGGGACCCCAGCCAGACATCTCCCAAAATACGTTGGCCTTGTGCAGGGCGACGACGGTGGTCTCGTCGATCCAGGGATAGCCCGGATGCGCCATGATGATGGTGAGGTTCGGAAAATCCGCGGCGAGCGCGTCGATTGCACTGGGATGCGCATGTCGGGTCTTTGCGCCCATGCCGCCCGGCATCCCCGCGCCCATGCCGGTCATGCCGACATCAATCATGACGGCGACCTTGAGCGCGCTGATCTCTTCAAAGAGCGGGTAATAGGCCGTGTTATCGACGCTGAAGTGCTGCATGATTGGGTGAAAGTGGAAGCCGATCATGCCGAGGTCGCGAACCGCATGTCGCGCCTCGATGATAGCTGCCTCGCCGAGTGAGGGTTCGAGCGCGCCCCAAGCTCCGATCATGCAGTCCTTATGGCGGTCGCGCATGCCGGCGACATAGTCGTTGGAGCACGGCGGGGTGGCGATAGTCGTGGTGAGATCGAGCGCCACGAGGCATGCTTCGACCCCATTTTCACGAAATTCGGCGGCGACCTCGTGTTCTTGTTTCCAAGTCCAGTCGCGCTTCCAGTATTTTGCCAGCGCATCGACGTACGGCCCCTGGCATTTGATCCAGGCCTCCGTGTTGGGATAGCAATGTAGGTCGATAATACGCATCGTGACTCCTATTGGCCGCGCCAGACGGGCGCGCGCTTTTCAGCAAAAGCGCGTGGTCCCTCTTGTGAATCGCGGCTGATCTTGCGGGCTTCCTCCGCCGGATAGGCAGCGGCTATGGCCTCGTGAAGCGGGCGGCCGGCGCCTAGCGCGACGCATTGTTTGATTGCGCGCACCGAAAGCGGGGCGGCCGCGACGATCTCTTGCGTCCATCGCTCGACGGCTTCATCGATTAGCTCCGTCGCGGTCACTTCATTGATGAGACCGAGTTGGAGCGCACGCGCGGCATCGATCGATCGCCCCGTCAGCATCATGCCGAGGGCGGTCCTTTCGGGAATTTGACGCGGCAGCCTGTGGACGCCGCCGGCGAAGGGAATGAGGCCGCGCTGCGCTTCTGGGAGTGCGAACGTCGCGCCCTCAGTGGCGACCACGATATCGCACGCGAGCGCGAGTTCGAATCCGCCGCCAAGCGCAAGACCCTGCACGCGAGCAATAATCGGTTTTGGGTAGTCGAACCGATCGGTCAATCGGGTGATGCGCTGCCAGCGCGCATCGATTTCGTCCTGCTCACGTTCGCTCAAGGTCGCGGAGAGTTCCTTGAGGTCGCGTCCGACGGAGAATGCACGGGAGCCCGCGCCCGTTAGCACGAGCACGCGGACGCTGGCGTCCTCGGCGAAGGTGTCGAGCGCCTCGCTCAGGGCGAGGTGTGCAACGGAATCCATTGCATTGAGACGCTCTGGGCGGTTGATCGTCAGCGTCACGACCGCGCCCGCTCGCGAAACAAGAAGTGGCGGCGGACTCATTGTGCGCGGACGCTCATTGTGCGGTCGCCATGCGCTCGGTCACAACTTGAACGAGATCTTTCTTGGAAACTTTGCCAAAACTGCTGAGCGGGAACGCATCGAACCGTTCAAGGCGTTCGGGCAGCTTGAACTTGGCGAGTTCAAACTGCATCAAGAATGCGACAAGCTCGGTGAGTGACAGGTCTTGGCCTGAGCGCAACACCACGCAGGCGCAGTTCTTTTCCCCCATGACAGGGTCGGGCATGGGCACGCACGCGACGTTTTCAACCGCAGGGTGACGCAGGATCAGTTCTTCAATTTCCTCGGCGCTGATCTTCTCCGCGCCTCGATTGATGAGGTCTTTTTTCCGGCCTTCGACCATGTAGTTGCCAGACGGATGTTGGCGCATGAGATCGCCCGTTCGATAGAAGCCGTCCTTTGTGAAGGCGCGTGCATTGTGTTCGGGCGCCTTGTAGTAACCGCGGAGCGTGTAGGGTCCCCGGCAACACAATTCGCCAACTTCGCCAAACGGAACTTCTAAGTCGTCGTCGCCCAACAGCAGGATCTCGTCGTCTTTGCAGATCTTTCGGCCAACGGTTTCCATTCGGACATCAAGCGGATCGTCGAGGCGAACGAACATGAGCAAACCTTCGGCCATGCCGAAATTCTCTTGCACAGTCACATTCGTGAATACCTTGGCGGTGCGGCGGCGGATTTCCGGCTGCAGGCGCTGGCCGCCGCTCTGGATGACGCGCACCGAAGAAAGATCGTACTGGCTGGCGAGTGGGCTCTCGGTCCAAAGAACGAGAAGCGCTGGCACCGCATGAATGTGAGTGATGCGGTGTTGTTGGATGAGAGGGAAGATCTCCTCGGGCGCTGCACTGGTATGAAGCACGGTGGTGGCGCCGTTGAGCATGAAGCCTTGCATGCCCGGACAAGCGAGCGGCAAGTTGTGCCCTATTGGAAGGACATCCAAAAGAACGCTGTTTGGCTCTATCTCGCAGACAGAAGCCGCCATGCGGCTGTTGTAGGCGTAGTCGTTGTGCGTACGCGGAATGAGCTTTGGGATTCCGGTGGTGCCACCGGAGAGGAGAAAGAGAGCGGGATCGGTTGGATCGATTTGAATGGCATCAAGGTCTGAGGCCGCTCTGGTGGCCGGCTTGGCAATGAGCTCGCGCAGCGACACGTGTCCATCGCTGGCGTCGCCCAGCACCAAGCTATGACGTAGGTGTGGGGTCTCGGCGCGGATGCGATCGACCATCTCCGTGAAGAGGAAGTCTTTGTGCCGAGCGGGCGTGACCGTCGCCACGGCTTCAGACACCGTTACGAAGAAGCTGATTTCGCGGTAACGATGCGGCGGGAGAGCCAGGACCGGGATCGCGCCAATCTTTTGCAGCGCAAGATGCAAGATCGCGAATTCGATAACGTTAGGCAGCTGCACGACAAGCCTGTCGCGAGGCGCGATGCCGAGATCCAGGAGGTTGAGCGCCAGATTGGTCGAGCGGCGATCGAGCTCGGCAAAGGTTACGCTGGTTGAAGCGTCACGCAGTGCGATCCGTGGTGCGAACGCCTTGCACCAGCTCTTGAAGACATCGCGTAACGGCTCGTCGCGCCAATAGCCTTCTTCCCTATAGAGTTGCGCGAACTCCGGCGGAAACGGAACAACGCCTTCCATAACGTGCCCTAGTTGACGGAGCTGTAGCCGCCGTCGATCACGACGGTTTGGCCGGTGGTGAACGGAAGGCGGCTCGCCAATGTGAGGACCGCCTCGCCCACATCTTCGGGGCGGGCGCAGCGTTTCAGGGGAGTCGCCTTGGCGCGCCGATCCATCAGGCGCTCGTAATTGTCACCGAGCGTACGCTCCATCCATTCCCCTTCAAGCCACCCTGGAGCGACCGCGTTGACGCGAATGTTGGGGCCGAGTGCGCCGGCCATCGTTTGGGTCATGGATATGATCGCCGCTTTGCTCGACGAGTAAGGCAAAGGCTGGGGACCGGGCCGGAGGCCGACAATGCTCGCTGTGTTGACGACGTTGGCCTGCGGCATTGCCTTTAGCAGCCGGGCGGCATGCTTCGTAACGAGGAATACGCCGCGGACGTTCACAGCGAAAACGCGGTCGAAGTCTTCGACGTCCATCGTATCGAATTTGCTGGGTGGGACATCGCTGGTGACGCCGGCGTTGTTCACGAGCAGGTCCAGTTGACCGTCGAACAGACGTTCGACTTGCGCAATCAGATCGATGACGTCGCCTTCCTTGCTGACGTCGCCTTTGATCGTCGCTGTGCGACTGGCTCCTGCTGCGCGTGCGAGTGTCTCGGTTTCGCGCGCTGCCGCCTCGCTGCGGCTGTAATTGATGGCGACGTCAAATCCGCCGCCGGCGAGCGCCGTGACTATGGCGCGTCCGATACCGGTCGCGGCGCCCGTCACCAATGCCGTTTTTCTGCGCTCCGCCATTCGCGTTCTTCCTCCGGATTGCGCAAGGTCCGCCCAAGGCGCCTTGACGTCAGACGATACGACACCGTACAGTGTAATTCTAACGCCTGTCCATAGGGCGCGAAAGCTGTCTCTTCCACGCGGAGCGGCGAGCGCAACCTAGTGCAGGGGACCGTTCCAGAGAGGGCGGCAGGATTAGGGGGAGGAGTGTGATGGTGAAGCAAAGGCACTGGCTGTGGGCGATGGCGAGTGCGATCGCGATGACCGGGGCGTCGGCGGCGCACGCGCAAGATGTGGCGCAACCGAACGCGCCAGACGCCGAACAGAGTTCCGAAGGCGACGAAATCCTCGTTACCGCGTTCCGGCGGTCTGATAACGTGCAAGACGTGGCGGCGTCGGTCGATGTGATTTCGGCGGAGCGGCTGACCGAGTCAGGGATCTCGACGATCGAGCAATTGCGCACCGTAGCGCCTGGCCTGCTCATCGCGCGGCCGCCGAACAATACTGCGAGCGTCACCGTGCGCGGCCTCGGGTCTGCGGCTGGGCCAGTCTCGTTCGATCAATCTGTTAGTCTCTTTGTGGACGGGGTTTACGCTCCCCGCGGCGCGGAATTTCTCTCATCGCTGTTCGACATTGAACGGGTGGAGGTCGTGCGCGGCACACAAGCTGCTGTGCTTGGCAAGAACACCAGCCTTGGCGGGGTCTTGCTGACGACGCGCCGCCCAGGGCGCGAGTTCTCGTACGATCTGAATGCGCAGTATGAGTTCGAACTCGAATCGACGACGATTTCTGGTGGAGTCGACATCCCGCTTAGCGACACTCTTTTTGTTCGTCTTGCAGCGCAACGTCAGGATCTCGGTGGATGGGTGACCAATCGAATCGATGGCTCCAACGCGCGCGAGACCGATCAATGGGCGGCGCGCATCAGTGCGTTGTGGGAGCCGACGCCGGGCTTTGAGGCAGTCTTCCGCTATCAGTACGAAGATCTCGAAAATTTTGGCGTTCCCAACGAGATATCGCGGATCACTGGCACTCAATTCCTGCAATTGTTCACTGCGGCGGGCGTGCCGGGCTTACTGGAGTCCAACCTCGACTCCACCAGCGCATCTTCGATGGGGGCGAATGGGCGCTCTCGCACGACGCAGCCAAGTGAACGCGCCAACCTCACGATGAACTGGGATCTGGGTGGCGTAACGCTTACCTCCGTCACGGGGTGGTCGCAGTTTGATCAGAACCGCTTCATCGACCGTGACTATATCCCCGGCGACTACCTCCACGAAGATACCGATGTCGCGGGGGATCAGATCAGCCAGGAACTGCGGGTGACATCGCCGACCGATGGCCGTTTCGACTACATGCTGGGCCTGCTCTATGTCGACAACACGCTCGATCAGACCGAACGTTTGACCGCAAACTATCCGCTTCTGGTGCCGGGGCCCCCAGTCCCGATCGCGGGCGCCTACCGGCAGACTTTCTCACAGGGCACCACCACCTGGTCGGTGTTCAGTCAGCTGGGTTTTGACGTTTCCGAGCAATTCCGCGTCGTCGGCGGCTTGCGTTTCACCAGCGAGGAAAAGTCCGCCGATATGGAGCGGGTGACGGTGACGCCGGGCTTCTATTCCAACGTCGCCAATCCCGCGTTTCCTTTGACCTCTCTCAGCCGGGAGGAAGAAGTGCTGGACGGCTCCATCGCATTCGAGTTCCGGCCGAGCGATGACGCGATGTATTATGTATCGTGGGGGCAGGGCACCAAGGGTGGCGGCTACTCGGATACAACGCTGGCTGTCGAAGCCGAATATTCAAGCGAAGTCGCGCACACGACCGAAGCGGGCTTTAAGCTCGACAGCGGCGATGGTCGCTGGCGCTTCAACGCGGCGGCGTTCTACACCGAGGTCGACGACTACCAGAACAACTTCTTCAACGGGCAACGCTTCGTGATCGAGAACCTCGACATCCGCTCGCAGGGCGTCGAACTGGAGGGGTTCTTGCGACCAGCGGATGGCTTCGAATTGCGCGGTAACGTGACTTATGCGGACACGCGCAATTTGGATGCAGCACCCGGTGTTGGGGATGAGGTGCCGCTGGCGCCCGAGTGGACGGGCCAAGTCGGTCTCAGATACGAAACGGCCGTGTCGAACAATCTCGACCTGACGCTCGATTTCGACGTCACCTATCGCTCTGAGATATCGCACCAGAAGAATCCGCAGGTTTCGCGGGGCGATGAGTTCGCGACGCTCAACGGTTATGTCGGGCTCAGCAACCCCGGCGCCGGCTGGGAACTCGGCCTCGTGGGGCGAAATTTGACGGATGAAAGTTCGCTTGCCTTTGGTTTCCCAGGCGCATTCCTGGCTGCGGGAAATACGTTCGGCATCCCCGAGCAACCACTCACGCTAGCGGTGCAATTGCGGTTGTTCGGCGGCCACTGAACCGGAAAGGATGCCACAAATGCAGGAAGAGAGGGGAGGGGCTTGGAAGCGTCTCGTTCGTATCCCGGTGGTCGCGGGCCTCCTCCTCGGCGCGGCTTGGGTGCTTAGCGTTCTGCTTCAAGATTTCCCTCTCTTCCTGAAGTTTCTCCACGTCATCGCGTTTATCACTCTGGGCTCGGGCCTGATTGGTGTGTTGGTTTCCGACTTTCGCGCGCGGCGTAGCCGCACATTTGTGGAATTGCTCGGCGGCCTGGATGCCGTTCTCATGTTTTACTACCGGCTTGTTGTCCCAGGCTCGATGCTGATCTTGCTCAGCGGCTTCTCGATGGTGTTTGCCTATTACAGCTGGGCTGCACTCGAGACCCCGTGGATCGCTGGGATGATGGTGCTGTTCATCTTCGAGTTTCTCGAAGGGCACCTGTTCATGGGGTTTCATTACTTCAAGCTGCGAGCTGCCTCCGTGCGCGCACGCGAGGCTGGCGAGTGGACTCCGCAACTTGAAGCGGAAGTGAAGGATCGGCTGTGCGTGGCTGCACACTTTCTTGACGTGCCGAACTTCTTCTTGATTGTGTCAATAGGGGTTCTGCGGCCGGAATCCTGGACCCATTTCATGATCGGCGTCGTCCTTGTCATCGCCGTTACGGCGACGCTCAATCATCTCGTTGGCAAGCATGCCCCATGGCGCGGGATCAGCGCAGGCGCCTCCGGTGCGGCCCCCGTGGCGACGGGCATCAAGCTCGGAGACGCCGGCGCATGAAGGAAGGTCTGGCGCAGCGCGCCACATTGCTCGCCGCAGCGTTTGCGGCGCTGTTGGCCGCGGTGTTGTTGTCTTTCGAAGTTGCTGCAGCAGCGAATGTTCTTGTGCCGCTGGGCGCGTTCCTCTTGATGCGCGCGCTCACCTAACGAAAATTACCCAGCAATACAGCGTGACGGGACGTCCGCGTCGCGATCTCAAACCCCGAAACGGAATTGGAGGGCGCGACAGCGTGTATGCCAAGTCGGCGCCGCGGGAGGGAGGCGGCGCTCCTCATTGAGTGAGTCCTGTCAGCCAGACGCGAATTACCGAAGCTGTGAGTAATTGTGGGCCAAGGGAAGAGCCGGTCGCTCTAGCGCGCTCTGACGGCCGCGCCCCCTCTGGTAGTGAGCAGGAAGATGCCCGTCGCAATGAGAAGGGCCGACCCCGCCCAGCACGCGGCGCAATGTCCCAGGAGTTCGAGTCCGGCATGATCGGGCATGCCGCAGATCGCATCGCTCAGGGCTCGTTCCAGGGGCGACATGAACGCCCGCTCGATCACCCAGAAGAGTGATGGCCATAGCGTCGCGGCGCCGAAGCAAACCAGCGCGAGCAGAGAACGTTGCTTCATCATTGAATCTCCTCCGGCCTTATGCGGCGAAGGCGCGCGGCAACTTTTGATTTGGCTCAATTCGCCGGTTCATCGCGGCTGATACCCGATCCTCTCGGACGGCCAATTCGCGCCGTCGGCTAAAGGGGCGGGCGATGATCCACAAGAGCGGGTTCCGCGATGACGCGGCGGGTATTCTCGTCATTCTTGTCGTGGGTTCGTTTCTGGCGCTATTCGGAATATCGCGCGCGATCGACACGCCGTTCGCGATCCAGATGTGGACAATGCTGGGCGCCTTTTTGCTGGGCTATGCCGGCATCGCGGGTGTGCTGGGCCGGGGGCCGCGCCAAGACCTCTCTTCACGCTACGAGAACGGCGTCGTCAAAGCCGGCGTCATTGCGTCGATGTTCTGGGGCGTCGCCGGGCTACTCGTCGGCGTTATCATCGCGTTGCAACTCGCGTTCCCGGACCTCCTCTACTTCGCTGAATTGGGATGGACCAATTTTGGCCGCCTCCGGCCCCTCCACACCTCTGCCGTGATCTTCGCGTTCGGGGGTAACGTCCTGATCGCGACGAGCTTCTATGTCGTCCAGCGTACCTGTCGCGCTCGCCTCGCCGGCGGCCTTTGGCCCTGGTTCGTGTTCTGGGGCTATCAGCTCTTCATCGTGCTGGCCGGCACCGGCTATCTCATGGGAATCACCGAGGGCCGCGAGTACGCTGAGCCCCCCTGGTACACCGACATTTGGCTGACTTTGGTCTGGGTGGTTTACCTGCTCGTGTTCCTGGGCACGATCTGGAAGCGCCAGGAAAAACACATCTACGTCGCGAACTGGTTCTATCTGGCGTTCATCGTCACCATCGCGATGCTGCACATCGTCAACAACCTCGCTATTCCGGTGACGTTCGGGAGTTCGTTCAGCTATTCGCTCTTCTCGGGCGTGCAAGACGCACTGACCCAGTGGTGGTACGGACACAATGCGGTGGGCTTCTTCCTCACTGCCGGCTTTCTCGCCATCATGTACTACTTCATTCCGAAGCAGGCGAACCGGCCGGTCTACTCTTATCGCCTCTCGATCATTCACTTTTGGGCGCTGATCTTCCTCTACATCTGGGCGGGTCCGCACCACCTTCACTATACGGCGTTGCCGCAATGGGCTCAGACCCTGGGCGCCACGTTCTCGATCATGCTGTGGATGCCGTCATGGGGCGGTATGATCAACGGCCTGATGACGCTGTCTGGCGCGTGGGACAAGCTTCGCACCGACCCTGTGCTGCGCATGCTGGTGGTGAGCGTCGCCTTCTACGGCATGTCGACATTCGAGGGGCCGTTGATGTCGATCCGCGCCGTGAACTCACTCTCGCACTACACTGACTGGACGATCGGTCACGTGCACTCGGGTGCGCTCGGTTGGGTGGGTTTCGTCTCGTTCGGCGCGCTTTACTGCCTGGTTCCGTGGCTGTGGCGGAAGCAGAAGCTCTATTCGATGGCGTTGGTCGATTGGCACTTCTGGCTCGCCACCATCGGTATCGTTCTCTACATCACCTCGATGTGGGTGGCGGGCGTCATGCAGGGCTTGATGTGGCGCGCCTACAATGAGTTTGGCTTCCTTGAGTACTCGTTCGTCGAGACGGTCGAAGCGATGCACCCGTACTTCATCATCCGTGCGGGCGGCGGTGCGCTCTATCTCATCGGCGCGCTGATCATGGTCTACAATTTGTGGCGTACTGCGACGAGCAAGGAGCCGGAGCACCAGCGCGCTGCCGACGCCCCAATCGCGGCTGCCGCCGTGCCGGCAGAATAAGGGGGCGATCATGTGGAAACTTCATAAATGGTTTGAGCGTCACTCGCTCATTCTGCTGATCGGCATCCTTGTGACCGTTTCGATTGGCGGACTTGTGCAGATCACGCCGCTCTTCTTCATCGAGTCGACGATTGAGCGGGTTGAAGGTGTCAGGCCGTATACGCCGCTCGAACTCGCTGGCCGCCAAGTGTATATCCGCGAAGGTTGCTACCTCTGCCATTCGCAGATGGTTCGGCCGCTGCGCGATGAGGTCGAGCGCTACGGCCATTATTCGCTCGCTGCCGAGAGCATGTACGATCACCCGTTTCAGTGGGGTTCGAAGCGCACGGGGCCGGACCTCGCGCGCGTAGGCAACCGCTATTCGGACGAGTGGCATCGCGCACACCTTGTCAATCCGCGTTCGGTGGTTCCGGAATCCGTGATGCCACCCTATGCCTTCCTTGAAGGCCGGGTGCTCGACACGAGCCACATGGATGCGCACCTCCGCACCAATCGCACGCTGCGCGTACCGTATACCGACGAGCAGATCGCCAATGCCAATGCCGACGCGCGCGCGCAGGCTGAGCCGTTGGGTTCGAACGCCTACGAGTTTGAGCAGCGTTATCCGGGCGTAGCCATTCGCGATTTCGACGGCGATCCAAATCGCGTGACGGAAATGGACGCTTTGATCGCTTACCTGCAGATGCTGGGTGCGGGGGTGGATTTCTCCACGTATCGCGCTGATGCGCCTGAGAACGATCGGTAGGCGCCCATGACGTACGAGCAAGCCGCGCACTTCGCGCAGACCTGGGGACTCGCGCTTCTGCTGATCCTTTCGGCGGTTGTGCTGGCCTACACTTTCTGGCCGGGCAATCGCGAGAAATTCGAGCGCGCCGCTGCAACGCCGCTCAACAACGAGGACGACGATGGCCGACAAAATTGAGCGGGACGACCACAGCGGCACCGATACAACTGGTCACGAGTGGGACGGTATCAAGGAGCTTGATACGCCGCTGCCGCGCTGGTGGCTCTATATCTTCTACGCGTGCATTGTTGCTGCGGTAGTTTATTGGGTTCTGATGCCGGCATGGCCGATGGCCAATGGCTACACGCGCGGGGTTCTGGACTGGTCTGACCGCCGAAACGTCGCGGCAGAGGTGCAGACCCTCGAGGCGTCACGCGCACCGTTGTTCGAGCGCCTGGCGCGCGCCACAAGCGCCGATCTGGCGGCCGATCCTGAATTGCAGGAATTTGCGCGGGCAGCGGGTGAGTCTGTCTTCGGCGACAATTGCCAAACTTGCCATGGCGCGGGTGGGGCGGGTGCCCCGGGTTATCCGGTGCTGGCCGATGACGTTTGGATTTGGGGCGGGTCGATGGACGACATCGAACACACGCTTCGAGTCGGCATCCGTTCCGGTCATGCGGATGCGCGCATGTCGATGATGCCAGCTTTCGGTCGGGATCACCTCCTGACCGGAGCGCAGATCAGCGACGTCACGGAGCACGTGATCGCGGTGTCGAGTGCGAGCAGCCGGCTTGAGCCCGATATGCGTGCGGCAGCGCGCGGCGCGGTTATCTACCAAGAGCAATGCGCGGTGTGTCATGGTGCAACCGGGGCGGGAGATCGTAATGTGGGCGCGCCTAGCCTCAATGACGACGTCTGGCTCTATGGCGGTTCGCGTGAGGAGATCCGGAGCCAGATCGAACTGGGCCGCGGCGGCGTCATGCCCTCATGGGAGCGCCGTTTTGATGCCGGCACGTTGCGGGCCTTGGCTTACTACGTCCATCAAATGGGCGGCGGCGAGGCCGATACACTGGCGCCGGCGCCAGTGACAGACCCGTCGGCGCCTGCGGTTGATGAAAATCAAGAGCAGGCCCCCGCCAGAAATGTTACGCCCTAAACGTGAGCAAGGTCACTCTTATCGATAAGCGCGCGAGCGACGATCACAGCATCGACGCTCGCGCCGTCAATTCCAAGGGCGCGCGGGAACTCTACAAGAAGCGCGAGCAAATCTATCCTAAGCTTGCTCACGGGACGTTCCGCAATCTCAAGTGGATCGCGATGATCGTCCTGCTGGCGATCTATTACGTGACGCCTTGGCTTCGCTGGGATCGCGGCATCGGACGTCCGGACCAAGCGGTGCTCATCGATTTCGAAGGCCGCCGCTTCTTCTTCTTCTTCATCGAGCTCTGGCCGCAGGAAGTTTACTACGTCGCCGGACTTCTGATCCTGGGGGCGTTCGGCATCTTCCTTTCATCGGCGCTGTTCGGTCGCGTGTGGTGCGGGTATGCCTGTCCGCAGACGGTCTGGACGGATCTCTACATTTACGTCGAGCGTTGGATTGAGGGCGATCGTAATGAGCGCATGCGGCTCGCGAAGGAGCCGCTGTCGCTCGACAAGGCGCGCAAGAAGATAGCCAAACATGCCATCTGGATCCTGATCGCGGCCGCGACCGGCGGCGCGTGGGTCTTCTACTTCGGCGACGCACCTACGCTTTTTGGCCAGATCTTCACCGGCCAAGCCAGTGTTGCGATTTATCTGTTCATTGGCATCCTGACGTTCACCACGTATGCCCTCGCGGGAACCATGCGCGAGCAGGTTTGCACGTATATGTGCCCATGGCCGCGTATTCAGGCGGCAATGACCGATCAGCACGCACTGTCGGTGACCTATCGTGCCGACCGTGGCGAGCCGCGCGGACCACACAAGAAAAACGAGAGCTGGGAGGGGCGCGGCGATTGTATTGATTGCCGTCAGTGCGTTGCGGTTTGCCCGCAGGGCATCGACATTCGCGACGGCGATCAGCTGGAGTGCATCAATTGCGCGCTTTGCATCGATGCCTGCGACGAGATCATGGAGAAGGTGGGGCGCCCGAAGGGCCTCATCGCCTACGATACGCACGTCAATGTCGAGAAGCGTCAACGAGGGGAAGCTGCGCGCATTCAGCTCGTGCGCCCGCGCACGGTGCTGTACGCCATCCTGATGGCCGTCGTTGGGGCGATCATGCTGTTTGCCTTGATCAACCGCTCGACGCTTGATCTCAACGTCATTCGCGATCGCAGCCCGCCGTTTGTTCGGCTCGCTGATGGCAGCATACGCAATGACTACGCGCTGAAGCTCATCAACATGGCTCCGCGCGAGCGGAATATTCGGATCAGTGTCAGTGGACTTGAGGGCGCGCACTTCACCTCAAACGGTTATCAAGTCCAACCTGACGGCTCGATCGAGGTTGTGGCTCAGGGCGACGGTGTCGCAAACGTCCGCATCCACGTGGTGGCGCCGGCGGGCGTTGCGCGTGGCTCGCAGCCGCTGCGCTTTGAGATTACGGATATGGAGACCGGCGAACGTGCCGGGAGCGCGTCCGCCTTCCTCGCTGGAGGTTCGCCATGAACACTCAATCCTTCACGCTGAAGGGCGGTCACGTACTGGCTGGGCTTCTGCTTTTTTTCGGGGCCATCATCGCCATCAATATTGCCTTCGCCATCGCCGCGGTCCGCACGTTTCCGGGTGAGGATGTGCGCCGTTCTTATACGCAGGGGCTTCACTACAACGACGTGTTGGCGGAACGGCGCGAGCAAGCCCTGATTGGTTGGCAAGCGCAGACGCAATTGTCCTCGTCGGAGAGTGGCGCACGCTTAATCGTGCAGTTGCACGATGCCAACGGCGCAGCGATCGAGCGCGCGACGATTGACGCGGTGTTGCGTTGGGCGCCCAACGAAAGCGGCGATCAAACTCTGCAATTTGCCTATGTTGGCGACGGGCGCTACGTCGCAGAGTTGGGAGCACTAAGGGCTGGGCGCTGGGACCTGCGCGCACGCGCGCATGATGCGCATGGCGGCGCGCTCGATTTTCGATCTGACCTGACATGGCCGACACCCTGACAGCTGGCTGCCCATCGGGATTGTCGGCGCCTGCGGATACGGAAGCGTCGGCAAATCTCGCGGCGTTTGTGCGCAAGAGCGCGCAGGGCGACGATGTTCTGGAGTTGATGGTCGAGGGGGCGAGTTGCGCCGCTTGCATCAAGAAGATTGAAGGCGGCTTGCTTGCGCTGCCTGGGATCGCAGACGCGCGCCTGAATCTCTCCACCAAGCGGCTCCGTGTTGCGTGGCGCCCGGGAGCGATTGCGCCGGAGGCGGTGGCTGAGGCGATGACTCGTCTGGGCTACGGCGCAAAGCCCTTCGATCCGGAACTGGCCCAGCAGAAAATCGACCAGGAAGGCCGCTTCCTGTTGCGGTGCCTGGCCGTCGCCGGTTTTGGGGCGATGAACATCATGATGTTCACGACGCCGGTTTGGTTTGGCGATGACGTCGGCCCCGAGACGCGCACGCTTTTGCATTGGTTCGGCGCGCTCGTGGCGGTGCCTTGCGGACTCTACGCAGCGCAACCGTTTTTTCGTTCCGCATGGAAGGCGCTGCGCGCGGGGCGCGCCAACATGGATGTGCCGATCTCGCTCGCGGTGGTGCTCACCTTCGCTATGAGCATCACCGAAACCGTCCTGGGTGGCGCACACACCTATTTCGACGGCGTCACGATGCTGCTCTTCTTCCTGCTTATGGGGCGCTATCTCGATCACAGGCTGCGCGAGCGGGCGCGAACGGCGGCGCGTGAGATTCTCGCGCTGCAGGCAGTCACCGCGCGCAGAGTTGGTGCGGGCGGCGCGATCGAAGCCATTGCCAGCCGTGACATCGCCATCGGCGATTGGTTGCTGCTGGCCGTAGGCGAGCGCGCGCCGTGCGACGGCGTTATCGTCGAAGGCGTCACCGATTTCGATTGTTCGATGCTGACGGGTGAAACATTGCCTGTGCCCGCGCGCTCTGGCGATCGCATCTTGGCCGGTTCGATCAATGCCAGCCGGCCGGTTACTATTCGCGCTGACGCGCGTGCCGAAGATTCCGCTGTTGCCGAACTTGCGCGTCTCATCGAAGTGGGCGAGCAAGGGCGAGGTCGCTTTGTGCGCATCGCCGATAAGGCCGCGGCGCTCTATGTGCCACTCGTACATAGTGCTGCGCTGCTTACCTTGATCGGTTGGATGCTCGGTCCGCTCCTGCTTCAAGCGATGGGCTTTCCGGTCGCTGATCCAAGCTTGCGCGTTGCTCTGACCAATGCCGTCGCCGTGCTCATTATCACCTGCCCCTGTGCGTTGGGATTGGCGGTGCCGGCTGTGCAGGTGGTGGCGACGGGACGTCTGTTCAAAGCAGGCGTGTTGGTGCGCTCCGGTGATGCCCTGGAGCGGCTCGCTCAAGTAGACATGGTCGTATTCGACAAGACGGGCACGCTGACGCTCGGCAAGCCCAAGCTTGTCTCCGCACCTGATGAAGCAAGTCTGATGTTGGCGGCGTCGCTAGCCCGCGTCTCGCGTCACCCATTGTCGCGGGCGTTGGTTGAGGCCGCGGGTGCTGGCGTCGCCGCAGCCGGTGCAGTCGAGATTCCGGGTGAAGGCGTTGAAGCTGTCCTCGATGGTGTGTCTGCGCGACTCGGGAAGAGAAGCTTTGCGGCGCCGCTCGAAACTGACGCCCCTGACGGCTCGCCCGAGCTTTGGTTCGCGCGCGAAGGGACGAAGCCGCTTCGGTTCGTTTTCGCGGACGCGCTTCGGCCGGATGCAGCAGAAGCTGTCGCGGCGTTGAAGGCTCGCGGCCTCCAAGTTGAGATGTTGTCGGGAGATCGCGCAGGAGCAGCCGAGGCGGCTGCGCGGGCCGCTGCCATCGGAGATTGGCGCGCCGGCGTTACGCCTGCTGAGAAGACGGCACGGATGCAGGCTTTGCGAGAGCTTGGCAGAAAACCGCTCATGGTGGGTGACGGCCTGAACGACGCTGCCGCGCTCGCGGCTGCACACGCCTCCGCCTCGCCTGGCCACGCCGTTGAAGCAAGTCAGGCTGCAGCGGATGTTGTGTTGCAAGGCAATGCGCTAATGGGCTTGGTCGAAGCGATAGACGTCGCCAGGCAAGCCGAACGGCGCTCTCGCCAAAATCTTGCCTTCTCGGCACTCTACAATTTCGTCGCCGCGCCGCTTGCAGCGGCGGGTTTCCTTACGCCGCTGATTGCTGCAGTCGCGATGTCGGGTTCGTCCTTGATGGTCACCCTCAACGCATTGCGCATGCAAGGGAGGCGTTGATGAACATTTTGATCTTCCTGGCGCCTGCCGCAATCTGCATGGGCGCCATTGGTCTCGTGGCGTTCCTTTGGAGTCTGCGTTCGGGCCAGTATGAAGATATGGAAGGCGCGGCTCATCGCGTCTTGATCGACGACGAAGAAGACTGATCGAAGCTAGGCTACGGCTCCGAACAGGCTCCCGACGATTGCGGTGACAGCCAGCGCCAGCGCGCCCCAGATCGTTACGCGTAGAACGGCCGTCACCACATTGGCGCCCCCAAGCTGGGCGCTGACTGCACCCAAACCCGCCAGCGAAACCAGCGATGTGACGACAACGCTCGTCGTGACAATCGCGCTCGGCGCGGCCATCGCGCAGGCGAGTGGCAAGATCGCTCCGGCAGAGAAGCTCACAGCGGACGCAAGCGCTGCTTGGATGGGACGCGCGGCCGTCGCGTCGACGATGTTCAGCTCATCTCGCGCGTGGGCGGCGAGGGCGTCCTTGGCCGTGAGTTGAGATGCCACCTGTGACGCCAGCGCCGGCTCCAACCCTCGTCCGACGTAGATTTGCGTGAGCTCACGCAGTTCGAACTCGGGGTCATCGCGCAACTCTTGAGCTTCGCGTGCGAGATCGGCGCGTTCGGTGTCGGCCTGTGAGCTGACCGACACGTACTCCCCCGCCGCCATCGACATGGCGCCTGCGACCAGCGCCGCCATTCCTGCCACAAGCAAATCGCCGCGCGCAGCGCCGCTCGCCGCGACGCCGACGATAAGGCTCGCCGTAGAAACGATGCCGTCGTTTGCCCCGAGGACGGTTGCGCGCAGCCAACCGATCCGAGTGTTCTGATGCCGCTCTCGATGTTGGGCGCGCATAGCGTCCCTCCTTGCGTCGCAATTAATCTGTCCAAAGACGCTCGTCTTTGGATCAAGGCAAGGCGGGTAGTGGGGTCACGCGATGTTGCTTGTGGCTCGCAAACTCAGTCGCTTCTAGCGCAACCGGGGCCTACGCCGCTTCCAACTCGTGGAGCGCTACAGGATTGCGCATCACCACGTGGCGTGAACTCGGGAGCGAGATCGCGGCATTGCGTTCGAATTCCGAGAAGGCGCGCGAGACTGTTTCAATGGTGAGCCCCAGGTAGTCGGCAATGTCGGCGCGCGACATCGGCAGATCCAATTCGCGCGTGGTGACGAGGCGTCCGGCAAGCTGCAGCAGGAAGGCAGCAACACGCTCGCCGGCACCCTTGCGGCCCAGAATGAGCGCGTGGTCGCGCATGTGAGCCAACTGCGCGCTGGTCAATTGCAGCAGCGCGCGCGCGACGTTGGCGTCTTCACTCGCGGCTTTGTCAATGCCGCCGCGACGCACCATCACGACTTCGCAGGCGCCGACGGCCTCCGCGGTCAGCGCGTAAACGTCTCCCAGCTCAAGGCCGAAAATGTCGCCCGCCATGTGGAAACCAAGGATTTGACGGCGGCCATCGGCGGAGAAGCGCATCGTGCGCACCGCGCCCGAGAGGACACGGAAGCAATATTCCGCAGGTTCATCTTGGCCGAAGATTTCTTCGTTGCGCTCATAGCGCATCCGGACGCCGCGAAAGCTCACGCCCCCGATTTCGATCGCGTCCTGAGTCGCGATCGCAGCCTCTCTTCCGCTCAGGGTTTGAGTTTGCATGCGTCGCCTCCATCGCTCGGTAGGGTAGAATTAAGCCGATCCAAGGAGCCACAAAATTCGGGGCAAACGCTTAAGGGAAAACACGTAGACCTAACGGCATAGTGGTGTTCAAGAACGGCTGCGTCGTCCTGCCGCTAGGCGGCGATCAAGTGCGACGAGTTTCGCGCGGCGCGCGGCTAGCTCGACCACGCCAATGGCGATAAAGTTTCGGACTCGCGGCAGGCGCGGGGCCTCGCCGCGCGCCAGGCCCAAAATGCGAGCGTTTTCAGAGTTCCACGCACCCCCGCTCAGGAGCCCGCGGTTTCGCATAAGCATCTGCTTTGAGTTGCTGCGATGAGGACGTTTGGGAGCATGCAAGGCTTCATCCACAGGCGCGGTCGCGCTTATGGGCTGACGGCGGCGGCGTCGCTTGCGGCGTTCGCGCTGGCCGCCGTGCTACGCGCTTCGTGGCCGGATACGCCTGCCCTGATGATCGCCGCTACTGTTGTGGTGGGGGCGAGTCTCTTGGGCGGTGCGGGCCCGGGTGCGTTGGCGACGGTGCTCGGGCTCGTTGGCGCCCTTATCCTGGAGCCCAGCGGCGCGCCGCTGGGCGAGGTCGCGGCCTTCGTCTTCACGGTCATCGGCATCATAGCGGCGGTCTTCGGCGCGTGGGCTGCGCGGCGCCGGCGTATGGGCGAAGAAGCCAGTGTGGTGCTCGCAGCGCGGGAAGCTCACTTGCGGTCGATCTTTGACACCGCGCCGGAAGCCATGATCGTCATAAATGACGAAAGTGTCGTCCAATCCTATGGAGCTTCGGCTGAGCGAATGTTTCTGTGGCGCCCAGCCGAGGTCATCGGGCGCAATATCAGTGTGCTGATGCCTCAGCCGTTCCGCGATCAGCATGACAGCTATGTGAAGCGCTACCTGCAAACTGGCGAAAAGCGTATCATCGGAGTTGGCCGCATTGTCGTCGGTCAGCGCAAAGACGGCACGACCTTTCCGATGGAACTGGCGGTGGGCGAAGTTAATTCGGAACACGGCCGCTTCTTCACGGGGTTTGTGCGCGACCTAACCGATCGCGAGGAGCGCGAAGCACGAGTCGAACAATTGCAAGCGGAGGTCGTTCATATCTCGCGACTTTCAGCGATGGGTGAAATGGCGTCCGCACTCGCTCACGAACTCAACCAGCCGCTTTCAGCGATCGCCAGTTATCTGAACGGCGCCAAGCGACTCTTGGCGCGCAACGACGGGGTCGATGCGAAGGCTGTCGAAGCCATCGACAAGGCAGTTGGCCAGGCGCTGCGCGCTGGCGACATCATCCGCAAGCTCCGCGATTTTCTTTCACGTGGGGAGAGCGAGCGCAGCGTCGAATCTCTTTCCAAACTTGTGCACGAGGCCTGCGGACTTGCGCTCGTCGGCGCCAAGGAAAGCGGCGTCGAGGTGCGCTACGAACTCGATCCCCATCTTGACCGGGTGCTGGTGGATCGCATTCAGATCCAGCAAGTCTTGGTGAACTTGGTGAGAAACGCGCTTGAGGCAATGTACGGTGAGCCAAAACGCCAATTGGTCGTTTCAACGGTCGTCGATCAAGACATGGCCGTTGTTAGCGTAGCCGACACCGGTACGGGCCTCGATCAGAGCGTCGCCAAGCGGCTCTTTCAGCCCTTCGTTACCAGCAAGCCGCAAGGGATGGGGGTCGGGCTCTCGATCTCGCGTACGATCATCGAAGCCCATGGTGGGCACATCTGGACTGAGCCTAATCCGGGCGGCGGCGCAATTTTCAAGTTCAGCGTCCGTCGCGCGCCCGACGAGGAGAGCGTGCCATGACCGTCGTACACGTTGTCGACGACGATGCGGCCCTCCGCGACTCCTTGACGTTCTTGTTGAGGACAGCCGGGCTCGATCCGATTGCCTATGACTCGGCCGCAGAACTGTTGGCAAAGGGGGATCGGCTGGAGCAAGGGTGCATCATCACCGATGTGCGTATGCCTGGCATGAGCGGCCTTGAACTGGTTGTCGAGCTCAAGGCCCGCCGCATGCTCTATCCTGTCATCGTCTTGACCGGTCACGCTGACGTCGCATTGGCGGTAGAGGCCATGAAGGCGGGTGTAGTGGATTTCATTGAGAAGCCCTTCGACGAAGCGATCTTGTTGAAGGCCGTGGAAACGGCGCTGGCGCGCGAAGAAAGCCTCGTCGCACGTCAGACCGAGCGCGCCGCAGTCGAGGCCCGCGTCGCGCAGCTGTCGCAGCGGGAGTACGAAGTATTCGAGGCCATTGTCGCGGGCGAGAGCAACAAGTCGGCGGCACAGAAGCTGGGGATCAGCCCGCGGACGGTGGAAATCTATCGCGCCAACGTGATGGATAAGATGAGCGCCTCGACGTTGTCGGACCTTGTCCGCATGGGGCTGCTGAGGGAGCAGGGCTAACGGCTTTGCGCCAGATCAACACGAACTGGCGGCGTAAGTGCTCTGCTGGACGGATGGCAGTGAGGCATCAGCCGGCACAACTTCCTTCGCGCGCCGCGCCTCTGGTGCTGGTGGACGATGATCCTGCGCTACTTCATGCCTTAAGCTTCGCGTTTGAGACCGAAGGCTATCTCGTGCATGCCTTCTCGGATGCCGAGAGCCTTTTGGCGCATGCGGAAGCTCGTCACCGGGCGGTTTGTTTCGTGCTGAGTCAGCGCCTGCCCGGCATGACGGGCCTTGGTCTGCTCGCCGCGCTCCGGGCGGAGGGCATCGCAACGCCGGCGATCCTCACCACCTTCAACCCGCCGCCCGCCGTTGGCCGCGCAGCGGACGCTGCCGGCGTTGATATCGTAGAGAAGCCTTTGCTCGACGGTATCTTGGCGACGAAGGTGCGCGAAGCCGTGAACGGCATACGCATCAACTAGGCGCTATTTTCCCTCGCGACCTTGCATGCGCACAGTCTCAATGTTTGCGCGCTGTTTCTCGGTCCTGGTGTTTTCGACGGCGCCAAATAGCGTCATGCGCACAGGCGCGAACCCTGCAAAGCCGAGCACGCCTTCCGTGATGTTCTTGACGCCATGGGCATGGAACATCAGCCGGTAGATCAACGCTGGCATCCCCATGGTGACGATCACGCGCGCCGACTTGCCTTTGAATTTCTGACGAATGCCTGCTCCCTCGGTTGCGGCGAAGAAGTTGCCGCGCGCGGTTTGCTCAAGAAACGCCCGCAACAAAGCGGGCGCTCCGCCTAGCCAAAGCGGAAACACGAGGACCAAATGATCGGCCCAGGCGATGTCGGCCTGGGCGCGCAAGATGTGTTCGCTCACGGGCGGGGTCGCGAACTCAGCTGCGCTGCGCAAGATCTCGACCGGCGCCTCGGCCAGCGAGATGAGTCGGGTTTCTTTGCCAGACGCCAGGGCGCCATCGACATAGGCGTCGGCCAACGCATGACAGAGGCGAGCGCGTGCGGGGTCCGGATGGCCGTCGATGATAAGAATCTTCTGCGCCATGACCGCAACTCCGCCAGCGTGATGGGGCCACGCACGGAGGCGGCATCATGGCGAGGCGAGGTTGGGTCTCCTTGCGTGCGATCAAAATCTCTGGCGCTGGGGGCAAGAGTTTACGCGGCAACCCTTTGCGGGCATTGGCGGCGCGCCGCCAATTGTCAGGTCTGGACGTCTGGTTACCGGTCGCCATTTCCTCGGCGCCCAAAAGGCTAATAATTGCAACGCTCTATGCCTTCTGGCGCGCTGCCAACTCTGTGGTGTTGTTGCGGCTGCGGCATCAGGACTTTGTGATCGCAATTGTTCTCGTGTCGCGAACTCGCCATATCGGCGCCTCGCTTCTCCGTCACCTTATGTTGGCGGGAGCGAGAGGGGGCTGACGCGAGGCGCGGGTGCGTAAGTCCGCGCGACCGGTCCCAGGCCAATGAGCCCAACCTGGCGCCGATCAACACAATTGGTGGAGCTGAATGGATCACGATTTCTGCAATGTGGATGGCGCGCGGCGTCTCAAGATGCGCATTGAAGAATACTGGCGCGAACGGGGCTACAACGTCGAAGTGAAGCTTGTTGAAGCGGGCTTCGTTGCGGCGATGCGTTCTGCGCGTACCGACGTTCGCAGTGACATGGTCAATGGATTTCCAACCAAGCGCGCGGATGACGATGACCGGCCTTCCCCTAGCCGTCGCGGCTTGATGGAAGTCGCGTAAGCGCCGGTACCTGTTGGTTTATGGGCGCGCCGCGAGCAAGCGGCGGCAGGCCGGCGCCAACTCTGAAAATCTATGGAGCAGCACATCGGCGCCGAGTTTCTCGGCGCCGATGTCGCTATAGCCAAAGCTGACGATGCACACTGGCGCTCCGGCAGCGCGGGCTGAGCCAACGTCGGCCGCGCCGTCACCCACCATCACCGAACGCCGAACCACCCCGCCCGCGCGGGCGACAGCAGCGCGATAATGGTCGGGGTGCGGCTTGCGATCTGTGACCGCGTCCGCGCCGACAATCGCCGAGAAGCGCTCACTCATGCCCAACGCATCGAGCAGCTGCACGGAAAGCGCCGTGCGCTTGTTGGTGCAGACCGCGAGTTTCGCGCCGAGGCCAGCGAGCACATCCATGGCGTCGAGCACGCCGTCGAACGGCTTCGACTCGCGTGCAATGTCCGCGGCATAGAAGGTGACAAACTCAGCCGTCAGCTGATCGAGCCGGGTCGCCGAAAACGTTACCCCGTGGAGCGCCGAGGCACGCTCGATGAGCACGCGCGCTCCGTGGCCGATCAGCGGACGCACGGTTTCCAGCCTCACCCGAGGCAGCCCCTCAAGATCCATGGTTTCGTTCAGCGCGCGCACCAAATCCGGCGCGGTGTCCACCAACGTGCCGTCTAAGTCGAAAACAATGGTCGCGTCGGCCAGTTCGCCGCTGCTCATGGGATGCCTCTGGAAGTGCGTTCCGCTATAGCGGGGGCAGGATTCGTACAAGGTCGGAACACATGAGCCGGGCGCGGGCCGCGATTATTCTGGCGGCGGGACAGGGCAAGCGG
The DNA here is from genome assembly GCA_041398325.1 of Hyphomonadaceae bacterium. Classification (GTDB taxonomy): domain Bacteria; phylum Pseudomonadota; class Alphaproteobacteria; order Caulobacterales; family Aquidulcibacteraceae; genus Vitreimonas. The sequence continues at coordinate 311,988 of JAWKUX010000003.1, read as the reverse complement.
ATGAAGTCCGAGACGCCCAAAATGCTGCACAAGATGGGCGGCCGGGCGTTGGTGGACTGGTCCATTGCGCTGGCGCGAGAGTTAAATTGCGCCCGTACCGTCGTCGTGATCCCGCCGCAGGCGTCTGCGCTTGAGGAACGGGTAACCTCGGTTCTGGGGCCTGGCTCCACCGCGATCCAGGAAGCTCCCCGCGGCACGGGCGACGCCGCCAAGTCCGCCGCCGCTGCACTGGCCAGCTTCGACGGGGACGTGGTGGTCTATTTCGGCGACACGCCACTTATCCGCGCCGAAACTCTGGCGCGCATGTTCGACGAGCGCAGCGCCGGCGCCGATCTCGTGGTGTTGGCCTTCTATGCGGATGACCCCACCGGTTATGGCCGCATCATCACCGACTCCACCGGCGAGTTCGTGAAGAATGTCGAGCATCGCGACGCCAACAAGGAAGAGCTTGCCGTCAACCTGTGCAATGCCGGCGCCCTCGTCGCGGATGCAAAGACGCTGTTCAAGCTGTTGAGCCAATTGCGCAACGACAATGCTCAACAGGAATTCTACCTGACCGACATTCCCGGCATGGCGCGTACCGCCGCGATGAAAGTCGGTATTGTCGAGGCGCAGCAGGAAGAATTGCTCGGCGTTAATTCGCGTGCCCAACTCGCGGACGCTGAAATTGCGTTTCAAAAGCGCGCCCGCAACGCGGCGATGGAAGCGGGCGTCACGCTCATCGATCCATCTAGCGTGTTCTTCTCCTATGATACCGTGATCGAAGCTGATGCGATCATCGAACCCCACGTCTTCTTCGGCACGGGCGTAAAGATCGGCGCGGGCGCTACGATCCACGCATATTGCCATTTCGAACGCACCGAAGTCGGTCCAAAGTCCGAGATCGGCCCGTTTGCGCGCTTCCGTCCCGGCGCGAAGCTCGCGGCGAAAGTGAAGATTGGCAATTTCGTTGAAGTGAAGAACTCGAACTTCGGCGAAGGCGCCAAGGCGAGTCACTTGGCTTACATCGGCGACGCCGACGTCGGCCCGCGCGCGAACATCGGCGCCGGAACTATTGTCTGCAATTACGATGGCTTCGACAAGTATCGCTCCACCATCGGCGCCGACGCCTTCATCGGTTCAGACACCGCATTGGTTTCCCCTGTCACCATCGGCGACGGCGCCTACACCGGCACGGGCAGCGTCATCACCAAAGACGTGCCGCCCGGCGCGCTCGGCGTCGCCCGCGGCCGGCAGGTGAACCTCGAGGGTTGGGCCACGAAGAACAAGGAAAAGAAGCTCGCAGCCAAGGCTGGGAAGAAGGATGGGCATTCGTGAGCGAAGACATCGCCAAGTTTAATGCGGCCCAGGCCGCACTCGATTTTGTCAAGGACGGCATGGTCGTCGGCCTCGGCACCGGCTCGACCTCGGCGCATTTCGTGCGACAGCTTGGCGAGCGCGTGCGGCAGGGACTGCGCGTGAAGGGCGTGCCGACCTCGGAGGCGACACGCAACTTGGCCGAACAAGTCGGCGTGCCGCTGCTCGAGATCAGCCAGATCACCTCGCTTGATCTCGATGTCGATGGCGCCGACGAAGTCGATCCCGCCTTCCGCCTGATCAAAGGCGGCGGCGGCGCGTTGCTGCGTGAGAAGATCGTCGCGGCGGCGTCAAAGCAGATGGTCGTGATCGCCGACGAGTCGAAGTGGGTGGAGACGCTGGGGGCGTTTCCGCTGCCCGTCGAAGTCACCCGCTTTGGCTTCGCGCTCACGCAACAGCGCGTTGCTGAAGCTCTGCGCGCCACTGGTTGCGCTGGCGATGAAGTCGAGCTCCGCGTCAGCGGTAAAGCCAACGAGCCCGTCATCACCGATGGCGGCAACTACATTCTCGACGCCCACACCAAGCGCATCCCCGATCCCGCCAAACTCGGCGCTGCGCTGAAGGACATCGCTGGCGTGGTTGAGCACGGCTTGTTCATCGGCTTGAGCCATGTCGTGATCATCGGCAAAGCCAAAGGCGCCGACGTAAGAACGCTTTAGCGTTCTTTGCGTGAAGACGTCGTCTTCTTGGCGGTGGTCTTCTTCTTGACCTTTGAACCCGCCCGCTTGCGGGCCGCGCTCTTGGCCGTCGCCTTCTTCGCAGCAGCGCGCTTCTCTTCGCACTTCGGACAGGCGCAGATATCCTTCAGGTATTGATTGAAATAGTTCTTGCCGTAATCGTAGTTCAATTCTTCGCCCGGCTTGATCTTGCGCTTGGCGTGAATGAATACGCGGCCCTTGTGAATGTTCGGCTCGCAGTTCGGACGGCATGAGTGATTGATGTAGCGGGCCGTGTTCCAGCGTGGCGCGCCGTCGATCGTCTTACGTGCGTGAATTTCGAACAGATACTTAGAGCGGCTCTTCGCTTCCTGCTCTTTGGTGATCTGCGGACCGATATATTCGATGATGCACGAATTCTTCGGGATCTCGCTGTCAGCAAAAAGCCCAAGCCCGGTGGCGGAGCGTTTCACGACGAGTTCAAAATCTCCAGGGATATAGCTCTTCCGCGCCATCATCGCTCCGTTCTGAAACGCACTATTTTTCGCTGGTCAACGCGCTGACAAGCGGTCGTTACGTCACTTCCGTTGGGTCTCATACCGAGCCAGGCTTCGCGCTGAGAAGGCTGGCTGGGGTGCCAGGATTCGAACCTGGGAATGGCGGTACCAAAAACCGCTGCCTTACCGCTTGGCGACACCCCAAAACCGGCGAAGCGCGTACTTAGAGGCGCCCGCATCCGGATGCAACAGCGCCCGGCTGACGCATCTAGGCCCAAGCTCAAGTCTTTGGTCGGAAACCCGGTTTCAGCACTCCACCACGTTGACGGCGAGGCCGCCCTGGCTGGTTTCCTTGTACTTGGACGACATATCCACCCCCGTTTGGCGCATGGTCTCGATAACTTGGTCCAGGGAGACCTTGCTGGGCGTCTCCGAGTGTAGCGACAGCCGCGCGCCGTTGACCGCCTTCACAGCGCCGACGGCGTTGCGCTCAATACAGGGTATCTGCACCAGGCCCCCCACCGGATCGCAGGTGAGGCCGAGATTGTGCTCCATCCCGATCTCAGCGGCGTTCGCCACTTGCTGAGGCGATCCTCCCCAAACCGCCGACAAACCCGCAGCCGCCATCGAACAGGCAACGCCAACTTCGCCCTGGCACCCCATCTCGGCGCCCGAGATCGAGGCGCGTTGCTTGTAGAGGAGGCCGATGCCACCCGCAGTCAGCAGGAAGCGGCGAGCGTCACGAACCGGGTTCTCACTGTTGAGACAATAGTGCCGGAGGATCGAAGGTAGGATGCCGGCGGCGCCGTTCGTAGGCGCGGTCACAACCTGCCCACCGGCAGCGTTCTCCTCGTTCACCGCCATCGCATAAACGTTCAACCAGTCGAACAATCGCTCTGGTTCGTTCGCGCCGGGTTGGCCTTTGAGTTTCTTCCAAATCGCAGGTGCGCGTCGCGTCACCTGCAGGGCGCCCGGCAGAGTGCCTTCCTTGTGCAGCCCACGCTCGATGCATGCAGCCATGACTTGCGCGACCCGGTCCACGCGCGCGTCTGTCTCTTCACGTCGGCGCGTTGCGTCCTCGTTGGCGTAGATGATGTCCTCGATCGTTTTGCCCTCGCGCGTGCAGTGCCCTAGCAATTCGGCGGCGGAGCCGAAGGGAAATGGCACTTTGCGGCCGGTGGTGATGAGGTCTTTGGGCGCGGGCGTGCGAAGCTGCTTCTCCGTCGCGATGAAGCCGCCGCCGGTTGAGTAATAGGTCTGCTCGAACAGCGCCGCGCCATCATCGCCGAAGGCGCTGAGCTTCATGCCGTTCGGGTGCAGCTCCGGGATGATGTGATAGGCGAAGACGATGTCGCTTTCTGGATCGAACGCGATCTCGTGCGATCCCAGCAGCGCCACGCGCTTCTCCGCCGCCACGCGCTCCACTGTCGCCTCGGCAACATCCGGATCAAGCGTCTCAGGATCGAGCCCAAACAGCCCCAGCACCACCGCCTTTGGCGTCGCGTGCCCCTTACCCGTCAGCGCAAGCGAGCCCTGCAGTTCCACGATGACCTTCGCCGCCGCGTCCAAACCCACATGCGACTTGAGGTCTTCCAGGAAGCGTTTTCCAATGCGGATCGGCCCGAGCGTGTGCGAGCTCGAAGGGCCGATGCCAATGCGGAAGAGGTCGAGGACTGAAAGCATGAAGGGCGCTTGACGTTAGGCGATTGTCGTCCAGCTGGGTAGGCGATAATGGACTGATTTCCAAACACTTGGATTTCGAGCGCGGTTAAGATCGCGCTTGACCTGCATCGGAGGAGAGGCCGTTGAAAGCGCTGGTCAAACGCGAGGCCAAACGTGGCCTTTGGCTGGAAGACGTGGCCGAGCCCGAAGCTGGCCCCAACGACGTGAAGATCCGCGTGAAGCGCACCGCGATCTGCGGCACCGACATCCACATCTATAAGTGGGATGAGTGGGCGCAGAAGACGATTTCCGGTGCCGATGGTCGTTGGTCACGAGTTCGTCGGCGAGATCGTCGAGGTTGGCGATAACGTGAACGATTACAAGCCCGGCATGATCGTCTCCGGCGAAGGCCACATCGTCTGCGGCCGCTGCCGCAATTGCATGGCCGGCCGCCGCCACCTCTGCCCGTATACGAGCGGCGTCGGCGTGAACCGTCCTGGCTGCTTTGCCGAATACATCGTCATCCCGAATGCGAATGTCTGGCATCACCATGACGGCATCGATCTCGACATCGCTTCGATCTTCGATCCCTACGGCAACGCCACGCACACTGCGCTGCAATGGGACATGGTCGGCGAAGATGTGCTGATCACCAGCGCGCGGGCCCGATCGGCGCGATGGCGGCGGCAATCGCGAAACACGTCAGCGCCCGCCACGTCGTCATCACCGACATCAACGATTATCGCTTGGCGCTGGCCAAGAAACTTGGCGCGACGCGTACGGTCAACGTTTCGAAGGAGACGCTGAGCGACGTGCAGAAGGAACTCGGCATGACCGAGGGCTTCGATGTCGGTCTCGAAATGTCAGGCGCGCCGAATGCGTTGTCTGACATGATCGACAACATGGCCCACGGCGGCAAGATTTCGATGTTGGGCATTCCGTCGGGCGACATGAAGATCGACTGGAATAAGGTCGTCTTCAACATGCTGACGATCAAAGGCATCTACGGCCGCGAGATTTTCGAGACCTGGTACAAGATGTCCGTGATGATCCAATCCGGCTTGGATTTGTCGCCGATTATCACACACCGCCTGCCGTATCATAAGTTCGAAGAGGGCTTTGAGACGATGCTGGAAGGCAAGTCGGGCAAGATCGTTTTGAACTGGGAAAGCGCCTGAGCCATGTACGGCGAATTTCAGAAGCACATTGAGAAAGAGATCGCCGGCATTCGTGAGGCGGGCTTCTACAAGGAAGAGCGCGTGATCGCGACGCCGCAGGGCGCCGAGGTCGGCGTCACCGGCGGCAAGTCCGTCATCAATATGTGCGCCAACAATTATCTGGGCCTGGCGCAGGACGCGCGGATCAAAGCTGCCGCGCACGAGGGCTTGGATCAGTGGGGCTACGGCATGGCCTCGGTGCGCTTCATTTGCGGCACGCAGACGGTGCACAAGCAGCTGGAAGATGATCTCTCCACGTGGCTGAAGATGGAGGACACTATCCTCTATCCGTCGTGCTTCGATGCGAACGGTGGCCTCTTCGAAGTTCTGCTTGGCGCCGAAGATGCGATCATCTCGGACGAGTTGAACCACGCCTCGATCATCGATGGCGTGCGGCTCTACAAGGCGCAGCGCTATCGTTACAAGAATAACGACATGAACGATCTCGAAGCGCAGCTTAAAGCGGCCGATGCCGCTGGCGCGCGCTTCAAGCTGATCTCGACCGATGGCGTCTTCTCCATGGACGGCGTTATCGCTTCGCTCGACCAGATTTGCGATCTGGCGGAGCGGTACAACGCACTCGTCCACGTCGATGACTCGCACTCGACTGGCATCGTCGGCCCAGGCGGACGCGGGACGGCCGAGTATCGCAATTGCATCGACCGCATCGACATTCTGACCAGCACGCTCGGCAAAGCGCTCGGCGGCGCGAGCGGCGGCTTCACCAGCGGCAAGCGCGCCATCGTTGAGCTGCTGCGCCAGCGTTCGCGGCCGTATCTCTTCTCCAACACGGTGCCGCCGCCGATCGTGGCGGCGGCGCGCAAGGCGGTTGAACTCGCAGCCAAGGGGGATGATCTGCGCAAGCAGCTCAAGTCCAACATGGAGCTCTTTCGCGATGGCCTCGAAGCTGCGGGCTTCGATCTGCTCCCCGGTGAGCACCCAATCATCCCGGTTATGCTCTACGACGCGAAGCCTGCGGTTACTTTGGCCGAGGAGCTTCTGAAGCGCGGCGTCTATGTGATCGCGTTCTCGTATCCGGTGGTGCCGAAGGGCAAGGCGCGGATCCGGACACAGATGTCGGCGGCGCACACGCGCGATGAAGTCGAGCGGGCGGTGGCGGCGTTTGCAGAGGCGAAGAAGGCGGTTGGCGCTTAATCGGGAAGAGCGCCGCAAGTGGTCGGAGTAGCAAGATTCGAACTTACGACCCCCACGTCCCGAACGTGGTGCTCTACCAGGCTGAGCTATACTCCGACGCTTGCGCGAGGCGGGCCTTTTACACGGTTTTGCGGACGGCGCAACGCGGCCTAGCCGGCCCAGCTAAAGGCGAGCCAAGTCACGCCAAATCCCAGCCCAAGCAGCAGTGTCCAGCGGACCGTCTCCGCGGCCAGATGCACAAAGTTGCGCGCAAACCCGAACATTGAGAGCGCGAGCGCCACGGTGAAGGCGGAGCCGGTCGCAAGCCAGATCTCGAACGCGCCGAGGCGTCCGTCCACGCCAGCGAGCCAAACCAAATACGCGGCAAATGCTGCCAGCATGAAGCGCACCAGCGCCTTTAGGATGGCGCTACCGGCGTTGTGGTGATCAATTTCGGTGACGATAGCGGCGGGTGATGATGGAGCGGGGAGTGGCTGGACGACGGCCAGTTCCGACCGGAGCCGCCGCCAAGCCTCAGCCTCCAACTCGGCTCTGAGCTGCTGTTCGAGCATCCAATCGTCGCTGGCAAAGGCCGGTCTGCCGTGTGCGGGCATGGGTTATGCGCCCCCTCCAACTGCTAATGATGCGACAGGTCGGGCCTCGGGAAAAGTTGCGTTGCGGCAAGGTTTTGGCGGCGCAAGACACCACTTCCGCTCCCGCGTTTATCATTTTTCGATAAAATTCCACTTGCGTTAGGGGCCCGGTCCATATCATTTATCGATAAACCCGCCATTGGGGGCGGGTGGGAGTCCCCTGTCGTGAAGCAATTCCTCATCACCGTGGCGGGTGTGCTGACGGGACTGGTCCTTTTCCTGTTCATTGGACCGATCCTGCTCTTCAGCATGCTGGCCGCCTCTTTCAACAGTCAGCCGGCCCAGCCCAACCACATGGTTCTGGCGCTCGACCTGCGCGAACCCCTCAGTGACCAACGGCCAGCCAATCCATTCGCGTCGTTGGGCGGCAGCGGCAGCGCACTCCTGGACGTGCTGGGCAAGATCGACGCCGCCCGCACCGACGATGCGGTCGAAGGCATCTACATCCGCGCCAACACGGGCGGCATGCAGGCGGCGCAAGCCGAAGAACTCCGCGCCGCGCTCGCCGCTTTCCGCGAGTCCGGCAAGTTCGTTGTGGCTCACCTTCAGAATGACGGCGTGCGTATGGGCATGCCGGGCTACATGGCGATCGCCGATAGCGACGAAGTGTGGTTGCAGGAGACGAGCGAATTCCAGCCTATGGGCCTTTCGGCCGAGGTCACGTTCTTTGGTCAGACGCTGCAGCGTTATCACATGCAGGCGCAGTTCGAGCAGCGCGAAGACTATAAGACGTATCCGAACTCTCTTACCCAACGCACGTTCACGCCCGCGCATCGTGAAGAGATGACGAGCCTGATGAATGGCATCTACGACAACATGGTCGCCAACATCGCCGCGGACCGGGGCATCACCCCACAAGCGACGCGCGCCGCCATCGAGTCGACGCCGTTCACAGCTGAACGCGCCCGTGAGCTTGGCTTGATCGACCAGATCGGTCGCCCGGAAGAAGCCGAACGCGCCGCGCTGGCGCGGGGCGAAAACTTCGAACTTGTCGATTTCAGCGACTATCGTGCTCCCGCGCACAACCGGGGCCCAGTGATCGCGGTCGTGCAGGGCGAAGGCGCCATCGTCTCCGGTCCGCAGAACCATGACTTGTTCAACGACGAGTCAGTGATGAACAGCGACGCCATCGCACAAGCGCTGCTCGACGCCTCGGAAGATGAGAACGTCGAGGCGATTGTGTTCCGCGTCTCGAGCCCTGGCGGGTCGGTCGTCGCTTCGGATCAGATCCTGGCGGCGCTCCGGACGGCTAAGGAGCGCGGCAAGCACATCGTTGTCTCGATGGGCGATGTCGCGGCATCCGGAGGCTATTATGTCTCGGCCTTCGCAGACGAGATCATCGCATCTCCCTCGACCATCACCGGATCCATCGGTGTCGTCGGCGGCAAGCTGATCATCGGCCCGGCGATGGACTACTATCTCTCGACCAACACCGAGACGATCACGGTTGGTTCGCCGATGGTGGAAATGTTTACGTCGCAACGCGGCTTCAATCAGGCGGAGCGAGCGGCCTTCGCGGCCTTCATCGATCGCGCCTACACCGAATTCCTCGGTCTCGTGGCCGAGGGTCGTGAGATGACGCCGGAGCAGGTACGCGCGGTGGCGCAAGGCCGGGTGTGGACGGGTCAGCAAGCGCTTGAGCGCGGGCTGGTCGATCATCTCGGTGGCTTCTCGGTTGCGGTGGCGCGTGCTCGCGCGTTGGCCGGCATCGACGAGAACGCACGCGTCCAGCTGCGCTTCTATCCGGCGGTGGAAAGCCCCTTCGAAGCGTTCAGCAACATGTTCGGCGCTTCTTCGGAAAGCGTCGAAGCGCTGGTGCGCATCAATGCGGCGCTCTCTGACCCGCGCATGCAACGCGTGATGGCGGCGATGCGCGAAGAGGATGCGAACGTTCGCGCCGAAACCGATCGGTTCACGATCGAATAGCACCTGAGAACGAACTCCATAGTCTTGGCCCTCCACGGAAACGTGGGGGGCCTTTTGTTTGTTGGCGAAGGTGCGCGGCGTGGAGTGAGGTTTACCGGAGTTTGCAGCCCGGAGCGCAGAGCCTCGGATGCCGCAAGACCTCATCCGGCGCTTCGCGGCCACCTTCTCCGTAAGCGGGAGAGGGGACGAAATCCGCCGGATAGACCGGCGTTGGTCCAGTCGGCGTTGCTGAGCCGTCAGCCTCTATTTTCGACTTCGTACTTTGGCAGATCAGCGCGGAGGGTTTCGTAGAGACGTTCAACGAAACGTTCGGGATCGTCGTCGACGAAATCGTCGAAATAGGCTTCGAGATTGGACTCGAACACGTACTCGCCGTCCTCGGCGAAGATGAAGCCGAGTTCTTCGTCGGTCTGAACATGCAGCACGATGATCTGGGTTTCGTCGTCGTCTTCCTCGCCGAGCGTGAAGGCTAGGCGGCGCGATGCGATCTTTTCTTCGAGGATTGGCGCCAGCGCTTGCAGCGCCGCGAGATCGTCAAAGCCGGTCTCTTCGTTGAGCGCGGCCTCGAGACGCTTGCGGGCGGAATCGACTTCGGCGTCGAAGCCTGTGGGTTTCTTCGCGCTCATGCTGCTTCCATGAGGCTTTGGAATACGGCCGCGCCGCCGGTTCGGCCGAGCACGGGATCAGAAGCGCGCTCTGGGTGGGGCATCATGCCCATGACGTTGCCGCGATCATTGATGAGGCCGGCGATATCGTGGGCGGAGCCGTTGGGGTTGTCGAGATATCGGAAGACAACGCGGCCTTCGCCTTCGATGCGGTTCAGCGTGTCTTCGTCGGCGACGAAGCGGCCATCACCGTGAGCGATCGGGATTTCGGTTTCGCGTTGATCGCGATAGGCGCTGGTGAAGGAGGTGTTGGCGTTGGCGATCGCCAGAGGCACTTCCTTGCACGCAAATTTCAGCCCCGCGTTGCGGGCGAGCGCGCCGGGCAAAAGACGCGTTTCGGTGAGCACCTGGAAGCCGTTGCAGATGCCCAGAACCAACCCACCGCGTTCTGCATGCGCAATGACTTCGCGGACGATCGGGCTCTTGGCCGCCATGGCGCCGGAGCGGAGATAATCGCCGTAGGAAAAACCACCGGGGAGAACCACGAGATCTAGCCCGTCTGGCAGCGCCGTGTCCTTGTGCCAAACCATTGACGCGGGCTTGCCGGTGAGGCGCTCTAGGGCGCGCGCGGCGTCACGGTCGCAATTGGACCCCGGAAACACGATCACGGCTGATTTCATGCGGCTTTCAATAAGCTGCGTCGCGGTGGAATTAAAGGCCGGGAACCGGGGTGAGGAGCAGCTTTGCGCGGCCTAGCGACGCGGATTTCCCAGTTCTCGGGGCTCGATACGTGGTGCTATGGAGCCACCATGCCTGGCTGGATCATCGCCGCGGCGGTCGCGACTGTCGCCATCACCGCCATTTTGACCTTCGTGTTGTGGCGTATGAATGCGCAGCCCGCGCAGGCTGGCGGCAAACGCAGCACGCGAGCAGATGGCGGTGAAGGCGACTCTGCTGCCGGTATGTGGACGCACAGTGGTTCGCGTCGCGACAGCGATCATTCCAGCGACCATGACGGCGGCGGCGATGGCGGTAAGTAACCGAAGACTTCCACTTCGGCGTGCAACGGAAGTGTCACACCGCGCTGCCAAAAGGCGAGTCAGACACTGAGCAGCAAGAAGGATGATGTGATGATGAACACTGCAGCACTACGCGGCGCTTTTGCCGCTGTAGCGATCGCAGCGCTTGCAGCGTGTGGTCAAGGCGGCGGCCAAGCGCCGGCGGGGACGTCCTCGGAGCAAATTTCCATCGACGGCTCATCAACCGTGTTTCCTTTGGCGGAAGCAGCGGCGGAAGGGTTCACTAATTCGCAGACTGGCGCGGCGCGCGTGACGGTTGGCGAAAGCGGCACTGGCGGCGGCTTCGGCAAGTTCTGTCGCGGCGAAACGCAGATCTCCAACGCGTCGCGCCCGATCAAAGCGGAAGAAATGGCGGCATGCGCCGGCAACAACATTCAATACATCGAGATCCCGATCGCGTTTGACGGCATCAGTGTCGTTGTCCACCCGAGCAACCCGCTGACCAACGTCACCATGGCCGAACTCAGCCGCGTTTGGGGGCCGAGCGCTGAGGGCAGCGTCACCCAATGGCGCCAAGTCTTCCCCCGCGGCCCCAATACGGCGTTCCAATTGTTCGGCCCGGGCACCGCTTCAGGCACGTTCGACTTCTTCACCGAAGCCGTGAATGGCGACGGCGGCGCCTCGCGCACCGACTTCACGCCGAGCGAAGACGACAATGTCATCGTGCAAGGCGTCGCCGGCAATCCCGGCGCGATGGGCTATTTCGGTTTGGCCTATTACGAGCAGAACCGTGAACGTCTGAAGGCGCTCAGCATCGATGGCGTCGCGCCTTCGCCTGAAACGGTTGCGGCGGGCGATTATCCGCTCTCGCGCCCGATGTTCGTTTATGTCAACGCCGAGGCGCTACGCCGTCCGCAGGTGCGCCGGTTCGTGAACTACTTCATCGAGAACGCGGCGACTCTGGCGCCGCGCGTCGGCTACGTGCCTCTGCCCGCCGAAGCCTATGCGACGTACGCGCAGCGCATTGCCGATGGCCAAACCGGCACGGCTTTCGGTGGTCACAACGAAGTGGGTCTGTCGATCGCCGACCTGCTCGCGCGTCCGCTCAGCGCCGACGCCGCGCCTGCGCAATAAGCGGTAATACACGACCGAAAAAGCGGGGCGCCCTGGCGTAAAGCCGGGGCGCTTCCCATTTATAGGTCATGATGCCGATCCAGCTGCTTTCAGTGGCGTTCGGGGTTGTGTGTGTGATCCTGCTCGCCGTCGTCTCGATGGCCGGGCCGGGTGATCCCGGCGGCTAACGCCGCTTACAGGTGCAATCGCGCCGATGGTCAGCGCGCGCGGCGCGCGAGGCTCAGTCCTTGTCGCCCCAACGCCAGCGCCAGCCGCCCTCGGTGGTACGCCAAGCGATGCCGACGAAGATCACTGTGAGGGCCAGCGTGATGACGATGAAGCTCGGTGCGCGGTCTGCGACTTGGCTCTCGTCCGCGCCCATCCAGAGGCCGAGCGCGGTGACGACCGCCACGTAGGCCGCCGTGAGCGCCCAGCCTTGCCATGACGAGGGCGCCGCGCCAAAGCCGTAGCGTTTGGGTTTGAACCAGTGGTGCTGCATGCGCTCACTCGCTGATGATGATATCTTTAAAGCGACCATCTTCCCAATAGTACAGGTACTCAGCCGGTCCTTCGAGCGCTGTGACGATAATTCCGTCGTGGGTGAGGGTGACCTGACTAGGCGCACCGCCGCAATCGGGATCGTAAAGGTGGCAGAGGTTGCGATAAACGCCGGGCCCCGCCGTGCGGAAGGTGAAGTGTGGCAGACTTGAGAGATCGCCGCCCCAAATGATCGGCATGTAGTTGTCATCCGCCGCCCTCGCGACGGCGATTACGAGATTGCCGTCTTCATCTTCGAAGAACGCCGCGCTGTCGACTTTGCCATCGCCGTCGAAATCGCCCGATGCAGTTGGCGCTCCCTCGATTGCCCTGCCGTCCATTGTGCGGGCGAACCAATCCATGCCAGTGCGATCGCGCCGCTCCGCGACAGATTCGACCAAGGGCCGAAACCAAGTTCCTTCAAATCCGCGAGTCAGCACGAGCGGTCGATCGTTCGGACCGAATGACTGGCGTTCGACGCCTTCGCGAAGTTCGCCAATGATCAGTCCCTCACGACCGAATATTAGAGGGTCGAGGCACGAGCTGTTGACGATACCCAAACGTACGATCGGCTCGCGATACTCGCCTTGCACAACCCGCCGGACGTGCGCGGTCAGCGGTCCTCTGTCTGTCGTCTCATCGAAGATAACGTCAAGGATCAGCGCGCTCGGGGGCGTGTCCGCCGGGATGTCTCGGTAGATCAGCCCTTGTATGTTGTAAGGATCTTCACATGCCACTGCGGGCGTTGCAGCGAACGCGATCACAACCGCGAGCGCTAGTGCCCGCCACATGGCGCGCTAGCCGCCGATCTCGACGCGGTAGCTTTCGATCACGGTGTTGGCGAGGAGCCTCTCGCACATTTCCTTGACCTGCGCTTCGGCGGTCGCGGGATCGAGGTTGCCGTCGAGTTGGATTTCGATGCGCTTGCCGACGCGCGCGTCATTCACGGCGCCAAAGCCAAGCTCCTTCAGCGCGCCCGCCACTGCTTTGCCCTGCACGTCGAGAACGCCAGGCTTTAGTCCTACAGTGACGATCGCTTTCATCGATTTTCCCCCTCCGCCAAGCTCGCCCGCGTAACACACGGGCGAAGCCGGCTCGTTTAGCTCACTCAATGTACGACGTCGCCGCCGGTACCCGTCTGTTTGACGATGCCCAAGCGGCGCGCGACTTCCACGTAGGCCTCGGTGACGTTGCCGAGGTCGCGGCGGAAGCGGTCTTTGCTCCATTTTCTCGTTCGTTTGAACGTCCCAGAGGCGGGCGCTGTCGGGGCTGATCTCGTCAGCCACAACGGTGCGGACCATGTCGCCTTCATAGAGGCGGCCGAATTCGAGTTGAAGTCGACGAGCTTGATGCCGACGGCTGCCGAACATGCCGAACAGGTAGTCATTGATGCGCAGCGTCAGCGCCATGATGTCGTCGATCTCTTGGGTCGAGGCCCAATTGAACGCGGTGATGTGCTCTTCGGCGACCATCGGGTCGTTGAGCTCATCCTTCTTGTAGTAGAACTCGATGATCGAGCGCGGCAGCGGCGTGCCTTCCTCGATGCCGAGGCGTGTCGAGAGCGAACCGGCGGCCACGTTGCGGCAGACGACTTCGAGCGGGATGATCTCGACTTCACGCACGAGCTGTTCGCGCATGTTCATGGTCTTGATGTAGTGGGTCGGCACACCGATCGCGTTCAGGTTCGTCATGATGAACCCGCTGATCTGGTTGTTGATCACGCCCTTGCCTTCGAGGATCGCCTTCTTCTGCGCATTGAACGCGGTGGCGTCGTCCTTGAAGTATTGGATGATCGTGCCGGGCTCTGGACCCTCGAACAGGATCTTGGCCTTGCCTTCGTAGATCTTCTTGCGACGCGACATGAAGCTGCTCCCTCCTTGAGGGGCGGCGACCAGCGCTAACTGGCTCAAAGCGCTCACGGAATCGCCGCAACACAAGTGACTAAGAACTTAGGGCGCCGGAACCGGGCGAACAATCGGCCACTACCGTAGACGAGGCGCCCGTCTGCGGTTGATAGAAGCGTGTGCTGTCCCTATTCAAGGAACGGACAGAGGAGACCAGAAGGCCCATGAGCCAGTTTGACGATCGCAAACGCGCCCAAGAGACGAAATTCCAGCTAGATCAAGAGCTTGAGTTCAAGGCGCAGGCGCGCCGGGCCAAGCTTGTCGGCCTTTGGGCGGCCGGCCAGATGGGGCTCTCCGAGGAGGCGGCAGCCGACTACGCCAAATCGGTCGTCGTGGCCGACCTGGAAGAAGCGGGGGTCGAAGACCTTTTCCGCAAGCTCCGGGCTGACCTGGACGCACATGCTGTCCAGCTCTCGGACCACCAGATCCGGGCGAAGATGGACGAGTGCCTGTCTGAAGCTCGCGCCTCGGTGGCGGCCGGCAACTAGGCCGCCGAGAAACACCGGCCAAGACAAACGGAACGCCGGCGGTGACGCCGGCGTTCGCGTTTATGGGTGCATGTCGCCTAGCACGTAATTGACGATGCGGTCTGCGTCCTTGAACACCGCGTTCAAGTCGGCTGCAGCTTCGCGTTTGTGCAGATGCGCCAGCATGGCGTGTTCGAGCGCGAACTTGCGAACCTCGACCATCACCTCTTCATCCCATTCGTCGTCCGTAATGAAGTCGTCGTCGCTGGCCATGGGGTGATCCTTCTGGAATGCGGGTGCGCCGTCTCCGCTGGTTCGCAGGGATTCGGCGCACGGAGCAATTGCGAAGAAGCCGACGGTCAGGGAACGCGGTGAAGATTCAGCTGAATCGTTTGCTGCCAAGTCGTGCCAGCATCCGAAGACATCTCGCCGATCTCGTTCCAGATGTCGCCAGTGACGGTAATCGTGTAGCGGATGCGAACCGGCCCGCCGGGATTGATGCTCCAGCGAAACTGTCCGTCGCCCAACACTTCGCCCGTGGCGGTGGTAGCGTGGCCCATGGCGTAGCTACGGAATTCATAGATGCTGCGCTGATCGTCGTAGGAAATAACCGCCAGCGCCTGAAACACCGGCGTGCCGACGTGCTCCGGCGTCTCATAGCCGGCGCCACGCACGAGCATGACAGCGCCGTCCAGCGCAAACTCGATCTGTTCGGTTTGGAAGGCAGTCATTTGTTGGGGATGCGTCAGGGTCGCCTCGCCCGCCCAGCGGCCGGCCAACGGGGCCAAGCGTTGCATGGCGGCATGCTGAGCTGCCGTGTCGGGCGGCCGATATCCCGTTTGAGCGGAGGCCAGAGCGGGCGTCAAAAGTAGGAGGAGGGCAGCTATCAGGGCGCGCATGGAACTCTCCGTCAAAGGGCTTTGAATAACAAAGCATATCAGCCGTGCGCTAACAACCCCTAAGGGGCGTTAACGCCGCCGGTGAACGGTTCCCTCACGACGAGGGGGGATAGTTCGCGTCGGGTAGGTATTTCCAATGAAGCGCGAACTCGTTCTCGCTCTTGCGGCGACACTCAGCGCGTGCTCGGCGCCGGCGCAAATGCCAGCGGCGCAGGCGGCTGAAGTGCTCAACCTTTTTTCGGCGGGCCGCGGACCAGCCAATGTGTGCTCGGCGGAAGGTCGCGCCCAGCTACGCGGCGCGGTGCGATCCTATTCGCGCGAGATGAACCGCTCGGGCGTTGTCTGGCCCAGCGCGATTGACGACCTGGGTGGCGATCTCACCGGTGTCGAAGTGTCAGTGATGATCGCGTTCGCTGCGGGCTTCGTGAAGGCGAGCGATTTTCATAGTTCACCGCAGGCCTTCCTGACCGAGTTAGCGTTCAACGCATGGCCGGAGATGAGCAGTGTCCGCATGGCTGCGAGCGACGCTTGCGATGAAGTGGCGGCCTTGCAGCAGGCGTCGGCGGCGTTCTTGATGGAAAGCACCCGCTATCGTGAGATGGCGAGCCGCGAGAGCAGCGATGCCGAGCGTCTACGTCGGCAATTGGTGCGCATGCAACGCGCCCATGAGCGGATGCAGGACAGCGCCGCCGTGTTGCAGGTGCGGCTTGGGGCGCAGCACGCTCTAGGCGGCTAGCCGAACACGCGCTTGAAGATCACGTCGACGCGGGCGAAGTGGTGAGCGTCGTCGAAGCAGCTTTCGAGCGTCTTGGCGTCGAGCTTCGAGGTTACTTCTGGATCGGCTTTGAGTTTGTCGATGAGTGCCGTTTCCGCGCGCGGCGGCGGGCTTTGCCAGACCTGCATCGCGCTCTTTTGGACGAGACGGTAAGCGTCCTCGCGAGTGACGCCCGCTTGCGTCAGCGCCAGCATCACACGTTGCGAATTGTGCAGGCCGCCAAGCAGCGCGAGGTTGCGCGCCATGTTTTCTGGATAGACGACGAGCTTTTCCATCACCATTGCCATGCGGTGCAGTGCGAAATCGAGATGGATCGTGGCGTCCGGGCCAATGCCGCGTTCGACGGAAGAATGGCTGATATCGCGCTCGTGCCAGAGCGCGACGTTTTCCATCGCCGGCGTCACGGCGCTGCGCACGAGGCGGGCGAGGCCGCAGAGGTTTTCCGTGAGCACAGGGTTGCGCTTGTGTGGCATCGCCGAGGAGCCCTTCTGCCCGGGCTCGAAGAATTCCTCGGCCTCGAGCACTTCGGTGCGCTGCAAGTGGCGCACTTCCGTAGCGAGGCGTTCGATGCCGCTGGCGACGACACCGAGCGCGGCGAAGAATGCGGCGTGGCGATCACGCGGGATGACTTGAGTAGAAACGGGCTCGACTTCGAGGCCGAGACTCTCGGCGACATGGGATTCAACGCGCGGATCAATTTGCGCGAAGGTTCCGACGGCGCCTGAGATGGCGCAGGTGGCGACTTCTTGGCGAGCGGCCTTCAGCCGTTCCAGGTTGCGTTTGAATTCGGCGTAGTGGCCGGCGAGCTTCAGACCGAACGTGGTTGGCTCGGCGTGGATGCCGTGACTGCGCCCGATCGTCGGCGTGAGCTTGTGCTCGACGGCGCGCTTCTTGAGCGCTGCCATGACGCGTTCGCAGCCGGCGATAAGCAGATCGCTGGCGCGCGCCAACTGCACAGCGAGGCAGGTGTCGAGCACATCGCTCGAAGTCATGCCTTGGTGGGCGAAGCGGCTCTCTGGGCCGACATGTTCGGCGACGCTGGTCAGGAAGGCGATGACGTCGTGCTTCACTTCACGCTCGATCTCGTCGATGCGCGCGACGTCGAACTTTCCCTTCTTGCGGTACTCGTCCGCAGCGGATTTCGGGATGACGCCGAGTTCCGCCATCGCCTCCATGGCGAGCGTTTCGATCTCTAGCCAGATGCCGTAGCGGCTTTCGGGCTCCCAAATCGCCACCATTTCGGGGCGTGCATAACGCGGAATCATGGGCGGTTGATGCGACCGCTCATGGCTTTCGTCAACTCACGCGGTCCTTCACGATCGTGCGGCCAACCAGCAGAACGTGCACGGCCGCCCAGGCCAGCACTAGGATGGTGCAGCCGAGCGCGTATTTGAGGCCGGTGGCTTGTGCGGCGGCGCATGTTGCGGCGTTGGCGGCGTCCTCGCACTGCGCCAGCGTCAGGCCGCTTTCCGCGAGTATCTGTGAAGCGAAGAAGTCGTTGGCGAAGCCCACGAAGGGCGGGCCGAGGCCGTAGCCGATCAAGTTCACCAGCAGCAGTAGAATGGCGACGGCGGTGGCGCGTTGCAACGGTTGAGCGACGCTGTGCACGACGCCGTACATGGGGCCGAGGTACATGTAGTGGAAGATCGGTGCGAGCATCAGGAACGCGAACGCCCAGCGGAATTCGGTCTGAATGAACGAGAGAATGTAGAGCGGGATCGCGATCAGCATGCCCAGCGCCGGCAGCCATGCCAGCACACGCGGATGCTTGGGCGCGAGGCGGTCGGCGAGGAAGCCGCCAAGGAATGTGCCGAGGCCGGTGGCGATGCCTCCAATCGCGCCGAGCGCGTAGGAGGCGTTGGCGATCTCCTGCGGCAGCGTCGCGCCGAGGTCGTAGTTGCGCACCATGTGCGAAACCAGGAATTGCGAGGAGCCGTAGCCTGCAAACGCCATCAATGCGCCTGCCATGCCGACGTGCCAGAAAGAGGCCTTCTTCGACAGCGCCCTCAGCGTCTCTCCGAATGTTGGCGCCTTCGCCTGCCCGCCACTACGCGGAGGCTCTTTCACGGTGAGTTTGAGCAGCAATGCGGCGGCGATCCCGGGCACGCCGAGCAGGATGAAAGCCGTGCGCCAATCGAAGTTGGCGACCAGCCAGCCGCCGCCGATGGCTGCGAGCGCAGTGCCGAAGGGAATGCCAAGCGAAAAGATGCCCATGGCCGAAGCGCGGCGGTCGGCTGGGAAGTAGTCGGCAATCGCGGACTGCGAGGGCGGCACGCAAGCCGCTTCACCGATGCCAACGCCGAGGCGACACATGGCGAGTTGCACAAAGTTCGCCGCAAGGCCGCAAGCGGCGGTCATTAGGCTCCAGAGTGCTGCGCCGATCGAGACGATGGTGATGCGGTTGGCGCGTTCTGCAAGGCGGGCGATCGGAATGCCCAGCGTAGTGTAGAGGATGGCGAACACCGGGCCGCCCAAGAGGCCCAGCATAAAGTTCGAGACGCCGAAATCTTCCTTGATTGCTTCCTGGACGATCGAAATCAGCAAGCGATCAATGAAATTGAAGGTGTAGATGATGACCAGCACGAACAGGACGTATGCGCGGTAGGCCTTGGTTCCGTAGCCTTGGAAGGCTGGCGCTGTGGCGTCAGTCATATCGTGGTTTGTCCCCTCGAAGCGCTCACGCGACCCAGTCGCGCCTGAGCGTGCGTGCTGATAGCAGGAAATGAACGCCCGCCCATAGATAGATGCAGACGCCGATCATCATCGCCCAACGGAGGCCTGTTTCGACGCTGGCGGCGCATTGTGCACTGCCGCGTTGCGCGGGTTCGGCGCAGAGTTCAGTCGAAAGCCCTAGCGGCGCGAGTTGGCCGTTGGCCAGGAAATCGCTCAATGCGCCGATCACTGGCGGTCCGAGCCCGTAGCCGAGCAGGTTCACGACGAAGAGCAGGACTGCGACGGCAGTTGCGCGCATGCGTGGGGCGACCACACCTTGGGTCACGGCATACATCGGGCCGAGATAGAAGTAGTGGGTGATCGCCGCGACCATCAGCGCCGGCATCGCCATCCAGAAGTTGGGCAAGATGAACGCGAGCAAGTAGAGCGGCGTCGCGATAGCGAAACCCAACGCCGGCAACCATGAGAGCGCGTTCGGGTGACGTTTCGAGATGCGGTCGGAGAGATAGCCGCTGCTAAAGGTGCCAATGGCGGCGCAAACGCCGAGCACGACGCCAATGATCACCGCAGCGTTGAACAGCGAGAAATTGTGGGTGCGGATCATGAAGCTTGTCAGGTACTGACCGACGCCGTAGCCGACGAAGCTTGCAAGCGCCGAACCGAACGCAACGTTCCAGAACGTAGGTTTCTTGATCAGCTCGCCGACGGCGGAGACGAAACTCGGCGTATCGGCTTTGGGAGCCCCGCGCGGCGGTTCTTTCACCGTGAGTTTGACAATGACGGCCAGCATCACGCCCGGCACGCCCAGCCAAATAAACGCTTCGCGCCAACCCACTTCCGTTGCGATCCAGCCGCCTCCGACCGCGGCGATCATAGAGCCGATCGGGATGCCGAGTGCATATATCGAAAGTGCAGAAGCGCGCCGTTCTGCGGGGAAGTAATCGGAGATCACCGAGTTTGCGGGCGGTGTACACCCTGCTTCGCCAATCGAGACGCCCACTCGCGCGGCAAAGAGCGTCGCGTAGTTCACGGCAAAGCCGCATGCGGCCGTCATTACGCTCCACAGTCCAACGCAAATGCTGAGTACAGTCATGCGATTGGTGCGCTCGGCGAGGCGGGCGATGGGGATGCCAAGCAATGTGTAGAGGATGGCGAACGCCGGGCCGCCCAAGAGGCCGAGCTGAAAATCAGTCAGGCCGAATTCTTCTTTGATCGGTTCCTGGATGATGCCGATGACGACGCGGTCGATGAAGTTGAAGGTGTAGACTACGAGCAGCGCCCCGAGGATGTAGGCGCGATAGTTCTTCGTGCCGTAGCCCTGAAAGGCCGGCGCCGCCGCATCGGTCACTTGCGTCCTCCCCGCTTATCGTTGCCGGAAGTTGTGAGGGCGCGGGGTCGCTAGGTCAAACGCGAAGAGATTTCCGGAAGGTCACTACCCGTTCAACTTCCTCGTAGCCGAGCGCTGCGTGGGCGCCTTGGCTTTGCGCGTTGCCAATTTCGGTGTCCGAGGCGATTTCTTTGAAATTGCGCAGAATGGCCCAGTTCTCCGCAGCGACGACGAGCGCGCGCCCGGCGCCCTTGTGGCGTTCGCCGGGGGTGACAAACCAGCCTTCAATGAACGGCACCGGTCTCGATGTGCAGCCTTCCGCGTAGGGCCGAAGGTCGAGTTCAAGGAAGCCGCAGGCATCGCCATTTGCGGCCTCGCAAACGAACACGACCTCGGCGACCGGCGTGCCTGAGAAGTGCATCAAGGTCTCGTGGCCTAGAAAATCGGCGTCTTCAGTCGGCCAGAGTTCTGCACGCATCGCCGCCCAGGCTTGGCGATCACGCGGCTCAAGAAGACGTGTTTTCATAGCAGGCCGAGGCTCTTGAAGCTTTCAACGCGCTCGCGACCGATGACGAGATGGTCGTGCACCCTCACGCTGATCGAGGTGGCGGCGTCGATGATCTCACGGGTGATGGCGATGTCGGCGGCGCTGGGCTTGGGATCGCCGCTGGGATGATTGTGCACGAGGATCACCGCGGCAGCCGAAAGCTCAAGTGCGCGGCGGGCGATCTCGCGAGGATAAACCGGGGCGTGATCGATGGTGCCTTCGTTCATCACCTCGTCGGCGATGAGCTGGTTCTTCACGTCGAGAAACAGCACCCGGAATTGTTCTCGTGGCTCGTGCGCCATCGCCAGGCGGCAATAGTTCACGAGCTGTGACCAGGAGCTGATGACGGTGCGCTGCTTGAACTCGTCCTTGCTGGCGCGCTCGAAGAGCGCTTGCGCGACCTTTAAGTCCTGGGCGACCGCGGGGCCCGCGCCCTTTACCTCGGAAATGCGCTGAACCGGCGCGGCGAGTACCGCCGCCAAAGTGCCGAACTTCGCCAGCAGCGCCTTCGCGAGCGGCTTGGTGTCTTGGCGCGGGATGGTGCGGAAGAGGAAGAGTTCCAAGAGTTCGTAATCGGAGAGGGCAACCGGGCCCGCCTCATCGAAGCGTGCGCGCAGTCGTGTGCGGTGGTCGTGGTAGTGTGGCTTGTCGGCTTTCGTGTGCGCTGTGGTGATCGTTAGAGGCGGGATTGCCTCCAGCGCGTCGGTCTTGAACGGGAACAGCTCGCCGTCCTCGACGCGCGCCGGCGTCGGCTTCGGTTCGCCGGTTCTTCCCCCGCGCCCCGCCATGCGCGACCTCTACGGTGTTGCGTTCAGCTTGTGAGGCTCGTCCAGCCCCGCAGGCGATTTGGTGAAGATTACGACGCCATCTTCAGTGACGCCGACGGAATGTTCGTATTGCGCTGACAGCGACTTGTCTTTTGTCACTGCCGTCCAGCCGTCATTGAGCACCTTCACCGCAGGTGCGCCGGCGTTCAGCATCGGTTCAACCGTGAAGATCATGCCGGGTTTGAGCACATCGCCTTGGCCCGGTTTACCGAAGTGGAGAATGTTCGGTGCGTCGTGGAAAACGCGGCCGAGACCGTGGCCGCAGAACTCGCGCACGATCGACATGCGCTCGCCCTCGGCAAACGATTGGATGGCGTGGCCAAGATCGCCGAGCGTAACGCCTGGCTTGATGATGGCGAGGCCGCGCATCATCGCTTCGTAGGTCACGTCCATCAGACGCTGCGCCTTGCGCGAAACGTTTGGGCCGATCGCGTACATGCGGCTTGTATCGCCGTGCCAGCCGTCGACGATAACGGTGACATCGATGTTGACGGTATCGCCGTCCTTCAAGACGCGATCGCCGGGAATGCCGTGGCAGACGACGTGATTGAGCGACGTGCACACGGTGTGGCGATAGCCGCGATAGTTCACGCAAGCCGGCAGCGCGCCATGATCGAACACGAACTGGCGCGCGAGATCATCGATCCGGCCGGTGGTCACGCCTTCCCTGGCTTCGGCCACAAGCATGTCGAGGCACTCGGCCGCAAGCTTGCCGGCGGCGGCCATGCCCGGAAAGGCGACTTTCGGGTCGTGAATCTTGATCTGGCCCTGGCGCTCGTACGCCTCGGCCTCGGCATAAGTCATCGTCTGCTCCGCTAGGAGCTATAACATAGGCGCGCGGGCTGGCCAGTCGAAGGGGCGGCCTATTCCGCCGGGCGGCGGCGGTAGATGAAGGCGTAGCTCGTGGTCCAGGCCTGGCCGTCGGCCGACTGTTCGCCGTGCTGGAGCACGGTGCCGTCCGGGTTGCTGGTGAACGTCATCCGCGAAAACGCCTGCTGATTGGGCGCCACGGTGACGGGGGCTTCTGTGGTGATCTGCATGCCGGTGGCCGTGGGCCCGCCGACGAAGCGGACGCGCGTGCCATTGGAGTCGACCCAGAACTGCTCCCACCTGCCGCTGGCGCGATCGTAGATGTTGAGGCTGCGGCCGGAATAGGGCTGGCCGATGCTGGTCCAGTGTTCGGTGATCACGCAGCCTGCATCTTCGGAGCGGACCGAAGAGCGACCGGCAGGCGCATGCGTATCGGCGCGCTCGGCATCCCATTCGCCGATCCAAAAATCGAAGGCGCGATACTCTGACGCCTCGCAGGTTGGCCGCTGTTGCTGCTGCGCATGCGCGGGGCTTGAGAGGGCGAGGGCGGCAACGAGGGCGAAGAGTGTGCGCATGTAAGAACTCCGCCATCAAGCGGAGCGCATGCGGGGCGCATTCTCAAATCAAGAAAGACGAAGGTCGGGCGTGGACGCGACGAATGCCGCTCGTCTTAGGCGGCGTCGCGGGTGGTTCTGCCAACGACGCGGTTGCGGCCGCCGCGTTTGGCTTCGTAGAGCGCTTCATCGGCGCGCTTCATCAACGATTCTGGATTGTCGTCACCGCCCTCAGTCGACGCGACGCCGATGGAGATGGTGACCTCGAGCTGCTGGCCAAGGCCGGGAATCATGAACGCGGAGGCGGCGATGGCGCGGCGCAGGCGCTCTGCGGCAAGGCAAGCGATGTCGCCTGTCGTCCGCGGCATGATGACGACGAATTCTTCACCGCCCTGGCGGCAGGCGTAGTCGGATGGCCGCGTGTTGGAGGCAAGGCGCGCCGCAAATTCGCGCAGCACCGCGTCGCCGACATCGTGGCCGAAGGTGTCGTTGCAGCGTTTGAAGTGATCGAGGTCGATTGCCATGATCGAGACTGGATCGCCACCGCACTGGGCGCGCTGGACCAGCGGCTCAAGCTGCGTGAAGAGAAAGCGGCGATTGTAGAGGCCGGTGAGCTGATCCGTGATCGCCAGTTCCAGACTTTGGTCCAGGCGTTGCCGCAGCGCGTCCATGTAGCGCTTTCGGCGCATTAGGGTGCGGGCGCGGGCGATGATCTCTTCTTCATCGACGGGACGCAGGATGATGTCGTGGGCGCCGAGCTCAAGGGCGCGCAAGGCGCGCTTCCGATCATCGGGATCGACGATCGCGAGGATCGGCAGGTGACGCGTCGCCTCGCCGGACCGCATGCGCGCGATGACACGGAAGCCGTCGAAGCTCTTGGCGTGGACGGAGACAACGGCGAGATCGGGCGGACCGGCGCCGGCTTCGTCGCCAAGGACGTTGACGCGGTGCTCCACGCCGAGCGCGGTTTGAATGCGTTTGATCTGGGTCGGGTTGTCGTCGACCACGAGTACATTGCCGGCAAAGACGCGGTGTTGATCGACAGCGTCGGGGCGCGTTTCGTCGGTAATCAGCCCCATGCGGCGGCCGCTGGCCTCGCGTGCGCGCAATTCGTCGGTGACAACCTTCAGGGTCAGCAGGCTCTTGACGCGCGCCATCAGCTGTACGTCGTCGATGGGCTTGGTCAGAAACTCTTCGGCGCCGGCTTGGAGGCCGCGCACGCGGTTGTCGCGATCATCCAGTGTGGTGAGGATGACTACCGGGATGTGGCGTGTTTCGGGCATGGATTTGAGGCGCCGGCAGGCCTCGTAGCCATCGATGCCGCCCGGCATCATCACGTCCATCAAGATGAGGTCCGGCAGCTCACGCTTGGCGAGTTGAACGCCTTCCTCGCCGCGTGTCGCCATCAGTACGTCGTAATAGTCAGCCGTCAGCAGCGCCTCTAGGAGGCGGCGATTGGCTTCGAGGTCATCAACTATGAGGATGCGCGCGCTCAAGCGGTGCTCCTCATCCGATGAACTTGCGGATGGTCTCTAGAAACGTCGTCACCGAAATCGGCTTCGAGAGGTACGCATCGCACCCTGCGGCCATGATTTTCTGCTCATCGCCACGCATGGCGAAGGCGGTGACGGCGACGATGGGGATGTGCTTCATCGTTTCGTCTTTCTTCAGACGATCGGTGAGCTCCAGGCCGGAAATTTCCGGCAGCTGGATATCCATGATGATGAGATCAGGCTTGTGTTCGCGCGCGAGCGGGATGGCTTGGCGGCCGTCACGTGATTTGACGGTCTTGTAGCCGAAGGCCTCCAAGAGGTCGTTGAACAGCCTCATATTGAGTTCGCTGTCTTCGACGATGAGAACGGTCTTGGCCATGAACCCGCTTCGCTTCCGCGACCCCCGCGCCCATTTTAGGCGTCTTGTTACCGCTTTATAGCGGAGGGGCCTTAACAACCCATCGCAACATCAGCAATTTGGCTTATCTCGTTAAGATCGCCTTAAGGATTGAAGCATGCGCCTCGGCGTAGATTTCGGCGGCACCAAAATCGAAGCGGCGCTGCTTGATTCAACGGGGGAAATCCTTGCGCGGCAGCGCGTACCGAATCCTGGGGATTATCAGGCCGCAGTTCGTGCTGTTGCCGATCTGACTGGGCGAATCGAACAACAGACGGGCGCCCGTGCCGACACCGTCGGCGTCGCCATGCCAGGCTCGCTCTCGCCACTGACCGGGCTGGTGCGCAACTCCAACTCGGTATGGCTGAACGGCAAGCCGTTCTTTGAGGATTTGAAAGCTGTGCTCGCGCGGCCTGTACGGGTGGAGAATGACGCGAACTGCTTTGCGCTCTCCGAAGCTGTCGATGGCGCAGCGGCCGGCGCGCGCGTGGTGTTTGGCGTCATCCTCGGTACCGGTTGCGGCGGCGGTGTTGTCGTCGATCGCAAAGTTATCGAAGGCGCGAGCGGCATTGGCGGCGAGTGGGGTCACACGCCGCTACCATGGGCGCGGCCCGACGAAGTGCAGCCGCGTGATTGGTGCGGGCGTGTTGGGTGTCTGGAGCAATGGCTCTCCGGCACCGGTTTCAAACGCTGGGCCGGCATGAGCGCGGGCGAGGCGAATGAACGCGCACAGGCCGGTGATCCGAACGCGCGCGTGTTGCTAGACATGCTGGCGGATAGAGTTGCGCGGTCTCTCGCCGTGGTGATCGACATCCTCGATCCGGACGCAATCGTGTTTGGCGGCGGTGTCTCCAATATCGACAGCTTGTATCCGAGCATTCGCGGCAAACTCATTGCGCATGTGTTCTCCGACTATGTCGGCGCGAAGATCGTGAAGAACAAGCACGGAGATAGTTCTGGCGTACGCGGGGCGGCTTGGTTGTTCGATCCTGACGGCGGTGCGTCAGACCAGATGGCATGATCCTCTGCCGCGCCTGCGCAAGGGAAACGGCGACGACGCCGTGCTCGCATTGCGGCGAGCAGCAGCCGCTTGAGCATACCGAGCTAGCATCACTCGCTATTGCCCACCTGGACTGTGACGCGTTCTACGCCTCTATTGAAAAGCGCGACGACCCCAGTTTGCAGCCGTTTCCCGTTATTGTGGGCGGTGGCAAGCGGGGTGTGGTTTCGACCTGCTGCTACGTGGCGCGCGCCTATGGCGTGCGCAGCGCTATGCCGATGTTCAAAGCGCTGCAGCTCTGCCCGCAGGCCAAGGTCGTGCACGGGGACATGCGCAAGTATGTCGAAGAAGGCCGCATCATTCGCCGCATGATGGAGGATCTGACGCCGCAAGTGCAGCCGCTGTCTATCGATGAAGCCTTCATGGACTTGACTGGCACCGAGGCGCTGCACGGCGGCATGCCGGCGCAATCGCTGATCAAGTTGCAGAGCAAGATCTGGGATGAACGCAATCTCACCGTTTCGATTGGCCTGTCGTTCAACAAGTTCCTCGCCAAGACCGCGAGCGATCTCGATAAGCCGCGCGGATTTTCCGTCATCGGTCGTGGCGAAGCGTTGGAGTTCCTGGACTCGCGTTCTGTTGGGACGCTTCCTGGCGTCGGCCCGGCTGGCGCCACTGCGCTTGAGCGCAATGGGCTAAAGAAGATCGGCGATATCCGCACCGTCGGCCCCCAACGCATGCGCGCGCTCTATGGCGATTGGGGCGCACACCTCTTCGCGCTCTCGATGGCGGATGACCCGCGCAAGGTTGATCCCCACGGCGAGCGCAAAAGCATCTCGGCGGAAACGACCTTTTTCGAAGATGTCTCGAACGTCGAGGCGCTCGAAGACATTCTTTGGCCGCTTTGCGAGAAGGTCGCTGCGCGCTGCCGCGCCAGCGAAAGCGCGGGGCTGACGCTGACGCTGAAGCTCAAGGACACCAAGTTCAAGATCATCACCCGCCGTCGGCAATTGCCGGAGCCGACGCTGCTGGCGTCCCGCATCTTTGGCGGGGCGCGCGAGTTGTTGCACGCCGATGCCAACGGCAAGACAAAGTATCGGTTGATCGGCGTCGGTCTCTCAGACTTTAGTGATGCGTCATCGGCGGATAAAGGCGACATGCTCGACACCGAAACCCCCAAGCGCGCCGCGGCTGAGGCGGCGATCGCGAAGGCGCGCGACAAGTTCGGAAAATCGGCGGTCCAGACCGGCCGCGCACTAAAGACTCAATGGGAAGACGACGAGGATGACGAGTAGCGCGTGAGCCGCTAGGAAGGTCGAATACGCTAGGGAGCAGGGCGATGACGGGGCGGATCGAAGCGCGGTTGCAGGAGCTGGGCATCACGTTGCCGACGCCGCCGGCGCCGGTCGCGTCCTATGTGCCGTTCCAGGTTGTGGGCAACATCGTGCACGTCTCCGGCCAAGTCTCCGTCGACGCCACCGGCGGCATCAAGGGCAAACTCGGCGACGCCATCGAAGTCGAGCAAGGTCAGGCTGCGGCGCGTCTCTGCGGGCTCAATCTGCTGGCGCAAGTGAAGGCCGCGTGTGTTGGTGATCTCGATCGTGTCACACGCGTCATCAAGCTCAACGGGTTCGTGAACGTAACGCCGGACTTCGATCCAATCCCGCAAGTGATGAATGGTTGCTCGGACCTCATGGTCTCTGTGTTCGGCGACGCAGGGAAACATGCGCGTTCAGCTGTGGGCATGGCCAATCTCCCGCTGAACTTCGCAGTCGAAGTCGATGGGCTGTTCGAAGTAGAATAGCCTGATGGACGGAACCGACGCGCTCTCGATCTCGGTCATCGGCGACCTCGCCAACATCGAGCGCACGGTATGGGACGGGCTTGCGAACCCTGCGGACCAACCGTTCGATCCTTTTGTCTGCTGGGACTTTCTGCGTTCGCTGGAAGAGAGCGGCAGCGCCAGCGCGCTGAAGGGTTGGCAGCCCACGCATCTGCTGGCGCGTGACGCAAGCGGCACAGCCGTGGGTGCGATGCCGCTTTATACGAAGGATCATTCCTACGGCGAGTACGTCTTCGATCACGCCTGGGCGGACGCGTTGCAGCGTGCAGGTGAGAATTATTATCCAAAGCTTCAATGTGCTGTGCCGTTCACGCCCGTGCCTGGGCGGCGCATCTTCGCGCGCGATCCGGCGGTGCAGAGCGCGCTCGCACAAGGCGCTATCGGTCTGGCGCAACGCGCGGGCGCCTCATCCGTACACGCAACCTTCGCCGACGAGGACTTGGCGCAGCGCCTCGCGCCGCTCGGCTACCAGACCCGCACCGGGCTTCAGTACCACTGGTTCAATCGTGGCTACGCGACGTTCTCGGACTTCCTTGCCGATCTCTCATCTCAGAAGCGCAAGAACATTCGCCGCGAACGTGAGCGGGCGCATGAGGGGCTGCGCATCCGTCGCTTGCGTGGTGCGGAGATCGCGGCCAGTGACTGGGACTTCTTTTTCCGCTGCTACATGGACACGGGTTCTCGGAAGTGGGGTTCGCCTTATCTCAACCGTGAATTCTTCGACCTGCTTGGCCAGCGCATGGCCGATCAATGTGTGCTGTTCGTTGCCGAAGAGGCCGACGGCACGCGGCTCGCTTCGGCGCTTAATATGGTGGGCGGTGAAGCCTTGTACGGCCGCTATTGGGGTCGTATTGCCGATGTGCCGTTCCTGCACTTTGAGCTCTGTTATTACCAAGCGATCGAGCTGGCGATTGAATTGAAATTGCCGCGCGTCGAAGCTGGCGCGCAAGGCGAGCACAAGCTCGCGCGTGGCTACGTGCCAGTGAAGACCTACTCAGCGCATTGGATCGCACACCCTGGCTTACGCAATGCGGTGAAGCACTATTTGCGTCAGGAAACCCCGGCCGTGGTCGAGGAGGCGGAAATCCTTGCCGACCACGCGCCGTTCAAGAAGTCGGACTGACCGCCAATACGTCGCGCCGGAAGATGAAGTAGAGCGGCACGCCTGCCGCCATGAGCGCAATGCCCCAGAAGAGCACCTCAAGGCCCGAGCCGAACGCGGCGAAGAGAGAATAGGCGATCCCCACAACCGCGATCGCGGCCCAGCCCTTGGCTGAGCGCCAAGAATGGCGAAGCTCCGCGAGCGCCACGACAACGTAGTAGATGAGGCCTAGCGAGGTCGCCATCTTCAGCAAGAACTCGAACGCATCGAGGAAGCCGCGCGCATAATTGAGCGCCAGCATGATTGAGCCCAGCACAGCGGACAGAATGAGCGCGAGGTGTGGCGTACCGCGCTCGGTTGTATGGGCCAGCCAACGCGGTGCTAGTCTGTCGGCGGCGACCGCCATCGGCATCTGACCGCAGGTGAAGATGAGGCCGTTTATCGTGCCCGCAGTGGCGACGAGCGCGCCGGCGGCGATCACATTCGGCCCCCACGGTCCGAGTGCGCGCGCGGCGTCGGCGAAGGGCGCCGTCGATTGCGCCAGTTGCGCCGCTGGCACGAGCAGCATCACTGCGGCGTTGGCGCACAAATAAATCACAACCACCGTGAGCATGCCTGTCGTGAGCGCGCGTGGGATCGTACGCTCGCAGTCTTTGACGTTGGCCGCAGGCAGGGTGACGACTTCGAAGCCGGTGAATGGCCAAAGCGCGATGAGCGCTGTGGCCGCCAGCGCCGCAAGGATTGACCCGCCCGAGGGATTGAAGCTCGGCAGGGTTTCGGCGGACCCGGCAGGGACCGCCAAACCGATGATCGCTACCAGTGGCACAATCTTCAGCAGCGTTAGCGTGATCTGCGCGGCGCTCATTTCTCTGAGGCCGCGGACGTTGACATAGGTGAAGGCAGCGATGAGTGCGATGGCGGCTGAGAGCTGCGCGATTGGGTTGCCGTTGAGTACGGGCACGAAGACGCCGAGATAACCGACGAACGCGATGGCGACGGTGGGCACGCCGATGACAAACGACAGCCAGTAGGCCCAGCCCATCAGGAAGCCGGTGAAGTCACCGAAAGATTGGCGCGCGTACGCGTAAGGGCCGCCATTCGCTTGCGTGCGCGCGGCCAGCCTGCCGAACACAAGCGCCAGCGCGATCGAACCCACCCCCGCGATGATCCAACCGCCGAAGCTCAGCAGGCCATAGGGCGCGAGCTGCGAAGGGACGAGAAAGATTCCAGAGCCGATCATGCAGCCGACCACGAGCGACCAGCAGGACCAGAACCCCAATGGCTTGTCTGTATGATCTTGCGCGCTCATCGGCTCCCCAGAAGACGCAAGCATGCACGAGCAATCGGCGCTGTGCCAACAGGAGTCTTGCAACCACGGTCCGCGTGTTTGCGATGGACGGAGGCAAGACTTGTGTTGCCGTGCGTAGGAAGCCGTCGCTCGCTAGTGTTGTTGCGGGCAGCGCAGCCAAACGTTAGCGGATCGATCGGCCTGGGCGAAGACCAGCTGATCTGAGCCGATGGCGCCAACCCAAACTTGGGAAGCCCCCGTGCTTGTTGTCATGGTGAGCATGTTGCCTGTGAGTTCCCAAGTGCCCGCGCCACTCGTGTCAGACTGAAAGGCGCCGCTGGAACTCATGTTTATCGCATTGACGCAATCTCCGCCTCGGCTCCAGCGTCCCACCAGCATCGCCGGGGTCACGTTTTCATTGATTTGGGCCACCTGCGTCTCCGCGACGATCGTCGCGATTGGTTGCGGTTCGCTCGACCGCGGCTGGTGGCTGCAGGCGGTCAACGTCATACAAACTGCAATGGTGCACGCCGCTCGGATCATGCTCGCTTCCTTGATCGTCTAACGCCGCCGCTTGCCGCGTTTTGTGTCGCGTTGCTTGCCGCCGCCCTGCCCGTCGCGATAATTCTGTTTACTCACGCGCGATTTTCGCCAGCCGGGTATGGGCGGCAGAGGATCGGTGAGCAGCGAGAAGACAAGGCCCCCGGTAATCGGCGTTGCTTCTTCCAGGCGCACTTCGACGCGCATGCCGAGCGGATATCGCTCGCCTGAATGTTCGCCAACGAGCGCATGCGCCGCCTCGTCGTGAATCCAGCGCTCGTTTCCTAGCGTGGAGATAGGCGCAAGGCCATCAGCTTGGGTTTCGTCGAGGCGGATGAAGAGGCCGAAGCGGGTCACGCCGGTGACGCGGCCTTCGAAGTTCGCGCCGATGCGGTCGGCGAGGAACGAGCTGATGTAGCGGGCCGTGGCGTCACGCTCGGCGGCCATCGATTTGCGTTCCATCTCGCTAATGTGCTCGGCTGTCTCTTCGTAGCGCGCTTCTTCTTTGTCGCTCGCGCCATCCTCGCCGAGTTTCAGCGCGCGGATGAGGGCGCGGTGGATGGTGACGTCGGCGTAGCGGCGGATCGGCGACGTGAAGTGTGAGTAGGCTCGCAGGTTGAGGCCGAAGTGACCAATGTTCTCTGGCGAATACACGGCCTGCGACTGTGTACGCAGCACCACCTCGTTGATGATGTCCTTATTCGGCGATTGCTCGGCGAGATGCAGGATACGGTTGAAGCGACCCGAGGTGATGCTTTGCCCTTTGCTCCAACTCATGTCGACAGTCGGCAGGAAGTCGGTCAGCGCCGCGATCTTTGTGTCACTCGGCCGGTCGTGGATGCGGTAGATCTGCGGGCGGTTCTTTTGCTCCAGGGTTTCGGCGGCCGCCACATTGGCTTGGATCATGAATTCTTCGATGAGCTTGTGCGCATCGAAGCGTTCCCGGCGGCTGACGCCCGCGACCTTGCCATCCTTGAACACGATGCGGTGCTCCGGCGCGTCGATCTCCAGCGGTTGGCGTTTTTCGCGCGCGCCCCACACACATGCGTAGGCCGCCCAGAGCGGCTTCAGGATCGGCTCTAGCAGTGGGCCCGTTTTCTCATTCGGCTTGCCGTCGATCGCAGCTTGCGCCTGCTCGTACGATAGCTTCGCCGCGGAGCGCATGAGTCCGCGTACGAACTTGTGGCGCACCTTGCGTCCTTCGCGGTCGAAGATGATTTCAACCGCCATACATGCGCGCTCTTCGCCTTCGCGAAGCGAGCAGAGATCGGCGGAAAGCGATTCCGGTAACATCGGCGCGACGCGATCGGGGAAATAGGTGGAGTTGGCGCGCCGCCAGGCGCCGCGGTCGAGTGGCGAGCCAGGGGTGACATAAGCGGAGACATCGGCGATCGCGACCCACACGCGCCAGCCGCCTTTGTTCTTTTCGTCCGTTTCTGGCGATGCATAGACGGCATCGTCGTGATCGCGTGCGTCCTCGGGATCGATGGTGATCAGCGGAATGTCGCGCAGATCGGTCCGGCCTTTCAGCGTGGGCCTCTGCGCCGCATTTGCTTGCGCTTCCTCTTCTTCCGAAAAGCCCTCGGTGATGCCGTGCGTGTGCATGGCCAGGATCGAGGCGGCGCGCGGATCGCTCGCCGTGCCGATCACCTCCTTGATCAGTCCAAACTTCGGTCCATGCGCACGGTCGCGGCCCGAGACCCGCAGCTCGGCGAAGACCAGATCGCCGTCTTTGGCGTCACCGACATTGTTGGCTTCGATGATGAGATCGTGTCGCGCTTTGCGATCAGCGGGTTCGACGCGGCCGCCGCCGAATTTGTTGCGCGGATCTTTGTTGGCGCGATAGACGCCGAGAATACGGTGCGCGCTTTGGCCGAGGCGTTTGACGACCTTGGCGATGAACTCGCCATCGTCATCGCGATGCAGCCGCGTGAGCACGCGGTCACCGACGCCGATGGCGGCTTCGCCCTTCATGCGGCGCGCTTCGCCTGGTGCTAAGCGAATGACGGGGCCGAAATAGCCTTCGGGGCCGCGCATGCGTGCGAGCAGCTCGCCGTCATGATCACGATCGACAATGTCCATGACGCCGGATTCGGGCAGCGCGTTGGCGTCAGCGTAGCTCTTGCGGCCGGTGCGGCCGGGCGCGCCGGACTCTTCCAGATCGCGCAGAATGTGCCGGAGTTCTTTCTTCTGATCGCTGCCGATGCCGAGCTCATGCGCGATGTCGCGCTTCTGCGCCTTGCCACCGATCTTGCGGATCGCCTCAAGCACGCGTTCGCGGGTGAGGGGTTCAGGGGCTGGTGGTCGATTCTTCGCCATAGGCACAATGTGTCATCTCTCCCCGCTCGCGGGGAGAGGTCATGGCGCGAATTCACTGCAGGATCAGGCCTTCTTAGCTGCCTTCTTCGCGGGCGCCTTCTTTGCGGCAGGCTTCTTTGCCGTTTTTGCAGCGGCTTTCTTTGGCGCAGCTTGTTTCTTCGGTGCAGCTGCCTTCTTCGCGGGCGCCTTCTTCTTGCGCTTCCCGCCGCCGGCTTCAGCGCGTGCTGCGAGCAATGAGAGCGCTTCGTCGGCTGTCACGTCTTCCGGCTTTTTGTCCTTCGGCACGTTGGCGTTGGTTTCGCCGTCGCTGATGTAGGGGCCGTAGCGGCCGTTCAGCACGCGCACGGGCTTGCCGGTCACCGGGCTTTCGCCGAGTTCTTTGATTGGCGCAGGCGCGGCGCGGCCGAAGCGGCCTTTGCCGCCGCCGGCTTTCTTTTCTTCGATCAACGCGACGGCGCGGTTCATTTGAATTTCGTGCACGTCGTCGGCGCCGGGCAAGTTCACATAGAGATTGCCCATTTTGATGTACGGCCCGAAGCGGCCGATATTGGCGACGATCAGTTCGTTCTCGCTCGGATGCATGCCGATCTCGCGCGGCAGCGAGAGCAATTTGATCGCGGTCTCTAAGCTCACGTCCGTCGGCGCCTGGCCCTTCGGCACGCTGGCGCGCTTCGGCTTATCTGGATCTGCCGGGTTCAGCGTTTCGAAGTAAGCGCCGAAGCGGCCGCTCTTCAAAAGGATGGGGCCGTTCGGGCCATCGCCAACCGGCAAGCCGTCGGACGGGATCGCCTGCTCGGCTTCATCGCCGCCAGCGAGCGGACGCGTGAATTTGCACGGCGGCTCGCCGTTATAGTTCGAGCAGCCGACGAAGGCGCCGTACTTGCCGAGGCGCAGCGAAAGCTGACCGACATTGCAGAGCGGGCAGAGACGCGCGTCCTTGCCATCTTCGCGCGGCGGGAAGATGTGCGGCCCCAGCACTTCGTTCAAAGTGTCGAGCACTTGCGTGATGCGCAAATCACCGATGTCGGCAATGGCGCCGTTAAAATCCTTCCAGAAGTCCCGCATCAACTTCTTCCAGGAAAGATCGCCGGCGCTGACTTGGTCGAGCTGTGTTTCGAGATCGGCCGTGAAATCGTATTCGACATACTTGCCGAAGAAGTTTTCCAGGAAGGCGATGACGAGGCGGCCGCGGTCGTCCGGAATGAAGCGGTTCTTGTCCATCTTCACGTAATTGCGTTCGCGCAGCTTCTCGAGGATTGCGGCGTACGTGGAGGGGCGACCGATGCCGAGCTCTTCGAGCTTTTTGACGAGGCTGGCTTCGGAATAGCGCGGTGGCGGCTCGGTGAAGTGCTGATCGGCCTTCACGTCTTCGACTTTGACGCTTTCGCCTTGCCTCAATTGCGGCAGGCGGCGGTTCTCTTCATCTTCCTCGTCGTCGCGGCCTTCTTGATAGAGCTTCAGAAACCGTCGAAGAGGATCACTTGACCAGTGGCGCGGAGTTCAACTTTTCCGGTCGGCTCGGTGAAATCGACGCTGGTTCGCTCGATCGAGGCCGCTTCCATTTGCGACGCGACCGCGCGCTTCCAGATGAGATCGTAGAGCTTCGCCTGGTCGCCATCGAGATGCAGCGATTGCGGCGTGTTGGTCGGATCTGTCGGGCGGATCGCTTCGTGCGCTTCTTGCGCGTTCTTGATCTTCGAGACGTACTTGCGCGGCTCGGCCGGCACGTAATTGTTGCCAAACTGGCCGCCGATGGCGGTGCGGAGTTCGCGGATGGCGCCTTCATCCATGCTGACGCCGTCGGTACGCATATAGGTGATGTGGCCGGCCTCGTAGAGCCGCTGCGCGGTTTGCATCGTGCGCGAGGCGTTGAAGCGAGCTTGCGGGTCGCTTCCTGTTGCAGCGTCGAGGTCGTGAATGGCGGCGGCGGGTTGCGACGCGTCGGCTTGGCTTCAACCGCGCTGACCGTGAATTTGCCGTTCTTCACCGCCTCGCGTGCGGCGTGCGCTGTCGTTTGGTTCTCGATGTCGAGACGCTTCAGCTTCTTGCCTTCGAAGGCAGAGAGGCGGGCGGTGAAGCTCTCGTTGCGCAGGCTCTGGAGCGTCGCGTCGATTGACCAGTATTCCTGCGGTTTGAATTTTTCGATCTCGACTTCGCGATCGACAATGATGCGCAGCGCCACCGATTGCACGCGGCCTGCCGAACGCGAGCCCGGAAGCTTGCGCCACAGCACCGGCGAGAGCGTGAAGCCGACCAGATAGTCGAGCGCACGCCGCGCCAGGTAGGCGTCGACAAGTTCCATGTCGATGTCGCGCGGGGCGGCCATTGCGGCCTGCACCGCGGGCTTGGTGATGGCATTGAAGGTGACGCGCTTAACGCTCTTGCCCTTCAGCGCTTTCTTCTGATTGAGCGCCTCCAGGACGTGCCAGGAGATGGCTTCGCCTTCGCGATCAGGGTCGGTCGCCAGGATAAGGTGATCGGCGCCTTTCATGGCGTCGGCGATGGCTTTGACGTGCTTTGACGACTTCGGGTCGATTTCCCACGCCATGGCGAAATCGTCGTCTGGCTTCACCGAGCCGTCCTTCGGAGGCAGATCCCGGATGTGGCCGTAAGAGGCCAGGACCGTATAGTCCTTGCCCAAATACTTGTTGATTGTCTTGGCCTTAGCCGGGGATTCGACGACGACGACGTTCATTCTGGACGGGGGCTTTCGCGGAAAAACGGGCCGGAAACTGGGGGCGTGACCTTGGCCTGTCAACGCGCCCAGATGGGTTCGGAAGGGGAGTTATGCGAGGGGCGGCCTAATTTTCCCTTGTGGCTCCGTTGGTTAGCGGGTCGTTCAGAAAATCTGGCGAATACAACTAGAGGGTGTTATATACACGGGGGCGTTGCATTCCGTGAGGCGGGTTGTGAGTGAAGTCAGGTGTGAGGACGACGTGACGCCAACGCGGAGCGAGGTGGGTGAGTATGTCCATGATCTCGCTGGCCAACTCGCCAAACTCGCCGAGGCCGCCGGGTTAAGTAAGACTGCAGACGCGCTTCTTCATGCACGCGATGTGGTGGAACGCGAATTCTGACCACGGTGCGGCGGAGCTGAACGGGCTTAGTCTTGCGCGAAGGCGGCTCTGGCTTGTGCCGCATATCCGCCAGGCAGCGACGCGGCGCGGCCCTCCAACTCCAGTTCGGTCAGCGCAGCGGCGACGACGCCGGCTGGGGCCTCAACCAAGCGCGCGAGATCGTTCACGTGGATGGGCGTTGGCGACAGCAACGCTGCAATCTTCTTCGGCAAGCCGGGCGGAGGCGCGGGTGCTTCGATGTCATCGAAGAGTGGGCCTGCGGAAAGTGGACGGAGCGGCGGCGCGCCCTCGCCGAGCGCCGTGATCACGTCGCTGGCGTCTTCGATTAGGGTCGCGCCCTGCTTGATCAACGCATTCGAGCCCCGCGCGCGCGGATCTAGCGGTGAACCGGGGGCTGCCATCACATCGCGCCCCTGATCAGCCGCTGCGCGCGCGGTAATCAGTGATCCCGATCGCAGCGCGGCTTCGATAATGACGACGCCGCGTGAGACGCCGGAGATGATTGAGTTGCGGCGCGGGAAGTCGCGTGCGCGCGGCGCCGCGCCAAGCGGCGCTTCGGTGATCACCGCGCCTTGCTCGCACATTGCGTCGTGCAGCTTTTGATTCTGTGGCGGATAGGGGTGATCGAGACCGCCCGCGAGCACACCCACTGTGCCTGTCGTGAGCGCTCCACGATGCGCGGCAGCGTCTACGCCTCGTGCGAGGCCTGAGACCACCGTGTACCCCGCCGCTCCGAGATCGGTGGCGAGCCGCTCAGCGAACATTAGCGCTGACCCCGACCCCTCGCGCGATCCGACGATTGCCACCGTCGGCCGCTTGAACCATTTCGCATCGCCGCGGACGGCGATGAGTGGCGGTGGCGCATCGAGCTGGGCGAGCAGAGGCGGGTAATCCGGCTCCCCAGAGGCGATGAGGCGCGCGCCGAGCGCTTCGACGCCTTCAATTTCCGCGCGCGCGCGGTCCTCGGGTGGCGCGCTGAGAGTGGACACGCGCGGCAACGCTTCGAGCGCCGCGGACGCCGTTCGGAAGCGCGCGATCAAACGGTGGAAAGTAAGCGCACCAATCCGGGGCGTGCGCGCCAGCCGCGTCCAAGCGATCAGCTCCGGACGCGACAGCGTGCGCGTCATGCTTCGGGCTTAGGTTCTGGCGTTGGATCAGGCTCGGCGGGCTCAGGCGCCGCCTCAGCGATCACGGGAGCGGGTGCAGGCGCTGCGACAGCGGCGGCCGGTTCCTCGCTCTTCTTCTTGTCACCCATGCGCGGCTCGGCCCCTGCCCGCAGTCGCGCGATATTGGCGCTATGGCGCCAGAAGATCAGTGCAGCCAATGCGACCAAACAGACAACCTCCGCTGTCGAGTAGCCGCCGACAAGCGCCAGCACCGGCGCCAACGTTACCGAGACCAACGCCGCCAGTGACGAGATCCGGAACATCATCGCCATGGCCAGCCAGGTGATCCCAATCACAACACCCAGCGGCGGCATGCCAACAAGCAGCAAGCCGAAATAGGTGGCGACGCCCTTGCCGCCTTTGAACTGTAGCCAAGCCGGGTAGCAATGGCCGATGAAGGCGGCGAAGCCGGCAACGAGGCCAAGCTCAATCTGATAAGGCGTGTCGTTGCCAACTATCAGGCGCGCCAAGAAGAGTGCGATTCCAGCCTTGCCCGCGTCGAGCACAAGCGTCGCCAGCGCGAGATCTTTGCGGCCGGTGCGCAATACATTGGTCGCGCCGATATTGCCGGAGCCGATTTGCCGGATGTCGCCGAGACCTGCGGCCTTGGTCAGCACGAGGCCAAACGGAATCGATCCCAGCAGATAGCCGCCGACGGCGGCGAGAATGAAATAGAGAGGCAGCACCCGGGCTTCCTAACAGGCGAAAGCGCGCCTGTGGAGAGAAAGTTAGCTTAGCTGCCTGTGCAATCAGCCGGCGCCGCGCGGCCGACTTCCCATTGGCCAGTGGCGCCGCCGCCGCGGAAGCCGTAGCGGCCGTTGCTGTAGTAGCCGTCGCTCGCACGCGGCAGCACCATCGAGGTGCCGCCTACGATCTGCACACGTGCGCTCGCGCCTTCGACATCGACGACGATCTGCTGACCGTTGCTGCACGAATACATGATCGGGCCATCGAGCGGGATCGGCGGCGGCGTGTTGCCTGGACCAGGGTCGCCGGGGTGGATCGGTTCCGGCGCGGGATTGTAGCCGCCAGTTGTGCCGCAGGCAGCGAGCGTCAGCAGTGCAGCGCCGAGCAACAGTTTGCGCATAGGGCGTCCCTCCGAGTTAGCCGCCGAAGACGGTCTTGCCTGAAATGAATGTCCGTTTCACGGCGCCTTGCAGCAGCTTTTCGTCAAACGGCGAATTGTTGGACTTGGAGCGCAGCTTGTCGCTGTCCAGCCGGAACGGCGCGCCCAGGTCGATAAGGATAATGTCGGCGGGCGCGTCTTTGGTCAGGCGGCCCTGCGGAAGATTCAGAAGTTCAGCCGGGCGCTGGGTCATGGCGCGGAAGAGCGTGTTGAGCGCAACGTCGCCTTTGTGGTGGAGCGTGAGCGCGCCTGGCAAGAGTGTTTCCAAGCCGACGGCGCCGAACGCGGCTTCCTCGAATGGCAGCCGCTTGTCTTCCGCTGGGCGCGGATCGTGCCCTGACACGATCACATCGATCAGTCCGTCATTGACCGCTTGCGTCAGCGCGACGCGATCATCTTCGCCGCGCAGTGGCGGTGAGAGCTTGGCGAAGGTGCGATAGCCATCAACATCGTTTTCGTTGAGCACGAGATGATGGACGTTCACGCTTGCGAACGCCTTCACGCCCTTATCCTTGGCGCGTTTCAGCGCCGGCAGCGTCTGGGCCGATGAGAGCATGTCGAGAAGGATCTTGCCGCCGGTGAGTTCGGCGAGCGTCAGATCGCGTTCGGCCATAATCGCTTCGGCGGCGGCAGGGATGCCGGGGAGGCCCAATCGCGCGGCGAGTTCGCCCTCGTGCATGACGCCGCCTTCGGCGAGGTAGGGATCTTCAGGGCGATGGGCGATTAGGGCGCCGAACGCGCTGGCGTAAGAGAGCGCACGTCGCAATGTGCGACTAGAAACGATTGGCTTGTCGCCATTGGTGAAGAGCACGGCGCCGGCTTCGGCCATCAGGCCGATCTCAGTCATCAGCTCGCCGTCGAGATGTTGTGTCAGCGCGGCAGCCGGCAAGATGCGCACGCCGCCGGAGCGGTCAATGCCGCGGCGGAGCACGAAGTCGATCAGGCTCTGGTCGTCGAGCACCGGCGTGGTGTTCGGCATCATAACCATAGTGGTGACGCCACCCGCGGCCGCTGCGCGACCTGCGGACTTGAACGTCTCTTTGTGCTCCGCGCCGGGTTCTCCAATGATCACGCGCATATCGATGAGGCCCGGGGCGAGGTGGGCGCCGTCGGCATCGATGATGTCGGCGCCGTCCGGCGCACCCGAGACGGCGCCGACTGCGAGTATCTTGTCCGCGAATAGGATCGCGCCGTCTTCGATCTTGTTTCCGGCAGGATCGATCAACTTGGCGTTGCGGATCAGAGTCGGTCTAGTCATGCCGGTTGCGTTTCACCGCGACATTCACCGTCGTCGAGAACGCGATGGCGATGATAAAGGGCACCCAGATGGGCAGTGTGCCGAGGCCGGGCGTGTTGAGTGCTTCGGCGAGGTGATCGTCCACCAGCCACCACAGCAGAAACATCCACATTAGGCACGCTCCTCGTTCGAACCACTTTCCGCTAGCGCCTCGAGCACGGCCATGCGCACGGCCACGCCCATACGCACCTGCGTTTCGATCAGAGAGACGCTCGGATCGTCGGCGATGCTGCTATCGATCTCGACGCCGCGGTTCATGGGCCCGGGGTGCATGACGAGCGCGCCGGGCTTGGCATGGCGCAGTTTGTCTTCGTCCAAGCCATAAAACCAGAAGAACTCGCGCGCGCTGGGGAAGAAGCCGCCCGTCATGCGTTCGCGTTGAACCCGCAGCATCATCACGACATCCGCGTCCCTCAGACCTGCGCGCATGTCGTGGAAGATTTTCGCGCCCCACTTCTCAGCGCCCGCTGGCATGAGCGTGGGCGGGCCGATGAGGCGCACTTGCGCACCGAGCAGAGTGAGCAGCGCGACATTCGAGCGCGCCACGCGGCTGTGCAGCACGTCGCCGCAAATCGCCACCGTGAGGCCCTCGACGGCGCCAAGGCGCGAGCGGATGGTGAAGGCGTCTAACAAAGCTTGGGTCGGATGCTCGTGCTTGCCATCGCCGGCATTGATCACGGCGCAATCGACTTTCGGGAGAGCAGTTCGGCCGCACCCGAGGAGCCGTGGCGCACAACGAGCAGATCTGGCCGCATCGCGTTGAGCGTGGCGGCTGTGTCGATCAAGGTCTCGCCCTTCGCCACCGAAGAACTCTTCACGCTCATGTTGACGACGTCGGCGCCCATGCGCTTGCCGGCGAGTTCAAACGAGCTTTGCGTTCTTGTGGAATTCTCGAAGAAAAGATTGATCAGCGTGCGGCCACGCAGCGTGTCTAGCTTCTTGATCTTTTGATCGAGCAGCGGCGCGAAGGTCTCCGCGCGATCCAGAAGATTTTCGGCTTCGAAACGATCCAGATCCGCGATGGCTAGAAGATGCTTCTGCCGGAATCTAACAGGAC
Organism: Hyphomonadaceae bacterium; assembly: GCA_041398325.1. Classification (GTDB taxonomy): domain Bacteria; phylum Pseudomonadota; class Alphaproteobacteria; order Caulobacterales; family Aquidulcibacteraceae; genus Vitreimonas. The sequence goes on along the minus strand of JAWKUX010000003.1, from coordinate 271,125 downwards.
TGGAGCGGGCTTCGTTTTTCTTCACGCCAGTCGGTCGCTGAGCCATGCGCGCTTGTTAAGCCGTGTGGCCGCTTCGCCGCAAGCGCGGCGACACTAAGGCGGGGATAATCGTTTCAGCCATCTTGCTGTCCCGGACTCGGTGCTGTACTCGATTTGTTCCAATTGTGGGACGGCGGGTTTGGAGGGCGAGAGGTAGGAGGGCGTGATGCTGAAATCGCACCCCAAGAAAGAAGAACAAACGTTGCGGCCGGTGGGGATCGCGCTGGCAGCGGTTGTTGCAGGTTTGAGTGCAGGCAAGGCGGCTGCCGTGGAGACCACCACGCATGCCCCGCTGGAACCGATCGAAAATGCCAAGACCTATGTGGTCGATCCGACGAACCATCCCGGTTTCGACGAAGACCCGGACATGGTGATTGGCCGGAGCGAGGCGGTGGAGCCGCTGCGCAAGCGTTAGTGCAGCGCTAGCGAGATCGCGATCGGCATGGTGATGAACGACAACAGCGTCGTTGCTGTGATGATGGCGGCCATGAGCTGCGCGTCGCCGCCCATCTCGCGCGCCAGCGTATAGCCCGCTGCGGCCGTGGGCGTTGAGCCGATGCCGACAGCGACGGCGGTGGCGAGCGGGCTTGCGCCTGTCAGCGTACATGCGGCCCAAACCAAAGTCGGCGCGAGCAGCAGGCGCATCGCCGATGCTGTCGCCACCTTCGGCAACGACGCTCGCAGGGCGCCGAAGTCCAAACCGGCGCCGACGCACATGAGCGCAATCGGCATCGCCGCTTGCCCCAACAGACGCAGCGCGTCGCTCACGTAGCCAAGATCGTGTATGCCGATGAAGTTGGTGATGATGCCCGCCGCGCAACCGAGGATAAGCGGATTGGCGATGATTTGATCCAGCAGCGCCTGCATCGAGGTTGCCTTCGCCGAGCCCCAGCGCGCCAAGACAGTGACGCAGATGATGTTGAGCGTCAGCACTAACGGCCCGAACGCGAGGCCGATCAGCTCCTGGCCTTGCGGGCCAAACAGCGTGGTTGCCGCCGCCAACAGCGCAAAGCCGTTCCAGCGCACGCTGCCTTGAAAAATGCTTGTGTAGGCGGGTCCGTCGCCACGAAACACCAGGCGCAACAGCAGTGCGGCGAGCGCCAACGTCAAGAAGCCGCCCATGAGCCCGCCAAGAAACGGCAATGCATCGGCGCCCGCGAAGTTTGCGCCCGAGACCAACGTGAACAGAAACGCGGGGTAGAGCACGAAATAGCCGAAGCGATTGACCATGCCGAATTGTTCGGCCGTGGCGATGCGCCCGGCGCGCGCGAGATAGCCAAGCGCGATCAGGATGAAAGTAGGGACCAGCGCCCCGAAGACTTCAGCCATCGCTGCGCCGTTCCTGCATCGCGTCGAGCGCGCCTTGCAGCATGTAGGCGGCCGCCATCTTGTCGACGACTTCGCCACGCCTCCGCCGCGAGGCGTCGCCTTCCAGCAGCGTCCGGGTCACCGCGGCAGTCGATAGCCGCTCGTCCCATAACAGCAGCGGCGCGTCGCGCTTGGCCAAGAGATTGCGAGCAAACGCGCGCGCGCTTTGTGCGGCTGGACCGGAGGAGCCATCCATATTGAGCGGGAGCCCAATCACAAAGCCTGCACATTGGCGAGCGTCGAAGAGCTTGAGCAGCGCAGCCGCATCTTCCGCGAATTTGGCTCGCGCGACCGTATCGAGCGAGGACGCGATGAGCCGCGTCGTGTCGCTCACGGCGACGCCGATGCGCTTCTCACCGGGGTCAATTCCCATGACGGCGGCGCGCGCCGGGAGTACGGCGGCGAAGGCGGGGAGGTCGAGCAGCGGCATGAAAAGGCGCTCATCCCTTCGGCGCGCGCTTGCGGAAGGTCAAGCGCAGGGTTTCAATGCACCCATGTTGCGCGCCTTTGTTCTGACCGCTGCACTTGGCCTCGCGGCCTGCGCAGCCTCGCCGGCCGCTGACAGCGGCCATGATTCCGAGCTCGCGTTCGCGCTGGGCAGCGATCTCAACTGCAACGCCAGTGAAGTGCGCCAATGCCCAGCTGGCGGTTGCACAGCGTCCTCGCCGGGCGAGGCGATGACGCTTCACATTTCGCTTTCGGTGCCCGATCGGGGCGGCGACGGGCGTTTCTGCATTGCCACCGGTTGCGAAGACGCGCAGTTCGCACCCACGCTCACCCGTTCGCTGGGCTGGACCGCGACGATGCGCACCACCGACCGGACGGAATTCGTCGCCGACGTCGAAATCGCGCGTGATCTGCGGACCTTCACTCTGCGCCAAGCCGATTCCAGTGGCATTGACACCTGGACAGGTGAGTGCAGCCCGGCAGGCTCTTGAGTACCTGAACGGGAAAATTTGATGGTGCGGATGTCAACTGCGTTGTCGGATCGTGTCGGTGCGTTCAGTGCGTTTGTCTGCGCTGCATTTTGCGGAGCGATTGCCGGCCTGGGGGTAAACTCAGGGACAATAGACTCCGACTCCGTCTCGCTCGCGATGAGCTGGCTGGGTTGGTTGCTAGCTGCGCCGATTCCTATCGCCATGAGCTTGGTCTGCGTTGCGTTGGTTCGGCGCGATGGAACGGGGTTCCGCAATACGCTGACGCTACTTCCGCTGATTGTGGCCCTTGCCGTTAGCGCAATCCTTGGGTTGGGGCTCGCAAATCAGGTCAATGCAATGGGCGATCAAAGTCCGCCGGATGGCGCTCTATCGATGGGGTTTGCGTTCCTGATGATGTTTCTCTGGATGTTGCTCGCGGGGACGGCGGTTGCTGCACTTTTGGCAACATGGGGCATTGCTGCGCGGTTGGGCACGGGCGTCGCCTTGAGTGGCTGGCTGGCGGCAATCGCAGCGCTAGCCTCTTTCGTCTTTCCATTTCTCATACTGCCGGCGCTGTTGATGCTCGCATTTTGGTGGGCTGCGGTAGGCAGAAAGCTGCTTATGCCTCAAACCCCGCCAGCCGAGGCTTGAACCGGATCGGCGCCGCTGCTAGCCCCGCCATTATGTCGATCGATGAAAAAACTGTCCGCAAGGTGGCCAAACTGGCGCGCCTGGCGCTCCCCGAAGACCGCGTGAAGCCGATGGCCGATGAGCTGAACGGCATCATGGCGTGGATCGAGCAGCTGAACGAGGTCGACATCGAGGGCGTCGAGCCGATGGCGAGCGCCGTCGAAGGTCTCTCGCTGCCGATGCGCGACGATATCGTCACCGCAGGCAACGATCCGGGGAAGGTGCTGAAGAACGCGCCGAAGTCGGAAGACGGCTTCTTCGTGGTGCCCAAGGTCGTTGAGTGAGCCTCACCATCGCCACCGAGACTCCGCTCTCAGACGACGTGCGTGGGCTGGTGTCTGCGCTCAACTTATGGGCGCTGGAGCAGACGCCGCGTGAGTTTACGCACCACATGACGGTCGACCAGATGGCGCAGCCGGACACGACTGTGTTCATTGCGCGGGATGCGTCGGGCAAGGCGATCGGCATGGGCGCACTTAAGCGCCACGGCGAAGGCCTGGGCGAAGTGAAACGCATGTACACGATGCCGGATGCGCGCAGCACCGGCCTCGCAGGTCAGATCGTCGCCAAGATCGAAAGCCTGGCGCGACAGGAGGGCTTGCAGCGTCTCGCGCTTGAGACGGGCGCCGTCCCCGGTTTCGCCGCGGCATGGCGCGTCTATGAGCGCGCAGGATTCAAACGGTGCGGAGCATTTCTCGATTATCCGCCCGATAGTCCACACAACATCTATTACGAAAAACTGCTGACCAAATGACCGATCTGACGACCCTCACTCTCGCCGCGGCTCTCGACGGCATGGAGAAGAAGCAATTCTCCTCGCTCGAGCTGACCAACGCCTTCATCGACGCGATCGATAAAGCCAACCCGCACCTGAACGCCTACGTAGTGACGACGCCGGAGCTCGCGCGCGACCGTGCCAAGGCGTCGGATGCCAAGCGCGCGCAGGGCAAGGCAGGCCCGCTAGAAGGCGCGCCGCTCGGGATCAAAGACCTCTTTTGTACCGAAGGCGTGCGCACCACTGCGTGCTCCGGTGTACTGGGCGAATTCACCCCGACTTATGAGTCCACGGTCAGCGGCAATCTCTTCCGCGATGGCGCGGTGATGTTGGGCAAGCTCAACATGGATGAGTTCGCGATGGGCTCGTCGAACGAGACCTCGCACTTCGGCCCAGTCGTGTCGCCCTGGCGGCGCGGCAATGAAGACGCGAAGCTTACGCCTGGCGGTTCGTCGGGCGGCAGCGCTTCCGCTGTCAGCGCCGATCTCTGCCTCGGCGCCACGGCGACCGACACTGGCGGCTCGATCCGTCAGCCGGCCGCGTTTACAGGCACTGTCGGCATCAAGCCGACATACGGCCGTTGCTCGCGTTGGGGCATCGTGGCGTTCGCATCTTCGCTCGATCAAGCCGGCCCGATCGCCAAGACGGTCGAGGACAGCGCCATGCTGCTGCAATCGATGGCCGGTCACGATCCAAAGGATTCGACTTCGCTGCCTAACGCGCTGCCGGATTTCCGTGCGGCGACGAAGCGCTCGATCAAGGGCATGAAGATCGGCGTGCCGGAGGAATACCGTGTCGATGGCATGCCGCCCGAGATTGAAGCGCTCTGGCAGCAAGGCATTGAATGGGTGAAGGCCGCTGGCGCCGAGATTGTTCCGATTTCGCTGAAGCACACCAAATACGCGCTGCCAGCGTACTACATCGTGGCGCCAGCCGAAGCCTCATCCAACCTCGCGCGCTATGACGGCATGCGCTACGGCGCGCGCGTCGCTGGCAAGGATCTAAACGGGACTTATGAGAACACGCGCGCGTCCGGCTTTGGCGAGGAAGTGCAGCGCCGGATTCTGATCGGCACCTATGTGCTAAGCGCTGGCTACTATGACGCCTACTATCTGCGCGCCCAAAAGGTCCGCCAACGCATCGCGCAGGATTTCCGCGACGCGTTCGAAAGCGTCGATGCGATCCTGACGCCCGCGACGCCATCAGCTGCGTTCGCGCTGGGCGAAAAGAGCGGCGACCCGGTGGCGATGTACTTGAACGACATTTTCACCGTCACGGCGAATTTGGCCGGCCTCCCGGCGCTGGCGTTGCCGGCGGCTGTGGATGCGCAGGGCTTGCCGCTTGGGCTGCAAGTCATCGGCAAGGCGCTCGACGAAGAAAGCGTGTTCGCTGTAAGCGCCGAACTCGAGCGGGCGGCGAATTTCCGCGCCAAAGCCGCGAAGTGGTGGCTCTAGGGCCAACCTCCTAGGTGAGCGGAAGTGCGTGTGGGTTAAGGGCATGATCGGGTGGCGCTGAAAGGCGCCAGGTCATGCATGAACTACTCGAACGTCTCGGTCGCGGCGATGTGCGGCTTATTCAGATGTGTCAGGAGGCCAACCAAGCCTGGCGCGAGTTTCTGACCGAACTCAACGGCGCCGACACCGGCACGCTGGCCGCGCGCCTCGGCTTCTTACAGCCCAAGATCGAACGCATCTTTGAGAGCAAGACCCTCGGCCAAACCATGATGCCGTGGAGCGCGTTCGCCGTGCTCTATGACACGCAAGCCGGGTGGGGGCCGAACAAGGAGCGGGCGCTCCAACTGGCGGAAGCCTTCGCGCGCAGCAATTGCAGCCAGGAGACGCGGGACGAGGCGAGGTCGTGTGTAATCTCGTACGAGTTGGAGCCTGTGCGAACGATTGACACCGGCCGCCGGCGTTAGATCGCGCCAGTCGTTGCTTTCGCGCAATAGCACGGTGTTAAGGGTTCGCTCGCGAATCCAGCTAACATCGCGCCTATGGCCAAGTCGAAGACCCCCAAGCCGCATCGCCGCCCGCGCGGCGAGATCGACCGCAACTACTTCTTCGGCGATGTGCTGATCAAAACCGGCGTCGCCGTTGGCGTGGCTCTGGCGGCCATTGCGCTCTACACGCCGTTTTCTCTCCGCGAAGCGATCGATGACGGCATGTACGACTACGTGACCGTGATGGGCGCATTCGCCGGCCTGGGTCTCTTTGCATTCATCTACGGGCGCCATCTGCGCCGCGAAGCCACGCACTGGGAATTCGATTAGTCCCGAGCTTGACCTGAACCGCGTGCGGCGCGAGTTTCCGCCTCCAGAACGGAGTTTCCCTTGAACGCTGCCGAATGCACGCGCCTTGGCGCCTATCTCTCGAAATTGCTGGGCTCGCCCACGGTGTCCGTGGTGTCGAAATCGAGCGACGAAGCCGATGTGCTTGTCGATGGTAAGCGCGTCGCCGGCCTCCTGCGCGACGATGAAGAGGGCGAACTCTCTTACTCAATCGGGCTCGTCGTTCCGCGTGCTCCGGGGGCGAAGAAGGATGCGCCGATCGATGACGCCGAACGCGCCCGCCTGCAGACGGCGCTACGCCAAGTGTTGCACGCAGCCGATCTCGATGTTCGCGCCCGCCCGCGCAAGACCGATAGCGCAGAGGTCTACGTGCATGATGAATTCGTCGGCACCGTTTCGGCCGACGAGGATGAAGGCCAAGTGCTCACGATGAGCGTCCTGGATATCGACCTCGAAGGCGAAGAATAGGAGCGTGGATCTGGGTGAGGTGACACCCGTGCTCTAGAGAAAAAGCCCCGGCATCGCCGGGGCCTTGAGTTTTGACTGATCCAACACACGAAGCCCAGGCGGGCGTTACAAAACACCCAGCATTGAAGCGACAAGCGGGTGGCGCACGATGTCGACTTCGCCCAAGCGGCAGACGGCGATGTTGTTCACGCCTTCCAGCTTGTCGGCGATGGTCGCAAGGCCCGAGAGATCCGGCAGCAAGTCCGTCTGCGCCGGGTCGCCGGTGACAACCATGGTCGAGTTCCAGCCCAGGCGCGTCAGCAACATTTTGATCTGGCCGTAGGTGCAGTTCTGCGCTTCATCGATGACGACGAAGGCGTTGTTGAGCGTGCGGCCGCGCATGAACCCAACCGGCGCGATCTCGATCAGTCCTTCAGCCATCAGCGCTTTCAGGCGCTTCGGCGAGAGGCGATCTTGCAGCGCGTCGTAGAGCGGCCGGAGGTAGGGTGCGAGCTTGTCTTCCATGGCGCCGGGCAAGAAGCCCAGCGATTCGCCTGCTTCGACAGCCGGGCGAGAGAGCACGATGCGGCCGACCTTGCCTGCTTCGAGCGCTTCAACGGCTTTGGTGATGGCGAGATAGGTCTTGCCGGTGCCCGCGGGGCCTAGCGCCAATACCATCGCGTGTGTGTCGATAGCTTCCATGAGGGCGCCTTGGCCCTTTGATTTCGGCCGCACATTCTTGACGAAGCTATGATCTCGGTTGCTGTCGTTGGCGGGCTGATAGCCGCCCTCCAGCACCTGCAGATTGCGCTGACGACGATCGTCGCGCTGGAATTCCTGAACGTTCAACACGCCTTGGGCCTGCCGACGCTTGGTAGTGCGCTTCGCCATAGAGTGCTCCTTTCGGGAGTACAAAGAGCCCGCGCGGCTTCTGCCGGCGGGCGGTGGAGAGTCGAAGAAATCTGCAGAGTCGAAGGAGTCGTCGGCGTAAGCGCCGTTGGGCGTTCTGGTCGTTGCGCTGATCTTGCGCCTTCTGCCCACGTACTCCCCCACTATCGAGCCGAAGCCCTGGAGACGGGTGGACCGGAACATTCCGATCCGATGGTTACAGGAAGCGCTGAAACGGTTAACGACGCATTGAAGACCCGGAACGTCTCAAAAAATTCGCACAAGAGCTGGAGTCGCAACGATGCCGATCTTTTCTCTCGCGGACGCTGATCTCGAGGTCGAGGACCCGGACGCCTACTGGGTCGCGCCGGGCGCGGTTTTGATCGGTAGAGTGGTGCTGAAACGAAATGCCAGCGTCTGGTTCGGCGCGGTGCTTCGAGGTGACAACGAGCCGATCATCGTCGGTGAGAACTCCAACGTCCAAGATGGCAGCGTCCTGCACACTGACATGGGCGCGCCGCTCACCATCGGCAAAGATGTGACGATCGGCCACCATGTGATGCTGCATGGTTGCACCATCGCAGACACGTCACTCATCGGCATCAAAGCTACCGTGCTCAATCACGCGAGCATTCCGAGCTTCTGCCTGGTCGGCGCGCACTCGCTCGTGACTGAGCGCAAGACGTTCGAGGAAGGCTCCCTCATCACCGGTGCGCCTGCGCGGTTTGCGCGCAAGATGGAAGAGCAGCAACGCCAAGTGATCCAGCTTTCCGCGCACCACTACGTGGAGAACTGGAAACGCTACAAGCGCGACATGAAGCCGAGTCGATTCAGCTAAGGCGCCAGTGGTTCACGCCTGTGGCGTCCGTTGAGACGCGGCCCTCCGTGCCGATTGGTTCTTGTTCGCCATTTGTCAGGAAAGCGATGAGTTCGCGATCTTCGCGGCTCACGTACGCCAAGAAGCGATCACCCGTGGGCGTGCTGCCCACGATGACGCCGCTCCTTGCGGCGCCGTCGCGGTCGTAGAAGACCGTGTAGGTCTGGATTGCGCCGGCGCCGGAATAGGTCTCAAGCAGAGGTGGCGCGGGTGGACGGGTTGCGTCCGCTTCCGTTTGCACACTTGGATCGTGCGCGCCTTGGTGGGCGACGACCGGGTCGCGAGAGATGATGATACTATGGCTGGTCGTTGCAAACCCGCCATTGCCGAAGAGCAATCCGTGGGCGCCGCGCGCACGCAGCGCTTCTGTCATCGAGGCGATGGCGTGGCTCATATAATTCCCGACCGGTCCGCCTCCGAATGTGAGGCCGCCGAACACGGTCATCGGTTCTTGAAGCGGCCAATCGATGATCCGCCGCGCAAGTTTCGGCATCACGGGGAAGCAGGAATAGAGTTCGACGTGACTCAAATCGCTTGTGTGCAGGTTGTTGAGGCGAAGCGCTCCGCTGAGGCTGGCTTCCAGGCTCAGCGAGCGATCAACCCGATCGCGCGCGAGGACATCGCCGGGTTCGCGCGCTGCGGCGCCCCGGCCGATGTACACCAACCGGCTTTCAGCGATCCCCTCAGCTTTCGCGCGTGCGAGGCTGGTGACAATGAACGCGGCGCCCTGGTTCACCGAAGCATTGGCCACGGTGAGCTTGGTGTAGGGAAACGCGATAGGCCGATTGTTCGATGACGTTTCGAGAATTTGCTCCGGCTTGAGCGCGGTGCGGAGCCAGGCATTGGGGTTGCTCGCGGCAACCTGAGAAAGGCCGGACCAGATCTCAGCACTTTCCCGTTGTGCTTGCGCCAATGTCTGCCCCCAGGCTGCGCGGCAGGCGTTCTCGTAAAACGGATACACATCGGTTGGCGCCACGATGCCGTAGCGTGCACGGCCCTCGCGCGTCGCCCGTGCGGCCGACTCTCGCACTGCGTCTCGTTTGCCGCTCGCAGCGCGTTTGGCCGCCGTGCGCAGCGCCTCGCCGCCGGCAACGAGGCAAACCTCCGCCTCGCCCGAGGCGATGCGGTTCGCCGCCTGGTTCAACAACGCCACCGGACTGTCGCCCATCGGGTAGCGCGTCTGCGCGCAGTGACGCGGCGCGATAGCCAGCATCTGCGCCAGGGGCGCGGAAGCATCAGCGAACTCCGGAAACGACAGCTGCGCGACCACATCCAACGCGTCGGCGCGCGCCAGCCAGCCGCCGCCGCCATCGCCGTCCGCATTTCGCAATGCAGCGGCCATCAGCTCAACTGCGTTCAGTCGCTCCTCGCGGTCATTGATCTGTCCGACGCCGACGATGACTGGGATTTTGCTCTCGTCCATTGGCTCCGCCGCGCTATGCTCGCGACATGATGCATACGCCGATCTGCCAACGTCTAGGCATTGAGTTTCCGCTGTTTGCCTTTTCGCACTGCCGCGATGTCGTTGCGGCAGTCTCGAAAGCTGGCGGCATGGGTGTGCTCGGTGTCGCGGGTTACTCCACGGAACGCTTGAAGCAAGAACTCGACTGGATTGAAGCGCACGTTGGCGGCAAGCCTTACGGCGTCGATCTGATTGTGCCGAATGCCTACGAGGGCAAAGGCGGCGGGTCTGTGAGCGTCGACGTGCTAGTCGAAGGCCTGCCGGCAAGACACAAGGACTTTGCCGCAGACATCCTCGCGCGGCACGGCATCGAGGCGGCTGAACTCGAGGAGGCGCGCAAGGGCGCTGGCGGGTTCGCACGCAATATGGCGGACGGCGGCACGTCGACGCTTGAGGTCGCGTTCCAGTACCCAATCAAGCTGATCGCCAACGCGCTTGGCACGCCGCCGCCGCTGATGATTGAGATGGGCAAGAAGCACGGCGTTGCCGTCGCGGCCCTCGTTGGCGCCAAGGAGCACGCGCTGGCGCAGGCAGCCGCCGGCGTCGACATCATCATCGCCGCTGGCACCGAAGCGGGCGGTCATTGCGGCGATGTCACCACGATGGTGCTGGTGCCGGAGGTGGTTGACGCGCTGCGCGCTGCGAACATCGACACGCCGGTGCTCGCCGCTGGCGGCATCGTCACGGGTGCGCAGATGGCTGCCGCCATGGCGATGGGTGCGGCCGGCGCTTGGTGCGGCTCAGTGTGGCTGACAACGCCGGAAGCCGAGACGAGCGAGATCATCAAGAAGAAGCTCCTCGCCGCCACCTCGCGCGACACCGTGCGCTCCAAGTCCCGCACCGGCAAACCCTCGCGCCAGTTGCGCTCACCGTGGACGGATGCGTGGGAAGCCGAAGATGCGCCAAAGCCGCTGCCGATGCCGCTGCAGACATTCATCTCCGAACCGCCGCTTCGGTTGATCGACAAGCTCGCCGATAGTGGTCACCCCGGCGCGGGGGAACTCGCCACCTATTGGGTCGGCCAAGGCGTAGGCCTCATGAACACGCCGGTGTCTGCCGGCGCGGTCGTGCAGCAATTCAAGGAAGACTTCGCGCGCGCCTATGAGCGCCTCGCGGTAGCAATTGGCGTCTAGCGCGCGTCGTTGGTTGCTTCCGCGCGAAGCGGGCCGTTCCACACTTTGCCGATGCGCACGTCCACTTCCGGACCAAGGTTGAACCAGGCCAGGCGATCGCGGGTCGCATCGATCACGACGAAGCGATCCCCGCGCTCCAGCGTTTGCGAGAGCGTGTTGCGGATGACGCCTGACGTGTAGCGCGTGCGCACGAGCCAAAGGCCCGGGCCCAGATCGCAGACGAAACCCATGCTTTCGAGAGCCGCCATGAACTGCATCCAGGCGCCCGAGAAAATTTCAGCGTGGACGAACACATTCGCTGCTTCGTCGGCGTCGTTTGCTGCGGAGGGTTTGCGCAGACCACGCAACGCCATCACCCGGCGCGCTTCGGTCCAATTGTCCTTACCGTTGTCCGAAACGAGCGATGTCGGGCGCACGCGGCCTTCGGAGAGGAAGGTCGCCATTTGCTCGATCGTGTACGGGCCGAACGCCCGGCCGCGGATCTGCACCCACCATTTTGTGGCAGTTGCGGTCTTTAGCGTGACAACGTCACTCACGGCTTTGCTCCGTTTCAGAACGGAGACGCGGTTCGCGCCTCCGGCGAAACCGGATGCGTGCAATCGCTATGCCGTACTCTTCGGAAAGGCTCTGTTAGCCAAGTTTCCGCGGTTCGAGGTCGATGGCGAAGCCGCCCTCAATCAAACGCGCGACGCGGCCGTAGACGTTGCCAACGCGAACCCACACGCCGATCAGCGGTGGCGGACGCCTGCTCTTGATGGTGATGCCGGCGAGCGAAAAGTCGACGACTTCGCCTTCATATGCCTCGCCAGTCTCGAACTCGAGTTTGATCATCTGCGAGCCATCGGCGATCGCGGGGCGATGCGGCTCCTCGACGCCGAGATTACGGTTAACCGCGAGCGTGAGCTGCTCAGCCATTTTCTCGCGCTTGTGGGCAGTGAAATCGAAGATAACGGCCACTTCGCCCTCTCCGCATTTGCGTGCAACGAAGCCTGACACTCGACCAAAGCCCGCGAGGTAAATCACGACGCGGTCGCCGACGGGCGGCAGGGTTGGCGCGGCGATCCGGATGTCGCCAGGTGAGATGTCGGCCGTCCGGCAGTCATGCTCACGGCCGAGGCTGTCCATGAGCCGACCGTTCACCTCAATCGGCATACGCCGGAAGCGGCGGCGCTCGCGGATTCCAACGGAAGCGGCGGCGAGCCGGCGGGCGGCGGAGGCGACGTCAATCTTGGGTGCAGCAGACATGAGGCCATTGATGCCGCTTTACCGTAAACGTTTGCTTAAGGTTTGACGGCGGGGCAGGGCTTGGCGCCGGGCACTAGCGCGCGCAAAGGTTTGGCCAACGACAAGCAAGGGACGGAACCGTGGCTGAGACCGAGGGCGGAGATCGCTTCGACTATGTTATTGTGGGTGCGGGCTCTGCGGGTTGCGTACTGGCCAACCGGCTGACGGAAGATCCGAACGTCACTGTCGCGGTGCTGGAAGCCGGCGGCAAGAATGAGAGCCTGCTGGTGAAGATGCCGGCGGGTGTCGGCAATCTGATCGCGCAAAAGGGTGTCTCCAACTGGGGCTTCGAGACGACGCCGCAGCAATTCATGGATGGGCGTCGTCTCTATCAACCACGCGGCCGCGGTTGGGGCGGCTCATCCGCCATCAACGGCATGATCTACATTCGCGGGCATGCACGCGACTACGATCAATGGCGTCAGATGGGCCTTACCGGCTGGGGCTATGCGGACGTGTTGCCGTACTTCAAGCGCTCGCAACATCACGAAGATGGCGGCGATAGTTGGAACGGTGAAGGCGGGCCGCTGTGGGTGTCGCGCGGTCCTCCGGGCCATCCGATCTACAAGGCGTTTATTCAAGCTGGCGCGCAGGCGGGCTATCCGGTCACGCGCGACTTTAACGGGCGTCAGCAAGAAGGCGTCGGCCCATATCACCTCACCATCCGAGACGGCGAGCGCTGGAGCGCATCGGCGGCGTATCTGAAGCCGGTGGCGGAGCGGCCGAACCTCAAGGTGATCTCGGGCGCGCACGCGCATCGGATTCTGATCGAGAACAAGAAGGCGATCGGCATCGAGTTCTCGGCTGGCGCCGGCAAACCCACGCTCAATGTCTACGCCAAGCGCGAAGTGCTTGTCTGCGGCGGCGCGTTCCAGTCACCGCACCTCTTGCTGCTCTCGGGTATCGGCCCGGGTGCTGAGCTGCAGAAGGCAGGTGTCAACGTCGTCCAGGACTCGCCGGATGTCGGCAAGAATCTGCAAGATCACCTCGATGTGTGTGTCATCTTCGAGATGACCAAGCCGCTCTCCATGTACTCGCTGACCAAAGGCCTCAAGCAGCCGATGATCGGCATTCAGTACCTGCTCAGCAAGCAGGGTCTTGGCCGCACCAACCACTTGCACGCGGGCGCCTTCCTGAAGACACGCGGCGAGTTGGATCGCCCCGACATCCAGCTTCACCTGGTGAACGCGCAGATGCGCGACCACGCGCGGGTCAAGGCCGATCGCGACGCCTTCACCGTCCATGCATGCCAATTGCGGCCGGAGAGCAAAGGCACGGTGACGCTCGCCTCGCTCAATCCGTACGATTCACCGGCGATAGATCCGCGCTATCTCGCGGAAGAGAACGATCGCCGCACCATGCGCGACAGCGTCCGCATCGTGCGTGATATCTGCAAGCAGCATGCGCTTGATCTCTACCGTGGCCCCGAATTCGCCCCGGGCGATCACGTTCGCACCGACAGCGAGATCGACGCCTGGATCCGCCAGAATGGCGAGACAATCTATCACCCCGTCGGCACCGTCCGCATGGGCGCGGACACGAAGGCCCCAGTCGACGAGCAACTGCGCGTGCGCGGCGTCGAGGGCTTGCGCGTCATCGATGCCTCGGTGATGCCGACGCTTATCGGCGGCAACACCAATGCGCCGACGATCATGATCGCGGAGAAAATCTCCGACCTCCTGCGTGGCAAGCCGTTCCTGGCGCCGCAAGAGGCGCCTATCGCCGAAGATGAGCGGGCAAGCGTATGAAGGCGCCCGCGCGTGGCATAGCTGCTATCGGTGCGCTGCTCGGCCTCTTCGGCCTCGGCTTGCAGTATTGGCTGCTCTTCGTGGAAATGTCCGCGAACGGTGCGTCACCGATCGACGCCCTGTGGCGCTTCTATGCATATTTCACGTTGCTCACGAACACGTTCGTGACGCTCGTGTTCGCGCGCGCTGCGATCAAGCCCGATAGTCTCAAAGGGCTCAACGCCCCGCGCGTCGAGCTTATGGCAGTCACCTCCATTATGTTCGTGTGCATCGTGTATAACTTGCTGCTCGCAGCGCGCTGGGACCCACAAGGCTGGCAGAAGGTGGCAGATGTAATCGTCCACAACGGCGTGCCGCCGCTTTTTCTGCTGTTTTGGCTCTTGCGTCCGCACGGTGCGCTGAAATGGAGCGACTCCGTCTTGGCTGCGCTCTGGCCGCTGGCCTACGCTGGCTACGGCCTCACACGCGGTCTGTTCGATGGATTCTACCCATACTTCTTCATGGACCCGACGGCGGCCAGCTACGGCCAGATTACCATCAACCTCGTCGGTCTCGTTCTCGCGTTCATGTTAGGTGCGTTCTTGCTCATCGGGATTAGCCGCGCGCTCGGTCGCCGCAAGCCGCAATAACGCCACAGACACGGCTCACGCCAAGCGGCGCAAAGAACGGGGAGCCGCCCATGCGTGTCGCTATCCTTGCCACGATCTTTTTCGCCGCGTCGTTTTCGGCTGCCTTCGCGCAAGATGAAATGGATCGCGCAGAGCGTGAGCTCCGTGACGCGATGGCGCCGGCGGCCCAAGCGGGCGCGACGGTGGAGCGCGTGTCGCCCGATGAAGTCCGCGTGCGCATGCCCTCGGACATCACCTTCGACTTCAACCGCGCCGACGTGAAATACGCATTCGTGCCGCGCATTGCGGATCTAGCGCGCACGCTCAATCGCTATCCGAATATGTCCGTCTCTATTACCGGTCTCGCCGACGCAATTGGATCGGATGAATACAATCATCGCCTCTCTGAGCGCCGAGCTTTGTCTGTCAGCGACGTGCTCCAGCAGTTTGGAGTCGACAATTACCGGATTCGCACCAGCGGCATGGGTGAGTGGGCCCCGATCGCTACGAACGCAACCGACTGGGGGCGTGCGCGTAATCGGCGTGTCGAGATCAGCGTGCGCCGCGACGAGCCGTGGCGCGCTCCCAACTAGTCGTTGACCACTACCAGACGCATGCCTTTCGGCGACTTCGCTTCCGGCGGATGCAACGAACCCAAGCGCAAGAGCTGGATGTTGCGGCCACCGAGGAAGGCTTCGCCACCGAGGGTCTGAAAGAGACCGAGATAGCGGTTGCCTAGCGTCGCATCGACCTTGAGCGGCGTGATCAGAATTTCTGCGCCGAGCTTGCGCCCACACACTGTTTCTGCCGTTACGCGCGCGATGGCTGGTTCGCCGGCGGCGGCGCTGGCGTCGATGAGTGCGTTCACCAAGGCGAGGTCTGGGGTTAGGAAGAAGCGGGCAAAATCATGCTCGCGCAGATCGCGGCCAAACACTGTGATCAAGTCTTGGCCAAACGTACGGATGGGCAGGCGGCCGTCCTTGGTGCGCTCGATCACGAAGAGGCGCTCTAGCACCTGATCAGCTCCGCCCTTCTTCGGCGCAGCGCCTGCCGCGCCCGCCAAGGCGCGCCCATACGCGAGCAGGGCCCGTGTATCGGGATGAAAGGTCTCTTCCCCCATCATTAATGTTACGCGCCGTGGTTTGAGTTCGAGTGCGCACCTCATCACGCAAGCCGCGCGCCCAATCAAAACAAGGGAATTTCGAGTTTTTCCGGTCCGCATTCCCGCCGCAAGCGAGAGATGGCCCCTCGCTTGCACCATCCCCGGCGAAATTAAGGAGCAACGGCGTATGACCGTTCCAACCCGGTACATCCTGGCGGCCGTCGCGTTTGGCGTCGCAGCGCTCGGTCTCTTCCTGTTGCCGACCGATGCGGCGGCCTGCGGCAATGGCGGCTGCCCGGTGCGTCCGCCTTGCCAATCAGGCTGCAACCCAACGCCGCCGCCACCGCCGCCGGCCCCCTGCTGTGAGCGTCCGACGATCGTTGTACCGCCGCCGAACGTGCCGCCGCCGAACATCGTTATCGTCAACGCCGGCGCACGCGCCCAAGCGCAAGCTAACGCCACCGCAATCGCTATCGCGAACGTCCGCACCGGCGACACCATTATTCGTCAGAACATGGTGATGGAGTCGGGTGCCGCGGCTCAAGTGAACTCAGGCGCCCTCGCGGTCGTGGAAGCCAGCGCGCAAGCTGAGACCGTTGCGCGTGATCGTGATTTGCTCATCCAAGCAATCTGCTTGGACGCGCAAGGCAATCCGCACCCAGCCTCGCAAACCTTCGGCGGCCGCGACGTCGCCCAAGACTATCGCGGCGAAATCTACCGCTGCATGTCGGGCACGCGCATGCGCTACACAGTCGGTGGTCAATCGTACGATTGCGAAGCTGGCCAAGCGCTTTGGTACGAAGGTCAACGCGTCGAGTGCCGCACGCAGCAAGCTCGTCGCCCTTGCAACGAGCGCTCACTGCTCCGCCGTCATGGCCCAGGCGACAAGATGGTGCGCATCCGCGACACCGAAACCCGTACCACCCGCACGGAAACCACCTTCAATGCCGCCATGACAATGGATGGCGGCGTAGGCCAGGGCGTGTGGTGATCCATCAAGCCTTCGACTCTTAGCTCCTCTCCCACCACTTAGTCTCAAGGCCATCCCCTTCGGCCTGCCCCCGCGCAAGCGGGGGTTTTTGTTGGGGCATCAGACGCTGGCGGTGTAGCGGCGGGACGCTTCCTCGAAACCGATGATCGGTGCGACGATGTCGCCATTGGAGCGGGGCGTGCCGCCGATCGGATCGATGGCCCGAATTTCATAGTGCGGCTGGCCCGGATCGAGACCTGAAACGATGATGTCGAACGTCATTGCCCGTCTTCCTGTCGGCACGAACCAATGAATGTTGTCGCGTTCGCTCGACATAGTTGAGACATGTCCGACGTCGGCGATGTAGTCGCGTGTGGGTCGTATGATCATCGCGCTGTCAGTGTCGCCTATGCGGTCAAAATTGCGCACGCGGAGCGCGCCCTCTACAACGACGTGAGCCGACGCCATGTGGCGATGTCCGTGCGGCGTGATGACGTTGTGGGGCTCAAACTCGAACAACGCTGCCGCGTAACCGAGTCGTCTCGGTTGGCCCGCGGCGTCGAGGAATCTGACACTACGCTTGAATGGATCGTTGGAAGCGCCTCGACCAGCATCTGTTAGCCTCGCGCGCCCGACAGTCGTCATCAACTCGGCAAGGTCAACTTCGCGGGTAAGCGCCTCTACCTCGTCCATCCAAGATCGCGGTGATATCCGTCCGTCCGAAAGAGCCTGGGCGATCTCGCTTTGCGCCTCAATCCAGCGATCGGCGCGAACGCGTGGACCCTCTTGAGCGCGTGCTTCAGCCAAGAGCGCAAATATAGCGAACGCTGGCAGCGCACCGCGACGTGTGAGGCCGAGCAGGTCAAATGGGGTGGGCACAGCCGACTCCTTAGCCCAAGCGTGGCGCTGGCACAGCGCAACCGCAAGCATTTGACTGGTCTATCCCACACATCAGCAGCCAAAATAATAGCAACTTCAATGCGCGTGTCAGAATCTGTCCTACACTTCCGCTCCGCCTGTACACTCAGCTCATCGCTTTGAGCGGAGAGCAGTTGGATCCCTGTTCGCACCAATGTCGAAGCGATGCAGTTGAGCGTGATGCGCCGGTCCGAAACGGCGCGGAAGCCCGTCCGATCAAAAGGCCGGGAGCGCACCGGGGAACGTTACCGAACACAACGTCCCGCACGCCGCCGGCGCACCGAGCCAAGGGAGTGAAAAACCTCCACGTGCAGGGCCGGCGCCCATCAACTGCACCGGAGCGCGTGGCGACACGCGGCGGCGCAAGCAAGCGCCGCACTCAGGCACTATCCCCAGCGCGTCCCACGCGCTCCGGGCTCTCCACCTGCACCCGTTTGCCGCGCGGCAGCCGGGGTGACGGCGCGCGGCCGAGCCATTAGATAGGCCCCATGACCTCACTAGACGTTCGCTCCGCCCGCCCTGACCAGCTTGTTTCTGGCGACAAGGGCCAATGGGAAATCATTGTCGGCCTCGAAGTCCACGCGCAGGTGACGTCGAACGCGAAGCTCTTCTCTGGCGCCAGCGCCGCCTATGGCGGCGATCCGAACGCGCACGTCTCACTGGTCGACGCGGCGATGCCCGGCATGCTGCCGGTCATCAACAAGTTCTGCGTCGAGCAAGCGATCCGCACCGGCCTCGGTCTCAATGCGCAGATCAACAAGTGGAGCCGGTTTGATCGGAAGAACTATTTCTATCCCGATCTGCCGCAAGGCTATCAGATCTCTCAATACAAGGATCCGATCGTCGGTGAGGGCGAGATCGAGGTGGAGCCTGACGGCGAAGAACCCGTCACGATCCGCATCGAGCGCCTGCACTTGGAGCAAGACGCTGGCAAGTCGATCCACGATCTCAGTCCCTCGGAAACGTTTGTCGATCTGAACCGGGCAGGCGTGGCTCTGATGGAAATCGTCTCGCGCCCGGACATGCGTTCATCGAAGGAGGCGGCTGCCTACTTCAACAAGCTTCGCTCGATCGTGCGTGCGCTCGGCACCTGCGACGGCAACATGGAAGAAGGTTCGATGCGCGCCGACGTGAACGTCTCCGTGCGCAAGGCCGGCACCAAGGAATGGGGCACGCGCTGCGAGATCAAGAACGTCAACTCGACGCGCTTCATGCAACAAGCGATCGAGTACGAAGCGCGCCGCCAAATCGAGATCATCGAAGGCGGCGGCACAATCGATCAAGAAACCCGTCTGTTCGATCCGGACAAAGGCGAGACGCGCACTATGCGCTCGAAGGAAGACGCGCACGATTATCGCTATTTCCCGGACCCGGACCTGCTGCCGCTCGTGATCGATCAAGCCTGGATTGATCAGATCAAGGCCTCACTGCCGGAATTGCCGGACGCAAAGAAGAAGCGTTTCGCCAGCGAATACGGCCTCACCGCTTACGACGCCGGCGTGCTCGCGGGCGATGCGGAAGCCTCCGCCTATTTCGAAACCGTCGCCAAAGGCCGGGACGGCAAGCTCGCCGCCAACTGGGTCACGCAAGAACTCTTCGGCGCGCTCAACAAGAGCGGGCTTGAGCTGTCAGCTTCGCCGGTGAAAGCGGAAGCCCTCGGCGCGCTGCTTGATCTGATGAAGGACGGCACCATCAACGGCAAGATCGCCAAGGATGTCTTTGCCAAGATGCTCGAAACCGGCGACGCGCCGGGGTTGATCGTCGAACGCGAAGGCCTCAAGCAAGTCACCGATACCGGCGCGATCGAAAAAGCCATCGACGAACTGATGGCCGCCAACGCCGACAAGGTCGCCGACGTTCAAAAGAACCCGAAAGCCTTCGGCTGGTGGGTCGGTCAAACGATGAAAGCCACCGGCGGCAAGGCCAACCCAGCAGTTGTGAACGAGATCCTGAAGAAGAAGCTCGGCGTGTGAGCTCATGTTTGATCGCGAGCACATCACGGACGCGATCAAATTCTGGGAACGAGGGCGCGTCGTTTACAACCTCGCGCTCGTCGCCATTTCACTGGCTGTCCTGGCGCCGATGGGATTCGATCAGCGAACTTGGTTCGTCTATGGATCTCTTCTGTTGTTTCTCGCCGTGATGGCGAACCTGCTCTATTGCGTGGCTTATCCCGTCGACCTGTTCGTGCAGGCATCCGATTTCCGCGATGCTTGGCGCACGCTGCGGTGGACGCTGTTGGCGTTCGGAACACTCTTCGCGATGACCCAGGCCTACCTGCTGCTTGGCGGTCCGTACGTGCTCGGGTTCCCGGGCGGCCCTCACGGCTAAGATGGAGCGGCTCTTTTCTTACGGCACGTTGCAGCAAGAGAACGTGCAACTCGCCACGTTCGGCCGGCTGCTCCAAGGTGCCCCCGATGCGCTCGTCGGCTTCAAGCAAGATCTGGTGGAAATCACCGATCCTGACGTGCTCGCCAAGAGTGGTGAGCGCTTCCATCCAATCGTGGCGCAGAGCGGCAATGACGCTGACCGCGTCGCCGGGACGGTGTTTGAGATCACCGCCGCGGAACTTGCCGCGGCAGATGCGTACGAAGTGGCAGACTACAAGCGCGTCAACGCGCGCCTCGCGTCCGGTTCTACGGCCTGGGTCTATGTGAAGCGCGCTTAGCGGGCGCGGGCCGTCAGAGGCGTGTAGCGGGCGACGTGGCCGGCCGCGCCAACGAGATCACTCGCGCTGATCTCGTTACGCAAATGCGTTTCAAAGGAATGGGCCTGGAACGCTGAAATTCTATCCCCGCCTGGCACAAATGCCTGCATCATCACGGCGAACCAGACATACATCAGCATCATGAGCGAGCCCCCGGTCAGAGGACATGAGATGTCGTCCAATTCGGTTGCGTGATTGTTAACGCAATGCGCCCCGGAGTCGGGGAGGAACTCCGGGACGCTTTTGCGGGCAGTCCGCCAATCAGGGAGGGTTATTGACTGGCGATGATGCCCAAGATCACGCCGGTCGCGATGCCGACGAGCAAGAGATCGCCGCGATCGTCGCGAACGTAGTGGTAGCCACGCGGCGGACGACGATAGCCGTAGCGATCGTAGTCGCGGACCACGATGTAGCGATCCCGATAGTAGCGCGGCAGACGGTCGCCGCGGCGCCAGCCGCGATAGCCATAGTCTACGTCGCGATAGTGCGCAGGCGGCGGGCCATAGTACCAACGGCCGTTGTAGTTGTAGCCGTTATAGCGGCGGTCATCCCAGCGCGCGCGACGATAGTCGTCACGACGGCCGTCACGGTAGCCGCGGCGATAATCGCGGCGGTCGTCGCGATGGTCGCGCCAATGGTCGCGATCTCGATGGCGCTCGCCGCGATGGTCGCCACGTTCGTGAGCGGCGGCTTGCGTCGGAAGCGCCATCGGCGCTGCAAACGTTACGGCCGCCAGCAGAGCTGTTGCGAAGCGTTTCATGACGAGGTCTCCTTCCTGCTTCCCTTGAACGGCCCCGTTCAAAAGAAGATCCCTCTTCACCTTGGAGTGTGTCGAGGCTTGTCTGAACCTCACCTGAATGAACGTGGAACTTCGTTCAGGGCCTCTGGTCGAACTCCAAAATGCAGGCGCTCGAAACACTTGTGGGGCTTCGCGACGAGTGTTTAGCTGTACTCACATCGGCGTGAAGCGGTCTTCGTCTTTGCTTGTCGACACGGGTACTAGCGCCGCTCGAAATTCGCCCCCATGCTCCGCGGACGTTTGGGAGCGCGCTGATGACACAACCGATCGAACTCTTTTTTTGGCCGACGCCGAATGGCCTCAAAATTTCAATCGCGTTGGAAGAGATGGGACTGCCTTACGTCGTAAGACCCCTGGCGATCGGCAAGGGCGATCAATTCAAGCCCGACTTCATGGCGATCTCTCCGAACAACCGCATGCCCGCAATTGTTGATCCTGAGGGGCCGGGCGGGACGCCGATCTCAGTCTTCGAGTCCGGCGCGATCCTCCAATACCTCGGGCGCAAGAGCGGCAAGTTCTACCCGAGCGACGAGCGCAAGCGCGTCGAAGTCGATGAATGGGTGATTTGGCAGGTTGCGAATGTCGGGCCGATGTTCGGCCAGGCGAGCCACTTCAGGA
Organism: Hyphomonadaceae bacterium; assembly: GCA_041398325.1. Taxonomy (GTDB): domain Bacteria; phylum Pseudomonadota; class Alphaproteobacteria; order Caulobacterales; family Aquidulcibacteraceae; genus Vitreimonas. Next base: position 249,488 of record JAWKUX010000003.1, on the reverse strand, counting down.
ACTACGCACCGAACCTCGTCGATGATCCCGAGAAAATCGCCTACGGCGTCGCGCGCTACAACAACGAGGTCAATCGCCTGCTTGGCGTGATGGAGCGCCGGCTCGATGGTCGCGAGTTTCTGGCTGGCGATTACTCGATCGCGGACATGGCGACTTACCCATGGGTAAAAATCGCCGCGGTGTTCAACCAAGACATGAGTAACTTTCCGCGTGTGCAAGCGTGGATCGACCGTGTTGCGGAGCGGCCCGCTGTGCAACGCGGCGTGGTCGTCGGCAAGGAGCTCCGCCGTCCGCCGCCCGCGCCCGGCAGCGATGAGCAGAAGCAAGCCGCGAAGGCGCTCTTCGGCCAGACGGCTGCTTCGGTCTCTGAGGCTGTATCGGGTAAGGCCTGAGCAACCACGACACGAGGCTAACGCGCGTAAATCTCAACAACGCCAACGCCGCTTAAGCTTATCGCAAGTTATGCACGTTATTGCTCCACCCCGGCGGCGCGAAAAATGCACGTCGGTGGGGGAAACGTACATGGGCAAAGCCCGGGCGTTTCCGAGTGGTACAAGGGAGCGGCCAAATGGCCTTTACGGATTATGAAATCGCGGAAGCGCACGAAGCCGTGCGCCGTCAGGGCGATAGCGACAATCTCTACAAGCTGGGTCTGATCTACTCGACCGGCCAAGACGTTGATCTGGTGCAAGCGCACATGTGGTTCAACCTGGCGGCTTCGCGTGGTTCGGAAGCGGCGAAAGAATGCCGTCGCGAATTGTCGGACCTGATGACGCGTGAGCTGATCGCCGAGGCGCAAAAGCGCGCGCGCGAGTGGCTTTCGGTTAAGCACCACTAACCAGTTCAGCGATATCGCGGTCAGCCCAGCCAAGGTGGCGCGGGCAGATCGCGATATGCCCGTCGCAGCGCTTCCGACCAGCTGTCGCGGATGCTGCGGTAGTATTCGTCGTCATCGCCGACGCGCTGATGCACGGCGACGCGCTGCGTGTCCCTGCGGTAGATTAACAGGTCCGCCGGCAGTCCGACCGAGAAATTCGAGCGCAGCGTCGAGTCCATTGAGATCAGCGCGAGCTTGACTGCGTCATCGAGCGGTGTGTCGTGCTGCGCGACGCGATCGAGGATCGGCTTGCCGTACTTGGTTTCGCCAATCTGGAAGAACGGCGTGTCCTGCGTCGCTTCGATGAAGTTGCCGGCGGCGTAGATGTGGAACATGCGCATGCGCCGTCCCTCGATTTGGCCCGCCAGAATGATCGATGCGTCGAACATCAGGTTCTGCTGATTGAAGCTCGGCGCGCTCGACGCATAGACCTTGCGGATTGCTTCGCCGACGAGCTCTGCCGCTTCATACATCGACTTGACGGTCATCAGTGTTTCGAAGGGTTCGTCCGGCCCGATGCCCGCGCCTTCGCAGACCCGTGAAACGACCGCCTGAGTCACGGCAAGATTGCCGGCGGTCATCATCGCGATCATACGGTCGCCGGGCGCAACGACGTGCATCTTGCCGAACGTGGCGATGCTGTCGGGACCGGCATTGGTGCGCGTGTCCGACAGGAGGACCAAGCCGTCCTGCAGGAAGAGCCCCACACAATACGTCATCCGAAACGCCCCTTAGCGCATGTAATAAGCGGCGATCTGATCGCCCAATTCGGCGGCTCGTTCAATCTGCTGGGTGAGATGTTCATGCAGTCCGGACTGGAAAATGTCGCCAATTCGCCCGTAGCGGAGCTGTGACGCTATGGCGCCTGCCAATCTGTGGCACTCGCCGCGCTTGCCGCCGTGGACGGCGGCGATCTCGTCTAGGCACTGCGTGATGGCGTCGTAACAGGCGCGCAACGAGCGCGGCATCTCCTGACGGAGCAGTAGCAGCTCGGCCACGTTCCAGGGTTTCACCTCTTCGCGATACACCCACTGATACGCGCGTACAGCGGAGACGGCGCGCAGAACGCTCGTCCACTGATAATAGTCCAGCATGCCGCCAACGCCCGACGAGGCTTCGGGCAAGAGCAAGTGATACTTCACATCGAGAATGCGCGCGGTGTTGTCGGCGCGCTCTAAGAACGTGCCAAGGCGCGTGAACCAGTAATTCTCGTTGCGCAGCATTGTGGTTTGGTAAGCGCCAGAAAAGCGCGTTGAGATGGTGCGTACCCAGTCGAGCGTGTCAGGAAGTCTCGCGGGTGAGAATGCCTCCGAGGTAAGTTGACGTGACTCCAGCCAGCCTTGATTGACAGCCTCCCACATATCGCGCGTCAGCGCGCCACGCATCGCACGCGCATTGATGCGCGCTTTGTCCAGGCACGAGACGATTGCCGATGGGTTGGTTGGGCTATTGCACAGGAAGAGCGCCGCGCTTTCCGGCGTCACAATATCGTACGTAGCGTCGTATAGTTCATCGACGCCGGCTGCGGTGAGCGCCGAGCGCCACTCTTCTGTTTCGCTCAACACCCCCGCCATGGATTGGGCGGCTTCGATCAAACGCGCGAGGTTGTCCATGCGCTCCATGTAGCGGGCCAACCAGAAGAGCGACTCTGCCGCGCGCGCCAGCATCATTTGCCGCCGTTCTGACGCGTGTGCAGGACCCATGTATCTTTTGTGCCGCCGCCTTGGCTCGAGTTCACGACGAGTGATCCTTCGGTGAGCGCCACGCGCGTGAGTCCGCCTGGCACGATACGCACGCCGTCTGCTCCAGAAAGCACGAATGGCCGGAGGTCGACGTGTCGCGGCGCCGCGCCATCGGCGACGAATGTGGGGCAGGTCGAGAGTGCCAATGTTGGTTGCGCCACGTACGCGGATGGGGTTTGGCGCAACTTCTTCGCGAACGCGTCTCGTGTCTTCTTTGTCGAGTGTGGTCCAACCAGCATGCCATAGCCGCCAGAACCGCGTGTCTCTTTCACGACCAACTCCTCCAAGTGGTCGAGCACATAGGCGAGCGCGCCTTCATTGGCGCAATCCCAAGTGGGGACATTGTTCAGAATGGGTTCTTCGCCAAGATAGAACCGGATCATCTCCGGAACGTGCATATAGATTGCTTTGTCATCGGCGATGCCCGCGCCGGGTGCGTTGGCGAGCGCGATGTTGCCGGCGCGATATGCCTCCATCAGCCCAAACGCGCCCAGCACGGAGTCCGGACGGAACACCATAGGATCGAGGAAATCATCGTCGATGCGCCGGTAGATGACGTGGACACGCTTTAGTCCGCCGGTCGTGCGCATGAACACCTTCTTGTCTCGCACGACGAGATCGATGCCCTCGACCAATTCTACGCCCATCTCGTCCGCCAAGAACGAGTGCTCGTAATAGGCGCTGTTGAATTGGCCAGGCGTAAGCACCACAACGCAGGGTTCTTCATCTCCGGCAGGCGCCACAGAGCGCAGTGTTCGCAGCAAGTCCTGAGGGTAGCGCGCGACAGGCTCAACGCCGATGCGTGCGAACAGGTCCGGAAACAGCCGCATCATCACTGAGCGGTTCTCCAGCATGTAGGAAACACCTGATGGCGTTCGGCAATTGTCTTCGAGTACGTAGAAATCATTGACGCCCGTACGGACAAGATCGATGCCGGCGATGTGCGTGTAGACGCCGCCGGGCGGCGTCACGCCCTGCACGTGGGCGCAATAGGCAGGATGCGAGTCAATATGCGCGTTGGTGAGCTTGCCCGCGCGCACGATTTCGCGTGCGCCGTAGACATCCGCCAGGAAGAGGTTGAGCGCGTTGACGCGTTGCTTCAATCCGCGCTCCAGAAAGGCCCACTCTTCTGCGTCCAGCACGCGCGGGATGATGTCGAACGGAATCAGACGCTCGGTGTCGCCGCCTTCAGTGTAGACAGCGAATGTTATGCCAATCCGCCGGAAGAGACGTTCCGCCTCTTCACGTTTGGCGCTCAGCGTGTGCGGCGGGGTTTCGGCCAGCCAAGTGGCGATCTCGGCGTAGGCGGCGCGGATGTCGCCGTCGAGGCCGTGCATGTCGTCGAAAAACTGGCGCATCTCTGCGCATAGCTTGGAGCAGGTTGCGCCTCAGCGCGACCTTAGAATGGAGCGATGGTCGTCTGGCGCCCAGTAATTTGGCGCCAAAGGCGAGGTGGCGCCGGTTTGGTGTGCGACGTCGCGGGGCGTCCTATTCGTCGTCCACGCGTTGGGCGGCGACTGAAACCTTTGCGAATCCCTGCGTCTGGAGGGTGTCAGTGACGCTGACGACGTTCTGATAGGCAACATCAAGATCGGCTCGGATATAGACGCGCCCCTGGGCCAGTACGTCCTCTCGGACCAAGTTGGGATCGGCCTCCATGATGTGGTCGAAGGTCAGCCTCCCGACCTCGGCGAGGGTTGTCTCCCGGTCGCCGACGAACAGGCGATAGCCCGCCACCGCGTCATCACGCAGCTCAACGATTGTTGGCGGAATCATCGCGGCGCTGGGGCCGCTTTGCGCCAGGTCGAGCCGCAGATCGACAGTTGGTTTCGGCGCCGTGACCATGAAGATGATCAGCAACACAAGTAGGACGTCGATGAACGGAATGACGTTTGGCTCAGCCGCCGGAAGCATGCTCGCGCGGCTGCGTTTGGCTGCGATTGCGGCCATCGATCCCTCCCGAGTTTGGTGAACTTAGGATGCGCACGAGCGGATTCGCTGCGCCAATCACGCACGCGCGAGGCCGTTCACAAGCTTGCGAGGTTAGTTATTCCGATCGCCGCGTAGGTCGTAATAGAAACTGAACTGCACAGGCAGCGCATCACGCACATATTGCTGCATAAACAGGTTCACTTGGCTTATGCGTGAGCGCGGCACATAGACGACATCGTAGCGTTGCAGTGCTTGCGCGCCGGGCAAGCCGTTGCGTACCGCGCGCATGGAGAGGTCGATCTCTGTCACGGTCGTCGCGCCCGTCGCGCGTGACAGCACGAGCACGTCGCGGCGGTGCGCGCTGGGCAGGAACCCGCCGGCGAGCGCCACCGCCTGGAAAGCGTCCATGTTCGCCGGCATCTCGTAGATTCCAGGCCGCGCGACTTCGCCGCCAACAAAGACTTGCCGCGACGCGTAGGCGCGTGGCGTCACCGTCAATTCCGGCATCCGAAGATGTGAGGCGTAGGCCGATACCAGGATGTCGTGCAATTCCTCCGCCGTCAGATCCGCCGCACGCACAGCGCCGATAAGCGGCAACGCAATACGTCCGTCCGGACCGATCGTTGCGATACGAGAAAGTTCCGGCGCCGAAAAAATGGTGATCTCAACCTCGTCGCCAGGGAAAAGGCGATAGGCTGGCGTTTCATCGGAATAGACCATCGCCGGCTGAGGCGTCTCAGAGCCTAGAGTCTGTTGCGCCTCAGCAGCGGGCGCGGCCAGCAGCAGGACCAGACAAGCAAGCGCTACGCGCATCGGTGGAACTCCAACCTTTCCTTAGCGCGCTCGCGGTTAACGAGGCGTCGGCGGAAGATTGCCGGCATTTGGTAAACGATCGTTCACCAAGTGTCGCCAAACTCGTTGCGCCCACGACTGAGGAGCGGCGATGCAGACGAGCAGCAAGGCTGGGGCCACGCGGACGTGGTTCGGCTGGGCGGACGCCCCGCGGCTCTCGTTGGCCGACCTCGCCGCCATGCTTTGGGGCGAACGCACGCTGGTGCTCGCCGTTGGCGGCGCGATCTGTGCGCTTGGTTTGATTGCGGCGCTTGCTGCGCCACGCACCTACACCGCGCGCTCGGAACTCATCGTTCGTTTGGGCGAGGAATACGTGTACCAGCCGACGGCGGGCGGCGCAGGCGCGGGCGCGACGCCCGATATGCAGACGATCGTCAACGCTGAAATGCGTCTGATCGGTTCGGGCGCGGTTGTGCGCGCCGCCATTGAGAGCGTCGGCATTGCTGCGCTCTATCCCGACATCGCCGCGTCACCTGGCTCGGATGCGCGTAAGCTCGCTGCTGCGGAGCGTGCGTTCTATCAGCATCTCAAGGTGGAGACCGCGCCGCAAACGCCGGCGATTGGTTTGTCGTTTGAGCACCGCAACCCCGAAACAGCGGCCGCCGCCGTGAATGCGCTGGTTGCTCAATACCTCCAGCATCGCCGCGAAGTTCTTGTTGGAGGTGAGTTCGAGGCGCTCTCGCAGCAGAGTGGCGACATCAACACGCGCGCTAGCGCTGCCACAGCCGCACTCTCGGCCTTCCTTACCGAACACCAGATCGGCGACTTCGAAAGCGAACTCGCCGCGCTCGCTGCCCGCGCTGGCGACATTGAGACGCAATTGCTCGAGGCGCAGACACGCTGGCGTGAAGCCGAAGCTCGAAGCGCCGCGCTTCGTCAGCGGTTCAATGCGGAACCCGAGCAGATCGAACTCTACCAGGAATCCGACGCTCGCCGCGATCTTGTCGAAGCGCAGATGGAACGCGAGCGTCTGCTCGCAGCGTACCAGCCGGATGCCTTGCCTGTGCGCGAAGTGGATCGCCGTATCGCTCAGCTGCAAGCGTTTCTCGCAGGCGGCGATCCGCCGAGTATCACGCGGCGTGGCCCCAATCCCGTTCGTCAGGATGTCGCGAGCCAACTCTATGCAATGGAGGCTGAGAGTCGCGCTCAGCGCGGTCGCGAGACGGCGCTTGATCAACAACGCACGGAGGTGCGCGATCGCCTCCGCGCCATGCAGGCGCTCGAACCGCTCTTCCGGCAACTGCAACGTGAGCGGACAATCCTCGAGACCAACGCGCAAAACTTCGCCTCGCGCGCCGAGGAAGCGCGCGCGCGGAGTCAGATGCTCGGCCGCGCGACCGACAACATTAGTGCGATCGAAACGGCGGCGATCCCGACGCAGCCCAAGAGCCTGCGCTGGCCGATCATGATCGTTACGATCCTGATCGCCAGTCTTGTCGCGCTGGCCGCTGGCCTGTCGCGCGGCTTGATGCGCCGCAGTTTCCCGACGCCATCGAGCGCCGCACGGGCCCTCGACACGCCGGTGCTCGCCGTGATGCCGCGTCGGCAGACGCTGAGGCCGACGAGGAACAAGCCGCCGAGATCCGAGATGGCGCCGAAAGCAAAGCCAGACCTCACCGTCGTGGAGGGCGGCGTATGAGTGGACCTCAGTTCTCCGTTGAAGGCGTGCTAGATGCTCTCGCCATGCAGCCGCATCGCCGCGACGGTGCGGGTCGCGCTATTATGTTCGTGGCTGCCCGCAGTCTCGAAGGAACCACAACGGCGGCTCGTGCTGTGGCAAATGCGGCGGGTCCGGGCGCGGTTTATGCCATTGATCTAGATATCCGCCGCAATGCGCTCGCGCGCGCACTCAACGAGGATGGCGCGCTTGGGCCCCGCATCGAAGGCGAACTGGGCGGCGCTCGATTCTATACTGTACGTGATCTGCCTGAACCGCCCCCGGCCTTCTTCTATCATCGCGTCGGTCGTTCGCGGGTATATGCGGGCGTATTTGATATGCGCGCATTGCCGAGCGGCGCACGTGTAGGCATTTCCGCCCGACCTGATTATTGGGATGCGGCGCGCGCGGGCGGCGCTTTTGTCGTCGTTGATGCGCCCGCGCTAGATCATAGTTCGATCGCGCTCCGCGTTGCGCCGCACATGGATGGCGTCGTGCTCGTGGTCGGCTCAAACCACGGCGCCGCGCCTGCCGCGTTTGAAGCGAAAGAGCTGCTCTTGGAGGCTGGCGCGAACCTGATTGGGCTCGTCTATGCTGGTGTCGACGCGCCGGTTGTGGCGATAGATCGCTTGCTGCGGCGGGCTGGCTGACGCGCGAGCGCGTCGCCGTAGAAACGCTGCTCGCAGAACCAGAAAACCTTGCCAGCACCGCGTGCCGCACGATCGAGTAGCTCCAACGAGCGCGGCGTTGAGCCAGCGATGACCACCGCGCTTGCGGCGCCGTAGACGACGGCTTGCGCCGCGCCCACGCACATGTGCCGCGCCAGCATCGGCAGGTTCCCCGCGGCCCATGCCAGTTCGCACGGTCCTTGGCCGTAGGCGAAAGCACGCTTCAATCCATGCGCCAGGTGCAGCCGCTCTGAGCCGAGATGTTCGATGACGCTTGCATCTGCCGCCCACGCAAACGTGGCGCCCGCTTCGGCCCAAGACGCAAACAGCGTGTCGTCTTCGCCGCCACGCTGATCGGTGCGGGTGTCGAACGGACGCTCTTCGTCAAACATCGAGCGCGGCTGTAGCGAATTGCCGATGCCGAAGGCGCGCGAGATGAGGCCGTCGTTTGCTGGGCCCTCGCGCGTGTAGAGGCGCTCATAAAATTCCGCATTGTGCGTGTCGTGATCGGCGCGCGCGCGCACTGGGCCGAACACGCTTTGCGCGCCTGTATCTCGGCGCGCAGCGACAAGCGAGGCCAACCAATCGGGAGACGCCTCTTCGTCGTCATCTAGCCACGCCACCAGTTCGCCGACGGCGAGCTTCACGGCGGCGTTGCGCGCTTGGGCGACGCCGGGGTTCGGCTCGTGCGCCCAGCGGAAAGCCACCGGCGCTTCGGCGGCGAGTTTGCGGAAGGTCCCAATCGCCGAACCCTCGGGCGAATTGTCGACGGCAATGATCTCGAATGACTCGACGCCACGCTGCGCGAACACGCTACGGACGGCGCGCACAAACGAGTCCGGGCGTCGGAAGGTAGGGATCAGCACGCTGACTTCTGTCATGGAAGCCTCCGTTGCAGCGCCGCCGTCACTGGCAGCACGACAAAGCCAAGTTTGTGCGCTTCACGCAGCAGCAGCTCGAGTTCGTCCGCGCGCGTGCCCCAAGGCGAAGGCGCGTCTGCGACATCATGCGTGAAACCAATGACCCACGCCTTGCGTTTGGCTGCTGACTTTAGGACGGCAAACGCGCGGTCTATGCCACCTGCGCCGAACAGCGGGTAGGCACGCAGTTGCGCAAGGTCGCCAGCGCCAAGGTTGAGGCCAGAAAAGATGCCGCGCGCGGACATGAAGCGCGGCGGCAGTTGGTCTTTCACCATGTTGCTCGTCTCGCCATAGGGGTACGCATGCGCGCGCGGACTTGGCGCACCCATGAGCGCCAGGGCGTCACGGTTGCGAGCGAGATCTTCTAAGGTTGTGAACACGTCCCGCTGCGCGCAGTCGGCGTGGCTAGACGTGTGGCAGCCAATCTCGTGCCCGGCCGCAACCAGACGCGTGATGTCGGCTTCGCTGAATCCCGGTCCACAGGGGCCGTCAACGTTCGCCATCCCAGCAGCGGCGTAATAGGTGCCGCGCGCGCCATGGCGCTCAAGTATTTGCGCGCCGGTGGTGGCTGCGGTGGCGGGAAAGTCGTCAAACGTGATCGAGAGCAGCGGCTCGGCGAACGCGAAGTTCACCGGACGTGCGGCGTAGCGCTGCGTCAGGTGGCGGCGCACTTTGCTGACCAGGTTGCGGCGCGGAGCGTAGGCGAGCGTCATGCCAAATGCTCCGCAAAATGCGAGGCGCGGAGCAGTTTGAACGCCGCGCAGCGCACCCGCATTGGCGCAAGACCGCGCGGATCGCGGACGATCCAGCTGTAGAGCTGCCGCTGCGCCTTCCGCGCAGGCGTCGCGCGCAGCGCCCGCGCCATACGATGCGCGGCAAAACGGCGAACCATAGCCGGGTGCTTGCGCGCAAGACGGCCAAAGTTGGGACCAGCTTCAGCCGATTTGTGCATCAGCGCCTGCACGTCATCGAGACCGGCGTGCGTGGCCGGATTATCGACGTGCAAGATGTCCGTCACGCGCGCTGCTTCGAGCGCCCAATCGGTGTCCTCGAAACCCCAGCCGGTAAAGTGATCGTCGAAAGGATGTTCGAGCAGGAAAGCGCGCTCAACCAAGAGGTTCGAAGAGGAGGTCGCTTGTGCTGCGCGGCGCGCGCGTTTGTGCGCCGGCTGGCAGTCAGAGCCGCCAAAGAGCGCGTGATGTAGGGCCGTTTCTTCTGTGCGTTGCGCCTGAGCGAGTGACAATCCGCCAAACGCCACTTTTGGGGCCTGGGTGGCGATGATGCCGAGCCAGACCGAGAGGAAGGCACGCGTATCTGGCAGCATGTCGGCGTCGAGGAAGAGCGCATATTCGCCCTGCGCTTCCTCGATCAGGCGGTTGCGGCTCTTGGCGCGGCCGAGATTGGCTCCGCTGACGATAACGCGCGCAGGCGCGCCGGTCGCTTGCGCGGCGGTGACCACGTTAGCCACAAGCGACGCAGATGCTGAGCCGTCATCGAGCAGCACGAACTCTACGCCTTCCGGCACGCGGCCGAAGCGCTTCAACATCGCCGAGGGGTCGTAGCGATGGAACGGCGTTAGCACGCTGAGCCGCGGCTTGCGCGGGCGATCGCGCACGATGATGGTGTGTTCAGTCTGCATTAGCGGCGCTCGGCAGTGGCTGGAGGCGGCGGAAGGCGGAGACGACCAAGTCGCGCATACCCGTGACATTCAGAGCAATTGCGGCGACAGCGTAGACGGTGGCGCCCAAAGCGGCGTACTGCAGGAGGCCCAGCGTCGTGTGCGGGCCAGGTAGCGAGACAACGACCGCCGCCATCACAGCGCTCGCGCCGACGATACGCGCGAGGGGCCCGACCGGCAGCGGCATAGCAAGCAGACGGCGTCCAACCAGCGCAAGCAGGACAGCGCCGACGCTCGCGCCGGCGGCAGCGCCTATAGCCGCTCCCACGGCGCCTTGCGTTTGTGAGAGCCAAGCGGTCAGCGCGAGCTGCACCGCGCCGGGTACTAGCATCAGTATGGCGCGCCGACCCGTGCGGCGCGTCAGCTGAAACGCTTCGCTCCAATAATAGAGGCTGAAACCGGTCATCAGTGCTGCGAGCGCAAGCCACGGCAATGCAGCCGCAGTCTCCATGCGTAGTGCTTCGCCGACCATCAGCGTCGCAACAGGTTGCGCCAGCAGTACCAAACCGATGGTCGCAGGCAGCGTGATCGCCGCAAGCAGAACAAAGCCGCCGCGGGCCGCATGGCGCGCTGCATCGGCTCCACGCTCTTCGTAGGCGGCAAACACCAATGGTGCGAATGCTGCGCTCACGCCCATGAACATCACATCAAGCGCGCGCGCCAACCCGAAGGCCGCCGCGTACGCGCCGAGCGGCGCCGCGCCCGCTTCGCCCGCCAGCACCATGCGCGCGATGGCTTGCACGCCAAGATCGACCGCCAGCGCCAGCGCCAGCGGCGTGCCGTAGCCAACATAGGAGACGGTGCGCGCGACGGATGGAGCGCCGCCGTGCGATTGCTGCATCAATCGCGGCATGTCCACCAGCGCGACCAACGCGCCGGCGGCTAGTAAACCAGCGAACGGTGCAGCGGGGCCGAAGTCGAGCGTAACGAGGAGAGCTACGCCAACGGCAAAGCCGGTGACGAGATAGATCGTTTCAAGCACTGCGTAGCGGCCAAACGCGAGCGCCGCGCGGTCACTTTCGCGGCCAAGCTTGGTGATGAAGCGCAACACCGCCGCGCCGGAGGCAAACAGAGAAAGCGCCGCGACGTCATTATGCAGACCTGCAAGGCCCAACACGCCTGCTGTCACGACGAGCACGACCAACCCGAGGGTCAGAGCCAGCACAAGCAGTGTCGCGAAGTGATCGGCGAGCCGCTTTTCAGCCCGCGCCGCGGCAAAGAAGCGAAACGCCGCCGCTTCCAACCAGGTGAACACCAGCGTGTGCGCCGCCATGGAGATCGAGAGCGCTAGTGCATAGCGGCCGAAATCCTCGGCGCTCATAAGGCGCGTAAACGCGGCGATCGCGCCAAACCCGATCAGGGCCTGCGCGATCTGCAATGGCGCGAGCGAGAGGATGCGCGCGGTGTTCACCGGACAACCTTGTTGTCCCCGAACAACACCGGCACGCTGCGCACCAAGATTTCGAGATCTAACCACAGTGATGAACGGGCGACATATTCGAGATCGTAGCGGACGCGACGGCGCACCGAAGCGGCGGAAGTCACCGGGCCGCGCGACCCATGCACCTGCGCCCAACCTGTGATGCCCGGCTTCACCCGGTGGCGGTGCGCATACTCAGCGACGATTTCCGTCAGTTCGCGTTCACACGTCTTCATGCCGACGGCGTGCGGGCGTGGGCCGACCAGGCTCATGTCGCCGCGCAGCACGTTGAAGAGCTGCGGCAGCTCGTCGAGGCTGGTGCGGCGCAGGAACGCGCCGACAGCGGTGATGCGCGGATCGTTCTCACGCACCTGCTGCAGTGGCGCGCTCGGGTCGTCGTGCATGGTGCGGAACTTCAGCACCGTGATGATACGGTTGTTGAAGCCGTGACGGCGCTGGCGATAGAGCGCGGGGCCAGGCGTATCCAGTTTCACCAGGGTGGCGATCAACGCCATCACCGGCGCAAGCAGAATGAGTAACGTCGAGCCGATCACCAGATCTTGCGCACGCTTGACGAATGCGCGGCGATGATTGTGCGGACGGCCAGAGACGCAAGCGACGGCCGCGCCGCCGAATCGCTCCACGCGGCGGCCGCGCACGGCGTTGGTTTCGAAATCCAGCAGTAGGTCGACGCGGTTCGGCGTGACGCGCAGGCGCTCGATCATCGAGCGGACGCGCGTTTCTGCCTTCTGCGTCACCGTGATGACGATGCGGTCGACATTCGGCAGGCCGTCCCAAGCCAGCAGCTTATCGACGCCGCCGATCACGGGCGCGGAACCAACGAACGATGGCGAGCGGCCGCCGCGGTCATCCACCACTGCCACGATGCGCGCTTCGCCAGATCTCGCAGCGCGCGCGGCGAGGCGTTGTGCGGCATCGGTGGCGCCGATTAGCACGATGTTCTCAGCGAACAGGCCCTTGCGATGCGCGGCTGCGATCCAAACGGCGAAGGCTGCGTGGATGCCGGCGAGCACCATGGCGGCGAACGGAAGGGTCGCTGCAAGCGCAGCCGCGCCGCGGGCATCCGGCGCGAACGCGTTAGCGATCACGAGACCGGCGATGGCGCCCAACGCCAAACCACCCATCCCGCGCTCAGGCTTCATGCGGGCGAGCGAGAAGCGGTAATAGTCGGTGAGCCAGAGGCCTCCCTTCAGCGAAACAGCAGCGGCAACGAACGCCGCCGCTTGGCCGATGGAGAGCTCAAACAGGCCCGCGCCCGCGCCCCAAAGCGCGGCGAACTGCGCGGCGGCTGCGACGATGCCCCAATCGATGGCCTGTACGAGCTTTACCGGCAGGCTTGGATCGATGTGGAGACCACGGCGGGTCAGACGCGGCGGCGCCGGCTCGGCCCAATCGTTGGCCGGGGCGTCGGGGGCAATGGTGGAGGCGCGATAGGCCAGATCGGCAGTCGCGAGCGGGAAATCGGCGTCGCCGGGCTGCTCGATCGGGAGGCCGAACAGGGCAAACGCCGCCGCCAGCTCAGCTAGCCGCTCAGCCTCGGACTGCGCCGAAACCACTTCCGGCTCAGCTTGGTCCGCAGATCCGTAAATGTCCGCGCCCGCCTGGTCCAAATCGGCGCCGACGAGCTTCGGTGCGGCCTGAGACATGGTTAATTCGCCCTTGAGACTAGTTTTGTCCCAAGGGCTCGCGCAAAGGCGGCGCCAGTTAAGCATGTGAGGCGGGGTCAAAGGCGCCTTGCCGGGGCCGGTCGGGCAGGATAAGCGGGCCCCTCGCCGGAGACGTGGCCGAGTGGCTGAAGGCACTCCCTTGCTAAGGGAGCATACCTTAACCGGGTATCGAGGGTTCGAATCCCTCCGTCTCCGCCAGAGTTTTGGTTGGCGAAGATCCCTGCTTCCGCCGTTTCATGAATGTTTGGGCTGGACAGCGATAGGTGCGGCAGACTTAGGAGCTGCATTGGCGAGCCAATCGCCGATGCTTAACGCCTGGGTGATTGCGGCTGTCTTGGCCAGCTACGCGCTCGCTTCGGAGGTGTTCGCTCTAGCGCAGGTCGCCAGCACCCCATAGCACGGTGTATTGCTCGCAGTGCAGGACCACGGAGCGAAACCGGGCTGGGTCAATATTGCTCGGCAATCTAATCCGCTGTGCGCCACGGGCATTGGCCAGTTCGCCTACGAACACGCCGCGCGTCGCATTCTGGGCGGTGATCTGTGACGCTGGAAGCGTGTGCAGGAAGAACTTAAGATCTGGCGCTGATCGTGTCCGGAAGTCGGACGAGAGCACGAGATAGACGCCATCAGTTTCGCGCTCGATGCTCCAGCTGCCGGTGATGCGTTGGGCTTGATTTGAGAAACCGCCCGCCGCGAGCCGTTCAGCGGCGGCGGGGCTCGCCAACAAGAACAGCGACGCAAACATCGCCGCGATCACACCGAGCACGCGTTTCATATCAAGGTCTCCAGTCCGCTTGTTTGTCGGGGTTCGGGAGTGGATACGGACGCTCCGACGCCGTGGTTACGGGGCCCGCGATAGCTCAGGGCTGGCAACGGCGTGCGCCAGCGCCGTAAGCTGTGACCCATGTCTAAATCGACCATCAGGGTCGCGGTCGTCCAGGCGCGCCCCGTTCCGCTGAATATCGACGCCGGCGCCAAGGCCGCCGTCGCGCACGTCCAAGCCGCCCTCGACGCGGGCGCGCGCATCATTGCTTTTGGCGAGACATTTCTTGGCGGCTATCCAATCTGGCTGGACGAAGCGCCAGGCGCGGCGCTCTGGGATCAGCCCGGCGCGAAGGCGTTGCATGCTATTCTGCTCAATCAAGCGATCGCTGGGATAGATGAACGCTTGGCGCCGATCCAAACACTCTGCGACAAAGCCGGCGCTGTCGTTGTGATTGGCGCTCACCAACGGGTACGGAATTCGCTCTACAACGCGCTCATCACTTTAGCGCCGAACGCGCCGGCATTGGTTCACCGAAAACTTGTGCCTACGCATGGCGAGCGGCTGGTTTGGGGGCGCGGCGACGGTTCGACCTTACGCGTCGCCGAGAGCGGCCTTGGCCGCATTGGCGGGCTCATATGCTGGGAGCATTGGATGCCGCTGGCGCGGGCGGCCATGCATCATCTCTGTGAAACCGTGCATGTCGCGCAATGGCCCACCGTGCGCGAGACCTACCTTCTCGCGTCGCGCCACTATGCCTTTGAGGGGCGATGCTATGTGCTCGCCGCAGGGACTGTCTTGTGGCGAGAGGATCTGCTCGCGGGTCTCGAAGACGTCGGCGGCGATACGGCCGCGCGCGAACTGCTCGAACGCCTTCCTGACGGACAGCTTCAGCGGGGCGGAAGCGCCATTATCGGTCCAGACGCAACCGTGCTCGCGCAAGCAGGCGCGGAAGAAGAGGTGCTTTGCATTGATCTCGACATGGGGCGTCTCAGCGAGGAACTCGCCGCCCTCGACTCGGACGGTCACTACGCTCGCCCAGACGTGTTCGAACTACGCATAGATCGCCGGCCACAATTGGGCGTACGGTTTGCTGGCGACGACGGCGAGTGAGGGCAGGCCCGTTTCGCGCAAAGCGCAAGGTCAATTCGGAATGTGAATGCTGTGCTCTGGTGCCTTTAGTTCACGCGCGATTGCGGCCTCTCTGGTCCAGTAGCGCACTTCGGCGCCGCTTGGGATGAGCTCAATCTGCGTAACGCTCTTGGTCAGCGACTGGGGCCGTAGCATCATGGGCGCCCAGGCATCGTCGGCTGGGACGCGTCGGCTATGAAAGGTCGCGAGTTTGTTCGCGATGTCGCCGCGATCCGACATCAAGTCCTGAAACAGCGCCTCGCGCTGCGCTTTGACCTCGTCGAAACGCCAGGACGAAGAAGTCGCCATTGCGAGTTCCTCGTCGTTGGCGAAGTCACCGCGGCGGAGGCGCGTGCCGTCCCAATCAAGCCGCACAGCGCCGCCTTTTACGATGACAATACAGGTGAACGGAGAATAGGTCGTTAGCTCAAGCGAGGTTACAGCACCGACGCTTGCTTCGATCGACGCGCCGCGCATCGCTTCAATCACGATGCCGCCTCGGCTCTGTTTGCCCTTGGGTGCGTCATCATACCGGTTCAGAAGGCACGCAATAATGCCGTGACGATTGGCGCCGATCCAAGTGCCGCCGGCTTGGACATCGCGAGGCGCACCAAACGCAAGCTCAGCGTCAGGCCAACGTTGAGGTGGCGCTTCTTCGCGCGACGCGGCGTCATCCCTGTTCATGGTCACGAGCACGCGGCCGCTCTCGCGAAGGATCGTTAGTGTGCACATCGCTTAGCCGCCTCCAGCCGCGCGGGCCGCTGCTTTAGGGTTTGAGTTGAAGTGGGCATCAAGGAAATCAAGCGAACGATCCCAATCCGACGTCCTAACGCCGTGGCCGCCTGGACGTACATAGAAGGCGATGTCCGCCGCCAGATTCGAGCGCCGCATGCTGGACTGCTTCAAACCATCGCTGTCAAAGAGGGCGTAGACCTCGCTCGCCGCGCGCGCCGCCGCAAACGCAGCGGCTGGATCGGACCACCGATCAAGCCCGGCATTGCCCAACAAAATTGGTCGCGGCGCGACCAGGCCCAAGAGCAGGTGTTGATCGAAGCCGCTGGCCGCGCGTGCAGGTGCGGTCGCCACGCTCTCGGCTGGGAACCAGTGCGGAAATTGGCGCATGATCTGCTGTTCGGACTCGCCGCGTGTGGCGCTCGACAATGTGGCGCCGAACGTTCCAGATTGGTTGGCGACTACTGCCCCGATACGGGAGTCGAGCGCGGCGGCCAGCAACGCTGCTTTGCCAAAGCGCGAATGGCCCCAGACGGCGATGTGCGAGGGAGCAATGCGCGGATCGAGACGCAGCGCCTCGAACGCGGCGCGATAGAGCGCGGCCCAAGCTGCAATGGCGCCGCTCTGGTGAGCCGCGAGACGACCAATGGGTGACTGTCGAAAGAGTTCTGGATTGTCGGGGGCGATATCGCCCGCATAGAACACCGCAACTGCATAGCCGCGCGAGATTATCGCGCTCACCGGTGGGCGAAGGATGGCGTCTCCGTGGGAAAGTTGGGTGAGGGCCCGTCCAAGACCGGAACGGCAGCGCTCCGCACGCCAGGAAGGACTGGGCAAACGCTGATCGATGTCGCTGTCGAGTCCACAGAAGTCGGAGAGGATGATGAGCGGGGCCGGACGAACCGTTCTTGGCGTAAACAGCGCAATATTGAGTGGATCGTGGTTCGGTCCAAGCCGCAGCGTCAAGAGGTCTAGCTGCGCGGTGCCGTTTAGGGCGTCGCCGTCGACCAAACGCTGTTCGACGTTTTCTGCGGTTAAGCGCGGCAGTGCGCCATAGATCCTCGAAACGAAGGCTTGGCGCAGCAGCGGTGCTCGGCGCGACAGCCATTCGTCGTTGTTGGCGATGGGTGCATCGCCTTCAAACGCGGCCAAAGGCGATCCTGGCGCCATTGGGACCGCCCCAGGCGAAGCGCGCGCAGCAAACTGAACACACCATACGAGTGCGAAGATGAAGGCTAGCGCCCACACAGACCTGTAAGAGCGCTCGCGATGCCTGTCCAAGACCGATGCCCCCGTGGCGCGATAGATGGGCTTACGCGATGCGCGTCTGGCCGCTCTCCGATGACCAGTTACGAACCAGTGGTCGTATCGGTTGCATGCAGCGATGAGACATGCGTTGTGCAGATGCTTCTGGAATTTTCAGACGGCGTTCTGGTCAACCTATAGTTGATGCGGGTCGCGCGGCGCTCAACCGTCGCGACCTCTCGGACCGCTGACCGCTGCCAACCGAGATGGTCGGCGAGCTAGTGCGTCACCGCCGCCGCGCCTGCGGGCGCAGCGTGTGGGCCGAGAAGAACTCCCAAATCGTGTCGCTGGCGTTGAAGTCGAGGTTCGTCGGCCCGAGGAACTCCGCCGGCAGCACGCCCTCCGTGCCAGGCCATGTGTGGCCGCCGCCGTTGATCAGATAATAAACGACCTCCGAGCCCTCATCGCAGCCATTTGGAACGTAGCGGACGACGTGTGTGCCCGGTGAGCGGCCGCTCTCGGCGAAAGTTGTGCTTGTGCCGCGTACGTCGCAGTGGTTGCGCCGCGCGAACGCGGCGACCGTCTCGCGAACCGTCAACGTGATGCGTATCGGCTCGCCGCCCCGCGGGTTAGTCACCTCGACGCCGTCGATAGGCACGCTGGGATCGGCGCTGCCGTGCATGAGCAAGATCGCGGTGGGCGGGCTGCGCTGGCAAAAACGCTGAAGCTCCACATAGAGCGCGGCGCCGACCCCAGCGAATGCGGCGAAAGTGTCGCCGGCGGAGCAGGCCATGCGGTGAGTCATGAAGCCGCCGTTGGAGAAGCCGCCAAGATAGAGCCGCGAGCGGTCGATGTTGAAGTCGACGGCGAGATCATCCATCAACGTCTTCAGGAAGCCGACATCGTCTTGCGGCAGCGTCGAACTTTGTCCTGAAAGGGAGAGCGTGCGTCCGGCGATGTCGAAATGCGCGTTCCACTCATTGTCTAGGCCTTCGGGGTAAACAGCAATGAAGTTCCGGCGCGCGGCGACTTCATTCATGCCGCTAATCGCCGCCATTGAAGCGGCGTTGGATGGCCGTCCGTGCAGCAGCACCACAACTGGCGTCGGCCGCGAAGGATCGTAGTCGGGCGACGCGTAGGCGATCCACGCGCGTGAACGGCTATAGCTTGAGCGTGCGTCGGGCAAGGCAAAGTGCGTTCGGTCGAAGAAGAAGCTGTCCGTCAGCGCCGTTGCGTCGACGCCCTGGCGATTAAGAGCGTAGCGTTCGTTGATCCTGAACCAATTGTGGTTGCCACCGCCCACGCCGACGTAGGCGACGGCCGCGCCATTGTTGCATGACGAAAAGAACTGGCTGTCGTCGCGTCCAGTGTTCGTGCGCGCGCCACAGCCGTTCGCGGCTTGCCAAAACGCAATCATGTCCGTCGCGCTCAAGCGTCGCTGTCCGCTGTTCGGCACGGGGTCGCCGCCATTGACCGGCAGACCTTCATCGCGCCGTCCCTGGATCATGAGCATCGGCGTCGGGCGCGCGTTGGCGCATTGATCTCGCTGGTAGGTCCAAAGTAGGGCGCTGACGGCAGTGACACCGGCGATCTGGAGCTGACCTTGGCAGACGAGCGTAAACGCCATGCTCGCGCCGCTGTCGAAGCCAGCGATGAAGATGCGTGAACGGTCGATGGTGTAATCGAGCGAGGCTGACTGGATCGCTTCAGCGATGAAGCCCGCGTCGTCGGCTGGATCGCCGAGGCGGTTCAGCAACGCGTGCCCGCCATCATTCCAAAAGCCGCCGAGGGTTTCCGGATAGATGATGATCGCCCCGCGCGCCTCAGCGAGCGCCGCAAGCCCGCTTTGCGCATGAAATGCCTGCGGGGAAGAATAGCGGCCGTGTAGCGCCACGATGAGCGGCGCCGGCGTACCCCGCTGGTACGTCGAGGGTTCGTAGACGCCGACAAACCGTGTCTGGCCATCATGCGCGTAACCGCGCATCTCAAGCGGGCGCGCATATCCTGACGAATCTTGAGCCTCTGCCGGTGCAATCGCCAGCACCGCCACGAATACCGCCACCAAAAGCCGAGTGAGCATGCGTCGCGAATCCCGATTTAGACGGGCCAAGCAAAGCCGTTGATCACCGTTAGGACCAAACACAAGTCCGCGAGATGCTACGAAGCGCCGCGAGTTTGCGACTAACGTTCGCTGAGGCCCGCCTGCTTCATGCGCCAGATCAGATGGTCGAGGCGATCTTGGCCGAAGAACGGCTCGTTCTGGAATACGAAGAGCGGCACGCCCCAGTGTCCGGCATTGCGCTGATCAGATTCATTTTGCGCAATTTCGGCGGACAATGCTTCGCCACGGTCGCGCAGTTCCGCTTCCAGCGCGCTGGAATCGAGCCCCGCTTCGGCCGCCGCGTTGGCGAGGTGTTCGCCCTCGTGCCAATCGTCGACTTCGCCTGACCAGATCTTGTGTGAAGCCCGCCGTGCAAACGCAAAGCCGCGCCCCTTGTGCGCGGCCGCTACCGCCATACGGCTGACGCGGTGGATGTAGGGCTGTTCAGCCGCGACTTCGCCACTGCCTATGTCCATGATGATCGGATCAGGCCGAGGCCAGCGATACGGGATGTTGTGCATCTGCGAGATGCGGAACGTGTCGCGCAATAGATAAGGTGGCCAAAGCGGGTTCACGTTCTTGAAGAAGCCCGGGATGCGGATGGCGATCGGCGTAACGATGCGCATGCGCGGTGCGAGATCGTACTTCGCGACCAGTTGTTCCACCTGTGGCGCCGCCAAATACGAATAGGGGCTGCGGAAAGAGAAGTAGTAGTCAAACTCAAGCGTCATACGTCACCCCGCATATTTTGGTGCGAATTGTTCGTCGGTTACTTCGCGCATCGAAGCTTCGAGGTCGGCCAGATACTCTTCCGCCACCTCGTTGTGCTTCGGCGAAAGCATCAGATGCAGGGCGCGCGGCTCGACGAGAGCGGCCGTAAACCAGCCGCGTTTGTGCATCTGTGCGTAGATGCGTAGTGCGTCGATCTCGGGATGGGAGAACGAAACGATGCCAAGTTGTGGTTTGCCCAGCACCTCAAAGCCGAGCTTGCGCACCCCGGCCTCGATCTTCTCGCGTGCCGCCGTGACCTGGCCTTGTTTCTGCTTGTAGCCATCGACGCCAAGGTGGTTCATCACCGCCCAGGCGGCGGCGATCGCACCGCCGGGACGCGTACCCGCAAGCGAAGGCGTGATCATGCGTCCCAGCGGCCAGGGGCCAGCGTCGAAGGTCATGAACTCCTTCAGCGCCTCACTGCGGAAGAAGACTGTCGAGGCGCCCTTGGACGCGTAGCCATATTTGTGCAGGTCGCCGGAAATCGACCATACGCCCGGCACCGAGAAATCAAACGGTGGCAGATCCGCGCCATTCATGCGTACAAACGGCGCGATGTAGGCGCCAACGCACGCATCGACGTGCAGCCAAACATTCCTGCGCTCGGCCAATGCGCCCAAGGCTTCGATCGGATCAATCAATCCAAACGGGAAGCACGGCGCTGAGCCCACGATCATTAGCGTGTTTGCGTCGATGGCTGCGTCCATCGCCGCGACTTCGGCTAGATAGTCCTTCACCGGGATGCGTCGCATCTCAATGTCCATCACCATGCAGGCTTTGTCGAAGGCTGGGTGCACGGACGAGGGCGCGACGATATTCAGCGCACCGTTCAGCCCACGCTTCGCACGCGCATGGTCGCGCGCGGTCTTCACCGCCAGGAAGATCGAGTCTGTGCCGCCGCTCGACATCGCCCCAGCAGCGCCCGGCGGGGCGTTCAGCAGCGCTGCACCCGCGGCGACCACTTCGCGCTCCATTTGCGCCAGGCTCGGAAACGCTGCCGGACCTAGTCCGTTTTCTTCCGAGAAGAGCGCATACGCCGCTTTCTTCACCTGCTCGACCTCGGGTCCGGCGTTGAAGATGTACATGCCGGTGCGCCCGTCGCGCCATTTTACGTCGCCCTTGCCGAGCTCGCGCATGCGCGGCTCCAGATCGCTCCACGGGGCGCCGTGTTCGGGCAGGGCTGCTGACATCCGATTTCCTCCAATTTTCCCGCACCAAGCACGTCTGACGGGCGCCGTTCAAGCTTCACCTTCGGCCATTCTTCCCTAAGGTGCTGGGTGGGGACGCGACGGGTGGAGAGGCTCTGATGGCGAAAGGATCTTGGGCAGGGGCGATCCTAGGGTTGGCTGCGCTTGGCTTGGCCGCGCCGGCGGCAGCACAGACGCGGCTGTTCACCGACAATTCGGAGCTGCCGATTATCATTGAGGGTCCGATGAACGATCTCGTTCGCCGCGCGGCCCGCAACACCGACGCAATGCCCGCAACTCTCACGATCGACAATCACACCTTCACGATTGAACTTTCGCCGCGTGGCTTCTCACGTCGGACCCTTGGCATCTGCCAGTTTCCGCCGCTGCGGATTAATTTGAGTGGATCGCGCCAGGGCACGATCATGCAGGGGCAAAACAAGCTAAAGCTCGTCACGCGCTGCCGAGGCGGCGCCAGCTACGAGCAACTCATCGTGCTCGAATACTTGACCTACCGCCTTTACAACGAGATCACTCCGCTGAGTTTTCGCGTCCGCCCGGTGCGCACGACTTATCGCGATCCGAACTCCCGCCGCCGTGAGGAGGTGCAGTTCAATTTCCTGATTGAAGATGTCGACGATCTCGCGCGCCGTAATCTGCGCCGTGCGATTGACGTTCAATCCGGTGAGGTGCCGTCTTCGCAACTTGATCCATATCAAGCGTCGATCGTTGGCATGTTCCAATACATGATCGGCAATCTCGACTGGGACATGGTCCAGGGTTCGCCCGGCGAAGAATGCTGCCACAATGGCAAGTTGCTCGCCGCCACCGCCAACGGTCGCCAAGACATACTTCCGGTGCCGTATGACTTTGACTATTCGGGGTTTGTCAGCGCGCCGTACGCGGTCCCGCCGCAGGGCGCGCCTGTGCAAAACGTCCGCCAGCGTTACTACCGCGGGCTTTGCCGATTCAACGATCAGGTTCCTGCTGTCGCCGAACACTTCCGCTCGCGCCGCGACCGGCTCTACGCCGTCATCGACGGTGAGACGCGTCTCACCGACGGGCGCCGCAGGCAGGCGCGGCAATACATCGAGAGCTTCTTCGATGTGCTCGACAATCCGCAGCGCTTCGAGCGCCAGATCATCGACAACTGCCGCCGCTAGTTGTTCGCCGCAGCGGCCCCACATTGTGCTTGTGTCAGCGTCGCAACCGGGCCCGTGCCGCCGTCCAAAGTGGCGATCTGGTGTAGATAAGCGCATGTCTCTTGCGGCGTGGAGGCGACAACAGGCACGCGCTGGCCTCGATGGATCGTCGTCCAGGCGCCGTTCTCAAATATCAGGAACGCATGTGGATCCTGATGCCCGCGTGGCACGGCGATATCCGCGACGAGCACGCGGCCATTGAAACGCGGCAACACTGTTGAGGTCACCTTCGTATGTCCAACAATGACGCGCGCGACGCCTTGCGAGCGCAGGACGTTTTCGAGATTGGGTGTCTCGGTCGCTTCGGGGCTCTGTGAGAGCCCGCGATACCAGAGTGGTCCTTCCTGGTGCTGCAGAATATCCGGATAGGCGGACAATGGGCGTTCGTTGAGCGCCGCACTCACCGCCGTATTCATCGCTGGGCGCTGCGCTGCGGCGAAGGCCGGACCGAGCCCACCATGCAGAAATAGCGTGTCATTGATCCGGATCACTGCGTTGTGGCTTGCGATCCAGCGACCATAACGTCCGCGCGGCCCCCAGGCTTCGCGATGCTCGACCCAGCCGAGCGGATGCTCAATATCCCATTGAGCGCGATAAGCTGCGTCGAACGTTGGCAAGCCGGTTGCCGGGGGATTGCGCCGCAGCGCGCGCGTGTACTGCTGGTAGTAGGCATCGCGCACACGCTCCGAGCGCCCCGTCGCGAACGCGGCATATTCGCCCGGATGCACGTAGCGTAGGTCACCGTAGACGTTCATCGCTTCGTGGTTACCGATCAGCGCATGCACGCGTCCGCCTGCGTGGCGCGCCTGCGGTTCGAGTTGCATCAGCAAGTCCATGATCATGCGGCTGTTCGGACCGCGATCAGGTATATCGCCGAGTTGCACCAGATGCGTATGTCCGCCGGTCCAACGGCTCTGCGCGTCGATGAGTCCGGCGGTGCGCAGCATGTCGGTGAATTTTTCGTAGTCGCCCTCAAGGTCTCCGATCGCGACGATCCGCGTCACGCCGTCCCATTGTGGTTGCGCGGTCTGCGCGGAAGCGGGCGCAATCCCTGCGAAGAGGAGTGTCACGAAAGCCGTCGCCAAGGATCGAAACAGAGTCACCATGACCTCAAGATAGCCTGAACGCGGCGCTTGACCATGGCCGGAACAAGGCTGTCGCGTGGTGGAAATCGCCGCCCGCGAACCCTTGTCGCGCTGCGGGCGCTGACACACAGGCCTAAGTTGGACCGATAGGTCGTTGGCCCACGTCAAATTCTCGGCTTTGGGAGAAACCAGCATGAGCAGCGAGAAACCAGTCAGTGCGGCGGCGGGCCAAGCCTACGAAACCGATGTCATTATCGTCGGCGCTGGGCCGATCGGTCTGTTCGCGGTGTTCGAGTTGGGCTTGCTGGACCTGAAGGCGCACCTCGTCGACGTGCTTGATCGTCCCGGCGGACAATGTGCTGAGCTTTATCCCGAAAAACCGATCTACGACATTCCGGGGCTGCCGATCGTGACCGGACAAGGTCTTACCGACGCGCTTATGCAACAGATCGCTCCGTTCGAGCCGACTTTCCACCTGAACCAACTGGCGGAGTCGCTCGAACGATTGCCCGGCGGAAAGTTCAAACTCCGTACTGAGCTCGGCAGCACAATCACCGCGCCGGTTCTCGTCATCGCGGCGGGCGGCGGTTCGTTCGTGCCGCGGAGACCGAAGATTGATGGCATCGAGGCATTTGAAGGTACGAGCGTGCACTACGCCGTGCGTCAAAAGGAACGCTTCCGAGGCCGCGACATCGTCATTGCCGGCGGCGGCGACAGCGCGCTCGACTGGACACTCTTTCTGCAGCCGATCGCAAAGAGCACCACGCTCATTCACCGCCGCGACGATTTCCGTGCTGCGCCGCACTCGGTCGCGCGGATGCGGCAGCTCGTTGCCGAGGGTAAAGTGCGCTTGGAAATCGCCGATCTCAAAGGCGTGAGGGGTGACGGTGGGCAAATCAGCGCCGTCAGCTGCTTCACCAAGGAGAAGGGCGCCTACGACATCGCTTGCACAGATCTGTTGGCGTTTTACGGCCTCACCATGAAGCTCGGCCCGATAGCCGACTTCGGCTTGAACCTCCACGAGAACCTCATTCCAGTTGACACCGAGAAATTCCAAACCAACGAACCCGGCATTTTCGCCATCGGCGACATCAACAGCTATCCCGGCAAGCTGAAGCTCATTCTCTCTGGATTCCACGAAGGTGCGTTGATGGCGCAGGCTGCGTTCAAAGTTGCGCGGCCCGGCGAACGTTTGGTCTTCCTCTACACGACCTCGTCTACGGACCTACAAAAGAAGCTCGGGGTGCAGTAGCGGAGACCCGCAAAGCAAAGAGCGCTCTTGAGCCCGCGCGCCCCGACCGCTTAAGCTCCCCGCCAAAGCACTCGGGCCACGACAAACTGGCCCAAACACTTGGGGACGTGTTTCATGAATATCCGCCATATCCTGTCAGCGGGCGTAATCGCTCTCGCGGCATGCGCCACATCGGACGGTGCAGCGCCCGCCACCGACATCGCCGCTTTCCAGCACGCGCCGCTCTCATCGCAAGCCTTGATTGAGCACGTGCGGGTGTTGGCATCGGATGAGTTTGAAGGCCGCGCGCCAGGTACGAACGGCGAGCGCCTCACTATCGAATATCTGCAGCGCGCCTTCGCCGCCGCCGGACTGGAGCCAGGCGTGACGCTGCCCGACGGCACGCGTTCTTGGGTCCAGGAAACGCCGCTCGTAGCCGCGACGCTGACCGCGCCGCCGACTCTCACGATCTCGGGCCGTGACGGCGCGCGCAACTATACTTACGCGACGCAATTCTCGGCCTGGACGCGCCGTCTCGATCCGACGGTCGACATCCAGAACGCGCCGCTCGTCTTCGTTGGCTACGGCATCAACGCGCCAGAGCTTGGCTGGAACGACTACGAAGGCGTCGATATGCGCGGCAAGATCGCCGTGATCCTGATCAACGATCCTGACTTCGAAACCGGCGATGATCGGGGCTTCGGCGGTCGCGCCATGACCTATTACGGGCGCTGGACCTACAAGTTCGAAGAAGCGGGCCGACAAGGTGCGGCCGGCGCCATCATCATCCACGAAACCGCGCCGGCCGCGTATCCGTGGGCGGTGATTCAATCCTCGACCGGCAGCGCGCGCTGGGATGTGGTCCGCGCTGATCGCGGTGCGAGCCGCGCCGGTTTCGAAGGTTGGATGACCAACGAAGTGGCGATGGAAACTTTCCGTCGCGCCAATCTCGACTTCGACGAACTGAAGTCGCGTGCGCAACGCCCCGGCTTTCGCGCTGTGCGCATGAACCTGAACGGTTCGATGCGTCTCGAGACCCGCACTGAAGAGCGCACGACTTACAACGTCGTCGGTGTTCTGCGTGGCACGCAGCGCCCGGATGAGACCCTGATGTATTCGGCCCATTGGGACCACCTCGGACGCTGCCCGGTGATCGATGGCGACGATATCTGCAACGGCGCGCTCGACAACGCGACCGGCACAGCGGCCTTGATCGAACTCGCCCGCCGCTTCAGCGCCGCTGGGCGGCCTGAGCGCAGCGTTGCATTCATCGCGCTGACAGCGGAAGAGCAGGGCCTCCTCGGTGCTCTTTATTACATGCAGCATCCGGTGTTTGCGCCGCGCAACACGGTTGCCGCCATCAACATGGACGGCATCAACAATGCCGGCCGTACGCGTGACATCGAGATCGTCGGCTACGGTAAGAGCGAAATGGACGATTTGATCACGCAAGCCGTGCAGGCGCAGGGGCGTCGCGTCGCGCCGGATTCGTCGCCGGAAGCGGGTTATTTCTACCGCTCTGACCACCTCCACTTCGCACAGTTGGGCATCCCGGTGCTCTACACGTCGAACGGCGTAGATATGGTCGAAGGCGGCGTCGAACGCGGCAACGCGATCAACGCGGCCTACGTCGCCAACAATTATCACAAGCCTTCCGACGAACTGACCGAGGATTGGGACATGAGCGGCGGCGCGGAAGATCTCGAAGCGCTCTACACGGTCGGCCGCGGCCTCGCCGATTCCGAGCGTTGGCCGGAATGGCGCGCTAACGCGGAATTCCGCGCGGCGCGGGAAGAGTCGCGCCGCTAAGCAGAGGCGCGCGGCATTGCCGTGCGCCTCAATGGTGGAAGCGTGGATCAGCCTTTGCGGAGGCTGCGGCGGGATTTTTCGCTCTTGCGAAAGTGGGAGCAGGGCGCGTGGGATGCGCTGGTTCGTTCCTGTGATGCGGCGTGCGATTTCTCGCACACCACCGCGTGTCGCCACGCGCCCGTCGCGATTGTTATGCATCGGTCCGGAGGACGATGGTCTTTCACACCGCGAGCCGGTCCCCGACGGCGTGCAGGTTCTGCCTTGAACCTGGGACCCGGCGGATAGGGGCGCCGGCTTCGTGTCAAGCATTCGCGCCAACGCACCACACTCAATTCGCGTCCCTCACGCTCGCTTGGCTCGGTTAGCCCTTGAGCCTCCCGTGCGAGGGATGTGGGCATGATGCTGCTGGTCGGAAAGTGTAGGATAGATTCTGTGCGCGGCGTGCATTTATTGGACGGAAGCGGTGTTGGGTGTTGGATATATCTGACCCACAGTCGCGCGATCATCCCTGCGCCGGTTATGACGCCTCACCTTCAGTGACGATGTCCCGATAGGCATGCCAGCTCGCCAAACCTAGCCAGGGAAAGACGATGACGAGCGCAAGCCAGGACGTCGCGGCCGACGCCAGTAGCAGAGCCGTGATCAGAAGCGCCCAGAACAGCATAGGGATGAAGTTCTTGGCGACTGCGCGTATGCTGGTGAACATGGCCTCGAACACACTGACGCGTTGGTTGAGCAGCATCGGCGCAGACACGACTGTTATCGCAAAGGTGAAGAACGCCATAACGCCGCCAACCAGCGAGCCTGCAAACAGCATGGCATGACCTTCAGAACTCTGGATGGCGAAGGCGAAGAAATCCTCCAGCGTCGTGTGCAAACGGTAGGTCGAAAGGCCGTAGACAATCTGGGCGATGCGACCCCACATGAGATAGATAAACAGAAGCGCGAGCCCAAGGTAGAGGACGTCGCTGCGCAGCGCGCCACGCACAAGCAATATCTCTGAGAGTTTCGGCCGCTTGCCGGTGTCAATCAGACGGCCTGCCTCATACAATCCCATCGCGAGCATGGGTGCGATGAAAACAAAACCGCAGCTGAGGCTGAGCGCCCAGAAGGCCAAGTTTGTTACGATGAGCGCGCGCCAGACGCCGAAACTGATGAGCGCGACGATCACCCCATATGTCAGCGCAGGGAACGGCGCGGTTTGAAGGTCGCGCCATGCGAGCGCCAGCCACCGAAACGGGGCGCCGATCTTGATTGCGTTGACGCCAGCCAAATGTTCCCCCCGATATCACGCGCCTGTTTTCAGGCTGCGTTCGCTTCATCCCTATGTGATGACGATGAGCCTCGCAGACATACCGATTAGCACCAGCGCGCTGGCCCAAATGCAGAGAACGGCCAAGGCAGCGACGCGGTCGCTCGGGCCGAGGAAAAATTTCGCCGGTGCGGGGTGCATTGAAGGCTCCGCTTGGACTTTCTGGACGTCCAGCACAGCACGAGAGCTCCGTTAGGCGTTTGAGCGAGATCAAACAGAGCCGATCATGTCCGGCGGAGCGTTCGCCCTGGTCACTTGCGGCGCCCTTCGTGTCACTGTCAGAAGAGAGCGCGCAGGGAGGCGGTGATGGCGATCAAACTCTATGGCAGCTCGGTCAGTGGAAATTGCCACAAGCCGAAATGGATTCTCGATCGCCTGGGCATCGCCTATGAATGGGTTGAGACTGACGCCTTCGATGGTTCAACTCGTACGCCGGAATTTCTCGCGCTCAATCCGGCGGGGCAAGTGCCGCTCGCTGTGCTCGATGACGGCCGCGTACTGGCGCAGTCGAACGCCATGCTGCTTCATTTCGGCGAAGGCAGCGATCTCATTCCGGGCGACGCTTACGATCGCGCCAAGATGTATGAGTGGCTGTTTTGGGAGCAATATTCTCACGAACCGCAGATAGCTGTGCGCATTGCGCGCAAACACTATCTTGGCAAGCGCGATGACGAGCTCGATCCGACATTGCTCACCAAGGGGGCTGCCGCGCTCGCCCGGATGGAGTTGCAGCTGACGCAGACGCCCTTTCTCGTGGGCAATGCCCTTTCGCTTGCCGACATCGCACTGGTCGCCTACACGCGCCGGGCGCACCTCGGCGGCTTCAATCTTGGAGATTACCCGGCTGTTAGGGGGTGGGTGGGCCGCGTCGAGACTTTGCTCGGACTTGACCCGATGGTTCCCCAAGATGGTTAACGAGGGAACTAGCCGCTCTCTGGCCCCATTAAGATGTGACGGGTAAGCTGTCAGCTAGGCTGGCGACGAGGGCGTATGGAAGTTTTAGCGGACCTGTGGCCCGGCTTGGCGACCATTTTCGGCCTCTTCTTTGCGGTCGGATTTCTCGCGCAATTGATCGATGGCGCTGTGGGCATGGCCTATGGCGTGATTTCATCGAGCGTGCTTTTGGCGTTTGGGGTCCCGCCGGCGCAGGCCTCGGCCACCATCCACGCCGCCGAATGCTTCACCACCGGCGCCTCGGGCGCCTCGCACCTCTTGCATAAGAACGTCGACTGGCGGCTGTTCTGGCGGCTCGCCCCCGCAGGCGTTGTAGGCGGCGTCCTCGGGGCTTATCTGCTCACCGGCTTCGACGCGACATTCATCAAAGCGATCGTTATCGCGTATCTCGGCGTGCTGGGGCTCTACATGCTGACGCGCGCCATTCGCGAGCCGAGGGAAGAACCTCCGCACCTGAAACACGTCATTCCCGTCGGTATTGCTGGTGGTTTCCTTGATGCGAGCGGGGGCGGCGGCTGGGGACCGGTCGTTGCTGCGACGCTGCTCGGGCGGGGCCACACGCCGCGTTACGTGATTGGCAGCGTCAACTCTGCTGAGTTTGTCGTTACGCTAGCGATCTCGATAACGTTCCTCTGGACGCTGCTGACCGGCCGTTTTGAACTGGAAGGCGGCCTGGCGACGGGGGGCGCTGCGCTCGCGGGGCTCATCTTCGGGGGCCTGCTCGCGGCTCCGCTGGCTGGCTATGTGACCAAAATCGCGCCCGCGCGGGTGTTGCTGGCGGCGGCTTCCGTGCTCGTGATCGGCTTATCGATCTGGCAGGGCATTCAGCTCTGGCCGAAGCTTCTTGAGTACCAGATTTTCAACGAGATCGCGCAGTCGGCTGGTCTCGTTAACCATTAGGCGCCAACCGCCTGTTTACGGCTCCTCAGCGAAAATGAACGGTTCGCGGAGTCGGTGTGGTCAACATTAACAGCCTCAACGTCGCTAGTGCCCTATTGGGCGGCACGAGTTCGACATCGAGCGGCGTGAGCTCCGACCTGTTAACCTCTTGGGCGAAGGCGCGCGCGGGGATTGGCGTCGATACAACAACGGCGACCCAAGATCCCAACGCGCCGCTCGCGCCCGTCTGGACGCCGGGCATCTCGCCAAGCGCTGAAGTGTTGGTGCAGCGCGCGCTGACCAACAAATCGTTCTTCGACACCGAGGCCAAGCTCTACAGCGATCTGCAGGCCAGCGGTGACTACAAACGCTTGTTTGCCCTTTATTCCGGCATCTCCACGCTACAGGCGCTCGCGGGACGCGCGGAAGATACCTCGCTCTCGGCGACAGCGCTTGCGCAAACCCAAGCTCAGTTCGCGCGCGGCCTCACGGAGCTGCAGGCGTTCTTTGCGCAACAGAAGTTTGACGACATGCGCCTCGCGCAAGGCGACCGCGTCGACGCCGCGCAGACGACGCTCGGCATGGCGACGAAGAGCGAGGACTACGTTACCCCGGTCGTCCATCGTGGATCGCTCGCTGACAAGGTCAGCGGACTCCCCAATGATGCGAAGTTCAGCATCACCGCCACCTCCGCTGGCGGCACGGTGCGCAACGTAGCGATCGATCTCTCGGAGATGGGCTCGATCCCACGCACGCTCAGTAATGTCGTGAGCTACATTAACGGCAAGCTCTCCGCCGCTGGCGCGGCCTCGCGTATCCAGGCTGTCGACCAAACGCCGAAGACCACGAACTTGGTCATCGCCGGTCAAGTGAAGACGACGAAGTACATCGGTCCGAAGCAATACGCGCTCAAGGTCGATGTTAGCGCCGGCGAGCGCGTTGCGTTTGCGCCGGTGAACGCCAACACGGCGTTCTACGCGGTGGGCACAACCAGCAGCGGCGCGCGGCTGATCAAGCTCGAAGATACTAGCGACGCAGCAGGCCAACCCTTGTTGCTCGGTCGGCCGGGCGCAACTTCGGATCCGACCGGGGCGCTGATCGGCGCGGGCTGGATCGGCGCAGGTGCGCCGTACGTCGCCGCGCCTATCGGCGCCACAGAACAACGCACCAACGCCTTGATGTCGGACGGCGATAATTCATTCGAGAGCGCGCTGCGTGCGGCGGGCGAAGCGACCGTGAAGCTCGAGTTGCCCGATGGCCGTTCGCTTGCTGTTACCACTGGGTGGCGGAGTGAAGATCTCGAGGCTTGGCGCGTACGCGCTGGCGAAAGCGAAGATCGCGGCATGCTCGATGATCTTGCTGAGCGCCTGACGCAATTGCTGCACGAACAAGGCGTCGCCGCTGGCGTCGACGTCTGGGAAGACAGCGGCAATCTGGGCTTCTCGGTCTACACCGGTGATGGAGTGCGCGCCTCGAGCCTCTCGATCGGCGGCAAATTCGCGACGCTTGAGACAGTGGAAACGCCTGGCATGGTCGGCGGCTTACGCGACGGCGTCTTCGCGCGCCGCTTTGAGGTCGGTGGCATCGTGCCGGAAGACGGCCTGTTCAGTGGAAGGCAGACGCTCACCATCACGCTGAATGGCGCGGCGCAGTCCATCGTTGTCGACGGCGGCGAAAATGGCGTCACCGCGGCGCAGCTGGCCGATCAGCTCAACACCAAGCTTCGCCAGAGAGGCATCGCAGCGGCGGCTTCACTCATCGATGCGGGCGGTGGCTCGTACACGCTGCTCGTCGATGCGCTGCACGAGATGGTCGATGTCAGCGCTGTGCTCAACACGGAGATCTACGACACCGATCTCGTCGCGCCAGGCGCGTGGGCGTCGGGCGGTTTGCCGGCGGCGACCAGCGGGCAGCCGTTCGGCGACGCGATTCGTGGTTACAGTGCTAGCGGCTCGCCGCTCTCGACGCATACGGGCGCGCTCGATATCGAAGTGGTCGTCGCCACAGCCAACGGCAACAAGACGGTCGGCCTCACCATCACCGCGCAGGACCGTCTCGACAATCCGGACCTCGCGCCTGGTCAGTGGAACGCTGCGCTGCAAGCGCGTCTCGATGCGGCGTTGAACGAGGCGGGCGTTTACGTCAGCGCGCCCGGTGGTGACCTCACGCAATGGAACGTCGCCGAAGGCGCGGGCCAGCGCCTGGTCTCCGTAAGTGTGAACGGCGACCCGCTGACGCTCGAAGCTGACCAGCCAGCGCTTGCAGTTGGCGGCGCGTTCTCCGCGCAGCGCAGTTTCACCAGCGCCCTGGCCGCCACCGGCGTCAGCGATGACGTCCCAGCCCTGCTGAGCGATCAGAACGTCTCGATCACGCTCGACACAGTTTGGGGTGAGCATACGATCGATGCGGCTCTTCAGCCAGGCGATCCGCGCACGCTCGAAAGCGCCGCGCTGCGTCTCAACGAGGCGCTGGCCGCGCAGGGCTATGACGTCGGCCTCGTCGCCACCAATCTCTCGGGTGGCGGCGCGGGGCTTCGCGTCGTCACTGGTTCGTCAAACACCGTCCGTGGCGTCGGTGCGCTCATTCTCGGCGGCGATGCTGTCGCCTCGACGCTGGATCCCATCGATGCTGTAGCGCAGGCCGACGATCCCGTTGGCTCGCTCCGCGTTGTTGATCGCGCTTCGCGCGGCGCCGCGATTACCCAGACCCTCTCCGCGACATCTCCCTATAGCGCCCCGAGCGCCAACTCGTCAGCTTGGTTCCCTGGCCGTGCGTTTGATGTGAGCGTTGGCGGCGGCGCCAAAGTCGCTACCGCGCGCGCTGTCGCCACCGCAGCGGACGGCTCCGTCTATGTGCTCGCCGATCTAAGCGATGGCTCGGCCACCAGCGACATCAAAGGCGCGCGAGACGTTGCGCTGCTCAAGTACGATTCTGCCGGCAAACTCGCTTTCAGCGAAATCCTTGGCGCCTCGAAATCAGCCAGCGGCTTTGCGCTCGCGGTTTCGGCTGACGGCAAAGTTGCGGTCGTAGGTTCAGTCGAGGGCAATCTCAGCGGCACGACCGCCAAAGGCGGCGCGGACTCGTTCGTCGCCATGTTCGATGCGACCGGCAAGGAACTCTGGACCGCGCGCCGAGGCGCTACCGGCAATGACGAAGCACAGGCGATCGCGTTTGCGCCCGATGGCAGTGTTATCATCTCTGGCAAGACAGAGTCCGCGATGATCGGACAAGTCAGCGCCGGCGGCACGGACGCCTACGTGCGCGGCTACTCCGCCGCCGGCCTCGAAATCTTCACCCGCCAGTTCGGCACAGTAGGCTCGGACGCCGCTACAGCGCTCGTGGTGCGCGACAACGGTGCGGGCGGCATCGACATCTTCACCGGCGGTGTCGAAAACAATCGCGGCGTCGTGCGTAGCTTCAGCTACGCCAGCGGCACGGGTTTCAGCGTCGGCCAAACCCGCGACATCGGTTACTTTTACAAGAGCGCCATCAACGCACTCGCGATCGATGGATCGGCGCTCTATGTCGGTGGCGAAATTGGCGCCGATCGCCTCACTCTTGGCGACACCGCACGCGGTGCTGTGGCAGGCCAAGAGGGTTTCGTCGCCCGCATCGACACCGACCTCTCCTCAACGAGCCTCGACCGCGCCACCTACCTTGGCTCCGCACAAGATGACGCCGTGAGAGCGCTCGCGATCGTCAATGGCGATGTCTACGCCGCGGGCGTCACCGGCGGGGTCATCTCAGGCTCGGGCGCGGCAAAGTCGCCGATGAGTTTTCTCACGCGACTCGGCGACGACGGCGACACCGAGTGGATGCGTACGTTCACTTCTGCTGGCGGCGCTGTTTCCCTCACAAGCCTTGCGGTGGATTCCGGCGGTGCTTCGCCACTCGACATTTTGGGACTCCCGCGCGGTACGATTGCCGCCGCGGATTCCGGTGTGCTCACGAACCGCAGCGCTCTTCGCGTTGGAGACGAGTTCCGCATTGGCGCCGATGGCCGGCGCCTCACCACCATCCGGATTGGCGAGAAAGACACGCTCGCCACGCTTGCCGCCACGATCAACCGCGCCATTGGAGCGTCCGGACGCGCCACGATCGTAAAGGAAGACGGGATCGAACGTCTCAAGATCACGGCGCGGGCCGGGCAGGCGATCCGTCTCGATAGCGGCGCGGCTGCGCGCGATGCGCTCCCGGCGCTGGGGCTCAGCCAGGGGATCATCTCTGAAACCAATGCCGGCCGTGGAGCGCTCAAGACCTATGGTCTCGGCCTAGTCGGCCTTTCGCTCGATAGTCCGGCAGCTATTGCCGCGTCGAAGTCAGAGCTGTCGGCTGCGATTTCGATCGTGCGTCTCGCCTATGATGCGCTCCTGAACCCCAACGCCAAGCCGCTCACAGCCGCGGAACAGGCCCTCCAGGAGCGCCGGCAAAATATGGGCGCCGCCCCTGAGTATTATTCGGCGCAGCTGGCCAATTATCAGGCGGCATTGGCCCGTCTGGGCAGTGGATAAGTCCGTCGCCGGGTGCGGCGCCGCTGGGCTTCCAATAGGGGCCGGAGCCGGTTAGAAGCCCCGCTTCGTGAGGTTCGCCGCGGTAGCTCAGTGGTAGAGCGCACCCTTGGTAAGGGTGAGGTCGAGAGTTCAATCCTCTCCCGTGGCACCAGCGTCAGCCGCAATTTCCTCTGCTCCGCCGCATGCCTGCTGGACGATCCGCCATTCGCGTTCGCCGAGTGAAGGTGGCAAGCCTTGCCGGGCGCGCCTGCGCGCTTCCTCCGCGCGTTGGCGCGAGGCTGGGTGACTTGAAAGCATGGTCGGAATGTCGCTGACGCCGGCGCGTTCTTCGTAGGCCTGGAAGCGGTCGAACATCGAGGCGATGCCCCCCGTGCTGATGCCGGCGGCGTCGAGATAATCCATGCCGCGTGAGTCCGCGTCGCTCTCATCGCCACGGCTGTAGCGCAGGCCGGCGAGGTTCACCGAAGCGATAGCGATGGCTTGGCCCGCGCCTGCACCGCCAAAGACGATGTCGAAGAAGATGCCCGCGCCGATCTGGCGGATCACGTTCTTCATAATGTGGTTGTGCTCGATGTGTGCAATTTCGTGGGCGATGACGCCGGTGAGTTCGTCGGGATGCTCGGC
The DNA here is from genome assembly GCA_041398325.1 of Hyphomonadaceae bacterium. Classification (GTDB taxonomy): domain Bacteria; phylum Pseudomonadota; class Alphaproteobacteria; order Caulobacterales; family Aquidulcibacteraceae; genus Vitreimonas. The sequence goes on along the minus strand of JAWKUX010000003.1, from coordinate 214,517 downwards.
CATGCCGATCAGTTCGTCCGTTACCAGTATGGAATTGTCCGGCAGCGCGAACGCATTCGGGAAATTGGCGTCGGCGATGGTGATCCAAATCTCATCGCGGTCAGGGACGTCGGATGCTTCCATCATTCGGTACGCAAGATCGTTCAGGATCTCGGCGGCGTCATCGGCATCGTCACACTGAAGTGCGAACTGGTTGACCTGCGCCCAGGAGATGTCGGCGATCTGGGTGCGATAGCGCTCTGGCATCGCCCGCGCCAATGGATCGGCGGCGTAGGGAATGCCGACCAGGAACGCGCCGGCCAACGACCAGGCCAGCGTCACCAGCGCGGCAACAGTCGCCCCGCCCTCAACGCCCTGTGCACGAGCCCGCATCAGGCGTGGGGCGACCGCCTTGAGTTCCTTGCGATGCTCGTTGGCGAACATCACACGCTCACCGGTGTCCGGTTTGCGCTTGAGAACGATACGTCCGTTATGATCGTCAGCGCGTGCGAGGTCGGCATAATCCCACTCGACCGCTCCTTCGGGGTGGCGAATGACAAGCTTTTGCGGCTGCAGCTCCACTTCAGCGTCGGAGAAGATTGCGGCGCGGCCGTCGGCGTAGCGAGCCTGCATCAGATCACTCCCACGCCAAGGTCGAGATCGAACGCATCGCCAAGGCTTTCGCCTGCCTTGGATTCCGCCAGCACCGATTGGCCAATTTCAGCGAAGCGCGGCGTCTCGATCAGTTCAAGCCGGTTGAGGATGTAACGGACCTGCAAAAAGCCCGCGAGCGGCGCCAGGAGGCCAAGCGAGATGATGATGAAGAACCAGCCCAGGAAGGTGATGCCGAGCAATGAGAGAGTCTTGGCGCGGAGCTTGAACCGGGCGCCGTCGATAACGATCAGGGAAGCGATCCGGTTCATTGCTGCGGCGTTGTAAGGCGCCCAGCAAATCGGCCAAAGGATCGCCCACGCCGCAATGACGCCGAGGATCGCGAAGCCAAGCATGGCGGCGTAATCGGATTGCGCCTCTGGATCGAGGCCATATTGCTGCATGAGATGGAAATTGAGCACGCCCACGCCAACGATCGATCCAAAGATGAGCACGGCAACTGAAAGCCAGCCGAACGCGAACGGCCACCACATCCGCCGTTGCGGCGATTCCCCGGCTGGCACGTCGAACAAGAAGGGCTGATCGCCGAAGCGCGTGTTCTCCCACATGAGGCGCGCGCGATTGATCCGCGCTGCGGGCGTGTACCAGCCGAGTGAGAGAAGCTGTAACACCCACCAACCCCACGAGGCCGAAGCAAAGCCCCACGCAGAACCGGCAAGCCCAAGCCTGATGCCGCGCCAGCGGGTTCGTGAAAGCTGGTAGCGTCGCATCCAATAGCGGGCGGCTGCAATCAGCGGCACCGAGACCACATAAAAGCCGAAGGTGAGCCAGCCCGCCCAGACTGGCTCCATCGCATAAGGCGCGATGTAGAAGACGAAGACTGCTGGCAGGAAAAAGCATGGCAGCGAGATCAGAAAGCCGCGGAAGAGTTCGCCAGCGGTGCCGGTGTATTCGAGTGGATCGCCGAGCACCCATGTCCGCGACCAGAGACGGCGGCGCATCGAGGTGCGCGCCCAGAAGCGGTACATGGTCAGCGTGATGATGGTCAGCGCCGCGTTCTTCAACGCGAGGCCAAGCACGTTGAAGAACTTCCCGCTGTGCGCGAAAGTATGGCTTGGCGCGGCTTCGGCCGTCATGAAGTCCCCCGGTGGGTACTTTAGCCGGGGCCGGGCGAAGGGTCGATTCGACTAGTGAACGAGAAGCAGAAACCGCCGCCGAAACGCGCAGATCGCTTGGCAGAGGCGCTCAAACGCAACATTGCGCGCCGCAAGCAGGCCCAAAAGGCGGCTGATCCCAAGAAAAACTAGCGCCAAGCCATGCTCCTACGCATGGGGTTCGCCTTGCTTACGCCGCCGCCGCATCCCATAAACCGCCCGCCGGGGGGAGCCGGCGAAAGACCCTCATGGATCGTATTGTCATCACGGGCGGCGCGCCGCTCAACGGAACTATCCCGATCTTCGGGGCCAAGAATTCCGCGTTGAAGCTCCAAGCGGCGGCGCTGCTTTCCGCTGAGCCGCTGATGCTCGAGAACATGCCCGACCTGGCGGACACGCGCTTCATGGCTCAGCTGCTGAAGACGTTGGGCGTCGAGATAACCTGGATCAAGGAAACCCACACGCTGCGTATGCACGCGGCCGAGATCGTCTCGACCATCGCGCCATACGACCAAGTGCGGAAGATGCGCGCGTCGTTTAACGTGCTGGGACCACTGCTCGCACGCGCCGGCCACGCGACTGTCTCGCTCCCTGGCGGCTGCGCCATCGGCGCGCGCCCGGTCGACCTGCACCTGAAGGCCTTCGAAGCGATGGGCGCCGATATCGTTATCGAGCAAGGCTATGTGAAGGCGGCGGCGTTGCGCGGTTTGAAAGGCGCGGAGATTGAGTTCCCGTTCCCGTCCGTCGGCGCCACCGAGCACGCCATGCTCGCGGCGGTGCTGGCCAACGGCGACACTGTGTTGAAGAACGCCGCGCGTGAGCCGGAGATCGCCGACCTTGCCGATTGCTTGAACGCGATGGGCGCGAAGGTTGAAGGCGCGGGCACAGGCACGATCCACATCAAGGGCGTCGCCAAGCTTTCGGGTACAAAGCACCCGGTGGTTGCCGATCGGATTGAAGCGGGCACATATGCGATGGCTGCAGCTGCCGCTGGCGGAAATGTGCTGCTCGAGGGCGCGCGTTTCGAGCATTTGGGCGCGATGATAAAATTCCTGCGCGACGCAGGCGTTCGCGTTGAAGCGGAAGGCCGTGGCCTCCGCATTCAACGCGCGGTGAAGGATCGGTTGAAGGCGGTCGACTTCGAGACAGAGCCATTCCCCGGCTTTCCGACCGACCTGCAAGCGCAAGCGATGGCGCTGATGTGCACAGCCGATGGCGTTTCACGCATCAAAGAAACGATCTTTGAAAATCGCTTCATGCACGCCCCCGAGCTAGCGCGCCTCGGCGCTCAGATCGCGGTGCATGCGAACGAAGCGGTGGTCACGGGCGTGCCGAAATTGTTCGGCGCTCCCGTGATGGCGACGGACCTCCGCGCTTCTGTCAGCCTCGTGGTGGCTGGTCTCGCCGCCGAGGGCGAAACCACTGTGAATCGCGTCTATCACCTCGATCGCGGCTTCGAGAAGCTGGAGGCAAAGCTCCAGGCCTGCGGCGCGCAAATCGTGCGTCAACGCGAAGAACAGGCGGCATGAGCACAAGTCTGCTCCGCTTGATAGCCGAAGATGTTGGCGACCTCGATGTTATCGGGGCTGCGGTGCAGGACGCGCTCGTCCGCGTCGGTGAGATTAGCTTCGACAAGAAGGCGCGTCGTTTCACGGTCATGCTCAATCGCTTTCGTTGGGAAACCGCGGGTGACAAAGGCCCGTACGAACGGGTGCGTTCGGCGCTCTCGTTTGACTCAGTGCTTGGCGTCAAGAGCCGCCGCGTCCGCGCCGACGTTGAGGACGCCCTCGCTTCGCTGCTCTCTATCGGCTTCATTCCGGAAGAAGAGCCGCCGGGCGGCGTCGTACGCTTGCTGTTGGCCGGCGGTGGTGAGATCGCGATTGACGTTGAGTGCCTCGACGCGGTGCTAATTGACACTGGCCCGACCTGGCCGACGCCGCGTCGTCCCGACCACGAGCAGAACTGAAGGCGCTGCGATGAGCGAGCGCGACCGACTTGCCGAGATTAACCTGGACGAAGGCTCGCTGGCGCCCGCGTCTTCGAACGCCGAGCACGAGCGACGCATCGCGCTGTTTGATCTGAAAGAGTCGAACTCATTTGCGATCCTTAACGCGGATCGTGGGCCTTACGTGCTGCTGCTGGGCATGTCCGAGGGCCGTCTAGTGCTCGATGTTAGCGACGAGGCGGGCGTGCGGGTGATCTTGCATCACGCTCCGCTCGGCTCTCTGCGCAAGATCGTGAAGGACTACGCACTCATCTGCGAAAGTTACAACGCCGCTATTCGCGATGCGCCGCCCGCCCGCATCGAGGCCCTCGATATGGGCCGGCGTGGCCTTCATAACGAAGCAGCTGAAGTGCTGCAGGAAACGCTCGCCAGCCACTTCACGATCGACAACGAAACCGCGCGGCGTCTATTCACGCTTGTCTGCGCTCTACATGTCCGCACCTGATGCGCTGCCGTCGTCGGTGCTGTTTGCGTGCACCCACAACGTCATCCGCTCGCCCATGGCGGCGGAGCTGATGCGGATGCAATTTGGCTCGGCCGTCCGGGTCGACAGCGCGGGCCTTCGCCCCGGCGAGGAGGTTTCCTACATGGCAGCCTTTGTCATGGACGAGGCAGGCGGCGAGATAGGCGGCTATCAACCCAAAGGCTTCGAGTTCTTCGAGAGTGATTACTTTGAGGATGGGCCTTTCGATCTGATTGTATCGCTCTCCCCCGAGGCGCATCACACTGCCCTGGAACTCGTTCCCAAGCTGGCGGCGGCGGCCGAATATTGGCCGACTTTCGACCCCTCCTTGGCGGAAGGCTCCCGCGAACAAGTACTTATGGAGTACCGGACGGTCCGGGACGGGCTCGCCCGGCGCATCGCCGCACGTTTCCCGCGCCCATCGACGGGATAGGACCTCGCGCCTATAAGGCCCCCCGCTAGCGCCGATTCAGGAGAAAGAATGGCCAAGGAAGAACTATTGGAATTCGCCGGGACCGTGATGGAGCTTCTGCCCAACGCGACCTTCCGGATCGAACTGGAAAACGGACACGAAATCATCGGCCACACCGCAGGCAAGATGCGCAAGAACCGCATCCGCGTTCTGGCCGGCGACAAGGTCCTGGTTGAAATGTCGCCCTATGATCTGACCAAGGGGCGCGTCACGTATCGCTTCAAGTAATGGCTCAAAGAACATGACGACCGGCTCCCTCGATCGCGCGGTGGTGGTCACCGGCGCTTCAACCGGCATCGGCCGCGCGTCGGTCGTGAAGGCCGTGCGTGAGCGCGCGCATGTGTTCGGAAGCGTGCGCAAGCAGGCGGATGCCGACAGCCTGAAGGCGGAATTCGGAGATGCTGTCACGCCGCTGATCTTTGACGTCGCCGATGAAGCCGCCGTGCGCGCCGGCGCCGCGCAAGTGGCGCAAGCGCTAGGCAACCGCAAACTCTTCGGCCTGCTCAACAACGCCGGCATCGCCGTCGCCGGCCCGTTGCTGCACCTCGACACTGACGAGCTGCGCAAGCAATTCGAGATTAATTTCTTCGGCGTCCACAACGTAACGCGCGCGTTCGCGGATCAGCTTGGCGCCGATAAGGCGCGCACCGGCAAGCCGGGCCGCATCGTGATGATATCGTCGGTCGGTGGTCAAAACGGCGCGCCTTTTGTCGGGCCGTACGCGGCCTCGAAGTTCGCGATGGAAGGCTACTCGCAGTCGCTGCGCCGCGAACTCATGCTCTACGGCATTGATGTCATCGTTGTCGGCCCCGGCGCCATCGCGACACCGATCTGGGACAAAGCCGGCGAAAGTGACCTCTCGCGCTTCAGCAACACCGACTACGCGCCAATGCTGAAGGGTGTTGAAAACTACATGCTGGCGCAGGGCCGCGCGGGTTTGCCCGCGTCCGACGTGGGCGATCTGGTTTGGAAGTGCTTCACCGATCCGAAGCCAAAAACCCGCTACCGCATCCTCCGCAACGAATTCATGGATGTGACGCTGCCGCGTTGGCTCGGTCCGCGCACCGTCGACAACATCATCGCCAAGCGCCTGGGCTTTCCGAAGCGGCCATGACCCGCCTCATTCTCGCCAGCGCGAGCCCGCGCCGGCTGGCGCTTCTCGCGCAGATAGGCATCACGCCCGACGACGTGATCGCCGCCGACATCGACGAAACGCCACTCAAAGACGAAACGCCACGCAACCTCGCGCTGCGCCTCGCGCGGCAGAAGGCCGAAGCGGTGAACGCCGACGGCGCCATCATTCTCGCCGCCGACACTGTCGTAGCCGTTGGCCGCCGCGTGTTGCCGAAAGCTGAAACCGAGCAGGAGGCGCGCGAGTGCCTGCGGCTTCTCTCCGGCCGCTCGCATCGTGTTTACACCGGCGTCGCTGTGAAGACGGCGCACGCACTCCGCGATCGCTTAGTCGAAACCCGTGTCGCCTTCAAAGTTCTGAGCGCGGCAGAGATCGAAGCCTACATCGCCAGCAACGAATGGCAGGGCAAAGCCGGCGGTTACGCCGCGCAGGGTCTCGCCGGCCGCTACGTCACCTCGATCATCGGCTCGTACTCTTCCGTCATCGGCTTGCCGCTCTTTGAGACCGCGAACCTCATCGAGTCCGCCTGCACATGAGCGAGCCGCTCGAAACCTGGCTCGATGCCGCCATCGGCGAAACGCGCGAAGCACTGGTGCGCGATGGCAAACCCATCGCGCTGCGAGTGACCCGCGCCAGCGACGAAGGCCGGCGCGCCCGCTGGGGTGAGCTCTACTGCGCGCGTGTCCGTGAACTCGACAAACGCCGCCGTGGCGCCTTCCTCGATCTTGGCCTTCGCGACCAGCAAGGATTCCTGCCGCTGGGCGACGACGGCCGCGCCCGTATGCGCAGGGAGCGGGTGAACTTGCGCGAGGGCCAGGGCGTTATCGTCTCGGTCACACGTGAAGCCGCACGCGGCAAAAATCCGGTCGTCGAACTCAGCGAAACCGGTCACGACGGCGAGAATCCGCATCGCATCGCCCAACACGACAGTGATTCAGAACTGCTGCTTGCGAAGCCTGCGCCCGATCCTCAAGTCCGCGCCAAGCTCGACGCGGCCATCGAGGACGGGCTGGCTCGCACGACGCCGATCCCTGGCGGCGGCATGCTCACCATCGACGCTGTCACCGCGCTAGTCGCCATCGACGTTGACGCCGGCGCCCGCCAAGGCAGCGGCGATCCAGAACGCTTCGCACTCGATCTCAACATCGCCGCCGCGAGCGAGGCGGCGCGACAGATCCGGCTGCGCAATCTGGGCGGCATTATCGCTATTGATTTCGTGTCGTTGAAGGCCAAGTCGCATGTGAAGCAACTGGAAGATGCGGTGCGTGCTGCCTTCACCAACGATCCGTGGAGCGTTCAATTCGGTGGGCTGTCGAAGTTCGGCGTTTACGAACTCGCGCGCTCGCAGCTGCGCACGCCTCTGCACGAGCAGCTTCGCGATCCTGATGGCCGTTCCAGCGCAGAGACCGTAGCTCTCATGGCGCTCCGCGCCATCGAACGTGAGGGTCGATCCCAAACCGGGCGCCAAATCGCCTGCACCGTCGCGCCTGAAGTGAAAGCCTGGCTCGACACCGCCGAGATCGATTGGCGCGCGCAGCTTTCCAATCGCATCGGCATGCGATGGAGCATCGATTCAGCGCCCGGCCCGCGCGACAAGATCGACGCGAGGGCGCTATGAGCAAATGCGCGATCTGCGGCAAAGAGCAGGACCCGAAGTACCGCCCGTTCTGCTCCAAACGCTGCGCCGACGTTGATCTCAACCGTTGGCTCAGCAACGGCTACGCCATCCCGGCGGCGGAGGAAGACGACCCCGACGATGAAAGCGTAATCGCACCAAAGACCAAGGATTAGGCGAAGATCGCCACGATCGGCACGTGATCGCTCGCTTTCTCCAGCCCGCGGGCCTTCTTGAAAATCTCCACGCCATCGAGCCGATCCGCTGCTTGGGGCGAGAGCAGCAAGTGGTCGATGCGGATGCCGTGATCTTTCTGCCAGGCGCCGGCTTGGTAATCCCAGAACGTATAACGATGTGCCGCGCCATCGGCCTGCATGTAGGCGTCGCGCAATCCCAGATTAAGCAGGGCGCTATACGAGGCGCGCGTCTCGGGCTGAAACAGCGCATCGCCCGTCCACACCGCAGGATTATGGCAGTCCACCTCGCGTGGGATGACGTTGTAATCGCCCGCGATCACGAACCGCTCTTCCAGCGTCAGTAGCTCACTCAGGTGCGTCTTCAACGCGTCCATGAATTTGAGCTTGAACTGAAATTTTTCCGTCCCAATCGGATTGCCGTTCGGCGCATAGATAGAAGCCACCCGCACCGGCCCATCGGGCGCTGCAATCACGCACTCGATATAGCGCGCATGCTCATGCTCCAAGCCAGGCACGCCGCGCACTGTTTCTTCGATGCGATGCTTTGAGAGAATGGCGACGCCGTTATAGCTCTTCTGCCCGAAGGTCTCGATGTTGAAACCCATGGCTTCGAACTCGAGCCGGGGAAAGCGCGGGTCCTCGCACTTGATCTCCTGCAGACACCAAATGTCGGCGTTCACTTCCTCGAACACCTTTAGCGCCGTGGGCAGGCGCGCGAGGATGGAATTGACGTTCCAGGCGGCGATCTTAAGGGCCATGACGGCGGCTTAGCCGCGTACGCGGCTAATCGCCAGCCCGGAGCGACCGGGGCGGTCTTGTTCGAGCCCTGTGCCAACATTTTTGCCCCTTCGGGGAAAGCCAAAATCAGCGCGCTGTGTTAGGAGGCGCCATGACTGTAATCCTGTGGGCCTTCACTCTGTTCCACGTCGCGGTGGGGCTCGCCAGCCTCGGCCTCGCGCTCAGGCTGCTGACGCCGCAGGAGCGCGCGCACTGGCGCTCGAAAGCGGCGCTCTTGGTGGCCGAACTCTTGTGCTGGATTTATCCGATTGCCGCGTTCGTCGCAGTCAAGTCCGCATGGGGGGCATACGCCACCGGCCACCACCACGCGATCCCAATGCTGCTCGCGCCGATCCTGTGGTTGCTGCTGATGGGTTTGCTGTTCGCGATCGTCGATTTTGCTGAAGACGGCGTGCTTGGCAACGCGCGCTCGGAGCGCGTGAGCTGAGCCCCGCGCACGACGTCGGAATCTAGAACCCTTTGAACGTCGCGATCTCGTCGACGCTTGCGCGGTCCGCGCGCAGCGCGTTCACGGCCTTCGTGTCGTCGGCATATCCCAGCGCCATGCCGCAATAGATCATTTCTTGATCGCCCAGGGTGAAGTGCATGGCGAGCGGTGTGCGCATGCGCGCCCAAGCTTCCTGCATGCAGCTCTGCACGCCGCGCTCCAGCGCCGCGAGCGCAACACTTTGCATGAACATGCCCATGTGCGCCCACTGGCCGTGGCCCATGGCCTTATCGATGACGAAGAACAAACCTACGGGCGCGCCGAAGAACTCGAAGTTCTGCGCCAGATGCATCAGTCGCCCTGGCTTGTTCTCACGCGGAATGCCCAACAGCGCATACATATCCTCGCCGAGCTTGTAGCGGCGCGTGCGGTAGGGCTCCCAAAGGTTATGTGGATAGACGGGCCGTTCGCCCTCGTCGCCCGGCAAGTTCGCCTTCGCAAGCGCCACCACGGCATCACGTTCGGCGCCCGCGACAGCGATCACCTTCCACGGCTGCAAATTGCCGCCCGAGGGCGCAAACCGGGCCACCTCTAGAATATCGCGCACCAGCGCCTCCGGAATCGGATCGGGCTTAAACGCGCGAACCGAAATCCGCGTCTTCAGAGCTTCATCGACGTTCATGCGAGAATGTATGGACCGCTTGCGGCGAACCAGCCAGCGGCGCCGCAGCGTGAAGGTTACTTCCTCGCTTGCGTTTTGTCCCGGATATCGCGCGCGTAGTCTCGCCCGTACTTCTGCGCTTGCTCGATTTCCTTGGCGCTCATTTCTTTGGCCAGGGCGCCCGCGCGTTTCCGCGCTGCGTCATCCGCCGAGAGCGTTACTGATGCATAGAGCCATGACAGCGCCTCAACCGGATCGCGCTGCATCAGCATGTCGGAGAGATGGAGCATCGCCGGCGCATAGCCTAGTTCGGACGCACGCATCAGCCAGCGCCGCGCATCTTCCTGTTCGCTCATTGTCGCCAGTTGCACCATAGCTTCGCGGTCGCCACCGCCGGCGGCCGAGCGAAACTGCGCTTCGGCCGCGTCGTTGTTTTTCATCACGCCCACGCCGGAGCGTAGCGCAATGCCATAGGCCGTCTGCGCGCCGGGATGGCCGAACTCTGCGCCGCGCTCAAAACAGTCGACCGCCGCCGCCTTGTCCGCTGCGCCGCCAAGTCCGCGCCAGTAGAGAACGCCCAGATGATAAAAGCCGGTTGGACGCGGCTCATCCTGCAGCGCTTCTTCCAGGAGCTTGCGTGACTTCTTCCACTCGCCTTTCTCGAACGCGTCGAGACCTCTATCGAGCTTAGAGCGCGAGCCGAACATTAGACCGAGAAGCTGACGCCGCAGCCGCAGCTCGACGTTGCATTTGGGTTCTTCACCTTGAACGAGGCGCCGATCAGTTCATCCACCCAATCGACCTCAGAGCCCAACAAGAAGGGCAACGAGACCGGATCGATAAACAGCAGCGCTCCATCCCGTTCGATGACCAGATCATCTGCGTTGGCCGCCCGCGCCAAGCCAATCTCGTACTGGAACCCAGAGCAGCCACCGCCTTCGACCGCCACGCGCAAACCAGCACCCGCCGGCTCGCCCGAAACCACGGACTTGATCCGCTCGGCGGCGGCGGCGGAGAGGGCGACGTCAGCCATTCGTTAACAGTGACCTTTGGGCGTTTCTCAAGTGCTAGGCCCTATATATGATCCTTGTCTGAAGACGAGGAGAAGCCGGTTCGTGGCTGACGGGCAGAAAGCAGTGAAAAAGGCGCGGGTCCCCAAGGAGCCGCCGCCTTTCGTGCGTCCGCCACGTGCCCCTTATGCCACCGATCCCGCCCGTTCGCGCGGCCGTTTGCATGAAGAACCGGAAAGCAAGACCCGCACGCCCTTCGAGCGCGACCGTGACCGCATCGTCCACTCATCGGCGTTCCGTCGCCTCCGCGGCAAGACCCAGGTCTTCGTGGCCCACGAGGGCGACCACTACCGCACGCGCCTCACACACTCGCTCGAAGTCGCCCAGATCGCCCGCAGCGTCGCCCGAGTCATGGGGCTGGACGACGACCTTGCCGAGACCCTCGGCATCGCACACGACCTCGGCCACCCGCCCTTCGGCCACACAGGCGAAGACGTGCTCGACGCCTGCATGGAGGGCTACCACGGCTTTGACCACAACGCGCAAACCCTGCGGGTCCTGACGAAGCTCGAACGCAAGTATCCGTTGTTCGACGGTCTAAATCTCACCTGGGAGACCCTTGAAGGCGTGGTCAAACACAACGGCCCGCTGATCCGCTATGGCCAGAAGATTGAAGATCTGCCGATCGCGATCCAGGAATACAACCACACCCACGATCTCGAACTCGACTCTTGGCCAAGCCTGGAAGCGCAGGTCGCAGCCCACGCCGACGACATCGCCTACAACAATCACGACATCGACGACGGGCTGCGCGCTGGTCTTTTCTCGCTGCAAGAGCTGCGCGAAGAAGTGCCGATGGTTGAGCGGGTGCTGCTCACCGTTGAGCGCGATCACCCAGGCGTTGATGAGTTCCGCACCTCAGCCGAAACCATCCGCCGCCTGATCGGCGTTTGGATCGACGACCTAGTTTGGGAATCCAACGATCGCCTCGAAAAAGCGAAGCCGCAAAGCGTCGAAGATGTCCGCGCTGCGGGTGTCCCGCTGATCGGATTCTCGGACGTCATGAATGAGCACCAATCGGTGCTCCGCCGCTTTCTGATGGCGCGTATGTATCGGCACTGGAAGGTCAATCGCTCGCGCAGCCACGCCAAGCGAATCCTCCGCCAGCTCTTCGATCTCTTGATCGCCGAGCCGGAACTCTTGCCGCCGAACTGGCAGGAGGGCGGTGATGGCCCTAGCAGCCAACGCACCGCACGCCGCGTCTGCGACTACATCGCGGGCATGACTGATGATTTCGCCATCGACGAGCACAAGCGCTTGTTCCGCTTGGAGCGCTAACCACTCCGTTACGTCTCCGGAATTATGGAATCATGCATGGCTGCTCCGCGCCCCGTTAAGCAGGGGTGAAGGTGCGCCGTGGTAAACGTTTGCTTGCGATTCCGGAGAGCGCCCGTTGAGCAGAAGCTACGATCCACGCATGCATGCGTACGACGACCAGTCGCGTCACGCTGGCGTGCTCTACGTGCTGATGATCGTCATCGCCGTGTGTTTCGGTGCTTTCTTATGGCAGCTCTACAGCGCCCCTGAAGTGCCACGGATCACGGCGCAAGCGGGCCCATACAAGATCGAGCCACCGCCGGAGCCGCCGCCGCAACCGACCATCACCGAAGCCGCGCCGCTTGCGCCCGTGACGCCGGCCGAAGAAACGCCGATGGTGGAACTCAACCCGCTGCCTGAACGGTCAGCGTCTCTGCCGCAGTTCGCCTCGAACGGTCGTTTCGTCGCTCAACTCGCCGCGCTTCGCTCTGAGGCGGCGGTCGAACCGTCGTGGCGCCGCTTTGCGTCGCGCGCGCCGAACCTGTTCGCGGATGCGCATATGGATGTGCAACGCGCTGACCTCGGTTCCCGTGGCGTGTATTACCGCGTCCGCGCCGGCTTCTTCGCCACCAGCGATGACGCCACGCTCTTCTGTGAGCGCATACGGCAGATGGGCCAGGACTGCATCGTCGCGGCGCGCTAAGAGCGATCATGCTTTCGTGCCTCTTAGGTCTCCGCCAGCCCAAGCTCGATAACGAGACGCGCGCGTTTTTTCGCGATGTTCAGCCCTGGGGTTTCATCCTTTTCCGCGAAGCCTGTGTCAGCCGCGAGCAGGTGCGGGCGCTGAACGTCGAACTGCGCGACACCGTCGGTCACGACGCGATCGTCTGGATCGATCAAGAAGGCGGCCGCGTGGCGCGCTTGAAGGCGCCTGAGTGGCCAACATGGCCCGCCGCCGGTAAGTTCGGTGAGATCTACGCCAAGAACAAGGTCGCTGGTCGCGAAGCGGCGCAACTGGGGTATCGCTTGATCGCCCACGAACTGCGAGACATCGGCATTGATGGCGATTTCGCGCCAGTGCTCGATGTGCCGGTTGAAGGTTCGGACAAGATCGTCGGCGATCGTGCGTTCTCGGCTGACCCCAAAGAAGTGGCGCTGCTCGCGCGCGCTGCGCTCGAAGGGATGCATGATGGCGGCGTCGCTGGCTGCATCAAGCATATGCCTGGCCACGGTCGCGCCACCGCCGACAGTCACCTTGCGCTGCCTAAAGTCGGCGCCAGGGACGCTGATCTCGCCAACGATGTGCATCCGTTCGCGGCGCTCGCGGATGCCGAAGCGGCGATGACCGCCCATATTGTCTTCGAAGCCTGGGACCCAGATCGCCCCGCGACCTGCTCGCCGTTTGTCATCGACGAGATCATCCGCAAGCGCATCGGCTTCCAGGGCATGCTGATGAGCGACGACCTCGACATGCATGCTTTGCAGTATGCGCTGAACGGCGACCTCACCGAGCGCGCCGAAGCCGCGCTTGGGGCGGGTTGCGATGTGGTTTTGCAGTGCTCGGGCAAGCTCGATGAAATGCGGCAAGTCGCGAAAGGCTGTCGCGACCTCGATGGCTTGCCATTGGTTCGCGCCCGCGCTGTAGAAGCCTTCGCAAAACGCCAGCCGCGCGAATTCGATGCCGAGGCCGGCTGGGTCAAGTTCAAGCAGTTACTGGCTGATTCAGCGCCGGTTTGAGGCTATAGCTCCACCCGTGAGCGAAGACGCAGAGACACTGGACCTCGACCTCGGCGCCGCTGAGGAGGCGGAAGGGCGCGACGCGCTTCTGCTGGCGCTCGATGCATTCGAAGGCCCGCTGCATCTGCTCTTGGAACTCGCACGCACCAAAAAGATCGACATCGCCAAAGTTTCCGTCGGCGATCTCGCAGACCAATATCTCGGCTTCATCGAGACGGCGCGCGCCCACAACATGGAGATCGCCGGCGACTATCTGGTGATGGCCGCTTGGCTGGTGCTGATCAAATCGCGACAGCTCATTCCAAAGCCGCAACTCCCGGCCGACGAACCTGATCCGCTTCAGCTTGAAGAAGCGCTGCGCCAGAAGCTCATGAACCTTGCCACCGCTCGCGCGATGGCCAAGAAGCTCGAAGAGATGCCGCAGCTCAACCGCGACATTTTCCTCAACGGTCAGCCCCAACCCACGGTGCTGACCAAACAGACCGTCTGGAAGGCCGATCTCTACGAATTGCTCAACGCCTATTGCGCCGAGCGCTCGAAGAGCATCCGCAAGCGCGCTTATAAGACCTTCGTCCGTCGCGCCTATCCGCTCGAAACCGCCCGCAAGAAGCTCGAACAGGCGCTGACTAAGCTTGAGGAATGGAGCGCCATCCAGAACGTCGCCCAGGCCACCGAAAGTGGCCCCGATGCGCCGCCGCCGGAGAGTTATCTTGCCTCCACCTTCGGCGCCGCCTTGGAACTTACGCGCGAACACAAGCTAGAGCTGCGGCAGGCGGAGGCGTTTGCGCCGCTATTCGTGCGCGCCAAGCCAGTTCAGAATGGAAGCGCAGAATGAGCGCTGACAACGAAACCCCCGTCGCCGATCAGATGCGACGCATCGAAGACGCCTTCACCGAAGGCGGCGAGCGGCCGCGCGTCGAGCCCAGCGCCGACGCGATCCGCGCCGCCGAAGCGCTGCTGTTTGCCGGTGGCGAGCCCATCACAGCGAAGGCGCTGGGCGAGAAGCTCGGCCCGGCCGTCGACGTCGCCGCCGTGCTGATGAAGCTGAAAGCCGACTATGCCGAGCGCGGCGTGCAGTTGGTCGAAGCGGGGGGCGCCTGGCGCTTCCAGTCGGCGCCCGATCTTTCGAGCCTCTTTGCCGAAACCCGCGAGACGCCGCGAAAGCTGCCCAAGGCGGCGATGGAGACGTTGGCGGTTATTGCATACCACCAACCCGTGACCCGGGCCGAAATCGAGGAAATCCGGGGCGTCAGCCTCTCGCGTGGCTCTATGGAATTGCTGCTGGAGATTGGCTGGATTCGGCCCCGAGGCCGGCGCCGTACCCCCGGCCGCCCGCTGACGTTCGGTACTTCTGACGCATTCCTTAGCCAGTTCGGCTTGGCCTCGCTTGACGCCCTCCCGGGCAAAGACGATCTCAAGGCTCTAGGCCTTCTCGATCCCCGGGCGGCACAGGGCATTGACGTGCCCCGTCCAACCGAGGACATGGCCAGCGACGAAGAACCACTGTCCCCAGGTGACGACGCGGCAAGCTTTTTCGTGGATCATCTGGAAGACGAGTAGGGCGACCCCTCCCGGCCGCCGTTCCGCAAGTTTGGAGTACCTGTTCGATGCATCTGCCTGGCCTTATTCCGCTTCTTATCGTGCTGGGGCTGGCGTTCTTGCTGTTCAGCCGCCCAGGCCGGATCTCCAGCCTGATGGAAGACCTCGGCAAGGGCATTAGCGGCTTCCGCAAGGGACTTGCCGAAGGCGACAAGCCTCCCGAACAAGCGCCGCCGCCGGCCCAAGTTCGCGATGAGCGCACTAACGGAGACCGCGCGCAGTAAGCACTTGCGCGCGGGGTTAGCCGCTCATGCTTCCAAGCCTCGGCTTCAACGAGATCATCATCCTCGGCATCCTCGCCCTCGTGGTCGTGGGTCCGAAGGATTTGCCTTTGCTGTTTCGCAAGCTTGGCAAGTGGACCGCGAAGCTGCGTGGCATGGCGCAAGAGTTCCGCACCGGTTTTGACGAACTCGCACGCCAGGCGGAACTTGATGAGTTGAAGAAAGAAGTCGAAGCGCTGCGCCGCACGACCACGCTGCAGGAAATTCGCAGCGAAATCACGAAGCCGCTGCCGACGCTTGAGGACTATGCGGGCATCAAGTCGCAACCTGCGATCCCGGCGTCTGCAGTGACGCCGCCGCCCGCACAGGAAGCGCCGGTAGAGCCCGCTGCGGAAGTCGCCGCAGAGCAGGCTGCGCCAGAATCCGCGGGCGTGCCTGAACATGCTGATGTAGTGCCGCCAGTTGCGCGGAGTGCGCCGTGAGCACGGCGACCCAGAAGAAAAGTCAGCTGACCGACGACGAGGAGATCGAAGCCTCGCGCGCGCCGCTGCTCGATCATCTGGGTGAACTGCGTGATCGGTTGGTGACGTCGATCGGCGCCGTGGTCGTCGGGTTCATCGTCTGTTTCATTTTCGTCGATCCGATCTTCAGATTCATGGTGCAGCCGTTCCAAACGGCGATGGCGGTGGCGCATCCAGATCGCGCTGGCGAGGCTATCCAGCTCATTAACACAGGCGCGTTCGGGTTCTTCTCCGTCAAGATGCAGATCGCGCTCTTTGGCGGCATCGTCTTGGCGTTCCCGGTGATCGCGTGGCAGGCCTACGCTTTCATCGCGCCGGGTCTCTACCGTAAGGAGCGCGCAGCCGTTGCGCCGTTCCTGCTCGCCGCGCCGATCATGTTCGCGCTCGGCGGCGCCTTTGTGTTCTACGTGGCCATGCCTTTTGCGCTGAACTTTGCGCTGACGCAGGAAGTCACTGAGGGGCCTGTGCAAGTCACTTACTTGCCGAAGGTCGAAGAATACATGGGCTTGGTGACGACGCTCGTCCTTGCCTTCGGTCTCATGTTCCAGTTGCCGGTGGTGCTCTCGCTGCTTGGCCGCATCGGCGTCGTTTCTACGTCGCTGCTACGTAAGGGGCGCCGCTACGCCATCGTCGGCATTGCGGCGTTCTCGGCGCTGGTGACGCCCAACGACGTCATCTCCATGTTCGTCATGGCTGTGCCGGTGTACATGCTCTACGAAATCTCCATCTGGATCGTGGCCGCCATGGAACGCACGCGCGCGAAGGAAGAAGCTTCCGCCGACGTTCATCCGCCCGCCCCGTAGCGCTTCCGCGCACCTTCCGCTAAGCAGCCGCCATGCACGACATCCGCGCCATCCGCGAGAACCCTGACCTGTACGACGCCGCTTGGGCGCGCCGCGGCTTGCCGCCCATGGCCAAGAAGATCGTCGATCTCGACGCCAAGCTCCGCACCGCATCTACGGCCAAGCAAGAAGCTGAAGCCCAGCGCAATGCCGCCTCGAAGTCCATCGGCGCGGCGAAATCCAAGAAGGACGAAGCTGAAGCTTCGCGCCTGATGGAGCAGGTGGCGGCGCTGAAGCAACGCATCGAAGACACTGGCGTCGACGAAGCCAAATGGCAGAAGGAGCGCGACGATCTTCTCGCCTCGATCCCAAATCTGCCGGCGACGGATACCCCCGACGGCGCCGATGAACACGACAACGTCGAAGTCCGCCGCTGGTATCTGAAGGATGGAGGCGAGCCGCCGGCGCTCGATCTCACCGCAGATCACGTCACGCTCGGTGAAGCGCTTGGCATGATGGATTTCGAAGCAGCCGCTCGGCTCTCAGGGGCACGCTTCGTTGTGCTCCGTGGCCAGCTCGCCCGTCTCGAACGTGCGCTCGCCGCCTTCATGCTCGATATCCAAACTGGCGAGCACGGCTACACCGAGGTGAACCCGCCGCTCTTGGTCAAAGACCACGTCATGTTCGGCACCGGGCAGCTGCCGAAGTTCGTCGACGATCAGTTTACCGCCGCGCGCACGATGAGCCGCCAGGAGCTCCTCAACGAGGCGCTCGAACGCTTTGACGACGAATTCGAGAAACGCGGCGGCGCAGTGAAGCCAACGCAGCTGCTGAACGAAATTCTCGAAAGCGCGCCAACACGCGAAGATTTCTGGCTGATCCCGACTGCGGAAGTGGCGCTCACCAATCTCGTCCGCGAACAAATTCTAGACGAAGCGCCCCTGCCGTTGCGCATGACTGCTGACACGCTCTGCTTCCGCGCCGAAGCGGGCGCCGCCGGCAAAGACACGCGCGGCATGATCCGTCAGCACCAGTTCCGGAAAGTGGAATTGGTCTCGATCACGACGCCCGATCAAAGCCACGAAGAACACGAACGCATGGTTGGATGCGCCGAAGAAATCCTGAAGCGCCTCGAACTGCCGTTCCGCACCATGCTGCTCTGCACCGGCGATATGGGCTTCAGCGCACGCCGGACCTACGACCTCGAAGTCTGGCTCCCAAGCCAGGGCAAGTATCGCGAGATCAGCTCGTGCTCGAATTGCGGCGACTTCCAAGCGCGCCGCATGAACGCACGCTTCCGCAATAAGGACGGCAAAACCGAGTTTGTGCACACGCTGAACGGCTCAGGCCTCGCCGTCGGCCGCACGCTCGTCGCTGTGCTCGAAAACTACCAGCAAGCCGACGGCAGCATCAAAGTGCCAACCGCGCTCGTGCCTTACATGGGCGGCCTGGAGCGGATCGCCAAAGCATGAGCCGCTTTCAACGCCTCCGCGCGACGAAGGCGCTTGCGCCCGTTTGCGCTGAGGATGTTGCGGCCGCCGAAGCGGCGCTCAACGCAAAATTTCCGGCGGGCTACTACGACTTCATCACCCGCTACGGTCGCGGCATCCTTGGCGGCCTCGTTCGCATCGCCACGCCGGCGGACGTTCTTAGTGGTCCCAACAACGCGCGCGAGTGGCGCGCCCGTATCGATGAATATTGGTTCTGGGACGCGAGCGCCGACCTGCTGCCAAAATCGAAGGCGCTGGCGTGCATCGCGATCGCCGACACAGTCGGCGGCGACGAACTCGTCTTCCATCCAGCTGAACCGAACCGCCTCTATGTGCTGGGCCACGACTTCGACGAGATCTATCTCGCGAGCGACGCTGGTCTCGAAAGCGCTGTCGATTGGTTCTTCACCTCAGGCGTGATCGACGAACCGTTTGAAGACGACAGTTTCGAACCTTACTAGCGCAGCAACGCAAGCAACTCCGCACCCTTCGTCTCCACCGGCAGCGCACGAAAATCTCCGTGCGCGTCCAGCGCCAGGCCGAGCAGAGCCTGAAATATCCGCCGCGGCAACGTCTGCGCGCCGAACTGCTCCAAGTGCGGCGTGATGAACTGCGCATCGAGCAGCTTGAAGCCGCCGCGCCTCAGCCGAGCGGCAAGCTGCACCAACGCCGCCTTGCTCGCATCTGTGACCCACGAAAACATGCTCTCGCCGAAGAAGGCGCCGCCGAGCGCCACGCCGTAGAGGCCACCAGCCAATTCACCCTTCACTCGCGCCTCAACGCTATGCGCCATCCCGCGCCGATGCAGCTCGACATAGAGCGCGCGAATGTCAGGATTAATCCAGGTGTCTTCGCGATCCTTGCCGGGCGCCGCGCAGCCATCGATCACGCGCTCGAATTCACGATCGATCGTAAACGTGAACTTGTCCTGCCGGATTGTCCGCGCCAGTCGCTTCGGCACGTGAAAGCCATCCAGCGGAAACACGCAGCGCCATTCGGGATCGACTATAAAGAAGCCCTCATCGTCGCGGCTTTCCGCCATCGGAAAGACGCCGCGTTGATAGCAGGCCAGGAGATCTTCGGGCGTGAACGGCTTCACGCGGGCTAACTTGCCAAACTTCGCCGCGCTCGTCAGCCCAGGCGTCGCAACTCGGATGAACCGGCGGTTTAGTCTTCCGAGGGGACGCGCGAACGCAGTTCATCGCCGCCGATCTGCGCGCCATGGAATTCCGGCGTTCTGACCTGCTGTTCCGAACTGGCGCAGCCATGTAGCGCCATGATCGCAAATGTCAGCGCAATAAGGACGGCTAGGCCGGCGAAAGATTGTTGAGCCATGGAAAGGTGAACCCCAGTCGAGTGCCGGGGCGCACGGTTGCAAGCACGGCGCCGCAATCAACGCGCCGTTAACTCAGTTCGACGGCAGGCCCAGGATATCCGGCGGCACACCGTGGCGGCTGGCCCAATCGATCCAAGCGACATCCGTTGGCGCGACCACGTGCTCGAGTACGGTCCAGGTCCCGTTCTCGTTCTTGAGCAGGGCGTGTACGCCGCCGCCTTCATCCATGGCGCCATTTTCGTAGCGGCTGGCGAGGTTGGTGGTCATCCAGTCGATGGGAGAACCATCGGCGTCGAGGATCTGCGCATCAACGTACGCCCACTCGTCGCGCACGTTGACTGTGTTGGCCTGCAGGCTCACGGGTTTGCCGATTTCACTTGAGATAATTGGCGTCAGGACGCCAAAGAGTGCTTGCGTGACCGCATCCGGAGAGGGCGCGGCAGGAGCCTCCGGGGCTTCGGTGGTCGTGGCCGCAGGCGGCGAACACGCCGCAGATAGTCCGGCGACAGCAGCGATCAACAATGCCCGCATGACTAGCCTCCCGCTTCTTCAGCCTTCGCCTTCAGGTTTTTCTCGAGCCAGTGGATCGAGTAGTCACCGTTGATGACGTCCGGCTCGTTCATGAGATCGCGGAACAGCGGCAGCGTCGTTTCAACGCCCGTGATCACCATCTCGTTCAGCGCACGGCGCAAACGCATCAGGCACTCGGCGCGGTCGCGCCCGTGCACGATCAGCTTTCCGATCAGAGAGTCATAGTTCGGCGGGATCGAGTAGCCGGCGTAGATTGCACTATCCAAACGCACGCCCAAACCGCCCGGTGGGTGATAGCCAGTGATCTTGCCCGGCGACGGGCGGAAGCTCACCGGGTTCTCAGCGTTCACGCGGCACTCAATGGCGTGGCCATTGAAGCGCACATTCTCTTGCTTCACCGAAAGCTCAGCGCCGTTGGCGATGCGGATTTGCTCGCGCACCAGATCGAGGCCGGTGATCATTTCTGTCACCGGATGCTCGACCTGCAGGCGCGTGTTCATTTCGATGAAATAGAACTCGCCGTCCTCAAATAGATACTCAACCGTGCCGACGCCCAGATAGCCAAGCTTGCGGATCGCATCCGCCGTGATGCCGCCGATGCGCTCGCGGTCTTCGGCATTGAGCGCCGGCGAGGGTGCTTCTTCGAGCACTTTCTGGTGGCGGCGCTGCAGCGAACAATCGCGTTCGCCCAGGTGAATGACGTTGCCGTGACCGTCGGCGACGATCTGGATTTCGATGTGACGCGGATGCGTCAGGTACTTCTCCATATAGACTTCGTCGTTGCCGAACGCCGCCTTCGCTTCCGCGCGCGCTGTGTTGTATGCCTCGAGCACTTCGTCTTCCGAACGCGCTACCTTCATGCCGCGCCCGCCGCCGCCGGCGGCGGCTTTGATCAGCACCGGATAGCCAATGCGCTTGCCGTTCTCTTTCGCGTCGGCCTCATCTTTGATGCCGCCGTCGGAGCCTGGCACCACAGGCATCCCGGTGTCGATCGCTGCTTGCTTGGCCGCGATCTTATCACCCATCAGCCGGATGTGATCGGCGGTCGGGCCGATGAAGGTCATGCCGTGTTGGGTCACGATCTCGGCAAACTTGGCGTTCTCGGAGAGGAAGCCGTAGCCCGGATGGATCGCCTGTGCGCCGGTGATTTCGGCGGCCGCGATGATTGACGGGATATGCAGATAGCTCTTCGCAGCGGGCGGCGGCCCGATGCAGACGCCTCGTCGGCAAGCCGGACGTGCATCGCTTCGGAGTCAGCGGTTGAGTGCACCGCCACCGTCTTGATGCCCATTTCCCTGGCACGCGCGGTGAATGCGCAGCGCGATCTCGCCCCGGTTCGCGATGAGGACTTTTTCAAACATCGATTACTCGATGATCATCAGCGGCTGATTGAACTCGACCGGATCGGCATTGCCGACCAGGATTTGTTTCACCACGCCATCATGCGGGGCGTGGATCTGGTTGAAGGTCTTCATCGCTTCAACGAGCAGGATGGTCTGCCCCTTGGAAACACGATCGCCGACTTTCACGAATGCCGGCGCATCTTCGTTTGGCGCCAGATAGGCGGTTCCAACCATAGGTGAGAGCACGGCGCCGGGGTGTGATGAGGCGTCAACCGGCGCGGCGGGCGGCGCGGCCGGTGCGGGGGCTGGAGCAGGTGCGGCGGCCGCGGGCGGCGGCAAGGCCGCAGCGGGCGCGGGTGCGGAGTGCACGACGTGCGTATGCGCCGGAGGCTGCTGCGCCATCACTAACGTCCGCGCCAATCGCAGGCGCAATTCGCCATACTCGACTTCGATCTCGGTGAGGCCCGTATCGTCCAGCACCTTCGCCAGATCGCGCACCAACTCCGCGTCAACACCGCTCGCTGATTTCTTCGCCTTCGGCGCACGCACTTGCGGCACGCGCGTGGGCTTTCTTTTTGCGACGGCTCGGCTCGGCCTTGCTCACGCGCTCTGACCTTCTTTCGCCAGCAAGGCAGCCGCCTCGATGGCCAGTAACATGATGTCGCCCCAAAGCCGGCGATAACGCCCTTTGCGGCTTGTCCCACTAACGAAACGTGACGGAAATCCTCACGCGCCGCGGGGTTGGAGAGGTGGGTCTCGATCACTGGAACGCCGATCGCCTTGATGGCGTCGTGCAGTGCGACCGAGGTGTGGGTATAGGCGCTCTCGCGTTTAGAACAACAGCGCCTGCTTTGTCGCGGGCTTCTTGCAGCCAGTTCACCAGCTCGCCCTCGACATTTGACTGACGAAACACGACGGTGCGTCCGAAGGCTGGGCGGCACGGGCGGCGCAGGCCTGCTCGATGTCGGCCAGCGTGGCGTGCCCGTAAATATGCGGCTCCTGGTCCCCAACAGGTTCAAATTGGGGCCGTTCAGCACGCAGATCGATGCAGGTCTGGCATCGTCCCCAAAACGTACCTGCGCGGGCGGATAGCGGCCTGCGTTGAACCCCGGCTCAAGGGGTTCTAAGTCGGGCGGATAGGAAGGCTCATGCGTCTGATCGTCAATGGAGAAACGCGCGAGGCGCCCGATTCCGCGACGCTCGCGGAACTCCTCGCCTCCCTGGGGATCGATGGCCGCCGCGTGGCCGTAGAGCGCAACCGCGAAATTGCGCCTAAGAGCCTGTGGTCCCAGATTGTTCTGGCGGAAGGCGATCAGCTGGAAATCGTCCAGTTCGTTGGGGGCGGGTGAGCAGCGATGGCGGCCATTCTCGAAGCGTCGCTGGCTGAGCGGGCGAGGCGCCTTGGAATTGTCGCTTACGAGGGCCGCTTGATCCATGGCGCGCAGCCCGGGATCACGGACGCCACCATTGTTGAAATCGAACGCCACTGCCGTGGCCCATTGCCAGATGGCCTAAAGGCCCTGTGGCGCTGCTCGTTTGGTGGTTCAATCGACTACGACCTGGAAGCTACGTTCGGCGATTCGGTTGTCGAGTTCTCTTTCACAGAATTGTTCTATCCCGGCAGTGAGGGCTATCGCGATCTTTGGGGATGGATCGAACACGAAGCCGAACTTGCGGAACGGGCCGCCGAGCGGGATCGCCGCAAGTTTGACGGCCGTTTGAACTATCTCCCATTCGGAGGGTTTGAGCACGCTGACCGCCTGTACGTCTGTGTCGAACCCGGCCCAGACTTCGGCTCCGTCCATGCCTGGATGCAAGGGCTTCCGCCTGGATGGGTCCTGCGGCTGAACGAAGACCGCGTGAGCCGGATAGCAGACGACATCCCGTCACTCTTCAAATTGCTCGATCTCGCAAGCGATCCCTTCAACGAGGGTGGTGAGCAGTTTGCGATGGGCGAGCAATTGGCGGCAATCATTGAAGAGGTTTCGAACGATGACCTCCCCCTAGCCGACGCCTTACGGAGCATCGTGCGCGGCGCCGTCGTGGATTGGCGCGGCGCATTGGCAAGTGGCACGATAGCGGGCAATCCGCGGCTGCGGCGCGTCGCGATGAGGAACGCCATCACCCGAGATGATCGTGAGCTGCTGTCAGAGCTCGAGGCGGCAAAGTGTTCCTTTGACGAGCCTTTGCGAGCAACGGGAAATGCGCTCGATCTCGCCCTTGCGCTCGGCAAGGTAGAGCTCGCTGAGCTGTTTCTTGCAAAGGGCGTCAGCGCTTTGAACGCTGTACGCAACGGCGCTCACAAGGCGCCCGCGGGTCTCGTCCTTCGCCTTCTAAAAGCAGGATCTCGCGCGGATGGTTTCGCAGCAAGGTCTGCGGCGCTCGCTGGCCTTCACGAAAGCGCTGTGTTGATCGCCTCCGCACTAACGCGAGAGGAGCGATCCAAGTTGATCCGCGATCTTGATCCGGACAAGTCCCAGGCGAAGTGGAAGGCAATTGAGATGTTGCGCGATGCCTGCCTAGCGATGGATAGAAGGCGCCAATGACTGACTCCCCTCTCAGCATCGCCGGCAAGAGCTACAGCTCCCGCCTCATCATAGGCACCGGCAAGTACAAGACCTACGCCGAGAACGCCGCCGCGCTTGAAGCCAGCGGCGCTGAGGACGTCACGGTCGCGGTGCGGCGCTGTGACCCTGATCCGAGCAAAGAGCGTCTCCACCGATCACATGTATCCGAAGAAGACGACCTTCCTGCCCAACACCGCCGGCTACTCTTCCACCGCCGACGAAGCGCTGCGCACGCCTGGCCTGGCGCGAAGCCGGCGATTGATGCCGGTGAAGCTCGAAGTCTTCGCCGACCAGAAGACGCTCTATCCCGACATGGAAGAGACGCTCTCCGCCGCCAAAATCCTCGTCGCCGAAGGCTTCGACGTGATGGCCTTGGCTGTAGCGACGACCTGGTCTACGCCCAAAACTCGAAGACGCCGGCTGCGTCGCCATCATGCCGCTCGGCTCGCTCATCGGCTCCGGCCTCGGCATCCAGAATCCGGTGAACATCCGGCTCATCGTCGAACAAACCAAAGCGCCCGTCATCGTCGACGCCGGTGTCGGCACCGCCAGCGACGCCGCTATTGCTACATGGAGATCGGCGTCGACGGCGTTCTCATGAACACGGCAATCGCTGAAGCCGAAAGACCCCATCCGCATGGCCAACGCGATGAAGCACGCGGTGATCGCGGGCAGGGAGTCCTACCTCGCCGGTCGCATGCCAAAGAAAAAATACGCCGACCCAA
The DNA here is from genome assembly GCA_041398325.1 of Hyphomonadaceae bacterium. Taxonomy (GTDB): domain Bacteria; phylum Pseudomonadota; class Alphaproteobacteria; order Caulobacterales; family Aquidulcibacteraceae; genus Vitreimonas. The sequence continues at coordinate 189,823 of JAWKUX010000003.1, read as the reverse complement.
GCTCACCGCTCGGCGGCCTTATCTAGATCTAGCTGGACCCGGAGCCGAGCATCGGCGCCGCGAAGATCGTGTCAGCATTCTGGCGGCTCCCGGAACGATTGCCCCTTGTAACCTGGGTGCTACCGCCCATGTGCTGAGCGGGCCGTCCTGGCTCGCGAGAGTTCCAACGATGATTGACGACCCCAACCTGCCGCCTCCGGTTATTGAAGACGATGCTGCCGCAAAGGCGGTCGTGGGCGAGCCGGTGCGGGCCGTTCGCCTCAATTCCAATCCTGAAGACGATGAGCGCGATACGCTCTCGCTGGCTGATTTCGCCGCTGCAGGCGTGACCGCACCCGATTGGGCCAACGATCCGATTCCGTCGATCGAAACCTGGCGCACCTGGCGCGCCGCCGAAGACGCGGCAATCGCGTTCAAGCGCGCGCAAGCGAAGAAGTAAGGGCTGGCCGCCAGGCCGAGCTTGTCTTGAGAGTTATTGATCCTCCTCCAGCAGCGGCGGCTGGGGAGCGTCCGGCTGGCGCGGCTTGCTGCGCGGACGCAGCGCATGGCCCAGGAAGCCCAAGATGAAGCCCGTGGTCAGCAGCACAAAGAAGATCAACGCCCGCGGTGCAGCGATCGACCAAGTAAGAAACGCGACCTCAATCGTCGTGAGATTTTGCACGCAGAAGAGTGTCGCCAGCGCGGTGAGCAGGACGATCCCAAGCGTACGCAGGAGCTTTAACATGTCGTGGGGTCCGGCACGTCGTTAGATCAGAGCGTTTGTATAGCGCAAACACCGCCAAACGTCATTTGACCGGGCGCAATTCTAACCGAGCCAAGCCCCTAAGTCTCCCAAAGCCCGCTCAGCCAACGCCAGCTTCTTCGCGCGCGAGCGATCTTCGCCTTTGAGCTTCTTGCCGTCCGCGCCATGCGTCGGCGCGACGATCTCTGGAAACAGACCGAAATTCACGTTCATCGGTTGGAACGAACCTTTGCCGTCGCCTATATGCCCGCCTGTCACGTGCGCGATCAGCGCGCCAAACGCTGTTGTCGCAGGCGGCGCTTCAACCGGCCGTCCCAAACGCTCCGCCGCAGCAAAGCGCCCAGCCATCATGCCCATTGCGGCGCTTTCGACGTAACCCTCAACACCCGTCACTTGCCCCGCAAACCGCACCCGCGGCTCCGCGCGCAAACGCAGCGTGCCATCGAGCAGCTTGGGCGAGTTCAAGAACGTATTGCGATGGATCCCGCCGAGTCGCGCAAACCGCGCGTTCTGCAAGCCGGGGATCATCCGGAAAATCTCTTCCTGTGCGCCGTATTTTAGCTTCGTCTGAAAGCCGACAATGTTGAACAACGTGCCAAGCTTGTTGTCCTGCCGCAGCTGAACCACCGCATGCGGCCGCTTGCCCACACGCGGGTCCATCAATCCGACCGGCTTCATCGGTCCAAACCGCAACGTGTCCGGCCCGCGCTCCGCCATCACCTCAATCGGCAGGCAGCCTTCGAAATAGGGCGTGTTCTTCTCCCACTCGCGAAACTCAGTCTTCGCGCCACTGTTCAGCGCATTGATGAACGCCGTGTACTGCGCCTCATCCATCGGGCAGTTCACATACGCCGCCTTATCGCCGCCCGGACCTTCCTTGTCGTAACGCGATTGCTTCCAAGCGATGTCGAAGTCGATCGAGTCCGCATGCACGATCGGCGCGATCGCATCGAAGAACGCCAGAGAGTCTTCGCCCGTCAGATTACGGATTGCATCCGCGAGCGAGGGCGAGGTGAGCGGCCCGGTCGAGAAGATCACCTTCTCATCTTCACTCGTCAGCAAAGCATCGAGCGATTTTACTTCGCCGCGCTTCACACTCACGAGCGGATGCGCCGTCAACGCCGCCGTCACCGCATCGGAGAACACATCCCTGTCCACCGCGAGCGCGCTGCCTGCCGGAACTTGCGCTGGTCCAGCACTTGCCATGACCAACGAACCCAACCGCCGCATTTCTTCGTGCAACAAACCAACCGCATTCCCGCGCCAGTCATCGCTGCGGAAGGAATTGGAGCACACAAGTTCCGCGAACTTCTCCGTGTTGTGAGCGTCGGTCTTCACTAGAGGCCGCATTTCGTGCAGCACTACAGGGACGCCCGCACTGGCGAGCGCCCACGCCGCTTCCGAGCCCGCAAGCCCGCCACCGACAACATGAACAGGTTTCATGGGCGATGACATGCCGCGCCCGGGGCGTGGCTTCAAGCTCGCAGGCGCCGCCAAATCGCGCGATAAGCGGCTACCAAGGAGGTTTTTTGGGTATGGCGACAGGGTCGGTTCCGGTTCAGGAAAGTGTTGGCGCCGCTCTTCGGTACGTGCGCGAAAATTTACGTTTCATCGCCGTGGTTGGCGGGATCTTCGCAATGGCGTCGATGCTCGTCTCTGCCTTCTCACTGGCCGTGCCCCAGGCGGGCATCCTCACCATGGTCGCCAACGGCGTAATTCAGGCGTTTTGTTATGGCGCGCTGGTCACTGCGGCGCTCTATGGCGTGAATGCTGTGCGTGCGCGGTGGGCGCAAGACGGCTGGCGTGTCTGGTCGTCGATGGTGGTCGTCGGCTTCTTCATGATGATCGTCGTTGTGGTGTTCACGCTTCCCGTCAGCATAGCGCTGGCCGCCGGGCCACTAGCGCGTTACTCGGCCGACTTGCAGGCCGCAGGCTCGGATCAAGCTGCAGTGATGCAGATCATGTTGCGTTTTGTGGAGGAGAACCCCATCGCAATACTTGCTGTCGCGCTGTTTTACGGAGCGGTTTGGCTGTTCCTTACATCGCGCCTCTATCTCGCCGCTCCGGCGAGCGTTGATGCGGGCCGCATCCTCACATTCGAGACCTGGAAATGGACCAAGGGCGCCATGTTCGGCATCACTTGGGCGCGTTTGATGCTGCTGGTTCCGGCCTACATCCTAATGTTCGCCATCACCGTGTTGCTCGGACGCCTGTTCGGTTTCGACATACTGAATGGCGCCTCATTGCAGGGCGCGGCTGACGCAAATCCGATTGGGTTCATGATCTTCCAGCTTATCAGTTCGTTTGTGGTCATGGTGCTATATGCCTCACTGGAAGCAGGGCTTTCCTCTTACCTGTATCGGGGTTTGAAGCCCGCCGACGCACCTGCAGCAGGGCAGCCACCCGCCGCCTGAGCCTCGACCGACTCGCGCGCCTCCGCTAAAAGCGCGCCTCCCAATGGCCGCCAGACACTCTTTCGTTGCGCCCCTGCTGCGCATAGCCGGACCGGTTGCGCTCGCGCGCCTCGGGATCATCGGCATGGCGCTGGTGGATGTGATCGTCGTCGGCCAACTCGCCGCCAGTGAACTGCCGCACCAAGCCCTCGGCTGGGCGCCGACGGCTGTGTTTCTCGTCGCCGCTATCGGTTTGCTGCAAGGCGTGCAGGTGCTCGCCGCGCGCTCGATCGGCGAGGGCAATAAGCAGGGCGCCGGCGTTGCGCTCCGGCGTGGGCTCATCCTCGCACTGGTCGCGGGCGCTATCTCGGCGATCGCTATGTGGGCGGCAGGCGAGCGCACGTTCACTGTGTTCGGTATCGAAGCCGCTCTCGCCGGGCCATCAACGCCGGTGATGAACATCCTCGCGCTGTCGATTCCGCTGCATCTGCTTTACATCGCCGGCACCTACTTCCTCGAGGCGATCAAGAAGCCCGGCATCTCGACCACGGTGATGTGGCTCGCAAACGGCGTGAACCTCGCGCTGAATCTCTGGTGGGTGCCCGAACACGGCGCGCAGGGCTCGGCTTGGGCCACGGTTGGCGCCCGTGTTTTCCTCGCCGGCGTGCTCTTGCTCTGCATCTTCTTCCTGCGCGATGGCGTTACCTACGGCGTTCGCAAGAGCAGAGGCGCGCACGGCCCAAGCTATGGAGGATTGCTCGGCGTGGGCGCCGCCGCCGCCGTCAGCCAAGCGGTGGAGGCGGGCGCGTTCTCCGGGATGACGGTGATCGCTGGCCGCATCAGCGCTGAAGTTGTTGCCGCTTATCAGATCCTGCTCAATCTCATGGCCTTTGTGTTCATGGTCGCGCTCGGACTTGCCGCGGCGACCGCTGTTCTCGTCAGTGAAGCCATCGGCCGCCAAGCGCCGCTTGAATCCGCGCGCGCGGGGTGGACCGGCATTGGCTTGAACGCGATCGGGATGATCATCGCGGCGATCGTTATTCTCGTGTTCAATGAGCCTATTGGCAGGGCCTACACCGCCGATCTCGCGCTCGCTGCGATGATCTCATCGCTGATGTGGGTATGCGCGCTCGTGCTGCTGCCAGACGGCACCCAAGTCGTCGCCGCATCAGCGCTTCGCGCCCGCAGCGACAATTGGTTTCCGACTTTCAGCCATGTCCTTGCCTACGCGGTGGTGATGCCGGTTCTGGGTTACTGGCTCGCCGAACACCAAGGCATGGGTGTCGCGGGGCTCTTGTTCGCGATCTTCTGGTCCAGTGTGCTGAGTGCGATCGTGCTGCTCGGCCGCTGGTGGGCGATCGCCGTGAAGCCTCTGCCAGCGCACACGCACGAAGAGCCGGTCATCGCCGCCCTGGCCGAAGGCGAAGTGCGCGACCGCTAAGCGTTAGCGCCCAAGATCCAACCTTCTTCGCGTTCCACGATTTCGCGGCGCTCATCGTCCTTCGCGGGGCCGAACAGAGCGCCAAGCTGGAACTTTTCGTCCAGCGCATTGAAGCGCTCGCACGCGCCGCGCACCTGCGCCTGATCCTTGATTTCGCCCGCCGTGGGTTTGGCCGCATAGAGCGAAGGATAAATCTCTGCGAACACTGCTTCCACGCCTTCAAGATCAGCCGGCTTCAACGCGTTCCAGCCTGTCTCGAACGGCCAGAGCTTCACGTTGCGTGCATCGTGCAGGCGTTTGACCACGGGAACGCCGGTGATTGCCTGACCGCCCACGGAGCCCTGATAATAGAGCTTCCAGATTGAGGACGCGCCTTTGGCCGCTTCATCCGCAAAGCGGAGCTCCGGCAGGTCGTTCGGTCCATGCTCGCGCGGGCGCTTGGCCGAAAGCATCGTCTGCTCATCGCGCGCGGGCGCGCCCCAGAACGGAAACGCTTCGCCTGTCATCAGCCGGTTCATCTTGGCGCCGACCTGGAAGCGGTTGTTGCTGTTGTCAGGTTTGTCTTTCGTTTCCTTGGCAAGGAACTCCATCAGCGCCCGCCACGGATCGCCGGCGAGTTTCAGCGCCGCCGCCGTCCCGCGCGGAAAGGCCAACGGAAAATCGAAACCAACCAGCGCACGCTCACCCTTGCGCTTCAAATCATCCAGCACCGAGTTGAGCAACTTCTCCGCCTCAGTCCGCGTCGATGGATTGTGCGCCTCGAACGCCATCTGAAAGCGTACGTTGCGCTTCAGCACGCCGACCCAGATTGAATCCGGGCCGGTTGTCGGCTTGGAGGCAGCGCTCCAGTCGGGACCATGACGTACGCTTGAAACAGACGTTGGTTCATTGTCAGCCGAGTTTGACGAGCATCTTGCCCGTGTTCCACAGCTGAAGAGGTTGAGAAACGCTCGGCGCGTTCTCAACGCCGTTCTCGACGGTTTCTTCCCACTTAATCTTACCGTCGTGCACCCAACCGCCCATCTCGGCCAGGAACTGATCACGCATGTCGAGGAAGTCGGAGACGATGAAGCCCTGCATCTTGATCCGTTTGCCGACGACGTAGCTCATGTTGCGCGGGCCGGGGCGGGCTCTTTGTCGTTATAGATCGAGATCATCCCGCACTCGATGAAGCGCGCAAACGGCCGCGCCACTTCAAGCGCAACTTCCAAATGATCGCCGCCGACATTGTCGAAATAGATATCGATGCCCTTCGGCGCAGCAGCGCGCACGTTGTCGAGCAGATTGCCCTTCTTGTAGTTCACCGTCGCATCAACGCCGACGCTCTTTGAAGCGAGCTTCTCGTCGGTGCCAGCAGAAGCGACAACTGTGCAGCCGCGGATCTTTGCGATCTGACACACCGCCGAGCCAACTGCGCCCGCCGCGCCCGATACAAAAACAACATCACCAGCCTTCGGCTCACCGATGCGATGGAAGCTCGTGTAGGCCGTCATCCCCGGCATGCCGAGCACGCCAAGATAGGCTTGTGGCGGCACGCCCGCCGGTAACTTGTTCAGCCCCGAACCAGGCGAGACATAGGCCTCACGCCAGCCAGTGAAGCTCTCGACCAAGTCGCCAGGCGCAAACTTCGGATCGTTCGACTTCACCACCGTGCCGACAGCGCCGCCCTGCAGCGGCTCGCCAATCTGAAACGGCGGCACATAGCTCGGCCGGTCATACATGCGCCCACGCATGTACGGATCGACCGACATCCATTCATTGCGGACCAAAACTTCGCCCGGGCCTGGATCCGGAATTTCGACTGTCGCCACCTCAAAATTCGACGTTTCCGGCAGGCCGACAGGGCGGCTCTTCAAACGAACTTCGCGCGACTTGGTCGCCATGGCAGTGCCTCCAATGCAGCTTTGCCGCACCCTAGACCGGCGCCCGCGCTTAGCAAGCGCATCCCGAGCGCTGGACAGGCGAGGGCGGCGCGCCGCATAACCCCGGGCTTCCCGCAACGAGACCTTACGTAATGTCCATTCGCCTCCGTTTCGCGCCGTCCCCCACGGGACGCATCCATGTCGGCAACGTCCGCACGGCGTTGATGAACTGGCTGTTCGCGATCCCGCAGGGCGGCAGCGTCCTCTTGCGCATCGACGACACCGATCTCGCCCGCTCCACCAAGGAATACGAGCAATCGATTGTCGACGACCTCGCGTGGCTCGGCCTCAAATGGGGCGAGCGCGCCAACCAATCACATCGCTTCGCCGAATACGAAAAAGCCGCTGACAAGCTGAAGGCAGCAGGGCTGCTCTATCCCGCGTACGAAACCGAGGAAGAGCTCGATCGACGCCGCAAGATCGCGCAAGCGACCGGCAAGCCGCCTGTTTACGATCGCGCCGCGCTGAAACTCACGGCGGAAGATCGCGCCAAGCTTGAAGCCGAAGGCCGCAAGCCGCACTGGCGCTTCAAGCTGTCCGGCGCGCGCAAGGAATGGGACGATCTCGTCCGTGGTCACGTCTCCATCGACACGGCCTCGCTCAGCGACCCCGTGCTCATCCGCGAAGACGGCGCCTTCCTCTACACGCTGCCCAGCGTCGTCGACGACATCGACTTCAAGATCACCCACATCGTCCGCGGCGAAGACCACGTCACCAATTCCGGCGTGCAGATCGAGATCTTCGAAGCCCTCGGCGGCCCGGTGCCAAAGTTCGGTCACTTCCCGCTGCTCGTCGGCGCAGACGGCAATGCGCTCTCCAAGCGCATTGGCTCACTCGGCGTCGGTGAACTCGCGGCGGAAGGCTACGAGCCGATGACCGTGCTCTCGCACCTGGCCAAGATCGGCACCTCCGATCCCGTCGAAGCGCGCAGCTCGCTTGACGTGCTCGCGTCGGAGTTCGACTTCGCCAAGATCGGCCGCGCCCCCGCACGCTTCGATCCCGAAGATCTAAAGCGCGTCAACGCGCAGCTTCTGCACCAATACGACTACGCCACCGGGAAAGACCGCCTCGCCAAACTCGGCGCCGATAAGGGCGAAGCGTTCTGGAACGCCGTGCGCGCCAACCTCGTCTTGCTTAAAGACGTGCAGGATTACGCCCGCATCGTCGACGGTCCGATCGAACCCGTCATCGCCGATGCCGCATTCGCCGCCGCCGCTGCCGAAGTGCTTCCCACCGGCGCCTACGACGCCACCACATGGCAAGCCTTCACCAACGCCGTGAAGGAAAAAACCGGCGCCAAAGGCAAAGCGCTGTTCATGCCGCTCCGCCAAGCTCTCACCGGCATGGACCACGGCCCAGAAATGGCCGCGCTTTTCCCGCTGATCGGCGAAGAGCGGGCGCGGAAGCGGCTGCAGGGGCAGGCAGCTTAGACCCCACTTGGACAAAGCGCCGGGTAAATTGACGTGGCGCAAAGCAAGCGTCGCCGATCCTCCCATACTCGCCTTCGGGAGTTGGACATGGAGTCTCAAGGCGACGCGACGTGCGCGCATTGCGGCGCCGCGTACAAGGTAATCTGGATGCGCTCGGCGTGGCCTTCCAAGGGTGTCGCCGAGTGCGTTGACTGCGGCGGTGAGATGGATCGCTGGGATGCAACGACCTGGCCGAGCTACAGACGCGTGCCATTTGACGATGGCAGCACGTGAAGCTCATGCTCGGCCTTGTCGGACCCTAACGGAGGTTGCGCGATGTCCCGATCGATGCGGCAAGCGATACTCGCCGGCCTAACCTTTCTAGTAAGCGCTTGTGCAGGGGCGCCGGTCCAAACGTCGCCATCCGAGATGACCACCGGAGCGTCGCCAGCGCGCGGATTGGCGTATGCGCGAAATGCGTGCGCGGCTTGCCACGCGGTCGACTCCGGGCAGACGAATTCGCCCAATCGCGAGGCGCCGCCCTTCGAAGTCATCGCCAACATGCCCGGCATGACCCCGACCGCGCTCAATGCTTGGCTGCACTCGCCGCACTTGAGCATGCCCAACATGATGGTTGCCCCAAACGACCGCGACGACGTCGCCGCATATCTCAACTCGTTGAAGCGCGGCGCCACGCGTTGATGTGGTCTCGGCGCAAGACGACTCCCCGCCTGATCCAGGTTCTTTTTGCTCTCGTTGATCGGTGAACGCGCAAAACCTTCCTTAGAGGTCCCGCGTGCGATCCAGCGCTTCAATTTCGCGCCCCAGCCGTTTTGCGGCCCTTCCATTCAGCCAAGCGATCGCCGCGAAAATTCCCCCGCCCATTAGAGCGTTTTGAGCCAGCATAAGCAGCCGCGCTCCCAGAGGAAGGTCCACCGATGGCGCAAATGCCATCGCGAACCAAAACACCACTATGCCCGGCACGAAAGGACCAAGGTACCAGGACCAAATCCGCGTCAGAACATCGCGCTGTCGTACGAGCTCTGCGCGGTGGAAGTCCGCCCAACTACGGGCCTCATTCTTCTCATCGATCGTTGCAGCCCGCGCGAATGTGCTCAACTTCCACATCACATAGAGCGTTCCAAGAATGATGAGGCCGGCGCCGACGCGCACACCCCAGTCAGGCACTACCCATGCCACATACGCGAATGCCGCGATCACGACGACGCTCGCCGCATGCTCGATCCAGTTTCGGCGCTGAACGCGCGTTTGAAATTGTTGCGCACGCTCATGAATGTCGGCTAGCGACATGGTGAAAGGCTCCTGAGTTTGCTGCGTCCACAGCTTCTGAAGGGGATCGTGATCAGACATTGGCGTCTCTTGGGGAGTTCTCTTGGAAAAGACGGGCGAGCTGCGATTTCAGGCGCGACACCCTTGTCGCGATGGCGCCAGCCGAGAGCCCGGTGACTTCGGAAATGGATTTGGCGTCGAGGCCTTCGAGATAGAGTGTGATGATCTGACGGTCTGGCGGGCCGAGCGCGCGAATGATGTCGTTCAGGCGTCCGACCGCCTGGCTCTCTTCAACCTCAGTGGAGATGTTTTGGCTTGAGGGCATGTGCTCAATTTCATCGAGCGTCACCAACGGCGCCCGCGTCCGCCGCTCGCGATCGACATGTGAGGCCGCCACATTGTGCGCGACGCGGTAGACCCAAGTCCGCACCGCGCAGCGCTCGTCATACGAAGCAAAGCTTCGCCACAGCGCCACGTGCATATCCTGCAGCAAATCCCGCCGCCGCTCAGTGTTCGCCTCCGTTGCGGAGGCCAAACGCTGCATCGCCGGCCCATGTTCGGCGGCAGCCGCGAGATAGCGCGCGTCCTGATCGGGAGTAGCCCTCATGCCCCGATAGTCCGACAGGGCCGGGATTTCTTACAACCCTAGTGCGCTCAGACCGGCGATTTTGCGCCCAGCGCGGCGAGACACTCCTCGATGGACGAGGAATTCACCACGCTTTCGCGGAACGAAGCGGGCGTGAGGTTCGTCTCGACCGTGTGCTCGATCAGCGTAAAGAACGGGGCCCAGAAGCCGTCCTCCGAGAGGAACACGATCGGCTTCTTATGCAGGTCGAGCCGTTTCCACGAGAGCATCTCGACCGCTTCTTCCAGCGTGCCAATGCCGCCCGGCAACACCACGAATGCATCGCTCTCGTCGAACATAATGTGTTTGCGCTCATGCATGGTGTCGACCATGCGGTGGGGCACGTCCTTGTAGGTGATTTCGCGCCGCTCCAAGAAGCGCGGCATGATCCCCAGCACCTTGCCACCGCCTTCGTGGGCCGCTTTCGCCACCCGCCCCATCAGGCCGACAGCGCCCCCGCCATAGACGAGCCGCAAACCCCGCGACGCCATCGCCGCGCCGAAGCGCGTCGCCAAATCCAAGTACTCGGGCTTGGTCGTATTGGAGGAGCCGCAGTAGACGCACACGGAGCGCACGTGCGGCAGCTGGGAGCTGGAATCGGCCATAGGCATCGGACAGGTTTAGCCAATCAGACGGCATTGCGGGGAAAATTCCCCGTCCCTAAGTGGTCCCTTCAAGGATTGTTCCAAATGGCGCGCGGCGAGGGCAGGACAGTGTCGAAGGCGGAACCAGCCGCCGATATCGCGCCGCCGCTCACGCGTACGGTCTCGCAACTGCTTACTTTGATTGGCGGATTGGAAGACAATGGCGTTCGCCTGCGGTTGGCGGCGGCCTTTATCCTTACCCTCTTGAGCAAGGTTCTCGCGGTCGTTTCGCCGCTTGTGCTGGCGGACGGCATCAACGCCTTGTCCCAAGGCGACGCCTCCGGCGCATTCCCGACCTTTCTTGGCCTCGCTGGCTTCTGGGCGGCGCTGCGTTTCGCCTCGACCGCCGGTCCGCAGGTCCGCGACGCCATCTTCCAGCCCGTCAGCGAAGAGGCGCAACGCCGCGCCGGCACGCGCGTCTTCACCCACGTCCACGCGCTCTCCGTCCGCTTCCACCAATCCAAGCGCACCGGCGCCGTCTATCGCACCATCGAACGCGGCATCCGCGCCATCGACTTCCTGTTGCGCTTCCTCGCTTTCAACATCGCGCCGACGGTGATCGAGTTGCTGCTCGCCGCCGCCGTGCTCGGTTTCAAGTATGGGTGGATGTTCTCGCTGATCGCGGCGGGCACGGTGATCATCTACGCCTGGGCAACCTTCGGCGTCACCGAATGGCGCCTGAAGCACCGTCGCGAGATGAATGAAGCCGACACCGAAGCGGCCGGCCGCGCGGTGGACTCGCTGCTCAACTTCGAGACGGTAAAAAGTTTCGCCGCCGAACAACGCGAAAGCGAGCGCTATGATCGCGCGCTGTCATCCTACGCCAACGCCGCGGTGAAGGCTTACACCTCGCTCGTCATGCTGAACGTCGCGCAGGGTTTCATCATGACCGTCGGCCTCGTCGCCATGGTTATCGGCGCGGGTTGGCTCGTTGCGAGCGGGCCGATGGGGCCGGGCGACATCACCGCTGTCATCCTGATCATGACGAACCTCTACGCGCCGCTGAACATTCTCGGTTTTGCCTATCGCGAAATCAAACAGACCAGCATCGATATGGAGAAGATGTTCGCACTGCTGGACGAGGAGCCCGATGTCGCCGATGGGCCGAACGCCGGCACGCTCACCCGCAAGGGCGGCGAAGTCGAATTCGACAATGTCAACTTCGCTCACGAGGGCAGGGATGTTGGCCTTGAACGCGTGAGCTTCACCGCCCCTGCCGGCAAGACCACCGCGATCGTCGGTCCCTCAGGCGCCGGCAAGTCCACGGTGCTGAAACTGCTCTACCGCTTCTACGATCCAAGTGACGGCGCCGTCCGCATCGATGGCCAAAATCTCAAGGACGTAACCCAGCAGTCGCTCCGCGGCGCCTTGGGCCTCGTTCCGCAAGACGTCGTCCTCTTCAACGACACGATCCGCTACAACATCGCCTACGGCAAACCTGAAGCCACTCAGGAAGAGCTCAATGAAGCCGCCCGTAGCGCGCAACTCCTCGATTTCATCGAAGCGCTGCCACAAGGCTGGGACACGCGCGTTGGCGAGCGGGGCCTCAAACTCAGCGGCGGCGAAAAGCAACGCGTCGGCATCGCCCGCGTCGTTCTGAAGAACCCGGCGATCCTCATTCTCGACGAAGCGACCTCATCCCTGGATTCCGCCACCGAAGCCGAAGTCCAAGCAGCGCTCGAAACCGCTAGCCGCGGCCGCACCACGCTCGTCGTCGCCCACCGCCTCTCGACTATCGCCGACGCCGATCAAATCGTCGTCTTGGAAGCGGGCCGAATCGTCGAGCGTGGCACGCATGGCGCCCTCATCGCCAAAGACGGGCTCTACGCCAGCCTCTGGAAGCACCAAGCCGAAGAGCCCGAGGCGGTCGCGGCGGCCGAGTAGGTTGCGCGCGCAATCGAAGGCGCTACCGTTGCGAGATGGAAGCTGAAGGTGCGTCGGCGAAAACGCCGGTCCAAGTGTGGACCGATCGCGTCTTTTTCGTTCTTCGCATGACCTTTTGGATTGGGTTCTGCTTCTACATCGCTTTTGGCTCAATGCCGGTGTGGACGCCCGTCATGTACCGGGCAGGCGCGGAGCATGATCCAATCAGGCTCAGCAGAGTCAGTACGCTGAGCGAGTGCCGGCGGGCGCCGATTAGCTTTTGGCGGGGGGTGGTAGAATCCGGAGGCAGCATCATGCCTTGGGGCGACCTCTGTATGCGCGAGTGTTATTTCCTGGAGAATATCGTGCGCCCGAACGCCGTGCGCGATATCGGTGGCCGTTGTTTCGTTGTCGTCAATGGCGAAGCGCCGCGCATTCTCGATGGCAATCGCGTGCAATGGCGATAGGCCGAGCGGCCGCGGAGCGATCAGTAGCCAGTCATGCCGCCGGGCCGGGAGCGGAGCAATTTGAACCGGCTGAAGCCTAACTCCTGCAAATGCGCCAAATCGAAATCGATCATGCCCATCATGTCGCGTTCTTTCAGCGTCTGCGAGCACTTCAACTCGCCGGACAGGGTCTTGTTGTACTTGGAGAACGAGACGTAGCAGATCTTTGATGGGCAGGTCAGGGCGCAGCCGGCGTTCGCGAACAAGGTGATCCGCTTTTTCTCGGGCAATCCAGCAAGAAACGCTTCGTCTTCGTTCAGCTCCATCGGAATGACGATGGTGTCGTAGAGATCGAGCGCGGTGCCCACGCGCTGATAGCTATTGATGTTCTTGATGACGCTCGCTTCGATCCGATACTTGGGGAAGTCGCGGCGAATCCACTTGGCGAGGTCATCGTTGGTGACAATGGCGGCGTTGCCGTCGCGGTGGAAACGCGTAAGCATCGGCTTAGCGGCTTCGTATTCGGCCTCTTCGACATAGTGGTTGGTGAGCGGCAGCCGCACGCCAATGTTCGCAAAGTAGAGTTCGTTCACGTCGTGGGGCGTCAGTTCGGGTCTAACGTAAGCGCGCCCGCCATAGAGCGTCGTATGCTCGACAAAGCCGAAGACGCTGTCGATGTCCGCCACGGGGATGGTCGGGAAGTTCCGCGCAAGGAAGGCGAGGATCGGCACTTCATTCGCTTTGGAGCGGGCTGAAATCGTATAACGCATTGGGCCACGAGGCCCGCGCGAGCGCTGAGACGCCTTGATTTGGATCAATCTTCGCGTCGGCGAGCGCGCCACGCCCCGCGCATCATGGGGTTTGCGAGCCTGCGCGCCGTCGGCATACTCATCGCATGCGACTCCTAGCCCTATTCGTCACGTTTGCCTTGTTTGCGGCTCAACCGGTGCAGGCGTTGACGGCGTGCCCGGCCACTGTGTCTGTAATCGCCTTCGAGCCGAACAGCACGATCTTGACCAGCGCGGCGCGAGAAACCGTGGAGGCCACATACATCCGCGCCACTCAATGCGAATGGCCGGTGTTTACATTGCTGAGCAGCGGCGGGGACCCGCTTGGTCGGGAGAGGGCGCGAACGGTACAGACCGAACTCGTCGCCCTGGGCCTTTCAGTGGCTATTCCGTTCGCCATTGGCGAAGACGAGCGCGCACCTGATGGCAGTTCGCCGCCAGACCGCGTGATCGTGCTTGTCGATTACGACAACTGATCTCTCGCCCCAAAAAACCGGGGATAGAGCACAATCAATCCTACAGCGCCGAACCGCGCGTACACTGCTCGCATCTCCGACACGGGAGGCTCCGGTACCAAGGCCGATCAGCGTAGGAGATGCGGTTTGAACGTGATGCGATGGAAACCCGCGAGGATGTAAATCGCTGCTCGGCGAGAAAAAAGGAAACCGAGGTCCGGGACGCGAAGAACTTTGGCTTCGCGCCGCACGTCAGCCGGGAACGAAAGCAAGGCGCCAAGAGCTGCCGGATACCCAGCGTCGGGGATGATCGGTCCTGGAGACAGGCTCGTGCGGGAGAAGTCCGCGCCGATCGAACGAACCAAATCCCTCTGTCCGTAAACGCATGGCCACCCGGAGCGCCCCGAACGCCTCATGCTTTCGCCGGCTCGCACAACAAATCGCACAGGGCGCGCTTCGGCAAACCCCCCAACGAAATCCTTTGAGAAGCTTCGACCGAAGCGCGTCCTGTCTCCCATTCTCTACCGCAGCGTGCAAACGCGTGCGGCGCAGACGCTCATCTGTAGCTAAAAATACGGAAATGCGGCCCCGCCGCTAACTTTCGTTTACTTTTGCGCGCCAATTCTTGGCGCGTGATGAAACCGGAAACGACCATCATCAGCTGCGCCTGCGGCGCCCATTACGAGCGCGAAGAGCGAACGTTGCCGATCAAAGATATCGGCCTCTTCGAGTGTTTCGATTGCGGCAAGCGCTTGGAGATTTGGAGCGGGCGCGTCGTCCCGGTGTTCAAGCGCATCCAAGAGGAAGTCGCGGAGAAGCGCAGCGCCTGAGGCGCGCAAAATCGACACCGGAACGTGGAAGTGGCCCCTCTCTGGCTTGATCGGGGCCGGCGAAACGTGTCTGTGACGGCTCATGCTTGAGACGCTTCAACTCAAACGCACGCCCTTCCACGAGCGTACCTCGGCGCTCAGCGTCGCCCAGAACTGGCGCCGTTGGGCCGGCTACATGGTCGTCGGCTCGTATGATCTCTCGCTCGACCACGAATACTGGGCTATCCGCGATCGCGCCGCGCTGATCGATGTCAGCCCGCTTATGAAATACATGATTGAGGGGCCTGACGCTGCGCGGCTCCTACACAAAGTCACGCCGCGCGACGTGCTGAAAATGAAAGAGGGCGTCGTCTCTTACACCGGCTGGTGCGACGAAGACGGCAAGCTCCTCGACGACGGCACTATCGCCCGCCTCGGCCCCGAACGCTTCCGCATGACCAGCGCTGAGCCGTCGCTACGCTGGCTCGCCATGAACGCTGTCGGCATGGACGTGAAGGTCACCGAGGTCACCGACCAGATGGCCGCGCTCAGCCTGCAAGGCCCAAAGTCGCGCGCCGTGCTGAACCGCATCTGCCGCGACAAACTCGATCCCCTCAAATATTTCCGCGTCGCCGAAAACGCCGTCGGCAACACGCCGGTCTCCATCTCGCGCACCGGCTACACCGGCGATCTCGGCTACGAAATCTGGATCCCCGCCGAACATGCGCTCCCAGTGTGGGACGCGTTGATGGAAGCGGGGGATGATTACGGCATCACGCCGTGCGGCATCCTCGCCATGGACATGGCCCGCGTTGAAGCCGGGCTCTTCATGGTCGATGTCGATTACAACGCCTCAACCCACACCTGGATCGAAGGCCAAAAATCCTCGCCGCTCGAAATGGGTCTCGATTGGGCCGTGAACCTCGACAAGAAGGGCTACTTCAACGGCCGCCGCGCACTCGAACGCGAAAAGCGCGAAGGCTCATCCTGGAAACTCGTCGGCCTCGACATCGATTGGGTGGGCCTCGAAAAACTCTACGGCGAAGTAGGGCTGCCGCCACAAATCCCCAGCATGGCCGTGCGTGGTAGTCTGCCGGTGATGATCGACGGCAAACAGATCGGCTACGCCTCCACTAGCACCTGGTCGCCCATCCTGAAGAAGTACATCGCGCTCGCGCACGTGCAGCGTCCCTATTACGAGCCGGGCACGCAGCTCACCATCGAGATCACCGTCGAACACCATCGCAAGCAATCGCCGGCGAAAGTCGTGAAGCTGCCGTTCTACGATCCCGCCTGGAAGAAAAAGTAAGCTGCCCATGGGTGTGAACACTTACGACGCGATCATCATCGGCGCGGGCCACAACGGCCTGATCGCGGGCGCCTACCTAGCGCGCGCGGGCAAGAAGGTCGTCATCCTCGAACGCCGCGAAGTTGTTGGCGGCGCGGCGGTCACCGAAGAAATCTTCCCCGGCTATCGCTTCACCGAGTTCAGCTACGTCGTCAGCCTGCTGCGCCCCGAGATCATCCGCGACCTCGAACTCCCGCGCCACGGCCTCAAAATTCTGCCGCTGCCGAGCACCGTCACGCCGATGGACAATGGCGACTATCTCGCCGCTTGGCCCGACCACGAACCCACACGCCGCGAACTCTATCGTCATTCGCCGAAAGACGCCGAAGCCGCCGACGAATACAGCCGCCAAATGGCCCGCGCCGCCAAGGCGATCAAACCGGTGCTCTCACTGGTGCCGCCCGATCCGACGTCCATGTCGGTACGTGACCTGCTCGGGCTCCTGAAGCTCGGTCAATACGCCCAGAGCCTCAGCGAGAAAGAGCTCTACCGCATCGCGAAGCTCGTCACTCAATCGTCCGCCGATCTCTTGGATGAGTGGTTCGAGTTCGATGCGCTCAAGGGTACCAAGTCCGCCAGCGGCATCATCGGCACCTTCCTCGGCCCACACTCGCCCGGCACGGCCTATGTTCTCCTCCACCACTATATGGGCGAGATCGACGGCGCCTTCCGCGCCTGGGGCTTCGCCAAGAACGGAACCGGCGGCGTCACCGCCGCTATCGCCGCATCCGCGCGCGCGATCGGCGCCGAAATCCGCACTGGCGCATCCGTCGCGAACGTAATTGTGAAAGGCGGCCGCGCCGCTGGCGTTGCGCTCGAGAACGGCGACGAACTCCGCGCCAAAATCGTCATGTCCGCCGCTGACCCGAAGCGTAGCTTCCTCGGCTTCGTCGAAAGCAAGCACTTCCCCGACGAATTCGTTGAGCAGATCAAGAACTTCCGCGTGCGCGGCTCATCCGGCAAGGTGAACATCGCATTGAGCGGCCTGCCTGAATTCACCTGTATGCCTGGCGAAAGTCCGCTGCACAAAGGCGCCATCTCGATCAGCCCCTCGATCGACTACATCGAGCGCGCCTACGACCAAGCCAAGTACGGCCAATACTCGCAGAACCCGTACATCGACATGATCATCCCTTCGATGATCGATCGCGACATGGCGCCTCCGGGCCACCACGTTATGTCCTGTTTCGTCCAATACGCGCCGTACGATATCGAAGGCGGCTGGGACGACGCCAAGCGCGACGCCTTTGGCGAGACCGTGATCAACACGATCGAACGCTACGTGCCGAACATCCGCAAACTCATCGTCGGCAAACAAGTCATCACGCCGAAAGACATCGAACGCATCGCCGGCATCACCGGCGGCAACATCTTCCACGGCGAACTCTTGCTGCATCAACTCTTCTTCTTGCGCCCCGCACCGCAATGGGCCGACTTCCGCACGCCGTTGCCCGGCTATTACTTCGGCGCATCCGGCGCGCACCCCGGCGGCGGCGTCATGGGCGCGGCTGGCAAGATGGCAGCGCAAGAAGTGCTCAAGGATTGGCGCTAGTGGCTGACGTCATCATTATCGGCGCCGGCCTGAACGGTCTGGTTGCGGCGAATTATCTCGCCAAGGCTGGCAAGAGCGTGCTCGTCCTCGAACGCCGCGCCATCATCGGCGGACAGGCGGTGACGGAATCGTTCGGCGAAAATTTCAGCGCTGACGCACTCCACGCCGGCGGCCAACTGCGGCCCGACATCGTCAGCGATCTCGATCTCACCCGCCACGGACTCCCCGCATCAATAAGCGAACCGCTGATCTCGTTGCTCCCAGACGGCCGCCAGCTCTGCCTCACTGCGGACGACAGCCGAGAAACGCTCGCCTCCATCCGTGCTCTCTCGGCAAAGGACGCAGAACGTTGGCCCGACTTCGTCGCCTTCATGCGCGATGCGACTGGATTTCTAGACGCAGCCTATCGAACGCCGATGCCGCGCTTGCCGCATGTCTCGATGTCCGAAGGGCTGCCGCTTGCGCAACTGGGCCTGAAACTCCGCAAACTCGGGCCGCGCGACATGTTCCGTGTCATCCGCATGTTGCCGATGTCAGCACTCGAGCTGACGGAAGAATGGTTCGAGTCTGACGCTATGCGCGCGGCCATCGGCGCTGTGGCGGTTCACAATTCCACACTCGGCCCGATGTCCGCCGGCAGCGGTTACACGCTGATGCACAATTGGTTGAACCGCGGCGGACCTGGCCACAAGCGGGTCGAAGGCGGAATCGGCCGCGTCGCAGGCGCACTCGTCACTGCCCTCAAGTCTCGCGGCGGCGCGGTGCGCACGAACGCCGATGTGGTCACGATCCTAATCGACGATCTGAAAGTGAGCGGCGTCAGGCTCGCGAGCGGTGAAGAGATCCGCGCGCCGATCGTCATCTCCGGCGCCGATCCGCGCCACACGCTGCTCGATCTCGTCGGCGCGCCGGAACTACCTCCGGAATTCGTCTGGCACACCCAATCGATCAAGATGCGCGGCGCCGTCGCCAAGGTGCATCTGCTCACCGACGGCAATCACGGCCTGCCGCGGGGCACGGTCATCGTCGCGCCCGCCATCCGCTATGTCGAACGCGCTTACGATTCCGCCAAGTACGGCCAAATCTCGCAAGCGCCGTATCTCGAACTCACCAGCAACGGCAATGTCGTCTCCATCCACTTCCAGTTCGCGCCCTACAAATTGCGCGACAGCGAATGGAGCCAAGCGCGGGCCGAACTTGAACGCATCGCCATCGACACCGCGTCGGCGTCACTCCCGCGCCTCAAAGCCTCGATCCGCGAAACCAGATCGCTCACGCCGCTCGATCTCGAAAAGACCTACGGCCTCACCGAGGGCGATTTGAACCATGGCCAGCTCATCCTCGACCAAATGTTCTTCATGCGCCCAATGCCCGGCTGGTCCACACACAAGACGCCGGTCGAAAACCTCTTCCTCTGCGGGAACGGCGTCCACGGCGGTGGCGGCATCAGCGGTGCGCCCGGCCGCAACGCGGCAGCTGCCGTGCTGAAAGGCTAGTCGGCTTCGCTAGTCGCAGCGCGTAACGCGCAGGCCGCGCGGCAAGCGGGTGTGATGGTCGCCGCAGGCTTGGTTGAGTTGGGTTTGAGTGAGGCCGCGAGCAAAGCGCAGATCGGCGCCTGAGAGATCGGCTTCATCGAAGTTCATGCGTGTCACGTCGGCCTGCGCGAAGTTGGCGCGGGTGAAGTCGGCGCCGCGCGCGTTGGCCTGGGCGAGGCGCGCGCGTTCGAAGCTGGCCTGCGGGCAGGAAGCGTCGATCAGGCGCATGCGCGTGAGGTCTGCCTGCGTGAAGTCGGCGCCGTTGAACTCGGAATGCGAGGCGTCGGCGCGAGCCAGCACGGCATTGGAAAAATCGCTGCGGCTGAAGTTCGAGTGCGTCATGCGTGCGCCGGTGAGAATGCGCCCGGAGAGGTCGCAGTCTTCGCAGACGCCGGCATAGGTGGGTGTCAGATCAAGGCGCGGGTCGGAGCTGAACGGCCAAAACGCGTCAGCGTCCTGGCTCGCCGAAACTGCTCCGAGAGCAGCGGCCGCGAAAACGGCCAGGCGCAATTGTGTCAGCACGGCGCCGTGAGTAATCGCGCCAAAGATCAGCCGCCAGTGAAGCTTCAGTAAGCGAGGATTGTTACTGGTTGTTACGGCAGGCGGGGATAGTCATGCCAGCCGGCAGCGTGGTTGTTGCATCGCCGCACGCAGTATTCAGCTGCGCCTGGGTGAGTCCGACAGCGCCAGCGAGTTCCGCACCTGAGAAGTTCGCGCCCGAAAGTACAGCGCCTGAGAGCCGTGCGCCGCCTAGATAAGAACCGACAAATGTCGCGCCTTCGAGGTTGGTGTCAGAGAGATCAGCGCCGGAAAGACGGGCCCCAAAGAAATTGCTCAGCGACATGTTCGCGCCGTGGAAGCGTGCGCGATCGGCGGTGACCAGCGAAAGATCGGCTTGGCGGATACGCGCGCCGGAGAAGTTGCGGCCAGCGACGGACTGATAAGCGAGACTGATCTGAAAGAGATCGCAGCTCGCGCACGAAGCGCCGTTGCGCACCCGCGCAGCGATGGCGTCACGCTCGGCTTGATTGGTGATCGGACCGCCAGTGGCGGTCGGGGCTTGCGCGAAAGCGGGTGTCGTTAACGCCAGTAGGCAAGCGAATAGCGCGGCGCGTTTCATATTGGCGCAACTCCAGAGAATTCCCTTGTCAGGTCGCATGAGCTGGGCCAGCGCATCCAGCTCGGGCCTGACGTGCATCTCTAGCGCGAGGCCGCTCGGAAGGCCGGAGGACGGGGATGACGTCGCTTGAATTGAAGGGCGTGGGCAAGGCCTACGGCCGTAAACGCGTGCTTCAGGACATTTCGCTGACGTTCGAACCAGGGCTGACGCTGTTGGTGGGCCCGAGCGGTGCGGGCAAGTCGACTCTGCTCCGGTTGATCGCGACGGCGGAGCGGCCAAACAAGGGATCGATTGCCTGGAACGGAAACGCAGGTCGTAGCGTCTTGCGCCGGACGCTTGGCTACGCGCCGCAAGCCGTGGATCTGCCGGAAGACCTGACCGCGCGCGAATTCGCCATGCACATCGCCGCACTCAAAGGGCTGGACCTCGGTCAGGGCGACAAACAATTTGGCGCGATTACCGATGCGATCGGACTGCACGCAGACATCAACAATCGGATCGCGAGTTTCTCAGGCGGCATGCGGCGGCGTCTGGTGTTTGCGCAAGCGCTCTTGGGTGAGCCACGCATTTTGGCGCTCGACGAGCCGACGGCCGAACTGGATAGCGAGACTGCGCGCAAGCTAGGCGGGCTGATCGTAGAGCGCGCGAAAGCCGGCGCCATCGTGGTGATGACCACGCACCTGGCGGATGAGCTTGCGCCGCATGCACGCGCGGTGTTGCGGGTGGAGAACGGGGCCGTTGGGCCCGCTGCGGAACGCGCGGCGTGAGCGCCCTCGCCATTTCCAGCTCGTCGCTGACGACCTCGCTGTTGCGCTATGGGCGCAGCCGGGCGCTGTGGCTCATGCTGCTCGTCGCGCCACTGGGTGCGCGTTACATGCTGCCGTTCGAAGACGGCGGCGGCATCAAGATCGCGGTGGGCGATGCGCTGCCGCTGATGACGTCGCCGTTCCTGGGTGTTTCGCTTGGCATCATTGTTTCGACTTTAGTGCTGCCGATTGCTTGGCTTTATCTGCGCTCGAACACGACGCGCCGGCAGCCCTGGCAAGTGGAGGAAGTCACCGCCGGATCGCGGGTGGCTATTGCGCTCGGGCGGTTCGTTGCCGATGCGCTTGTGCTGTTGGCGGTGCTCGCCGCGCTGAACCTCGCTGGAATCTATCTCGCGACGTTCATGCTCGAGGGCGACGCGCTCAATATCGCCGAGTTGAGCTTTGCCATGTGGGTGGTGGCGGGGCCGGCCATGATTGGCATTGCGGCGTTGCGCATTCTCTTCGACGCGCGGCCGCTCTTGCGCTCAGGCTTTGGCGACTTCGCTTATTTCTGCGTCTGGATGGGTTCACTCACGGCGCCGATTGTCACGGATCGCGCAGCGCATCCAAGCTTCGCGACAAATATGTGGGACTTCGCCGGCTTCGTGACGCCGCTGAAGTTTGGCGCGCCTCCGGGCACGGATAGCTTCTCGATCGGCGGCGGCTTCCTCGCCACCGGCACGATAGATCTCGACGTCATGGCCGGGCTGATGTCGCCCGGCTATCTGGAAGCGCGGCTGGCTTGGATTGGGGTCGCAGTCGCGTTGGTGGTGATCGCTGGCCTGATCTATGCGCCGCACAAGGCAAGGAAAAAGGCTGTGCTGACTGGGCGCCTGGGTGCGCTGTTGAATGCGGGGCCGCCGCCGCGCGTTGTTGCCAATGCTCCAGCGGCGAAGCGGGCGCTGGCCGACCCGATCGGGCTGGTGTGGTCCGAGTTTCGGTTGATTGGCTCGGGTCGCATCTTCTTGGCGCTGGCGGCTATCGTCGCGGCAATCTCCTCGTTTGCGGACTTCCGGCATGTGGCCAGCCCCGCAGCGCTGCTTCTGCTGCTGTTTGCGCTCTCGGCCCACGCCGGGCGCAGCGAAGCGCGCGGGCTGGTGGCGCTGACCAAGGCGGCGCCGATTGGGCCGATGGCGCGGCGGGCGGCGTTCGTGATCGCGGGCGCGTTGTGGACGACGGTGCTGGCATTGCCGGGCGCGCGGCCCGCGGCGGCGCTGGACGTCCTGCCGCTTGCCGCCGGTTCGGGCGCTGTGGCGGCGGCGGTGGCGATCGTGCTCTCGGCACTGACTGGATCGGCGTTCGCGGCACGGCTGGTGTTGCTGGTGCTCTGGTACGGCTACGTGTCCGTGTGACATTGTCGGGGCGCGAGTGCGCCGCTATCTCGGGCTCATGAAAGAAGCACGGTGTGGTTGCGGCGCGTTGCGCGTGCAGGTCGAGGGCGAACGTGAGGCGGTGGTCGCGTGTGCGTGCGTCGATTGCCGACGCAGGAGCGGCGGCCCGTTCGGCATGGGTGTCTATTACAAGCGCGACCAGCTGACGTTCATTGGCGACGCGAGCGAGTACACGCGCCCGACAGAGAGCGGAAACACGTTCTCCAATTTCTTCTGTCTGACGTGCGCGACGAGTCTGTACTGGTACGGATCGCGCGATCCGAGCCGGATCGGCATTGCGGTTGGTTGCTTTGACGCCAGCGAGCAGCTTCCGCCGGACCGCTCAGTGTACGACTGCAACAAGCAGGATTGGGTGCAGTTCGGCGAGGTGCCGGGCTTCCAGCGGGGCCGCGATAGCGCGCGGACGCGCTAGTGGCGCGAGCCTTGGCCGAAATGCCCTAACGGGTTGGCGCGCACGTCGGCGGGGCGCGAACCATGGCGAACACCGCAGGTTATGCAGTGACGCCGTAGCACAATCGGGCCGTAAAAACGTTCGGAGACTCGATGCAGACGCTCGCCGCAGCGCCAGCAACTTGCCCATACCTGATAGGCGCACAAGAAGCCGAACCAAGCGCCGAAAAGTAGGAGAACTGTGATTGGCGCAAGCGTCGCGTTGTAAGGTTCTATGGCGTGGCCTGCCAAAGCTGCGGCGCCGATCGCCAACGGCGTTAGCGCGAAAACAAGATAACCGATCCATATGCGCGTGCTGTTGGACACGCGCTCAATTTAGTTGCCGTGCGCCGTTTGCGCTAGCCGCCGCTCGCTTCACCGGTCGCGCCGCAGGCCGCGCATTTGCCGGATTGCTCCACCGTGAAATGGCCGCAGGCGGAGCACGGATCGTTGCGATAGCCGGTGGCGACGGGTTGCTTCGGCGACGGCGCTTCTTTGGCTTCTTTGCGGTCGCGGATGTTTTCGACGACGGAGCGCGGGCGCAGCATCACCAGATTATCGGGCGACGCGCCGCGGGCAAAGCCGCGTGAGATGAGGCGCGCAGCGCTTTCGGCATCGGTGGCGCGCTTGCTCAAGCCATCGCCGCGTGCGTCGAACGGATCGACCTGCGCGAGATCAGTGCGGCCGAGATAGGACACAGCGAGTTCGCGGAAGATGTAGTCGAGGATCGAGGTGGCGTGGCGGATGGTTTCGTTGCCTTTGACCTCGCCTGCCGGTTCGAAGCGGGTGAAGAGGAAGGCGTCGACATACTCCTCAAGCGGCACGCCGTATTGCAGGCCGATTGAGATCGAGATGGCGAAATTGTTCATCAGCGACCTGAAGGCGGCGCCCTCTTTGTGCAGGTCGATGAAGATTTCGCCGAGTTCGCCGTCATCGTACTCGCCGGTGTGCAGATAAACTTTGTGGCCGCCGACGATGGACTTCTGAATGTAGCCCTTGCGACGTTCAGGTAGCCGGCGGCGCTCATGCTGCGCCGGCGCTTCTTGAATTGGCGTGGCGGCGTTTGCGGGGATCGGCGCTGGCGCGGTCTGCTGCTGATCCTCGATCGGCGCCAGCGTCAGCGTGATCGGCGGCGCCTCTGCTTCGATGCGAATGAGCGCGATGCCAGCCGCTCGCGCGCTCTCGAGCAAGGCGTTGCGGCGTGACGCATTGGCGTGATCGAGCGTGATGTCAAGAGCAGTGCTGGCGAACGGCGCGAGCGCCGCCGCCATCGCGATCTGGGCTGACGCGTCGACGATGCGCACGAAGATTTTTTCGTGCGCTTGCTTGAGGCCTGGAGCGCCAATGAGATCGATGGCGCCAAGGCAATAAGCCTCCGCCTGCGCGATCTCATCTTCGGTGAAGCCCAGCGTCATCAAAAGATCGCCGCGTTTGCCGGCGGCGACATCGGGCGGGAGCTTCAGCACTTCTTGGCAAAGCTCAGGTCCAATGACGAGTGGATGCACGACGGCGCGGATGTTGAAGGCGTCGGCGGCGGCGTCTTCGATGGCGTCGAGCGCGGGCTCGGTGAGGCCGAGCTTCTCCAAGCGCTCCAAGCTGATGCCTGGCGCGCCGCGCAGCGTGCGGCGGCCTTCGATGTGCTGGGCGATAGCGGCGATCTCGTCGCCGTCATAGCCAAGCGCTGCGAGCGCGCTGCGGACATCGTCGCTGAGCAAGCGTCCGAAACCGCCATCATCGCGCTGACCGTAGACAGCGATGGTGTGAGTGGGCGCGAGACCAGGCGCAGAGGCGCCGATGGCGCGCGCGGTTGCAGCGTCGTTGGCGAAGGCGATCGAGATGGCGCAGCGCATGCCGGCGTTCTTGGCGCTCGAAAGCGCGGCAAAGATTGCGTGCGCGTGTTCGGCGATCGGGCCCTTGAGCGTCCCGGTTGCATCGCGCGCGGCTTTGAGGGCCGCCTCTTCTTGGTGCTTCACGCGTGACCAGTCGGGAAACGCGCTCTTGGCGGCGGCGAGTGCTGCGCTTTCGGCAAGCGCGACGGCGTGCGCGAGTGCGGCTGCGCTTGCGGCAAGGCTGCGGCCTTCATCGCTGTCATACGCGATGCCAGCGCGCATCAGGAGCGCGGCCAGGCCTTCGAGGCGGATGAGAATGGAGCGACGCGGCGAGCCTGCGCCGCCGTGCGCCGCATCAAGCGTACGGACGAGCGTGCGGATCGCGGTCTCGAAGGAGGCGATGTCAAACGCGCGCGGGCCCATGAAGCGCGGCAGCGCAACGCTGGCGCCGATGACGCTGCATTCGCCATCACCACGCACGGCGCCGGTTGGATCAATGGCGCCGTCGGCGAAGGCAGTGAGGGTGTGGCCGCCGATTTCTGGTGCGGCGATCGCGATGCGGCGCCGCGTGGGGTCGGCGCCTGCGTCGAGTGCGGCGCTGTATGCGCCACGGGCGACAGCGCCGGAGAGCGCGGCGATGATGTCGCCGTCCGGCGCGCCGGTCAGGCGGGCGTTGGCGGCTTTGATCTGCACGCCGCCGTGCTCGGCATTGAGGCCGTTGCGCACGGCTTCGATGGCGAGTTCTGCGAGCGCGGCATCAAGCGCGCGGGCACCTGCAGCAAGCGCAGCGCCCGCACGCGCACGTGCAGTCGTGGCGTTGATGATGTCGGTCGCTGCGTCGCCGGTTGGGCGTACGAGGATTGATGCGCCGTCGCGGCCGATCGGGTCGGCAATGCGCGCGGCGGCGTCGAGGGCGTCGAGTGCGGCCGGTGAAGGCGCGCCGGCGATGCCGAGCTTAGCCCCGGCGGCGAGCAGCGTTTGCGCACGGGCGATGGCTTCAAATTCGTCGCTGCGTTGCGTCGGCCAGTGCAGCAAAGCGGCAGAGACCGCGAGTTCGGCGCCGGGCGAGAGCGTCGCGCGCATCAGCGGCGCGTCGAGCGCGATGGCGCCGCTTTCGAGCAGCCTCAACAGGTCCTTGCCGAGGTTGGGATCTTCGGCCCAGACGCCGATGCGTTCGGCGGCGCGTTTCAGAGCTTTGCTGACGCTTGGGCCGGCCGGCGTTTCGACGGCGAGGCCTGCCTCAAGTGCTGCCTGGACCATGCCGTCGGTCCACGCGTCCGGGGCTTCCGCTGCCGGGCGGATGTCATCGTCCAGGTCGTGCGCCATGGCGGGTCTCCCTTAGCCAAGGCCCGACTCTACCTTTGATCCGGGCTCGCAATCAACATATAGTATGTGACAGCTTGGGATAACCACAGGATATTGTTTCGCAGGCGTACTGGACGGGAAACGCGGCGCTCGTCATATTCCCGCCGCCCGCACGGTCAGAGTCGCAGAACCGGCGCGGCGGAGACAAACAAAAGCCCATGCTGAAAGCGATTTTTTCCTGGTGGAACGGCGCGACCGTGGGCGCGCGCTTCGATATCGGCCGGCGCGGGGTTTTTGTGGGCCAGGACGAACAGGGCAACAAATACTATGAAGAGAAACGGCCCTCGATCGAAGGGCGCAAGCGCCGCTACGTGATTTACAATGGGCTCGCCGAGGCTTCGCGGGTTTCGCCCGATTGGCACGGCTGGATGCATCACACAATCGCCGAGCCGCCGACGGTCGCGCCGCTTAAGCGCCAACCATGGGAGAAACCGCACGTGCCGAATTTGACCGGCACGGTGAAAGCGTATCGCCCGAAGGGTTCGCTTGCGCGCGGCGGCGTTAGGCAAGCGTCAACGGCTGACTACGAGGCTTGGACGCCGGATTCGGAGCAGCAGTCTTGAAGCTCAATTTCGAACGTTGGGGTGAGACCATTCTCGGCGCCGCTGTGGCAGCGGTGGCGGTGGGCTTCTTCGCGTTCGCGGCTGCGCAAGCTGGCCAGAATACGACCGGCGGCGGTTACGAATTGCGCGCGAGCTTTCAGCGCGTCGACGGCGTCGGAGTTGGCTCGGACGTGCGTATTTCGGGCGTGAAAGTTGGCGTCGTGCGTTCGGTGACGCTCGACCCGGCGACGTACAACGCAGTGCTGACGCTCAGCGTCAATAACGGCATCGAAGTGCTTGATGACTCCACCGCGCGCATCGCCACCGATGGGCTGCTCGGCGGCGGCTACGTGGCGATTGAGCCGGCCGGGATGGATCCGTTGCCGGCGGGCGGCGATATTCCGAACACTCAAGGTTCGATCGATCTGCTCACTTTGTTTGCAAACATGACTCAGGGGTCGGGGAACTCTGGGAATTCAGAGGAAGCTGCTCAATGATCCGGACGATGGTCATCGCTGCTGTGATGTTCGCGGCGAGTGCCGCACCCGCGTTCGCGCAGCGGGCTGTGGTGCGCGGGCTCGACAAGGTTACGGGCCATGCGCGCGATTACACGCTGACGCTCGGCCGCCCCGCGCGTGTGGGGTCGCTTGAAGTGATCGCGCGTTCGTGCTCGAAGGCCGCGCCCGAAGAGACGCCGGAAGTGCGTATCTATCTGGAAATCTACGACCACCCGCCGGCGCGCGAAGGCGAAGAGAGCGAACGCCGCGAAGTGTTCCACGGCTGGATGTTCGCTTCCAGCCCGGGCCTTAACGCGCTTGAGCACCCCACCTACGACATCTGGGCGATCGACTGCCGCTAGCCGCCGTCTCGTTCCGCGTGCGGTTCGTCATTGAAATAATCGAGCATCCAGACTCGGACTAGAGTTCCTCCCCGGGAGGAACCAATCCATGCGCTTGAACGGGCACAATCTGCTCGCGATCCTCGTTGCGGCGATCGCGATTTATCTCATCGAGTTCGTGATTTTTGCGATCCTGATCCCGGCGGATCAGTACATGGCCTATACCGGCATAACCGAGGCGCAAGTTGCCGCCAACGGCTGGCGCATGCCGATCGGGATCGTGATGCCGCTATTTGCCGCCATCGGCCTCTCGATGGCGATCAAGTGGCGCAACGTTCCGGGCTTGATGGGCGGGGTATCGACGGCGCTTTGGATGGCGGTCCTGTTTGCCTTCGCTACTAGCCTCTACGGCTACGTCTACGGTCCGCACATCACCGCCTATCTGCCGGTGAATCTGGCGCACTTCCTCGTTTGTTACGGTGTTGCCGGCGCCATTTTGGGCGCGTGGAAGTAGCGCGTTCCGTGACAGGCATGGCCGTTTCGCGCTAAGCGGACGGCCATGCGTATTCTCTGCACCAACGACGATGGCATTCACGCGACCGGGCTTGCGGTTCTGGAGAAGATCGCGCGCACATTCAGCGATGATGTCTGGGTGATTGCACCGGAGAACGAGCAATCGGGCGCGTCGCGGGCGCTGACGCTGTCAGCGCCGATCCGCGTCCGCAAGGCGGAAGAAAAGCGCTTTGCTATTTCGGGGACGCCGACTGATTGCGTACTGCTCGGTGTCGAGCACTTGATGGATGGCCCGCCGGACTTGGTTCTCTCAGGCGTCAATCGCGGGCAGAACATCGCCGATGACGTGACCTTCTCCGGCACCATTGCCGGCGCAATGCAGGGCATGCAGCTGGGCATTCCAGCAATTGCGCTCTCGCAGGCGCGCGGGTTCCGTGGCGAAGAAGCGAAAATTCCGTGGGAGACGGCGGAGACATTCGGGCCGGGCGTTGTGGGTCAATGTCTGAAACAGGGCTGGCCGAAGGATGTGCTGATCAACATCAACTTCCCGGACGCGTTGCCCGAGGATGTGAAGGAAGTGGAAGTGACATCGCAGGGGCGCCGCGATCATCACATCGTCTACGCGGACAAACGCACCGATCCGCGCGGCGGCACTTACTATTGGCTTGGTTTTCGCGGCACGCTCTCGGATCCGCCGCAAGGTACGGATTTGAAGGCGGTCTATAGCGGGCGCATCTCGGTGACGCCGCTGCACATTGATCTCACGCACATGCCGAGCGTGAATGATCTGAAGGGCGTATTAGGCGGCGCGGCGCCGAAATTGAGCAAGTAACTTGGATCCTGCACGGCTCATGCGCTTTGTGCTGGAGATGCGCCAAGCGGGCGTGACCGATGCGCGTGCGCTGGCCGCGCTGGAACGCACGCCACGCACGCACTACGCGCCGGACCATCTCGAAGGCTTGGCGCTTGACGATGTCGGCTTGCCGCTCGCGCACGCGCAAACGATGACGAAGCCCTCGATCATTGGCCGCATGATCGCGGCGCTTGCGCCGGAGAAGACTGATTCCGTGCTGGAGATCGGCACTGGCTCGGGTTTTCAGGCTGCCGCGATTTCTTCAGCGGCGAGGAAAGTGATTTCGCTCGACCGCTGGAACGATTTGGTGGTGGCAGCGCGGGGCAAGTTTGGCACCGCGCGTTTGATGCGGACGTTCGCGTTCACAGCCGATGGGTTCGACGGTTGGGCCGACGAAGCGCCGTATGACCGCATCATCATCAACGCGGCGCTTGAAGAGTTTCCGCCGCCTCTGATCGAGCAGCTTAAGCCGGGTGGCGTGATGGTCGCGCCTTTGGGCGATGCGCAAAGTCAGCGTTTGATCCGCTATCGCAATGGTGATCGTGAGGACTTGGGGCCACTGCGGATGCAGCCGTTGGAGCGCGGGCTGGGAGAGCCGTCGCCTGCGGCTTGAGGCGCGGGGCGATTCTCGCCGAAACTCGTCGCATGACGCGTGTCGCGCTCTTGCTTGCGCTGCTGACTGGAGCTTGCGCTACTTCGAGTCCAGCGCCGATTTCGTATGGCGGCGGCGGGACAAGCACGCGCAGCGAACCGCAGAGTGCGCCGCAGCGCACCGAGCGGCGGGGCCGCGCGACGATCGAGCAGCGCGGCGCGCAGCAAGCGCAGGCTGAGCAACCCAACGAGGAGACGGCGCCACTCGTGCGCACGCGGCCGGTGCAAGAAGAGCCGAACTGGGCCGATGGCGAAGGTACGCCGCTCTCGCAATTCGCGTTGCGGCCAGACGCCATCGATCCGGCGAACTTGCCGCGGACGCATCGGGTGACAGGCGATGAGTCTGTCTACGACATCGCCACGCACTACCAGGTGCCGCTGCGCGCGCTGATAGATCAGAACCACATCGAAGCGCCATACGCGCTTGCCGAGGGGCGCGTGCTCGAATTGCCGCCGCCGCGCTTTCATGTGGTGCGGCGCGGCGAAGAAATGGAAGACGTCGCTCGGCGCTACAACGTCGATCTGCGCTCTCTGGCCTTGCTGAATCGGATGAACGCGCAGGATCGCCTCCACGCGGGCGAGCGCATCTATTTGCCGGCGATGGCGCGTGACATTGTGCCCGAACCTCCACCGTCGCCGTCACCCGCGCCGCCGTTGGCCGAAGGTTCGGGTCGGTTTGCTTGGCCGCTGCGCGGCGAAATCGTGTCGGGGTTCGGCGCGCAGCCGGGCGGGACGCGACTGGACGGCATCGAAATCGCGGGACGCGAGGGCGCTTCGGTCGCGGCGGCTGCCGATGGTGATGTGATCTATGTCGGCAATGACATCGAACGCCTGGGCACACTGGTGCTGATCCGCCACGGCGATAATTACGTCACCGCCTATGGCCACAATCGCCAAGCACTGGTGCGCGAGGGGCAGCGCGTGCGCGCTGGTGAGGCGATTGCTGAGCTTGGCTCCCATCCCGACGGGCGTGCGC
This sequence comes from Hyphomonadaceae bacterium, assembly GCA_041398325.1. Lineage (GTDB taxonomy): Bacteria > Pseudomonadota > Alphaproteobacteria > Caulobacterales > Aquidulcibacteraceae > Vitreimonas. The sequence goes on along the minus strand of JAWKUX010000003.1, from coordinate 159,248 downwards.
GGCTGCTATTTCAGGTTCGGCGCGGCAATGCTGCGCTAGATCCGGCGCCGTTGATGGCCGCGCAGCGCTAGGCCTGCGGCGAAACGGCGCGTCACGGCGCCTACGGCTCATTGAAAAGGCGGCGGCGCCGATATATTCCCGGCCCCTTGAAGGGGCCTTGAGCCCACAACACCTTCCACCCGTCCGAGCCGCCCGCGGGCACGGCTCCTAGCGAGGATCAATGTTCATCTCTGACGCATACGCACAAGCGGCCGGCGCTCCGGACCCGACGACGGGTCTCATCATGCAGATCGCGCCGCTCGTTCTTATTTTTGTGGTCTTCTATTTCCTGCTGATCCGGCCGCAGCAGCAAGCCCGCAAACGGCACATGGACATGATCGCGGCGCTAAAGAAGAACGACATCGTCGTCACTTCAGGCGGCATGATTGGCAAAGTCAGAGGCCTTGCCGACGACGAAGTCCGTGTCGAACTGGCGCCGAACGTTGAAGTGCGCGTGCTGCGTCACACGATCGCCGAAGTGCGCTCCAAAACGGAACCCACTCCGGCTAACGACGCAAAGGCGGAATAACACTCATGCTTCATGTCGCCCGCTGGCGGATCATCCTGGTCGCTGTTGTGACCGTGATGGGACTCGCGTTCGCGTTTCCGAATTTCGTGCCGGAGCGGCTCCGGGATCAAATCCCGGACTTCTTGCCGAAGCAGACGATCAATCTCGGCCTCGACTTGCGCGGCGGTTCGCAGCTGCTGCTCGAGATCGACACCGATGTCATGCGCCACCAACAGCTCGACAATTTCGCCGACCAGATGGCGATGGCTTTGCGCGACGCGGAGCCAGCCATTCGCTACACTGGCCGCGGCGTTGTCGGCGATGCCGCGCGCATTCGTTTGATCGATCCAGCGCAAATGGAGGCGGCACGGCGCGCCTTGCGTCCGCTGGCGCAATCGACCACGGGTGGCTCGAACGAAATCGCGACGTTCACGGAAAGTCCGGAAGGTCTGATCGAAGCGCGCCTCAGCGAAGCGCATCTGCGAGAACTCAGCCGACAGGCTGCCCAGCAATCGATCGAAGTTATCCGTCGCCGTATCGATCCCACCGGCACCAGCGAAGTTTCGATTGCACGCCAAGGCGACGATCGCGTCGTTGTGCAGGCGCCGGGCGTGGCGGATCCGGAAATGCTAAAGGAGCGTATCGGCCAGACCGCGCTGATGACCTTCCACATGGTGCGCGAAGTCTCGCCAGAAGAAGCGCAGGCGGGGCAAATTCCACCGGGAACGATGGTGGTTCAGCCCTATCCCGACAGCAGCGGCACCCAGGAAATCGTGGAGCGTCGTCCGCGTTTCACCGGTGAGCGGTTGACGCGCGCCAATCCATCGACCGATCCGCAGACGGGCGAGTTCGTCTTGAGCTTCGCGCTCGACAGCGAGGGCACACGTCTGTTCTGCCGTATCACGCGCGAGAACACCAATAATCGCTTTGCAATTCTGCTCGACAATCAGGTGCTCACCGCGCCGCGCATCAATGAGCCGATTTGCGGCGGCACCGGTCAGATATCAGGAAACTTCACGGCCGAAACCGCGAACAATCTGGCTGTCATGTTGCGCGCAGGCGCGCTGCCGGCTCCGCTCTCAGTGATTGACGAGCGCACCGTCGATGCGAGCTTGGGCGCGGATTCGATCGATTCCGGAATTAAGGCATCGGCCGTCGCTGGCCTCGTGACCTTCGTGTTCATGGTGCTGGCGTACGGTACATTTGGCTTGTTCGCGTGCATCGCGCTGGTTGTGAACTTCGTCTTGATCATCGCGGCGATGTCTTTGGTCGGTGCGGCGCTCACGCTGCCGGGCATCGCGGGCCTCATCCTGACGATCGCCATGGCAGTCGACGCAAACGTGCTGATCTACGAGCGCATGCGCGAAGAGGCGACCGTGGGACGAAGTCCGGCGCTTGCCATCGACGCAGGTTTCAGCCGTGCCATGGTTACTATCGTCGACGCCAACCTGACGACAATCCTGTCGGCGATGATCCTATTCCAGTTTGGTGCGGGACCGGTGCGCGGCTTTGCCTGGACGCTTTCAATCGGCGTGATCACTTCGGTGTTCACAGCCGTGTTGGTGACGCAAATTCTGATTGGCTGGTGGTTCCGCATCGCGCGGCCAAAGAAAATGCCGATCTGAGGGGACGAGATTATGTGGCCTTTGATCCGTCTGCTGCCGAAGAAAACGAACCTCACTTACGTGAAATTCGCGGGCTTTGCAGCGTTCCTCTCGATAGCGCTTTGTGGCGCCTCGATTGTCTCGATGTTCACAGGTGGCCTGCGTCACAACCCGATCGAGCTCTATCAACAAGCTGACGGCTCGCCACTCGCGCGCGTCGGCGCGGTGCTTGAGCATGGCTTCAACCTTGGCATCGATTTTCGTGGTGGCACCTCGATTCTGATCGAGGCGCCTGGGCCGATCGATCAGGAAGCACTGAGGACGCTTGGCAGAACCGCGCAAGACGGCGACATCGAAGTGCAGGGCACGACGTGCCGGCCGGTGAATGGTCCGCCGTACTGTGCGATCCTGAATTTTGAAACCGCACCCGATCAGAACCAGACGGTTGAGGAAATTCGCGCTGGGCTCGGCGACGTCGCTGAGGGCGCGCGCATCGCCAACGTGGATTCGGTGAGTGCGAAGGTCTCCGAGGAATTGTTCTCGGGTGGACTGATAGCGCTTGGTTTGGCCATGCTTCTGATGCTGGCCTACATCTGGTTCCGCTTCGAATGGCAGTTCGGCGTCGGCGCGATGCTTGGCCTTATTCACGACGTGATCCTGACGCTCGGCGTGTTCTCGTTCTTCCGCTTCGAGTTCACGCTGACGATCATCGCGGCTTTGCTGACGATTATCGGCTACGGCATCAATGACACCGTCGTGGTGTTCGACCGCATTCGCGAGAATTTGCGCAAGTACAAGAAAATGCCCCTTGGCGAATTAGTGGATTTGTCGCTGAACGAAACGCTCTCGCGCACGATCATTACGGGTTGTACGGCTGTATTTGCGCTGGTCGGGTTGCTTTTCCTCGGCGGAGAGGCGCTTTCGGGCTTCGCCATTGCCATGCTTTTCGGCATTATCTGCGGCACGTATTCGTCGCTCTATGTTGCGGCGCCGGCGATTCTCCTATGGGGGGTTGGGCGTGCGCGCGAGAGCGGCAGTGAACCGCGCGGGGCCCCGCAGACGTCGGGCTAGGGCGAGAGCGAAACCTCTCCTCGCGCATGGGCTGGAGGAGAGGTTATGGCCTGGTTTTTGAGCAATATCCGGTACGTTGCATGGGGCGGGCTCGCGGTCGCCGTCGTGCTGCTGATCTATTTCGCGATGGCCGTCGCCGGCTACGCGTTTGGTGACAGCGCGTTTTGGGAATCGTCGCTGCGGTGGGGCCACGTGCTCGTCGGCATTATGTGGATCGGCCACCTCTACTATTTCAACTTCACGCAAATCCCGAACATGCCGAAGATTCCGGATGAGCAAAAACCGGCTGTCACCAAGGTGATCGCGCCGGCGGCGCTCTACTGGTTTCGCTGGGGCGCGATGCTGACGTTGATCACCGGCCTGCTGTTGGCCTGGAACCAAGGCTACCTGATGCAAGCGCTCGCGCTTGGGCTTCTCGATGGCGTGCCGAAACACGTGCTGATTGGCCTGGGCATGTGGATGGCCATCATCATGTGGTTCAACGTCTGGTTCATCATCTGGCCAAACCAACAGAAGGCGCTGAACATCGACAACAAGTATCCGAACCTGGACGCTGCCGCGAAGGCCGCTGCCGGCAAGACGGCGATGCTGTTCTCGCGGACGAACACATTCCTGTCGGTGCCGATGCTGGTGGCGATGACGGGCGCAAGCACGCTATTCTAGGGCAAACGTCGTAGAGAGTATCGAACACCCGCGCTGTAACGGCGCGGGTGTCTTGCGTTAGAAGACAACAGTGACCGAAGATCTCGACTCTCTCGTGCATCGCGTCGACGAGGATCGCTGGCTTGCGAGCCGTTTCGGACCACGTGACGTGCGTTCAACCCTGACGACGCTTTACGCCGTGAATTATGAGATCGCGCACATAGGTGAGACCGTGCGTGAGCCTGGCCTCGCCGAGATCCGGTTGCTCTGGTGGCGTGAAGCCATCGACGAAATATTCGAAGGTCACCCGCCCCGCTCGCAGCCAGCTCTGCAGGCGCTTGAGCGGGCGGTAGATATCGCGCCGCTGAGCGCGTCGCACTTTCACCAGATGTTGGACGCGCGTCGTGCAGATTTTGATGCGGCGCCGTTTCGGTCGGATGGGGATTTGGCGGACTATATTGACCGGACAGCCGGCGCGCTGATGCGGCTCGCGCTCGAAGCATGCGGCGTGGTGGGCGCCTCCACAGAAGTTGGGGACTTCATAAGGGCGGCAAGCTTTCGATGGGCGTTGACGGGTATGCTGCGCTCCGAACCGCTGTGGCGTGCAAGCGGGCGAGCGCTGCTGCCTGCGGGCGAGCGCTCATATTTTGAGCTGCTAAAGGCAGGAGCGGATGCATCGCGCCAGCTTTCGCGCGCATTGCCGACAGCTGCATTTCCTGCGGTGGGATACGCGGCGCTCGTCCCTGCGTACTTGGGGCGTGAAAAGGTGCGCGCGAGCTTACCTTTGCTGGAGCGACAAGTGCGTCTGCTCTTTGCGTCGGCAACGGGCGCGATTTAGCGCGAGGCCCGGCGTTCGCGGGCGGCTTCGCGGAGGCGCGATTCAAGCAGGGGCTGATTGAAGCCTGGAATGAGTTCGCCATTGATCACGAAGCCCGGCGTGCCATTGATCTGATAGTCGATGGCATGCGCTCGGTTTTGCTCGAGCAATTGTGTGATCTCGCGGCTCTCCATCTCGCGGCGCATGCGCGCCACGTCGATGCCTGCGCGGCGGGCGATGGCATCGATCTCGGCGGAGGTCATCTCGCGGTCGAGCGGGAAGCTCATCAGGCCTTGGTGAAACTGGAGGTAGCGGCCTTGCGGACGCGCGGCGAGGGCTGCGCGCGCGGCCTCCATGGAAGCGTCCGAAAGGATCGGCAGCTCTTTGAAGACGATGCGGATGTCGCGGCGTGTACGGGCGAGATCGAGCACCCATTGCATCGCGGCATGACAATAGGCGCAGCGATAATCGTAAAACTCAACGATGGTGACCGGCGCGTTGGCTGGGCCAATAGCGAAGTCGCGCGGATCGTTTCTGATCTGTTGCCAGCGTTCGGCCGTGTTGCGTTCGGCGAGCGAGTCGAGCGCTTCCCTGAGTACGTCGGGATTGTTGACCAGGTACTCGCGCACGATGGCGCGGATTTCGGCCTGCTCCTGACCATTGAAGGTCTGAGCCGACGCGGCGGGCGCGGCGAAGATCACAAGAGAGGCGAGGGCGACGAGGCGCGCGATCACAGATGGCTCCAACTTCATGGGGCTGAAATGACCGCTTTTGCGGAGACGGGCAAGCTTAGCCGCCGCGGCGGCCTGAAGTCTGCTGCATGCGTTCGCGCACTTCGTTGCCGGCAAAGTTCACGATGTCGTCGGCGCGGCGATAGTCGACTGAATTGCGCGGCAGCGAGCGCCTCGCCCGTTCGGCGAAATTGAGCGCGCTCGAATAATCGCCGACGCTGAAGCTGGCTTCGGCCGAGGCAAGTTCCGCGAGCGACTCCTCACCGCGCTCATAGCGGGCGGACGCCATTTCGCGCCACGCAAAGCCGTTGTCGGGCTCGCGGCGAACCGCTTCCTGAAGCAGCCGGATCGCTTCGTCCGTCCCCGCGCGGCCATTGGCTGCGATGAGCGCTCGGGCGAGGTTCACCTGCAGCAACGGCTGCCCGGGCGCCAGTTCGAGTGAGCGGCGGTGGAAGGGAATAGCCTCCGCAGCGCGGCCGTGTTCGAACAGGATCTGCCCCATGAGTTCCTGGAAGTAAGGGTTCTGCGGATCTTCTGCGATCAGCACGTCCAGTTCGCCGCGCGCCTCGTCGAGCTTGGCTTGTCGGTAGTAGGCGATGGCGCGGGCGTAGCGGGCAGGCTGTGATGTATCGCGCAGTGGGTAGCGAGCGAGCACCTGTCCTTCAGAACGGATGAAGCCGATCAGCTTGGCCTGCATGAAGCGGAAGCGCCGGAGATTGTCTTCGGTGTCCACCGCGTCTCGATGCGGGGCGCTGTTCACGCGTTGGCGAAGAGCTTCGACTCGATCTGACGTGTAGGGGTGAGTCATCATCCACGGCGGGGCGCGACGGGCTTGCCACTCGTAAGGCCGGATTTGGCTATCGAAGAAAGTAATTAGGCCTCGGCCTGATTGACCCGATGCTTCAAGAAAGGTCGCACCCGCTTGGTCTGCTGCGCTCTCTTGCGCTTGCGTAAAGCGCACGAAGTTCGCCATTGCGAAGCCTTGCGAACCGGCGATCAGCGCCGCACCCGCGTCCGGCGCGCCGGCGGCGATGGCAAGGATACCGAGGCCTATCGAGATCAGCATCGGGCCCATGGCTTGGCCTATGGCTTCGCGCGAGCGCGAGAGGTGGCCGCCGGAGATGTGGCCAGTTTCGTGTGCAAGCACGCCGATGATCTCGTTCGGCGTTTCGGCGCGCATGATGAGGCCGGTATAGATGAAGATGTTCTGGCCGCCGCTGACGTGTGCGTTCACGACGTCTTGGCTCACCAGGAAGATACGAACGTCATCGCGGCGCAGACTTGCCGCATCGAGCAGCGGGTTGGTGTAAACGCGGAGCGTGTCTTCAATCTCAGCGTCGCGAATGAGCGACTGAGCAGAGGCCGTTTGCGCGCTCATCAACGCCAAGGCGCTGATCGCGGCGATAGCGCCAACGGCGCCACGCCCAAGCTTTGAGAGAAGAGACGCGGCCATGCCCGCTCCTTGATTCCGCCATTGCCGCCCCCGACCGGTTGAAGCGCCGGTTTGGGGCGGGAACAAGGCCTTACGCCTTAGCAGTTGGTCAGTTCTTCTTCGACCAGCGCGACAGCCGCGAGAAGAATTTGTCACGACGTTCCTGATCCGGCTCGTAGGCAGGCGCTTCGGCTACCGGCTCGAGAACGGGTTCGGCTTCCAATTGCGTGCTGATCGCTTCGCTGAAGGTCTCGACTACCGGCTCGGCGGCGGGATGCACGATGATTTCGGCCTCCGGGGCGGGCACCGACGCGTCTTCAGCCTCCTCGGCAACCGCCACAGGGCGGCGGGCGTCGCCATTGCGTTGCGGGCGCTCAGGACGCGGTGTCAGGTGCTTCAGGTCGGCGCTGACGAAATCAAGCCATTCGCCGCCATCCACTTCGTACACCCGGCGGCCACGGCCGCGACCACGGCGACGGCGGCGTCCGCTGCGGCCGCTCCGTTCTTCGCGCTCTTCGCTCGGTCTCGGCGTTTCGCTTTCGCTGCGCGCCTCGACTTCGTCGCTGCGGCGCTTGCCGCCACGGCGGCCGCGGCGGCGCCGGCGCTTGCGATCATCGCTATCGGCGTCACCACCGCTGACGATGCTGGGTGCGGCTTCGGCTTCTTCGTCCTCAGCTTCCTCTTCGCTTTCGTCAGCAGCGGCAGCGCGAGCGTCGAGCTCTTCCTGCTCGATCTCGATGTCGCGGCGTTGCGCCTTCCGGCCACGCGCGGGCGCGGCTTGCGCTTCGGCTTCTTCATCCTCTTCAAAGCCGCCGTCGAGCACGATGAGTTCGAAGTCGCCCGAATGCATTGCAGGCGAAGCGCCAATACGGACGCGGACGTTGTTGCTTTCCTCGATCGTCGCCAGAGCGTCGCGCTTCTCATTCAGAAGATAGAGCGCCGTGTCCGAAGCGGTGCGTGCTTCGATCAAGCGGTTCTTCTTCTTGGCGGCGGCTTCATCGAGCGCGCGGAGCAGCGCGAGCGAAGCGCTTTCGACAGAGCGCACGCGGCCCGAGCCTTGGCAGTGCTCGCAGACGTGGCTGGTGCCTTCCAGCACGCCGGTGCGGCGGCGCTGGCGGGAGAGTTCAAGCAGGCCAAAGCCGCTGATCTTGCCCATTTGCACGCGAGCGCGATCGAAGCGGAGGTTGTCCTTCATCCGCTTTTCGACGACGCGGTCGTTCTTCGACTCTTCCATGTCGATGAAGTCGATCACGATGAGGCCGGCGAGATCGCGGAGCCGCATCTGGCGCGCGGCTTCATCAGCTGCTTCCAGGTTCGTCTTGAACGCGGTCTGTTCGATGTTGCGTTCGCGGGTGGCGCGGCCGGAGTTTACGTCGATGGCGACGAGCGCTTCGGCTTGGTTGATAACGATATAGCCGCCGCTCTTCAGATGAACGATCGGCGAATAGATCGACTCAAGCTGTTTCTCGACGCCGTGCTTGGCGAATATTGGCGTCGAGTCTTTCCAAAGATGCACGCGCTTGGCATGGCTGGGCATCAGCATGCGCACGAAGTCTTTGGCTTCCTTATAGGCGCCTTCACCGTCGACGTGAATTTCATCGACATCTTTGTCGTAGAGATCGCGGATCGCGCGCTTTACCAGCGAACTCTCTTCATAGATCAGCGCTGGCGCGACCGACTTCATCGTCTCGTCGCGAATGGTTTCCCACGCGCGTGAGAGATACTCATAGTCGCGCTTGATTTCCGTCTTCGTGCGCTTGGCGCCCGCGGTGCGGATGATCAGGCCCTGGCCTTGTGGCACTTCGAGATCGGTGGCGATCTTCTTCAGGCGCTTGCGGTCCGTCGCTTGCGTGATTTTGCGCGAGATGCCGCCGCCTCGGCCGGTGTTCGGCATCAGCACGCAATAGCGGCCAGCCAGCGAGAGATAGGTGGTGAGCGCAGCGCCTTTGTTGCCGCGCTCTTCCTTGACCACCTGAACCAGCATGATCTGACGGCGGCGGATGACTTCTTGGATCTTGTAGCGACGGGTCAGGATGCGGCGGCGGCGCTCGTCGCGCGCCTCATCATCCTCTTCCTCGTTTTCGCTTTCTTCGTCCGCCTTCGCCAGCTCAGCCTTGATGGCCTCCTGGTCGTCGTGCGGGATCGCGTAATAGTCGGGGTGGATTTCCGAGAAGGCGAGGAAGCCGTGGCGGTTGCCGCCGTACTCCACAAAGGCAGCCTGCAGCGACGGCTCAACGCGCGTCACCTTGGCGAGATAGATATTGCCTCTGAGTTGTTTTTTGCTGGCTACCTCGAAATCGAAATCTTCAACGCGGCTTCCGTCGAGCACCGCGACCCGGGTTTCCTCCGGGTGGGCGGCGTCGATCAACATTTTCTTGGCCATTAAGGGCTCCGTAGCCGTCGCACGCACGGGCCTTCATTCGTCCGGCACGGGCCGGGTCAGAGGCGGCGAGGCGACGCATAGTCATTGTGGGTGATCCTGCGCGATCGCGACCCGGACCCAAGGGGCCTCTGGCGCTAAGATCGATCGCTTCGCGGATCATAAGTCGGCTCCATTGACGACGTCTGAACAGACGCCGGCTCACGCTTCCAGCCTTGGATACGGGGGCTCTAGGTCCAAACGTGGCGGCTAGGCAGCGCCACAGGGCCCGATTTCGCCGATCCGCAGGGCGGGAGCGCGCCGGGCGGCCTGGGGATAAGTCCCGGCGGCGCACGCGGCGATGGGATTACATATGCATGATTTGTCCCGCAGTGGAAGCGGCGGAAACTGGGTCAGTTGTTGGGCCGCGCTGTTTCCGGGAGAGGCGCGGGGATGGATTCAGGCCGGGTTACGCCAAGAGCGTCAGGCTCCGAGACGCGGTAACCAGGCGCCAGCGAGAGAACCCAACCAGGGCCGGTGAGTCCGCCGGGGTTGGGGCGGGCAGCAGTGAGCAGGTCGAAGGCCGGCGATATGAGCGCGCCCTCGGTGGCGCGGAGTTCGCCCCAGACATCGCGAAGCACCAGACTCCGATAGACGGTGCCGAGGCCTGCGACCGGGGTGACCTGTCCGGGATCGAACTCAAATTGCATCTGCGCGAGGGGTAGTTCGAGCCGCGGGCCGGCAAAGCGGGCGGTGAGTTCGGCGACCAGACGGTGTTGGTTCTCGGCGCGGGTGCGCTCTTCGGCGGCAATCTCGGCGCCGGCGTAGCGTTCGGCGCGGCGCCCGAACTCGCGCGGATTGAGTGACCGGACCCGGAGCGGGCTGACCAGCAGGTCGGCCGGCGCCCAGTTTCCAAGCGACGTGCGCCAGCCGGGTACGAAGTCGTCGAGCAGCAGGCCGTAGGCGGGCCCGCTGGCGTAAGCATAGGAGCGGGCGAGGGCGTCGTGCTGATCGTAGTCGTTCAGCGTGCGGGCGGTGACGAGATAGCTCTGATCGCCGGCCCCGAGACGCACGCCGGTGTAAGAGGCGAGGCCCTCATTGCGATCGAGGGCTGCTTCAGAGGTGCGCGCGTCTTCGAAGGACGCGAGGCGCGCCATACGGAACGCGAGCGCATCTTTCGCAGCGTTGCGGCGGGCTCGGCCGTTCGAGAGCATGGCGGTGGCGAGCGCCCGCAGTTCGAGGCGCATCAGATAGCGGCCGCGTTCAGTCTCAAGATGCGCCGCGTTGGTGTTTTGCATCGGCAAGCCGATGGAGTCCTGCACGCGGTGCCACGCCTCATGCATGACAAGCGCGCGCCGTTCGATGACGTCGTCCGGTAACGGACCGACAACCATGATCCACCGCACGCCGCCCCACTCAACTGTGGTGTTCGCGATAGGCACGCCATCAGGCAATGCACCGACCCAACCGCCGCCGCGGGCAAGCGAGAGCACGCCTGCGTCATCGCGTTGCGTGGCCCAGGCCTCACGTGTGCGGCCGTCGACGACAATGAGTGGGCCGCAGAGACTTGCAGTCCAGAGTTGGCCCGCATCTGCGGCGCACATTTGTTGCAGCTCGGACGCCGCCGCCGCTTGTAGCCGGTAATCTTGCGCTAACGCCGGTGAAGCGCAGAGGGCGACGCTGATCGTGAAAATAAAGGCGCGCATGACGCAGAGTGAACACGGCGTTGATTTTTGCTCAAGCCCAGCGCGACAGGCGGCGTTTTTTGCGCGCTGCGAGGAAATTGTAGTTACCGCGCTATTCACCCAAGTTTTCAACTCGATAGCAAGCGCTCTCGGGTACTTTCCCAATCTTCATGGACGTTACTCGTCGAGCCTTCGCCTTCTTTGGCGCGACTGCCTTGAGCAGTGTCGCGATGGGCGGCCGCGCCTTCGCGGACGAGCCCTCGTCGATCCGCGGCGTGCTGGTGCAGGACGCTGGCGCGGCCTGCCGCGTGACGCTCGCGCTAGATCGCCCGGCGCAGGCGCGGACTTTCTTCCTCTCTGATCCGTCGCGGTTCGTGATCGACGTCGCCAACGCGCAGCTTGCGCTGCCGGGTGGCGTGAGCGGTGAGGGGCCGGGCGCCGGCGTCGTGCGCCGCTTTCGCTACGCGCCTCAGGCCAACGGCGTCTCGCGCGTCGTGCTCGATCTCAACGCGCCGGCGAGCTTGGTGCGCCAGGAACTCGGCGGACGCCGTAACGCGGCGCTGAGTTTTGACATTGCCGCGACCGCGCCGTTTGAAGCCGCGCCAGCGCCGGCGCCGCTGCAGCGTCAGGGCCGCCAAGGTCGCAAGACGATTGTCATCGATGCTGGCCATGGCGGGCGCGATCCGGGGGCCGTTGGCGGCGCCGGCACGCGCGAAAAGGACGTCGTTCTGCATGCAGCGCTGATGCTACGCAGGGCGCTGGAACATCGCGGCTATCGCGTGGCGCTAACGCGCGACGCTGACAGTTTCGTCGAGTTGGAGAATCGCGTGCGGTTCGCGCGCGAGCAGCACGCTGATCTGTTCATCTCCATCCACGCCGATGCGAGCCCCAACCGCGAAACGACCGGCGCCTCGGTTTACACACTGTCCGATAGCGGCGCGAACCGCGCGCAGAACATGATGGCGTCGCAGAATTGGGACCTCGACCTCGGCGACACCCGCAACACGCTCGCGCGCAACATTCTCGTGGATTTGGCGCAGCGCGACACGACCAACCGCTCTGCGCAGTTTGCACAGCTGGTTATCCCAAGGCTGGGCGAGGTCGCGCCGCTCGTCCGGAATACCCACCGTAGCGCTGGGTTCTTTGTGCTGTTGGCCCCGGACGTGCCGGCCGTGTTGATTGAAACGGGCTTTTTGAGCAACGCGACGGACGAGCGCCGCCTGGCTGATCCGCGCGCCCGCGAACGTATGGCCGAAGCCATGGCCCAGGCCGTGGACGCCTATTTCGCACCCACGCAGCTCTATGCGTCCGCAGACTAATTTTGGCGCGAATCTTAAGCTAATTCCGCTACATTCGAGATGCTGTTCCGGCCTTAATCGCGCCTTATTGCGGGTTGACGCCGGGCAGCTTGATTAACAGGCGCGCAGAAGCGGGACGCAATGTCGCGAACAAGTTCATACGACCGCGGTTGGGAAGACGACGATTACGATCACGACGACTACGATCGGCGTGACTATCGCGAACCACGTGGCGGTGGAGACGGCGGCGGCGTTCCGTGGCGCAAGATTCTGATCGGCGTTGGCATCACGATTGCGGCTGGCGTGCTCGCCGTGATCATCTTCTTGATCGCGGCGCTGCAGGGTCTGCCGAGCCTCGAGGACTTGCAAGATTATCAACCGCCGGTGACGAGCCGAGTGCACGCCGGCGATGGCGCGCTGGTTGCCGAGTTTGCCCGCGAGCAGCGCGTGTTCGTGCCGATCGAGCAGATTCCGGATCACGTGAAGAACGCGTTCGTCGCGGTCGAGGACGCTCGCTTCTTCGAGCACTCGGGCATCGACTATCAGGGGCTCGCGCGGGCCGTGTTGCGCATCCCGCTCGATGTCGTGCAGGGGCGGCGCATTCAGGGCGCCTCGACGATCACGCAACAAGTGGCGGGTAATATGCTCACCGGGCGCGCGGCCAGCTGCTCGGGCGGCATAGGCGGCATGTTCTGCGCGATCTGGACGAAACTGCGCGAAGGCTTGGTGGCGCAGCGCATCGAGCGTGTGCTCGATAAGGATCGCGTGCTCGAACTCTATCTGAACCAGATTTATCTCGGCAACCGCGCCTACGGCGTCGCCGCCGCCGCGCTCAACTATTTCGACAAGCCGCTTTCCGAACTCACGGTTTCGGAGGCCGCTTATCTCGCCATTCTGCCGAAAGGCCCGGCCAATTATCAGTTGCCGCGCAACCGCGAGCGCGCGCTCGACCGCCGCAACTATGCGATCGGCCGGATGCTGGATCGTGGCTACATAACCGAAGAGCAAGCCGCCGAAGCGCGCGCCGCCGATCTCGAAGTGCGCAACCGGCTGGCCGGCGATCAATACATCGCCGCTTCGCATTTCGTCGAAGAAGTACGCCGTCAGGTGCAGGAGCAATACGGCGAAGACGCCCTTTATGATGGTGGCCTCTCGATCCGTTCGACCCTCGACACGCGCCTCCAACTCGCCGCCGCGCAAGCGTTGCGCCGTGGCTTGGAGGACTATGACCGCCGTCATGATTGGCGTGGACCGATCGGCGCCGGCGATCCGGCAGGCGACGTGCAGGCGCAGCTGCGTGAAGCGGCGGCCGCGCCGCAACTTTCTGGCTGGCTACGCGCGATGGTCACAGCGACCGGCAACGGCGCGATCACGCTGACCGACGAAAACGGTCAAACCGGCCGCGTGGGCGATAACGATGCGCAGTGGGCGGCTCAAGGCGCGCGCCGGCAAGCCGATCGTGCGCTGAGTCGTGGCGCAATCGTTTACGCAACGCGCGCCTCGAACGGGCGATATAATCTGAAGCAAGTGCCGGAAGTTCAGGGCGCGCTCGTCGCCATGGATCCCCACACCGGCCGCGTGCTGGCGATGGTTGGCGGCTATTCGTTCAATGACGCCAACGGTCTGAACCGCGCCACGCAAGCGCAACGTCAGCCGGGCTCCTCTTTCAAGCCGATCGTGTATGCGGCGGCGTTGGATTACGGCCTGACGCCGGCAACGCTCGTGGACGATGCGCCGCTCGCGATCGAGGCTGGCGATGGTTCGAACTGGTCGCCGGAAAACTATACGCGACAATTCTACGGACCGACGACTTTGCGCCGTGGCCTGGAATTGTCGCGGAACGCGATGACGGCGCGAGTGGCCTACGAGATGGGCCCCGAGCGCATCCTGGATTACGGCCGCCGTCTCGGCGTCTATGGCGATCGCACACAAGCAGTGTTCGCGTTGGCGCTCGGCGCGGGCGAAACCACACTGCTGCGAATGACGACGGCGTACGGCATGTTCGTCAATGGCGGGCGCCAGATTTCACCGATCTTCGTCGACCGCATTCAAGATCGCACTGGCGCTTCGGTTTTCCGTCGGGATCAACGTGAATGCACGCAATGCAACGTCGCGTGGTCGGGCGGGCAACGCGCGCCGGTGCTGGCGGACGCGCGTGCGCAGGTGCTTGATCCGGTGACGGCGTATCAGATCGTTTCGATGGCTGAAGGCGTTGTTCAACGCGGCACGGCGACCTCGGTGAACGCACTCGGCTTCCCACTCGGCGGCAAGACCGGCACCACCAACGACTACAAGGATGCCTGGTTCATCGGCTTCTCTCCCGACCTCGTCGTCGGCGTATGGGCGGGCTTCGACACGCCACGCGATATGGGTGAAGGCGAGACCGGCGGGCGCATCGCGGCCCCGATCTTCCGGGACTTCATGCGCGACGCGCTCCGCGAAACCTCGCCGACTCCGTTCCGTATTCCGGCCGGCGCGCGCTTGGTGCGTATCGACTATCAGACCGGCGGCCTGCCGAGCGCGACAACGACCCAAACGATCCTGGAGGCCTTCCGTCCGGGCACCGAGCCGTCGCGCGACGTGACGTCGTCGCCCTTCATCTTTGGTGGCACCGACCCGATTGATCCGCGCGTGCTGCAGGGGCTCTCGGGCACTGACACGCCGAACGAGCAGCGGACGCAGCAACAACAACAGGATGATTTGGGCGGACTCTATTAGTCTGCCCACTTCTAACCACCGCCGCGTTGACCTATCTAAGCCCTTCAGATTCTGAAGGACTTGTGATCGATGCGCGCCGAAATCGCCGCTCTGGCTGAACAAATCGAATCCGCCGTGGCTTTGCTCCGGAGGCGTCTTTGACTGGGATCGCGCCCAGGTCAGATTTGACGAACTGACAGCGCTCTCGGAGCGCCCGGATTTTTGGAACGATCCGGAGAAAGCCCAAAAGCTGATGCGCGAGCGCACGAAACTCGAGAACGGGATGAACGCCATTCTCTCGCTTGAGCGCGATCTGCGCGACAGCGTCGAACTCGCTGAGCTGGCGGAAGCGGAAGGCGATGAAGGCCTGATCGCGGAAGCGCAGGCGAGCTTGCAGGCGGCGCAGGGACGCGCGGCGCAGGCTGAGCTTGAGGCGCTGCTTTCCGGTGAAGCGGATGGCAACGACGCGTACATCGAGTTCAACTCGGGCGCCGGCGGCACTGAGAGCCAGGATTGGACCGAGATGCTCTTGCGCATGTACACACGCTGGGCGAATGCGCGCGGGTTCAAGACAGAGTTCTTGGAAGAACAAGGCGGCGATACCGCCGGCATCAAGTCAGCGACGCTCCTGGTGCAGGGTGAGAACGCGTACGGTTGGCTAAAGACGGAAGCGGGCGTGCATCGCCTAGTGCGCATCAGCCCATACGATTCGAACGCGCGCCGGCACACTTCATTTGCGAGCGTGTGGGTTTATCCGAAGATCGATGACTCGATCGAAGTCGAGATCCTCGACAAGGACGTGCGCACAGACACCTACCGCGCTTCCGGCGCCGGCGGTCAGCACGTCAACAAGACGGACTCCGCTGTGCGTCTCACCCATATCCCAACGGGTATTGTCGTCGCCTGCCAAGCTGAGCGCTCGCAGCACAAGAACCGCGCCGCCGCTTGGGATATGCTGCGCGCGCGTCTTTACGAAGCGGAGCTGCAAAAACGCGAAGCGGCGGCTCAGCAGTTGGAAGACACCAAAACCGAGATCGGCTGGGGAAGGCAGATCCGGTCGTACGTGTTGCAGCCGTATCAGATGGTCAAAGACCTCAGGACAGGTGTTGAAACCTCTGATACGCAAGGCGTGCTGAACGGCGATCTTGATCAGTTCATGGCGGCCTCGCTCGCGGCGCGCGTGAGTGGAGCGGCGGACCAGCAGGTTGAAGACATCGATTAGGTTTTGGGCGGGGGCCCATGAGTGTGGAAGCGACAGAGCCGCCTGTTGAGGCGATCGAACTGCCGATCCCCTGGATCGTGCAGTACCAGCGCGCGCAATGTACGGGCGGCTCGCCGCGGACGACGTTCCAGGGGTTGATCTGCGACGAGATCGTGTTGCCGCAGAGCGCGGCCGACCATCACGATCCTCTGCAGCTGGCGCTGGCGACTGATGCCTGGGTCGAAGCGCTGATGAACCAAGCGCAGTTCCTGCCGGGCGAGTTCGCGCAGGAAGCGCTGTGGAGTTACTACGCGCGAGACTATCTCAAGCAAGCGAGCGCGGGCGGGCATGAGCAGTACTTCGCAAATCGTAGTGACGACGAGATTGCGCTGCGCTGCGCGCAAGCAGGCCTGAAGAGCATGCTCGCCGATCCGCATTTGGAGTTGTTCAATCTGCTTGTGCGGCTGAAGCGTGCGAAGCCCTCGATGGCGCGCAAGATCGCAGCGGATGCAGGCTATCGCTCGCCGAAAGCGGCGCTTAGGGAATTGGACAAGCGCCTGGCTGAGCTTGAAACGAAAGAGCCGCTGGCCGCGCGCCACAAGACTTGGCTCAAGAGCCTGCGCAAAGTGAAGGTCGCGCCGGACGCGGAGATGACAGGGCATCTGCAACG
This sequence comes from Hyphomonadaceae bacterium, assembly GCA_041398325.1. Taxonomy (GTDB): domain Bacteria; phylum Pseudomonadota; class Alphaproteobacteria; order Caulobacterales; family Aquidulcibacteraceae; genus Vitreimonas. Next base: position 142,494 of record JAWKUX010000003.1, on the reverse strand, counting down.
CGTTGCGCAAAGCAATCCGCTGTTTCCACGCCGCAAGATGGAAGCGGACCGCGTGCGGGCTGAGCGGCTGCGCGCGTCGCCGGAGTTTGGCGCTGTAAAGTCGCTCTGCGACATGGCGGGACTGACAATCACGAACTTTCGCCCATTGGGCTTTGCGCCGATGCGCAGCGCATGGCCTGATGGGCCAGACCTGCGCGCTTGTGCGTTCCGGGCAGACACGGACCAAGGTCCGCGCACGGCGCTGTTCTATCGCGAGGGACGCTTCTTCAAGCGCCATCTCAGCGTGCTCGTGGCGCAGGGTGGCGGGCTGCCGGTCGCGTCGCAGACGCTGACAGAAGCCGATTATGCTCAGATTGTCCCCAAAGAAGGTTAGGTTGCGGGCCGGGCGTCGCGACGGACGCAGTTGACGGTGCTTGATTGATCGTTCAAACAAGGCGTCATGGCGCTTCAATCTGCACGCGAGAAGATCATCCAGGCGGCGATGGAGTTGTTCTGGCTGAAGGGCTACAATTCCACGTCGATCGCGGACTTGCTGAGCCGCACGCAACTGAATTCCGGCAGCCTTTATCACGTGTTTCCGTCCAAGCAGGACGTGCTGATCGGCGTGCTCGAAACGTATCGCGACGGCATCGAAGTGATGCTCTTGGAGCCGGCGTGGGGGCAGGTCGACGATCCGATCGAGAAGATATTCGCCCTTCTAAACGGCTATCGCACCATGATTGTCGAAAGCGATTGCGCCTACGGGTGCCCGATCGGGTCGCTGGCGCTTGAGCTGCATGAGCCGGATCCGAAAGTGCGCGATCTGCTGGCTGAGAACTTTCAGAACTGGACGAATGCGATCGAGGGCTGCTTGGACGCGGCCGGCAAACGATTGCCGCGCGACACCGACAAGAAGGCGCTCGCGCAATTTGTGCTGACAGCGATGGAGGGCGGCGTGATGCAGGCGCGTACGCATCTCGACGTTGCCTATTTCGATCGCGCGGTGACGCAGCTGCGCGCGCATTTCGAGCTGCTGGAGAAGGCGGCGAAGGCGCCGGCGTAACGGCGAAGGGGAGGAAATGATGGAGATCAATTGGCTTGCGGTGATCGCCGCGGCAGCGAGTTCGTTTGTCTTGGGCGGCGTTTGGTATGGCGCGCTCTTCGGCGATGCCTGGCTCAAAGCGGCGGGGCTTACGCGCGAGCATGCAATGGGCGGTAACAAGGTGCAGATCTTCGGCGGCTCGTTCGTACTTTCGCTCGTCGCGGCGGCGACGTTTGCGATGTTCTTAGGGCCGGACGTCAACGCGACGACCGGCGCGCTCTATGGTTTGTGCGCGGGGCTTTGCTGGGTCGCGGCGGCCTACGGTATTTCCTATCTGTTCGAACGCCGACCGCTGGCGCTTTGGCTGATCAATGGCGGCTATCATACGGTCCAGTTCACGCTGATCGGTTTGATCCTCGGCGTTTGGCATTGATCCTTAGACGCGCGTCGAGCCGCTGAATCATGCGGAACGGAGGAAGTGTAACTCAGCGCCAGTGCTGTGGGATTGATGACGACGTATCTCCGGTTTTTCGGTCGCCCACACGCTTCCTAAAGCTATCCGGGGTCCCGGGGGTGACACGCGCTGAGGAGCGTCCCCTGTGTCCGGGCTCTGCGTTCACCCTGCATCTTCGATGTGCGCGAGCTTAGCCGGGAACTTAGGGATAGAATGCAAACCTACGGCATAGAAGGGCTCTGCTCTTCTGGCGCTGCTGTACCGGGCTTCGGCGGCAGCGGGTCTTCGACTCTGAGCCAATCGAAGTAGGTCGCCAGACACGCGCGTTGTTCTGGCGGCATGTATTCGAAGTTGCGGCCGCGATCGGTGATCTCCCAGAAATCCTTGTTGGCCACGTTCTCAAGTTGACGGCGGATGAGTTGCAACCGGTCCATCGGTTCGTCGCGCATATCATTGGCGATGGCGCGAGCGCGATCTTCCTGTTGGGTGAGGATGTAATAGGCGGCGAGTTTCACTTGCGCCTTGCGTACGCCCATGAGCGCCTTGTTCTGACCGCGCACGAACGGCGGACGGTCGAGTCCCAAGAATTCGGTGAGGATTTCCTTCTCGACCGGCGAGCCAACTTGATTGGCGAGCTGGGCCAACGTCGAGACATCGTGCGCGACGGTCTCGGTGACGAAGTGCAAATCCATGTCGAAGGCGACGAGGCCGTAATACTTCATGTGCTTGACGCATTCGAGCGCGGCGTCGTGGTGACCGTCGCTCAGCATGAATTCGCCGAGCTTCCGATACTGGTTCAGCACGTTGTAGGTGGTGCGCACGTCGCGAGCGTTGAGCGTGGCGCGATTGAATGAGTTGAGGAAGCGCAAGACGAGCTGAATGAGCTGGTCGTCACCGGCTCTTGCAGCCGCCTCGCCGATGTAACGTGTGTCGATGGCGATCAAGTAGTTGATGTCACGCATCGCGCCGAGTGATTCATTGTAGATGCTGAGATACTGTCGCAGGACCTTCCATTCCACCCAGGTGTGGCGGGCCTCCAAGTCGCGGAGTGACTCTGGATCCATAGCGACGAAATCCGGATTGAGCCGAATATCCGGACCGACTTCAAACCAGATCGGAGAAGCCTGCGGTTTCACGCGAATATACTCGATCGCCATATCACGCAGCGCATCGACGGCCGCGCCAGCGATAATCTTGTCCTTGCCCGAGATCGAATTGCTGGTGATGTCGGTCAGTTCTTCGAGCGCATCAACAATCTTGGCTTGCGCCGCTCCGGACAGTTTGGTGTCCGTCTCCAGTGCGCCCTTCGTCGCAACCTCTAGGGCCTGACCGCGAATGCGCGCGATCAGATTTTGTGGTTCGAGGAACCAGAACACATAAGCGAAGTATGGCACCATTAGCACAATGCCGCCGGTGGTTAGTGACAGCGCCAACACCACCGTGATGGCTGGCACGTAGACCGGTTGCATGGCGCCGGAGAGCCAAAGACTGAATACCGAAGAGATCACGTAGTACGCCGCGACCAGCATATTGATGCGATCACGCAGGAAGAGGCCGGCGACGCCTGTGTAGCGCTCGGCAGTTAGTTGAACGATGATGCTGCAGACCGTGATGACAATGCCAAAGACCGCCGCGTTGACGCCTGCGAGCGATGAAACCGGGTTGTTGATGCTGGGCGCGTCGAACGTGAAGAAGCCGCTGAGAGGATTTCTTCCCGCGATGCCATCCTGAGAGATTGCCGTGTGAACGGCGAAATCGAGGATGTAGGCGCCCCAGAACACCCCAACAGCCAGGCACGCCAAGATGGCCACGCGCATGGCGAACATCCGTAGCGCTTCGTTGCCGCCGCCATTGAGCATCATTATCCCGCCCGCGGAGACCCAACTCCGTGCATGCAGAATAACAGGTCTGTCAGATTGGCAAGGGTCCGCATGCGTGGGAGGCGAAGAGCGCCCGCGCGGCAGCGGAATTTCTCTCTGCGACGGGTCAGAGGCCGTGATCCGAGGGCAGCGGCGGCGCTTCGCGCAGAAGCGTGATCGCTATGCGCCGATTTCCCGGAAGCGTTGGATCGTCGGCAAAGAGCGGTTCGGAATCGGCGCGCCCGGCAACCTCGTAGACACGATCCGCCGGGATGCCCTGGGCTTGCAGGATGCGGCGCGCTTCGTTGGCGCGCGCGGCTGAGAGTTCGAAATTCGAACCGTAACGACCGCCGGGCGCTGAGCCGTCAGTGTGACCGGAGATTGTCAGGCGGTTAGGCAGTTGGGAGATCGCGGACGAAACCGCGACCAACAAGCGTCGCGCCCGATCGTTTGGCTGCGCGTCGCCGGCGTTGAACATCGAGCGCCCTTCTTGGTCAACGATCTGAATGCGTAGACCTTCGGGCGTTTGCTCTATGATCACGTTCCGCGAGAGCTCGGCGACATCGGGCATGTCTTGCATGGCTTGGCGAATGGCGATCTCGGCGCGAGCGAACTCGGCGTTCTCGCGGATGGTGCGGGCGCGCGAGAGGCTATCTTGGTTCGGATTGTTCTGGCCCTCGGCCTCGGTGTTTTCTTCGGCGCGGTTCTCTGAGCTGGCGGTCGACGTATTCTGCGGTTCGGCGGTGGCGGCAACCGGTGCGGAGTGACCGTGGCGGACGCCCTCTTCGGCAAAGCTGGTGCCTTCCAAGAGTCCGCCCGCGCCCGATGCGACACGGCTGACGCTGGCCGGGGCGAAGAATTCGGCAATACCCCTTCGTTGTTCAGGGCTTGTCGTGTTGATCAGCCACATCAACAGAAAGAACGCCATCATGGCGGTCACGAAGTCGGCGTAGGCGACCTTCCAGGCGCCGCCGTGGTGTCCCCCACCGACGACCTTCTTGACCTTTTTGATTATGATAGGGCGTTGATTGGTCGCAGCAGTCATTGTCGCCAGGTCCGGAGCGGGAGGCGAACCTTTGGCCGAACAGCGTTAAGATCACGTTGAACAATTCTCGGAGTGATGGTGGAGATCGACCCGGAACAGGCTTTTCGACGCGCCATGGGCGCTTTCGCTACGGGCGTCACCGTGGTGACGGCGAAGGGCGCGGACGGCGTGGCGTCGGGGATGACGGTTAACTCGTTGACGTCCGTGTCGCTGTCGCCACGGCTCCTGCTTTGGTGCTTGGGGGATCGGTCCGCGCGGTTTGCGCCGTTCGCGGAGGCTGAGCTGTGGGGCGTCACGGTCCTCGGCGCCGACGGTGAGGCGCTGGCGCGCCGCTTCTCGCAAGCTCCGTCCCAAGATGTGCGTGCCGTGGACGCAGAAAAGCTTGCTGGTGTGAACGTCTTGCGCGGAGGGCTGGCGCAAATGGCTTGCCGCACCCACCATAAGGCTCAGGCTGGCGATCATTTGATCATCATCGGCGAGGTGCTGGACGTGCGCGTTCGGCAGGGCGCCGCGCTGACATTTTTCCGTGGCGGTTACGGCTCGATCGCCGGTCCTGCGGACTAAACTTCGGAGCGAAGAGCAATGGCGAAGACCGCATTCATAGGACTAGGCGTAATGGGCGGGCCGATGGCCGGGCACCTCGCGCGCGCTGGACATGACGTTGCGGTGTACAACCGTACCGAAGGGAAGGCGCGCGACTGGGCTCAGAAGCATACGGGGCGCACTTATACGTCGGTGGCGAAGGCCGCCGAGGGCGCTGACATCGTGTTCTCGTGCGTCGGCAATGATCGCGACCTGCGCGAGGTGTTCGAAGCGGCAGCGCCGGCAATGCGCAAGGGCGCGATTTTGGTCGACCACACGACGGCGTCGGCCGAGATCGCACGCGAGCTTGCGGCGAGGGCGGAAGCGCTCGGGCTAGGCTTTCTGGATGCGCCGGTGTCGGGTGGGCAGGCTGGCGCGGAAGCAGGCAAGTTGACGGTGATGGCGGGCGGCGAGGCGTCGTGGTTTGCAGAGGCGCAACCGATCATGGCTGCGTATGCGGCGAACATGACGCTGATCGGCCCCGCCGGTTCAGGCCAGTTAGCGAAGATGGTGAACCAAATCTGTATCGCGGGCGTGGTGCAAGGGCTGGCGGAGGCGCTGCACTTTGCCAAGCGCGCCGATCTTGATGTCGAGAAGGTGATCGCGGCTATCTCAAAGGGCGCCGCGCAAAGCTGGCAGATGGAGAACCGCTGGAAAACAATGAGTGAAGGGCGCTTCGATTTTGGCTTCGCCGTCGACTGGATGCGCAAGGATCTGGGGCTGGTGATGGAAGAGGCGGAGCGCAACGGCGCAAAGCTCGAACTGACTGAACTCATCGACGGCTATTACGCCGACGTGCAAGCGATGGGCGGCCGGCGGTGGGATACGTCGAGCTTGATTGCACGCTTGGAGCGGCCCAAGGCATAAAGGAGGTGGCTGCGCTGCGGATTCATCGTGGGCGCTGTCGCGTGACAAACATGGTAAGCGCCGTGTTAATTTCGGTCTGTCCGCCCGGTGATTGAAGAAGCGGAGCGCCAAGGCTCGACCGTTCATGCTTGCAAAGCGCGGGCCGTCTAAAGGGAATATCAACCCAAATCTGTGATAGATGTGACTCTAGCTTTTGCAGCTGCGGTTGGGGCGGCCATACGATGCGGAAACGTCTACCAGTATTGGTGTGTGACGATAACAGTTACACGCGACGGCTCGTCGCCGATGTTTTGGCGTCCAATGGCTTTGATTGGGTTGTGTCCGCGAGCACCGGGGATGACCTTCTTAAGCTGACCCACGAGATTCACCCCAAGATTGTTATCACGTCGTCGAGAGTGCCTGGCATGTCCGGCCTTGAGTATACGCGGGCCGTTCGCGCGGGGATTGGCGACGTCAATCGCGCCACGTCGATCATCGTGATGACTGATACGCCGACACAGAAATTCATCGATGCCGCGCGCCTTTCGGGCGTGGACGAGATGTTGGTCCGGCCGTTCAATGCTGGGGCATTTATGGCCCGGATTGAGGCCGTATTGCTGCGGCCTCGGCGTTTCGTTGAGAGCATTGCCTATGTCGGGCCGTGTCGTCGGCGAAGAATGCTTGAGGAGTATGGCGGGCCTCTTCGGCGGTTTACCGATCCGCTCGAGGAATGTGACAAGCCGCTCTGGGAAGCCGAATCCAATCGGGCGTTGGTGCGCCAGTGCGTGACCCGCATTAGCGAGTTGGCAGGTCAGCTGAGCGAGGGAGACCGGCGCAAGCTCCGCGAGGTCTACGCTGCGGTCCGTGAAACTGAGCAACTCGCGGATGACGTCCGCGATCAGTCACTCGGCGACGCAGCCCGTTCCCTGTCGCGATACATTTCCGCAATCGGCGGATCTGGGGCGATAGACCAGGAGGTGCTGACCACCCACATAGACGCGATGCAGAAACTCTCGTTGCTAGGCTCGGAGTTTTTGGCGGAACGCGAGGCGTTGGTTAGCGGATTGGCGCAGGTTGTCGACAAGCGCTTGGGGCGCAAACAGGCTGGTTCTTCGCAGGCGGCCTAGTCTAGTGCGCCGGGGCCTAGGCCCTAAGTAGTTCGGCGGCTTTGGGCGCGAAATATGTGATCACGCCATCAGCGCCGGCGCGCTTGAACGACGCGAGGCTCTCCAGGATGGCGCGATTTTCGTCGAGCCAGCCATTTTGGGTCGCTGCGATGATCATCGCGTATTCGCCGCTGACCTGAAACGCGTAGGTCGGCACGCCGAACTCAGCTTTTATGCGAGCGACGATGTCGAGATACGGCATGCCCGGCTTCACCATCACCATGTCGGCGCCCTCGGCGATATCCATTGCAACTTCGCGGACCGCTTCGTCGGTGTTGCCGGAATCCATCTGGTAGGTGCGTTTGTCTCCCGGGTTCTTCTCGGTGCCAGAGCCGAGTTGCCCTGAACCGATGGCTTCGCGATACGGACCATAGAAGGCTGAAGCGTATTTCGCCGCGTAGGACATGATCATCGTGTCTTCGAAACCGGCGCCGTCGAGGCCAGCGCGAATGGCGCCGATGCGGCCGTCCATCATGTCCGAGGGAGCGACGATGTCGGCGCCGGCGCGGGTTTGGATGATAGCTTGTTCGACCAGCACCTTCACAGTCTCATCGTTGACGATGCGGCCGTCTTGCAAGAGCCCGTCATGGCCGTGATCAGTGAAGGGATCGAGTGCGACGTCGACCATAATGCCGACCTCTGGCGCGGCGTCCTTCATCGCCCGCACCGCGTTGCAGACGAGACCGTTGGCGTTGAGGGCTTCGCGGCCGGTGGCGTCCTTCTTCGCAGGTTCGATGAACGGGAAGACCGCGATTGCGGGGATGCCGAGATCCTGGGCGCGCTTGGCGGCTTTGGCGGCGGCGGCGACAGAGAGGCGCGCGACGCCCGGCATTGAGGCGACTGGGATTTCGGCCTCACTCCCCTCGTGAACCACCATCGCCCAGATGAGATCGGCCACACTCAGCTGGCTTTCGCGGGTCAGGCGTCGCACCCAATTGTTTTGGCGCAAACGGCGTGGGCGCGACGCAGGGTATCTTCCGGAATAGCTATTCATGCGAACCGTTCGCAACTGAGGGCGCTGACATGCGCGTTAGCGCCTCAGTTACCCTGTCCGCCTGAAACATCCTATAAGTCTCGTGCGCGCGGAGTCCGCTCAGAAAGGCTGAACCGGTGAGAGAAGAGGACAAGCAGGTCTTCGAAACGGCAGTTGCGAATATTCGCGACGAAGGGCGCTATCGCGTTTTCGCCGACATCATGCGCGAGCGCGGCCGCTTTCCGCATGCGAAGATCCGGCGTGACGACGGCACCATACACGACATCGTCGTGTGGTGCTCGAATGATTATCTCGGACAAGGCCAGAGTCCAGAAGTACTCGACGCAGCACACGCAGCGCTGGACAAGGTTGGCGCCGGCGCAGGGGGCACGCGAAACATCTCCGGCACAACCAGCTATCACGTCGACCTTGAGAAGGAGCTCGCCTCGCTGCACGGCAAAGAAGGCGCACTGCTCTTTACTTCGGGCTATGTCTCGAATGACGCGACGCTTTCGACGCTGGCGAAGCTCTTCCCGAACCTCTGGATTTTCTCGGACGCGCAGAACCATGCCTCGATGATCGAAGGCATCAAGCGGGCGCGTTGCGAGGTACGGGTGTTCCGTCACAACGACATCCAGCATCTCGAATCGCTGATGAACGAAGCGCCGGCGGATGCGCCGAAACTGATCGCATTCGAGAGCGTCTATTCGATGGACGGCGATACCGCCCCGATCGAAGCGATCTGCGATCTCGCCGAAGCGTACGGCGCGATGACCTATCTCGATGAAGTGCATGGCGTTGGCCTTTATGGGCCGACCGGCGGGGGCGTCGCGGAACGCGATGGCGTCATGCACCGGGTCGATTTCATCGAAGGCACGCTGGCCAAAGCGTTTGGCACGATGGGCGGCTATGTGACCGGCCCCGCGGTCGCCATCGATGCCATCCGTTCGTCCGCTTCGGGCTTCATCTTCACAACGTCGCTGGCGCCCTCCGTGGCTGCGGCGGCGCTGGAAAGCGTGCGGATCGTGAAGGAATGCCCGCATCTGCGTGATCGCCTGCAGGACCGTTCCGAACGCCTGAAAGCGCTGCTACGCGAGGCCGGTTTGCCGGTGATGTCGGAAAGCACCACGCACATCGTGCCGGTGCTTGTCGGCGATGCTGCGCGCTGCAAGAAGATCTCGGACATTCTGCTTGAGAAGCACGGCATTTACGTCCAGCCGATCAATTATCCGACAGTGCCGCGCGGCACGGAGCGTCTGCGCATTACGCCGTCGCCCTTCCACGATGACGAACTGATGGATCGTCTTGTCGCGTCGCTCAAAGCGGTTTGGGCGATGTGTCCTGTGCATCTGACCGCGTGAGCGGCGAAGAGCGCGAGGTCATCTTCGAAATCACCCGGATCGGGGACGCTCAGCGTGTCGCGGCCATCGATGTGGCGACGGGTGTCGAGGTCGTGGTGCAGGCGCCTGCGAACGCTGCGCTTGCGGATGCGCGCGCGCTCGCCCTGCGCAAACTGGAGCGGATGCTTGGCGCTGACGAAGGCAGCGCCGGCGGTGGCGAAGGCCGGCCAGGTAAGCTGATCTAGCTGTCCTTGCGGCGGACGCCCTTGCCCAAGCCGATCTTCTTGGCGAACTCAGACCGCCGGGCTGCGTAAGCGGGGGCTACCATCGGATAGTCCGCGGGCAGGCCCCAGCGCTTGCGATAATCATCTGGGCTCATGTTGTAAGTCGAACGCAAGTATCGCTTCAGCATTTTGAGCTTTTTGCCGTCTTCGAGGCAAATGATGTAATCGTGGTGAACCGACTTGTTTGCGGGGGCGGCGGGCTTTGGCCGCGCCTGAGCCGGCGCGACCGCGCCATTGGAAAGCCCCGTCAATGTGCGATGAACCGAGCGAATAAGCTCTGTAAGTTCCTCTTGTGTCAGCTTATTGTTGGCCACGAACGCCGTTACGATGTCGGTGGTCATGCGCATGACATCACTTTGAGCGGTGACCTCATGCTCATCATCTTCGGCCATCTAGCCTGCCTTTTTCTAAGCGAATACAAGGGCGTTATTTCGCGTATACGCCAAAAGCCCGGTCCGGCAAGCATAAGTGTCTGTTTGGGTCGTGTTTTTACAGGTTTTGCGCCCGATTACGCGAACAGAACACCGATTTTGCTTACGGACGGCGAGCGACCTATGTTTGCGGCAGATTCCAACACTTGAGATCGTGGACCCCGCAAAATGACCCAGGCAGTCGGCAACGCCGCCGAACGTGACCGTTTTTTCGAAGCGCCGCTGGACCGTGCAGACCCAGACATTTCATCCGCAATTGCGGATGAACTTGGGCGCCAGAAGAAGCAGATCGAACTGATCGCCTCCGAGAACATCGTCTCGAAAGCGGTGCTTCAGGCACAAGGGTCAGTGCTCACCAATAAGTACGCCGAGGGCTATCCGGGGCGGCGCTATTACGGCGGCTGCGAATTCGTTGATGAAGTCGAGCGGCTCGCCATTGATCGCGCCAAGCGCTTGTTCGATTGCAAGTTCGCAAACGTGCAGCCGCATTCGGGCGCGAACGCCAACCAAGCTGTATTCTTCGCGTTGCTGCAGCCAGGCGATAAGTTTCTCGGCATGGACCTAGCGTGCGGCGGCCACCTGACGCACGGCTCACCGGTCAACATCTCGGGCAAGTGGTTCAACCCCGTCGCCTACGGTGTGCGCGAAGACAACCATCTCATCGACATGGACAATGTTGCCGAGCTTGCGCGTCGCGAGAAGCCGAAGCTGATCCTGGCGGGCGCCAGCGCCTATTCGCGTCAGATTGATTTCAAGCGTTTCCGCGAGATTGCCGATGAAGTCGGCGCGCTGCTGATGGTGGATATGGCCCACTATGCGGGCCTTGTGGCTGGCGGTGTTTATCAATCGCCACTACCGCACGCGCATGTGGTGACGACGACGACGCACAAGACACTGCGCGGTCCGCGCGGCGGCATGATCCTCTCCAACGACGAAGATATCGGCAAGAAGATCAACTCAGCCGTCTTCCCAGGGCTACAAGGCGGGCCGCTGATGCATGTCATTGCCGCTAAGGCGGTGAGCTTTGGCGAGGCGCTGCAGCCGGAGTTCAAAATCTATGCACAGCGCACGCTGGATAACGCCAAAGCGCTGGCGTCGCGGCTCGTTGAGAATGGTCTTGCGGTCGTTTCAGGCGGCACGGACAGCCATTTGATGCTGGTCGATCTCAGGCCGAAGAAGGTCACCGGCAAGGCTGGTGAGCAGACGCTTGAGCGGGCGCTGATCACCACCAACAAGAACGGCATCCCATTCGATCCAGAGAAGCCGATGGTGACCTCAGGCATTCGCCTGGGTTCGCCGGCCTGCACGACACGGGGCTTCGGTCCGGCAGAGTTCCGCCAGGTCGCGGATCTCATTTGCGAAGTGTTGGACGGTTTCGCCAAGTCGAGCGGTGACAACTCGGCGACCGAAGCTGCCGTCGCCGCGAAGGTGGAAGCACTCACGGCGCGCTTCCCGATATACAATTGAGCGTGCAGCGACGCTGATTCGGCGTCCTGCAGGGAGTTCGCCGAATGCGCTGCCCGTTTTGTCAGAACGAAGACACCCAGGTGAAGGATAGCCGTCCGACCGAGGATGGCGCCGCGATCCGCCGTCGTCGGCAGTGCGACAAGTGCAGTTCGCGCTTTACGACGTTTGAGCGCGTGCAGTTGCGCGACCTCGTTGTGCTGAAGCGTTCTGGACGTCGCGCGCCGTTTGATCGCGACAAGCTCGCCCGCTCCGTCGCCATCGCCTTGCGTAAACGGCCAGTGAACGAAGAGCAGGTCGAAAAGATGCTCTCCGATATCGTGCGGCGGCTTGAGAGTTCGGGCGAAAGCGAAGTCACGTCTGGCACGATTGGCGAGATGGTCATGGCGGCGCTGCGCGACCTCGATTCTGTCGGCTACGTTCGTTACGCGTCGGTCTACAAGGACTTCACCGAGGCCAGCGATTTCGCCGACTTCATTGAAGGCGCCGAGACCTCGCCCAAGGGTAAGCCCTAGACGGCGAGCGCACTGGACCGGGCGTCGTGCCGCGCGCATGTAGAGACGCATGAACCGGCCGCAGGTTACGTTGAAACTGGCGACTTCGCTCGATGGGCGCATTGCGACCGCCGCGGGCGAGAGCCGCTGGATCACGGGCGAAGCGGCGCGCGCTGAGGTGCAGAAGTTGCGCGCAGCGCACGACGCGGTTCTGGTGGGCTCTGGCACGGCGCGGGCCGACGATCCGGAATTGCTGGCGCGTACCGACCCGCCACCGGAGCGCCAACCGGCGCGCGTGATTTTTGACACTGAGTTCTCCATCGTGCCGCAAGGCCGCCTCTTCGACGTGCTCGATCGTGCGACTTTGCTCGTGATTGGCGCTGCAGACGGTGACGCCACGCGGCGTAAGGCCTTGGATGATGCCGGCGCTCGCACTGAAGGCGTGGCGCGCGGACCGCTCGGGATAGATGCGAAGGCGGCGCTGGGCGTGTTGCTGGGGCATGGCATCGAGCGTGTGCTCTGCGAAGGCGGCGGACAACTCGCTGCTTCGCTCTTCGCGGCGGAGGTCGTGGATCGGCTGGAGTGGTTTCGAGCGTCGATCGTGTTGGGCGCCGAGGGGCGCCCTGGCGTGGCGGCGTTGGCGCTCAGCAGCCTTGCGGCGGCGCCTCGGTTCAAACGCGTTGCATTGCGCGAGCTTGGACCCGACATCTGGGAAAGTTACGAGCGGGTCTCCTGATGTTTACCGGCATTGTCACAGCGTTGGGCGAAGTGAAGGCGGTTGAGAAACTGCCGGGGCTGACACGCCTCACTATCGCCGCGCCCTACTCTGGAGCCGACATCGGCGCGAGCATCGCGCACGATGGCGTGTGTCTGACTGTTGTGGAAACCGAGACGCATCACAGCGGCATGAAGTACGTCGTGGAAGTTGCCGCTGAAAGCTTGGCGCTGACGACGATGCGCGATCTGAAAGCCGGCGATCGCGTGAACCTGGAGCGCTCACTGAGAGTTGGTGACGAACTCGGCGGCCACATCGTGCAGGGGCATGTGGACGGGCTGGGTGAGGTGCTCTCGGTGCAGCAGGACGGCGAAGGGTGGCGCCTCCGCGTGAAGCCGCCGCATGACATTGCGCATCTGATTGCGCAGAAGGGCTCTATCGCCGTTGCCGGGGTGTCGCTCACGGTAAACGAGGTCGACGCCGAGGGGTTCGGCGTGCTCATCATTCCGCACACCTGGGCGGTTACGACGCTGTCTAAACTGCAGGCTGGCGATAAGGTGAACCTGGAAGCCGACATGATGGCGCGCTATGCCGCCCGCCTCGTCGAAGCGCGGAGAAATTGAAAATGGCGGCCAAGCCGTCCCCCGTTGAAGAACTGAAGCGCGCCATTTCACCGATCCCCGAGATCATCGAGGAAGCGCGCCAGGGGCGCATGTTCATCCTGGTCGACGAGGAAGATCGTGAGAACGAAGGCGATCTCGTCATTCCGGCGCAATTTGCGACGCCGGACAAAGTGAACTTCATGGCGCGCTATGGGCGCGGCCTCATTTGCCTGACGCTGACCCCCGAGCGCACCGAGCAGCTCGGCCTGGATCCGATGACGCCGCGCAATCAAACGCGGATGGGTACAGCGTTCACAGTTTCCATCGAGGCGCGCGAAGGCGTTTCTACTGGCATCTCGGCGCACGACCGTGCGCTGACGATCGCGACCGCGATCGATCCGACCAAGAACGCGCGCGACATCGTCTCCCCCGGTCACGTGTTTCCGCTGACAGCGCGCGAAGGTGGCACATTGGTGCGCGCGGGGCATACGGAAGCCAGCGTCGACATTTCACGCGCTGCGGGGCTCAATCCGTCTGCGGTGATCTGCGAAATCATGAACGATGACGGCAGCATGGCGCGGTTGCCGGAACTGATCGCGTTCGCGCAGTTTCATAACCTGAAGATTGGCGCGATCGATGAACTGATCGCATGGCGGCGCGTGCATGAGCGGCTGGTTGAGAAGGTCGCTGAGGCGCCATTTGAAACGCGGGCTGGCAAAGGTTTCAAGCTCGTCGTCTACCGCAACAAGCTCGATGGCGTCGAGCATGCGGCCTTGGTGAAGGGTGACATTGCAGCGGAAAAACCGACTTTGGTGCGTGTGCATCGGATCGATTTTGCCGCGGACGTTATGGGCGGTTATGGCGCCCGCGCGGGCTTGATCGATCGTGCGATCGCCGAGATCGAAAGCGAAGGCGCGGGCGTTGTCGTGCTGCTGCGCGATCTGGTGCCGGACGTGATTTCACGACGGCTGAGCGGTGAACCGCTTGAGTTTGAAGCGGACGATATTCGCCGCGTGGTTGGATTGGGGTCGCAGATCTTGCGTGAACTTGGAGTGGGGCGGATAACGGTGCTGGGCGCGCCGCAGAAGCTGGTTGGTCTCGATGGCTACGGCCTCTCCCTTGATGGCTGGCGCGAGTTCAAGTTGTGAAAGACGTCGCCGATAAATCACCCGTGGCAAAAGTACCGGGCGCAAAGATCCTGCTTGTGGTCTCACCGTACTATCGCGGCGTCGCCGACATGATGCAGCGCGGCGCGGAGGCGGTTGCCGAGGAAGCGGGTGCTACGCTCGATCGCATCTTCGTGCCGGGGGCATTCGAAATTCCGGCGGCTATCGCGTACGCGGCCAAGGCCAATCAATATGATGGCTTCGTGGCTTTGGGGTGTGTCGTGCGTGGCGAGACCAGCCATTATGATTATGTCTGCGGCGAGAGCGCGCGTGGGTTGATGAACCTTTCCACGTTTGAAGGTCTCGCTATCGGCTACGGCATCTTGACGGTGGAGAATTTGGAGCAGGCCGAGGTGCGCGCCGATCCCGCGCGCGGGGACAAAGGCGGCGAAGCGGTGAAGGCGGCGCTTTCGATGGTTGCGATCAAGCGGCGGTTTGCGGGTGGCCCGCGATGAGTGGCGCGAACAATCTTGCGCGAAGCGTTGCGCGGCTTGCGGCCGTGCAGGCGCTCTATCAGATGGAAGTATCCGGCGCGACGACGGCGGATGTCGTCGCCGACTTTGCGGCGGGCAAACTGCCGCGGCCGACGGAAGCGGCCTACACCGAGGCCGAGGGCGACTTCGACTTGTTCAAAATACTTGTTGAAAAGGCGGTGGATCGCCAGGCGACCTACGATCGCGCGATCGCACGGCATCTGAGCAAGGGCTGGCGGCTCGAGCGGATTGACGCTGTCGCACGCGCCATTCTGCGCGCCGGCGCCGCTGAGCTGGAGCAACGCACTGATATTCCAGTGGCGGTGGTGATCGACGAGTATGTCGAGATTGCCAAAGCGTTCTTCGAGGGGCCGGAACCGGGCTTCGTCAATGCCACCCTGGATGTTGCAGCACGCGACTTGCGTCCGACCGAACAAGGCGCATAAGCGGAGCCTATGTCCGCCAGCGAATTCGATGTGATTCGAGATTTGTTCGCGCCCCACGCCACAAGCGAAGGTGCACGCGCTTTGCGCGACGACGCGGCTGTGCTCGAAGCGGCAGGCAAGCTTGTGGTCACGACAGATGCGATCGTCGAGGGCGTGCATTTCTTGGCGACAGACCCAATCGAGACGGTCGCGATGAAGGCGCTGCGGGTGAATGTCTCTGACATCGTCGCAAAAGGCGCGCGGCCGGTGGCGGCGCTACTGAATCTTGTTTGGAGCGATGCGCGGCCGTCTGCCGAGATCGCGATATTCGCCGAAGCGTTCGGACGCGATCTCAAGTTCTTCGGCATCAATCTGATCGGCGGAGACACAACGTCGACGCCCGGTCCGCTGACGATTTCAGTCACGTTGTTCGGCGAACCGCTTGGCGCGCGCGTGCCAGCGCGCAGCGATGCGCAGGTTGGTGAAGACGTTTGGCTGATTGGCGGCGAGATCGGTTCGGCCTGGCTCGGGCTGAAACTGCGACAGGGCGAGATTGACCTCAACCGGCTCCGCCAGGGGCGCGACGAGATGCAGGCGCAGCTGGATTCGCGCTCGCTTGCTCAACAGATGCCGGACTACCTCAAGCTGCCACAACAGGATTTTGACGCGGAAGCGGGGTGGTTGATGACCGCCTATCTCGCGCCATTCGTGCGGCCAGAGTCAGCGCAGATTGTTTCGAAGTTTGCGTCAGCCTCGATGGACGTGTCGGACGGCTTGGTCGCTGATGCGCGCAAGCTGGCGGATGCGTCTGGCGTTGCGCTAAAGATTGAGATCAATGCGGTGCCGTTCTCGGTGGCCGCCGAACGCTGGGCATTCACCGGCGGCGACGTGCGCAAACTCATCACTGGCGGCGACGACTATGTCGTGCTGTTTACAGCTCCAGCCGAGGTTCGGAGCGCCATCGAGACAGCAGAGGGCAGCCAAGCGCTGCGGTTGGCGCGCATCGGCGCTGTTGAAGCGGGGCACGGCGTGGCGGTCGTAGATCGCAGCGGCAGTGTCGTTGCGATCTCGGATGACGGCTACGCCCACAAGCTCGGCCGCTGATCGCAACCGAAACATTTACATCGCGCTAACCAATGTGGCGGACCCTCACGCCTATGAAAAAGCAGCACGCTGTCGCCCGCGCAATCGCCGCGGCACTGATCGCTTCGACCCTGCTTGCGGGGCTCGCGAATGCCTCCGGCCCGTCGAAGGCCAAGGAAAAGGGCGAGGCTGAAGCGGGCGCGCAGACATCGTCACGATCTATGGATGCGCCCTATCTGGCGGTTCCGGTCGTCCGGGACGGCACGCTGGTGAACTACCTTTTTGTTTCACTACGCATCGAGATCGCGCAGGGCGTTGATCTGTGGCGCACGCGTGAGCGGGCGCACTTCCTGCGCGACGCACTGGTTCGCGCGAGTCACTCGGCTGACCTAGTCGATCCCAACGATTCCAACGTCTTGAACGAAACGCGGGCCCTTGAGGTGTACCGGGCGGCGGCGATTCAAGCGCTAGGTGAGAACGCCGTAGGGCCGATTTCGATCGTGGCGACCTATTCGAGCCAGGGGTCGGGCATCTAACGAACACGCAAGGCTGCCCCGCCATTGCGGAATCTAACGAGTTTTGGCAGTAACCGCGCCACCTGAGGGGGAAGCGTTCTGCAGACGGACTGTCGCGGGGCGGCCAACCCAATTCCCCAACCCGGCGCCGCCGCAAAGGCGCGCGCCCAGGACCTCACAAAATGAGCAACGAACTCATCCTTTGGTTGGTCGTCATAGCGGGCATTATCGCCGCGCTTTACGGCTACCTGGAAACACAAGCTATCACCAAGGCGAGCGCCGGCTCTGACCGGATGAAGGAAATCGCCGCGGCCATTCAGGAAGGCGCCAAGGCCTATCTGAACCGCCAATATCGCACGATCGCGATCGTCGGCGTTGTCGTCGTCATCGTTCTCGCGGCGCTCTTCCAAGGCTGGGAAATCCCGGTCGGCTTCCTGATCGGCGCGGTGCTCTCGGGCGCGGCGGGTTTTATCGGCATGAACGTCTCAGTGCAGGCGAACGTCCGTACGGCGGAAGCCGCGCGCCAGTCGCTCGCTGGCGGTCTGAAGATGGCGTTCAAGGCCGGCGCTGTGACGGGCATGCTCGTCGCCGGCGGCGCGCTCTTCGGCGTCGCCTTCTACTACGCGATTCTGACGCAAGTGCTGGGCTACGGCTCGACCGATCGCGTCGTGGTCGACAGCCTCGTTGCTCTGGGCTTCGGCGCTTCGCTGATTTCGATCTTCGCCCGTCTCGGCGGCGGCATCTTCACCAAGGGTGCGGACGTTGGCGGCGACATGGTCGGCAAGGTTGAAGCTGGCATTCCGGAAGACGATCCGCGCAACCCGGCCACGATCGCAGACAACGTCGGCGACAACGTCGGTGACTGCGCCGGTATGGCCGCTGACTTGTTCGAAACCTATGCAGTGACAGCGGTCGCCACGATGGTTCTCGGCTCGATCCTCTTCCGCGAAGCAGCGGAAGTGGCCGACGTCATGCTGCTGCCTCTCGCGATTGGCGGTTTGGCGATCATCGCGTCGATCATCGGTACGTACTTCGTGAAGCTCGGCCCGTCGAACAATATCATGGGCGCGCTCTACAAGGGTCTCATCGTAGCTGGCGTCCTGTCTGCGTTCGGCCTCGCCGCCGCTATCCACTTGACGGTGGGCTGGGGTCCTGTTGCGCCGAGCCTCGGGCCGACATCGGATCTCGCCGGCGTTACCGGCCAAGACCTGCTCGTTTGCGGCCTAATCGGTCTGCTCGTAACTGGCGCGATCGTGTGGATCACGGAGTACTACACCGGAACGGGATTCCGCCCGGTGAAGAGCGTTGCCGAAGCCTCGAAGTCGGGTCACGGCACGAACGTTATCCAAGGCCTCGCGGTCTCGATGGAGTCGACGGCGCTGCCGGCGCTGACCATCGTCGCTGGCATCGTGGCGTGCTTCACGCTGGCGGATCTCTTCGGCATCGCCATCGCTGTCACGACCATGCTCTCGGTCGCGGGCATCATCGTTGCGCTCGACGCGTTCGGCCCGGTTACCGACAACGCTGGCGGCATCGCCGAAATGTCGGAACTGCCGAAGGAAGTGCGCGTCACCACCGATGCGCTCGACGCGGTTGGCAACACGACGAAGGCCGTCACCAAGGGCTACGCGATCGGTTCGGCCGGTCTCGGGGCGCTGGTGCTGTTCGCGGCTTACTTCGAAGATCTGCGCTACTACGCTGCTAACCCTGCAGAGTTCCGCTGGTTCGAAGGCGTGACGCCGGACTTTGCGCTCAACAACCCGTATGTGATCGTAGGTCTCTTCGTTGGCGGCTTGCTGCCGTACCTGTTCGGGGGCTGGTCGATGACCGCCGTCGGCCGGGCGGCGCAAGCGGTGGTCGAAGAAGTTCGCCGTCAGTTCAAGGAAATCCCGGGCATCATGGAACGCACGGCGAAGCCGGATTACGGCCGCGCCGTCGATATCCTGACGCAGGCGGCAATCAAGGAAATGATTGTGCCGTCGATGCTGCCAGTCCTTGCGCCTATCGCGCTGTTCTTCGGCGTGTGGGCGATTGCTGGCCAAAGTGACGCGTTGGCATCGCTCGGCGCGCTGCTCGTCGGCGTGATCGTGACTGGTCTCTTCGTCGCCATCTCGATGACCTCGGGTGGTGGCGCTTGGGACAACGCCAAGAAGCTGATCGAAGAAGGTCATCACGGCGGCAAGGGCTCTGACGCCCACAAGGCCGCTGTCACGGGCGACACTGTCGGCGATCCCTACAAGGACACGGCGGGTCCTGCTGTGAACCCGATGATCAAGATCACCAATATCGTGGCGCTGTTGCTGCTCGCGGTGTTGGCGCACTCGGGCTAATCAGCCAGAAGCTGAAATGGCAAACGCCCCGGCAGCGATGCCGGGGCGTTTTTCTTTGGGCCACTGATTGTTCGATTGGAGGACGCAATGCGGGGTCGTTGCCTGTGCGGCGAAGTCGTCGTGGAACTTGATCCTCCGGTGCGGGATGTCGGCGTCTGTCACTGTGTGATGTGCCGGCGCTGGTGCAGCGGGCCGTGGATGGCGATCCAGGCGCCGCACGCGAAAATAACGGACGATGCGCTTGTCCGCTTTCGCGCCTCTGCATTCGCCGAGCGAGGTTTTTGCGGCGCATGCGGGTCTGCAATTTTTCACCGACCGCAGGATGGACCGGAGCTTGCCATATCGGCGGGTTTGTTCGGAACCGGACGGTTTCAAAGTGGCCTACGAGATATTCGTGGACCGCAAACCAGACTTCTACCGATTGCAAGACGTCGCCGATCAGCGTGACAGCACAGCGATGGCGCTGGCGTGGGGGCCGCGCCTCATCTGGCGGCGTTTGGTGCGTTGGTTTGGCGGAGCGGCGAGCAAGGCTCGCACCTGAACAAAGTCAAACGCCCCAACAGCGATGCCGGGGCGTTCTTCTTGTCCTCGCTCTCGAAAGAGAATTCTTATTGGTTCGGGCGGCCGCCGCGTTCTTCCATTTGGATCGGCGGGGCGCGGCCAACGTTGCCGAGCAATTGTTCAAGCACGCCAAGCTCGCGGCCACGCGTCGGTGTTACGTGATTGTCGTAGGCGACGAGGCGCCCACGCTCGAGGCCGTACTTCTCGACAGCCGAGACGGTCTCGCCGTCAAAACGCACAACCATGACGCGCCGTTCGGTGATCCGCGGCGAGTAGAATGCGACGCTCTCCTGGACGGAGCTCACATAATACCAAGCCGTTTGATCGAACACCGCCGTTGTGGATGGCGAACCAAAGCGCTGAACGATGGTGTCGCGCGTGTCGACGCCGACCTGCGGGTCGGGAATTTCCTGGTTGTTGCGGTCCGGCAAGAAGCCATTGTAGTTGTGCGTCGGCGCGCACGCCGAAGTCGCCGCAGCGGCGGCAACGAGAGCCGCTGCCGAAAGACGCAAAAGTCCGCGCTTCATCCGTCACCCTTTTGGGCGTCATGCCCGCTCGGAAACGGGGTACGGCGTGCCGCGCGAGCGGGCAAGAGGGGAGCACAGGGCAAGGCATGCCGATCTGGCCTTTTCACCGCTCGCGGGCAGGCGGGGACGCTGAGGCGCTGGTTTCGGCGGTTACCGCAGCTAGTCGGCGCGTGGAATTCTACGGGTTGGAACGGGTTCCTGACACGATGGAGGGCCGGTTCGAGCTGATGACCGTTCATGGTGCGCTGGCCATGTTGCGGCTCCAGACCGACCCTGCGCTAAGCCCCCTGGCCCAGGCCTTCGCCGATCGATTTTTCAGCCTCGTTGACGCGGGCCTTCGGGAAGCTGGCGCCAGCGACACCGCCGTTCCCAAGCGCATGCATCAGTTGGCGGGGGACTTCTACGGCAGGGTCGAGGCATACGGGGCGAGCCTCAGCAATCCTACGGCGTTGGAGGGTGCGCTAGCGCGGAACGTATGGCGTCTGCAGTCTCACCCCTTCGCAGCTACGCTAGCCGCCTATGTCGCAAAGAGCGCACACACCCAGGCCGGCGCCCCGATTTCAGCCATGTTTGCGGCTGAGGGCTGGCCTGCGCTTTGAGGGTGGCTGTTTGGCTTTCCGCTAGGTCGGGACTATGGTCCGCTTCACTCCGCCGGAGCCAGGCAGGGACAATCAGGACAATCACTATAGATGACGAACGGTCTCGTTCTTTCCATTGACGGGATGGGCGGCGATTCCGCGCCGGACATCGTTGTCGAAGGCGTGGATATCTTCGCGCGCGCCAATCCTGACGTCCGGTTCATAGTGCACGGCGACACAGCGCGCCTCGGCGCGCTGATGGACAAACACGCCGCCGCCAAAGCTGCATCCGAAATCGTGCCGGCCGAGAAGGTGATCGGCATGGAGGTGAAGGCCAGCCAAGCCTTGAGGCAGGGCAAGGGCTCAAGTCTTTGGAACGCAGTGCAGGCCGTTGAGTTGGGCAACGCGCACGCCGTCGTCTCCGCCGGCAACACTGGCGCCTACATGGCGATCGCGATGTTCCGCTTGCGCACGATGGAAGGCGTGCACCGCCCCGCATTGGCAACGCGTTGGCCGACCATGAAAGGCGGCTACACGGTGATGCTCGACGTCGGCGCCAATGTCGAAGCGGACGCCGAGCAACTCGTTGAATTCGCGATTATGGGCGAAGCATTCGCGCGCGCTGTTTCAGGCGAAGCACGGCCGAAGGTGGCGCTGCTGAATGTCGGGGCTGAAGACCAGAAAGGCCACGAAGAAATTCGCGCCGCCGCCAAGCTCATTCGCGAGACCGGCGTCGACATCAATTTCCAGGGGTTTGTCGAGGGTGACGACATTTCCAAGGGCACCGCTGACGTCGTCGTGACAGACGGTTTTACCGGCAATATTGCGCTGAAAACTGGTGAGGGCACGGCGCGCCTGGTTGGTCAATTGCTGCGCGAGGCGCTCACCAGCGGACCGCTCTCGCAGCTAGGCGCGCTGATCGCCTATCCCGCACTCAAGCAGCTGCGCACGCGCATGGACCCTGGCACGTTCAACGGCGCATTGTTCCTCGGGCTCAATGGCCTGGTTGTGAAGAGCCACGGCAGCGCAACAGGTCCGGGCTACGCTGCAGCGATCGGGGTCGCGGCGAAGCTGGCGCGCAGTCACTATCGCGAAGAAGTCGCCGCTAACATTCGCCGCCTGTCGCAGGCGAATGCCAGCGCAGCAGCCGCTGCCGCGGCTGGAGATGCGCAATAATGACGCTCCGATCTGTTCTAACGGGCGTCGGCTCGTATTTGCCTGAGCGCGTGCTCACCAACGCGGAATTGGCCAAGCGCGTCGATACCAGCGACGAGTGGATCGTCGAGCGAACCGGCATTCGTGAGCGTCACATCGCGGCTGACGACGAGTGGACGTCTGATCTTGCGTGTGCGGCGTCTGTAAAGGCGCTGGAAGCGGCTGGACGCGAGGCGAAGGATATAGATCTCGTCATTGTCGCGACGACGACGCCGGACCTGACGTTTCCGGCGACTGCAGCGCGCGTCCAGGCCGAGCTCGGCGTCACCCAAGGGGCGGCGTTCGATCTGCAAGCCGTTTGCTCTGGCTTCGTGTTCGCACTCGCGACAGCGGACAATTTCATTGCGCGTGGCCAAGCCAAAGCTGCGCTGGTCATAGGTGCGGAGACATTCTCGCGCATCATGGATTGGGAAGATCGCGGCACGTGCGTGCTGTTCGGCGATGGCGCTGGCGCTGTGGTGCTAGAGGCGCGCGAAGACGCTGGCGATCGTGGCGTGATTTCCACCTTCCTGCGTACCGATGGGCGCATGCACGATCTGCTCTACGTCGATGGCGGGCCCTCGCAAACGCAGTCTGTGGGCAAGGTGCGCATGGTCGGCAACGCTGTTTTCCGCCACGCCGTAGAACACATCTCTGGCGCCATGCTGGAAGCCTGCGCGCGCGCCGGTGTCCCATTGGATGCGGTCGATTGGTTTGTGCCCCACCAGGCCAACCAGCGCATTCTCGATGGCGTCGCCCGCAAGCTTGGCATCGATGTGGATAAGGTGGTCTCCACCGTTGCCCTGCATGGGAACACGTCCGCGGCGTCGGTGCCGCTCGCGCTTGATGTGGCGACGCGCGACGGGCGCATCAAAAAGGGCGACCTGGTGCTGATGGAAGCCCTGGGTGGCGGGCTCACCTGGGGCGCGGCGCTCATCCGAGTGTGAACGGTCCCGCAACAATTGACCTAACCATCGGGGGCGACTAGCTTTTCCTTGCGCATGAGGTGTGCGCGCGGAGGGGGCTCCGGTGACAGGCAAGACCGTTACACGCGCCGATCTCGTCGAAGCGCTGGCGAAACGGGCGAACATGCAGCGTGCCGATGCAAACCGGCTGCTGACGCGCATGCTCGAAATGATGCAAGATTCCATGGTTGAAGGCGAAACCGTGAAGCTTTCGCGCTTCGGTAACTTCAATGTGCGCGCCAAGCGCCAACGTGTGGGCCGCAATCCCAAGACCGGTGAAGAAGTGCCAATCACGCCGCGCCGGGTGGTGACGTTCCGTCCATCACAAATGCTACGCGAATTTGTGGAAAAGGGCGGCCGCGGCCGCGCCAAAGCCTGACGCGCGCGAGCGCTTGATCTTTTCAACGTAACGCTATGTGCTGCGCGCCAAGATTCACGCGCGGAGGGTGGGATGTATCTGAAATCGTTGATCGGCGCGGCGGCGCTTCTGGCGCTGGGCGCATGCGCCACGCTCACTGGCGGCGAAGCAGATGCGCCGGCGCCTGTCTTCAATGCGGCCGCTTGTGTTGAGAAAGACTTCGTCATCTATTTCGACGATGGCTCAAGCGAGCTGACCGAAGACGCGCGCCGGATCATCGATCTGCAAGCGCGCGACATTCGTGGCTGCGCGATCGACAGCGTTCATATCATCGGCCTCTCGGATCAGGACGAGGGCAACGCTGAGTCGTCGCGCGCGCTTTCGGTGCGCCGCGCTGAGGTGCTCGCCGAGTACCTCGCCACTCGCGCCAGTTGGCCGCGCTCGCGCTTCGAATTGCTGGCGACAGGGGCGCGCGGCGCGGTGACCGCCGAAGGGCTCGACGTGCCGGTGAGAAACCGCGCCCGGATCATCGCAGCGGCGCGGGCGCCGTAAACGCAAAGAAAGAAAAATGGTCGGAGCGGCGGGATTCGAACCCACGACCCCTAGTCCCCCAGACTAGTGCGCTAACCGGGCTGCGCCACGCTCCGACCGGCCGCGGGAAGCCTTTGGGCGCCCGCGGAGCGGTGTCTTTAGCTGTCTCGCCGCGCGCCCGCAATGCGGGCTGGCCGGGGTTGGGCGCCTCCGGAGTGGGCTTCTTCCAGGCTAGCGACGAAATTGTCGCGCCAAGCAATGATGTCGTCGCGCTCGACGCCATCCATCAGGGCGCGCCAGCGTGTGCGGCGCTCTTGCAGCGGCATGGCAAGGGCGCGACGCATGGCGTCGGCGACGTCTTCCTGGCTGAACGGATTGACGATGATGGCTTCGGGCATCTGCGCAGCGGCGCCTGCAAACCGCGAAAGGATCAGAACGCCAGGATCGGCCTCGTCCTGCGCAGCAACAAACTCCTTGGCGACGAGGTTCATACCGTCGCGGAGCGGCGTCACCAGCGCGACGTCAGCGGCGCGGTAAATGCCGGCGAGTTCATCGCGTCCGTGCAAGCGGTGGACGTTGCGGATCGGCATCCAGTCCATTTCGGCGTGGGCGCCGTTAATGCGTCCCGAGAGGGCGTCGAGGCGGGCGATCATGTCTTGATAGGCCTCGACCTCGCTGCGCGTGTAGGTCGAAATTTGCAGTAAGAAGATCTGACGCTTCAGCTCTGGGGTTTCGTTGAGCAGGCGTTCGAAGGCAAGCAGGCGTTCGTCGATGCCTTTTGAATAGTCGAGCCGATCGACGCCGAGCAGCATCTTGCGCCCGACCTTACTCTCCATAATGCGCTGATAACTTTCGTGCGCTTCGGCGGAACTGCTGAGCGCAGCGAAGCTTTCCGCGTCGATGCCGATTGGGAAGGCTTTTGGAAGCATCGTTCGGCCGAACGCGGTGGCGCGCCCATCGGAATGCGTCGCGCCGCCGGCATCGTGAAGCACATAGGAGAGGAACGCGTCCTTCCATTCGTCCGTGTGAAAGCCGACGACATCGTAGTGGAAGAGCGATTCGACCAACTGGCGATGGCGCGGCAGCGTGAGGATGAGTTCGCGCGCGGGCCATGGGATATGAAGGAAGAAGCCCATTGCGTTCTTGAGGCCGCGCTGGCGCAGTTCGCGGCCGAGTGGGATCAGGTGATAGTCCTGCACCCAGATCAAATCGTCTGGCTGGATGAGCGGCGCGAGCATGTCGGCGAAGCGCGCGTTCACGCGCTCATAGCCCTGACCGAATGAGCGCTCGTACTGCGTAAGATCGATGCGATAGTGGAAGAGCGGCCAAAGCGTGCGGTTGGCGTAGCCGTTGTAGTATTCTTCGATGTCCTGCTCTTCGAGGTCCATCGAGGCGACGGTGACGCCGTTGACGGTTTGGGTATTGAGTTCGCCGGTAAACTCAGCCGTCGCCTGGCCACTCCAGCCAAACCAGATTCCAGAATACTCGCGAAGCGCAGCGGAGATCGCCATGGCGAGACCGCCTTGGCTTGCCGCGCCCTCGGGCGCGGGCGGCGTGACGCGGTTTGAGATGACGATCAGGCGGCTCATCGCACGCTGCTCCAGGAATCGCTCAATAGCACGGCGCAATTGATGAGGCCGGCAAGCGAGTAGGTTTGCGGATAATTGCCCCACGGCGCGCCAGTGGAGACGTCACAATCTTCAGAGAGAAGGCCTGCCCGGGTGCGGCGGCTAAGCATCTGATCGAAGAGCGCGCGTGCCTCTTCGCGGCGGCCAACGAGATAGAGCGCTTCGATCAGCCAGAAGGTGCAAAAGTTGAACGCGGTCTCGGGTTTGCCGAAATCGTCGTCGTCGGAATAGCGCAGGACAACGTCGCCGCGCCGCAGATCGTGTTCCAAGTGTTCGAGGGTCGCAAGGAAACGCGGATCGTTGGCCGCGAGGAACCGCGTGTCGACCATCTGCAACAAGCTTGCATCCATCTCACGCCCGCCAAGCGTTGCGGCAAAGCGGCCAAGATTGGCGTTCCAGGCTTTGGTCTCGATGGCGTTGCGAATTTCTTCCGCGCGTGCGCGCCAATGTGCTGCACGCTCGAAGAGATCCAAACGATGCGCGGCGTTAGCTAGGCGGTCGCAGGCGGCCCAGCACATGAGCGCTGAATAGGTGTGCACAGAGGTGCGTGTACGGAATTCCCAAAGGCCTGCGTCGGGCTTCGCATAGACGTCGTAGGCACGGTCACCCACGCTTTCGAGTGCGTAGAAATCGTCAATACCGGCGGGACGGAAGAGGCGTGTGTCGTAGAAGGCCTGCGCCGTCGACAACACAATCTGTCCGTAGACATCGTGTTGATGGTGTTCGTGTGCCTGGTTGCCGACGCGGACCGGTCTCATGCCGCGATAACCGGGCAGAGTCCGCACCTCGGTTTCGGCGAGAATGGGTTCCATGCCAACCCCGTAGAGCGGCTGGATGCGTCCATTCGGCGTGGCGTCGATGATATTGCGCAGATAACCGAGATAGCCCTCGAGGATATCGGCGGCGCCGAGACGGTTGAGCGCCTGCACTGTGTAGTAGGCGTCGCGCAGCCAGCAATATCGATAGTCCCAGTTGCGTCCGCTGTTCGGTGCTTCGGGGATTGAGGTCGTCATCGCGGCGACGATGGCGCCGGTTTCCTCGTGTACGCACAGCTTCAGCGTGATGGCGGCGCGGATGACGTCGGACTGCCAGTCCAGGGGCGTCGCCAGCATACGCGTCCAGTGGCGCCAATAGAGCGTTGTGTTGTCGAGCATCGAGCGCGCGACATCGCGGAGATTGCTATCGAACGGTTCATCTGGGCCAAGGAAGAAAACGAGCTCCTCCTCAAGACGAAAGACGCGTCCATGCAGCACGTGCGAGACCGGTGCGGTGGTGGTCAGTCGCATCATGCCGGGGACGCGATAGCGGATGTGGTTGGAGCCTGTCGTGATCTCGGCGTCGCGCGCACCCCAATCTGTCGTCGGGGTTAATCGCACCCGGATGCGTGGAGAGCCGCTGAGCGGGCGAACCACACGGATGAAGGCCAGAGGCCGATACGGCCGGTGATGGCGGTGAAAGCGCGGGCAGAAGTCAACGATTTCGATCGCGCCGCCACGGGAATCGGTGAGCGTCGTGCGCAGGATCGGGGTGTTGCGCTCGTAGCTTTGGACGGTTGACACCTGGTCGATCAGATCTATCGCCCAAACGCCCCGTTTGACTTGAGCCGGGTCTTCGCCGCTCAGCAAGGCGGAGAACATCGGGTCGCCGTCAATGCGCGGCACGCATGCCCACACGAAGACACCGTTGCGATCGACTAGAGCACTCGCCGCGCAATTGCCGATCGGTGCGAGATCGAGGTCGCCGAAGCCGCTCATGCCAGCAATCCTGCTGCGAGCCACTCGCGGACTGCGTGTGGATCGTCTAGCCGCCAACGGGCGGAGGTGGGGCGCTCGGCGCCGACGAGGATGGCATGGCCGCCGATGTCGGCCACGGCGCGGAAGGCGTCTTCGTCGGTGATATCGTCGCCAACAGCAATCGGCGTGCGGCCGGCGAATGGCGAAGCATTCATGAAGTCGAGCACAGCGTCCCCCTTAGTACGTTCGCCGAGTTTCAACTCCGCGACCATCTTACCTTCGAGCAGGATGAGACTGTGGCGCCGCGCAAGTTCTGCGGCAGCGTGGCGTACAGCGTTGGCGAATTGCGGAGCGCGCCTGTAGTGAATGGCGAGCGCGGCGCCTTTGTCTTCGATGTCGGCGTCGAGCGCGCCGTTGGCGACTAGCGTTTGGGCGTCATTCGCGGCCGCACGCACGCGCGCTATATCGCCGACTTCGCGTCGAACACCGGTCGCTTCGCGCTGCTCAAGGCCATGTAAGCCGGCCACGTACATGAGTGCGCCATCCAGCACGGCGTCGGCGCTGGTAATGCTGCGTCCCGTAACAAGCGCGAGGGCGCCGTTCATCGCGCGGGCGAGCTTCGTCAGCATCTGACGTAGTGATTCACTCGCGACGACTTGTTCCGGGCGTGCGGCGAACTCGACCAAAGTGCCGTCTAGATCGAGAAACAACGCATGCTTGCGCACATCAAGGGGTAACGGCGAAACAAGTTTAGGCGTTGAAGGTTGCAGCACGAACGCTCCTGGTTGGGGCCCCGGTGCGATGACGCTTGGTCAACACTCCCGTGCACGGCGGGGCGATGGGCAACGCTTGTATAGTCCAAAAGTTCCCAGCGAAGAAGTTGTGTCGAACTATGCCAAATGCAAGCGCTGACGCACAACGGCGCCATTGCCGAGATCTTGCGAAACACATGCTCAGAACGGATTCAGCGGCGGCGCTATAGCTTTTCCACAACGAGATGAAACGAGGTCTCGTCGAAGGAAGGAGCATCACAATGAAGAATCCAATGAAGACACTGGCGCTGTCGACGCTCGTGATGGTCGGTCCACTGAGCATGGCCGGCGCAGCAAGCGCCCAAACACGGCGTGACGTGCGCGAAGCGCGCCAGGATGTGCGAGATGCACGCGAGAATCTGCGCGACGCGCGTCAAGCGCAGCGGTGGAATCAACGCCGGCACAACGGTTTCTATCTGGGCAACCGCTTTTATTACGGCCAACCGACCTATGCGCAGATGCAGCGCCGCGACTATCGCGCCGGCTACCAACAATGGCGTCGTGGCGATCGGCTACCGAGCTATGCGCGTCAACAGTATCGCGAAGTAGATTGGCGCCGTGAGCGTCTGCGTCAGCCGCCGCGCGGCTACCACTACGTGCGCGATGATCACGGTGAGGTCTTGCTCGTCGCTGTAGCCACTGGCGTGATCCTTGCCATCCTGCTCAACAACTAAGGTTGCGGAAGCGCGATGCACTGCCGCCCTGGAGCTTCGCTCCGGGGCGGCGCTTTAGTGGGCGCGATTGATCCATGCAAAAAGCGGCTTCAGCGGGAAGATCCAGACGATGCCAGCGATCGCGTAATAGATGAGCTGCGCCCAGACGGGGAGAAGGGGCAAGAGCGCCAAGCCGAATGAGGCGGCCATCAGGCTGTAGATAGCGACGTAGGCAAGCAAGATAAGGCAACCGAGCGCCTTGCGGGCACGTACATCCATGTGGTTCCGGGCTCCCGCGCGGCGGCGCGCCGCGTTTCCGTCACGCTTGGCCAGTTCTATGGGAGGCGGAGAGGGACGAACGCAAGCATGTCAGAAGAGGACATTTGGCCGCCGCGGCAGCGATTGGTGGGCGTCTGGCTCCTGGTCGTGTGCGTCTTTGTCGTCGCGATGGTGCTGGTAGGAGGTGCGACGCGTCTGACCGATAGCGGGCTTTCGATCACCGAATGGAATTTCATGAAGCACTTCGTGCCGCCAATGAGCGAGGCGGCGTGGCGGACTGAGTTCGCGCTTTATCAGCAGACGATGGAGTACCAGGCTCAGAACAACGGCATGAGCCTCGATGAATTCCGTCAGATCTATTACTGGGAATGGGGTCATCGCTTCTTGGGCCAAACGCTCGGCCTAGTATTTGCGATACCGGCGCTGATTTTCCTGCTGACTGGCCGTTTGCGTGGGCGTTTCCGCGTTACTGCGCTTCTGTTCGTGCTTGGCAGCATGCAGGGCGCAATTGGCTGGTGGATGGTGACGAGCGGTTTGTTCGATCGCTTGGACGTCAGCCCCATTCGTCTCGCCATTCATCTGGCGATGGCGTTCCTCATTTTGGCGATTGCGCTGTGGACGGCGCTTGGCGCGTTTGGTTGGCCCTCGCAGAGATCGCAGGCCGGTGTGTGGCGCTGGACGCCATTTGCGGTGATGGCGTTGATCTTTGTGCAGGTGATGCTGGGTGCGCTGCTGGCCGGTAGCGATGGCGGCATGGCGTACGCCGATTGGCCGACCATTGGCGGGGAATGGATTCCCTCGAGCGCATTCCGACTCGAAGGTTTTTGGGCCAACCTCGCTGAAGAACACGCGACGCAGCAGTTGTTGCACCGGACGGCTGGTTACGCGGTGGCGTTGCTGTCGCTGATGCTGGCGCTGGTGGGGCTGATCCGCGGGCAGGGCGAGGCGCGGTGGGCGCTGGGGCTCGTAGGCCTTGTGGCTCTGCTGCAGGCCGGATTGGGGATCATGACAGTGGTCGCGGCTTCGCCGCTCTCGCTCAGCCTCCTGCACCAGGCCGGGGCGGCCATCCTGTGGATGACGACGCTTGTGGCGGCGCGCGCGGCATGGCGGTAACAAATGGCGCGTATCCGACTACCGCTATTCTAAGTATCGGAATATAATAGAAAAAACATCGCCTATTGACGCCGATTCTGCGGTGCAATAAACGCCCGCCTTCGTTTTTGTCAGGACCCTACCAATGCGCACCCTTTCGACGCGCTCGGCCAAGGCTTCGGAAATCACCAACGGCTGGATCGTTGTGGATGCCGAGGGCGTTGTGGTCGGCCGCCTCGCTTCGTTCATCGCGCTTCGCCTTCGCGGCAAGCATCGCGCCGATTTCACGCCTCACGTTGATACCGGCGACAACGTTGTCGTCATCAACGCTGAGAAGGTCGCGCTGACCGGCAAGAAGATGACCGACAAGATCTATTATCGCCACACGGGCCATCCGGGTGGGATCAAGGAGCGCGTCGCGGGCAAAGTGCTCGCCGGCAAGCATCCTGAGCGTGTTTTGGAGAAGGCTGTCGAGCGCATGATGCCGAAGGAAAGCCCGCTGGCGCGCAAGCAACTCGGCAAACTGCACGTCTATGGCGGCAGCGAACATCCGCACGCGGCCCAAAAGCCGGTGACGGTCGATTTCAAATCCAAGAACCGCAAGAACTCGAGGATCGGCTAATCATGACCGACACGACCCAAGGCCTCGAGTCTCTCGGCCAAATCGCCGGCGTTCCAAAGGGCGCCGGTACTGAACACATCGCCCAGCCGCGCGAAAAGAAGGTCGACAAGTTCGGCCGCGCTTACGCCACCGGCAAGCGCAAGAACGCGGTCGCCCGCGTTTGGGTGAAGCCCGGTAAGGGCAACATCACCATCAACGGCAAGACCAGCGACGCGTACTTCGCGCGACCGGTTCTGCGCATGATGATCAACCAGCCGTTCAAGGTCACCGAGCGCGAAGGCGAGTTCGACGTGATCGTGACCGTCACCGGTTCGGGTCTCTCGGGCCAAGCTGGCGCTGTGCGTCACGGAATCTCGAAGGCGCTCGCTGATTACGAGCCGGCGCTGCGTCCGGCGCTGAAGCACGCTGGCTTCATGACCCGCGATAGCCGCGTGGTTGAGCGTAAAAAGTACGGCCGCAAGAAGGCCCGCCGGAGCTTCCAGTTCTCAAAGCGCTAATCGCTTCACGAATATGGGTTACGGGACGGGCGCTTCGGAAACGAAGCGCCCGTTTTGTTTTTGGAGTTTGCCATGGCCGAGTTCGAGCGCGTCGTTAAGATCGAAAGCAGTGACAAGCGTCACGCGCTTGAGATCACGCGCAACGCGAGCGGACAGTATCGATTTAGCGAGTTGAGTTGGGTTCCGAGCAAAGATGACGTCGATCGCCAGGTTTATGGCGACGGTTATTGGGCGTTCTCGCACTTCTCGGGCCTACATGAGTCAGCGCAAACCGCCGAAGCGGACGCACGGCAGAGTCTTGCGTGGTTTAAGGAGCGCGGAGAGTGACGGCAAAAGTCTTCATCGATGGCGAAGCTGGCACGACAGGTCTGCAGATCCGCGAGCGGCTGGAAGGCCGTCGCGACGTCGAGCTTGTGTCTATCGATCCCGCCAAACGCAAGGATGCGGACGAACGCAGGCGGCTGCTGAACAGCGTCGATGCGGTGATCCTGTGCTTGCCGGATGATGCGGCGCGCGAGGCTGTGTCGCTGATCGAAAATGGCGCGGTGAAAGTGATCGATGCGTCGACCGCGTATCGTGTCGCGCCGGATTGGGCGTACGGCTTTGCCGAGATGAGCAAGGACCAGCGCGGTAAGATTGCGGAGTCGAAGCGCATTTCCAATCCTGGCTGCTACCCGACTGGCTTCATCGCGCTGACGCGGCCGCTGGTGGAAGCGGCAATCATCCCGCGTGATTGGGCTCTCTCCGTGAATGCCGTCTCGGGCTATTCCGGCGGCGGCAAATCGATGATCGCGGAGTTCGAGAACGAGAACGATCCGAGCCACACGCGCGTGCCGTATCGGATCTACGGCATGGCGCAGAAGCACAAGCATGTGCCGGAGATGCAGAAGTACGCCAACCTCGCGCGCGCGCCGATCTTCGCGCCGAGTGTGGGCCGCTACTACAAAGGCATGATCGTCGAAGTGCCACTGCCGCTGGCGGCTTTCGCCAATGGATCGAAGCTCGAAGACGTCCACGGCGTGCTGGCGCAGTTCTACAAGGGCGAACGCTTCGTCACGGTCGCATCGCTCACCGAGTCCACAGCGCTCGAGACGCTGGATCCTGAGGGTCTCAACGGCACCAACCAACTCAAGCTCTTCGTGTTTGGCCACGATCAAGAAGCGCGGTTAGTCGCGCTTCTGGACAACCTCGGCAAAGGCGCGAGTGGCGCGGCCGTGCAGAACCTCAATATTGCGCTGGAGCTCGAAGAGAGCGCGGGGCTCGTGTGAGCCTCACATCTTCAGCCGTGGCC
Source organism: Hyphomonadaceae bacterium (assembly GCA_041398325.1). Taxonomy (GTDB): domain Bacteria; phylum Pseudomonadota; class Alphaproteobacteria; order Caulobacterales; family Aquidulcibacteraceae; genus Vitreimonas. Next base: position 109,905 of record JAWKUX010000003.1, on the reverse strand, counting down.
GTCCCATGTAGTCGCGCTTGCCGAGCGGCACGCCATTGTGGCGCAAGATGTCGTAGGCGGTCGTCGCGTGGAAATAGAAGTTCGGAAGTGAGAACGAGAGTAAGAAGTTCTCTGCTGTGAACGGCATGATGCGTTCTCCGAGCTGAAAGCGCATGTCGCGGCCGACGAGCTCATTCACCTCTTCGGGACGATAGGCGGCCAAGGTGGCGAGCGCAGAGTCAACCGTCGCCTTGAGATCGGCGAATGTGTCGGGCGGCGGCGTAAGATCGGGGCTGAACACACCCTTCTTCGTCGCTTCGATAGCGCCGACAGAGTGATGTGCGGCTTGTCTCACCTGGAAAATCAGGGGCGCCATGTCGCTGAAAAGGCGCGCGCCCACCCAATCGTCCGGCGCCATGCCTTTTTCAATCGCGTGCGCTTCGCCCTTCTTCAGCACGCCCGCCATCGCTTCGATGATTTGCGCGAAGGATGGGACGGTGGCTTCGTAGAGTGAGACCGACATAGTGTTCTCCTCAATTCGTGTCGCCGTCGCGGTACCGGGCGAGGGCTTGGTCGAGATATTGGTTATTTGCCTCGCGCACTTTCGCGGCGTGGTCGTCATAGAGAAACGGCAGGAACGCGTAACGTTGGCCCTTCGTAACCGGCGTCGCTTCGTGCAGCAATGAACAGGAGAACACCACCGCGCCGCCGGTCGGCGCGCGATAGGTGCGCGAGCCGAACTCAGGGAAGCGCAGATCGCCGCCCTCGTAGTCGCCAGCATTCAGATTGATGGTGACGGCGAAACGGCGGTGGGCGGTGCCATGCGTTGTGTTGTCACGATGAGGCTTGAAGAAGCCGCCGCGCTCTGCGTCGTAGCAGGCGATGAGATATCGCTCCATGCGGGTTGGTCGCCACATGAACGCGCGCTCAATCATCGGCGCCAGACGCCAGTAGATGCGCTGCATGACGGCATCACGAAGTGTGGCGTCTTCGATCAGCACATCATGGCGGCGTTTGAAGCTGTCATCGAGCGCCACGAAGGTACGGCCTGTCGTGTCCTGCTGGGTGATGCCGGAGGGGTTCGGTTCATTGGCGCGGTAGTGCTCGATCAAACGCTTGCAGAATTCGGGTTCAAAAATGTTGGGCGCAATCAGCACAGGCGCAGTGACGGCGCCGGCGTAGCGATCTGGCGACGGTGCGCTCGCGAACACGCGCAATGCTGTGTCGGTGTCATCCAGCCGCCAGGTAGCAAGCACGCGCAATGCCGGGTCGAAGAGAATCCAACGCCCCGCTGCTTCGCGTGGATCGAAGAGACCGCAGGCCTCGGCGATCTTTGCGTCGTTGAAGACGAGGCGATTGGCGCCGATGTCATCCAGAATTGAGTTGGTTTGACCGGCAACGAAGATCGCCAGCAGGCGCTCCGTCTCATGGCGCGGGTCGCGGGGTATTGCGGCGAGCGCCGCTTGTGCCGCGGGCGCGTCTAAGTCGTTGATCGCGCACATCAGCACGATCCGGCCGCCAAGCGAGCCCAGTGCGAACTGGCCATTGCGATTGGAGGCCGCATGCAGGAAGGGCAGCGCTTCTCCCAGGAAGAAAGGCCTATGGTCTGGTAAGGGTTGCTGGGCGTCCGCCATTACGCCGCGTTGGACCGCACTTTGACATACTCGCCCGGTGCGTCGCCCAGCGGCTGCAACTCGCCATCGCCCGGGCGGCGAGCGTCGACATCGGGTCCGCTGATTTTGCTGAGCCACGCGTCCCAGTGCGGCCACCAAGACCCAGGATGCTCCACCGCGAAAGCTTGCCAGTCCTCGATCGAGCCTTTGAGGTTCGGGTTGGTCCAGTACTGATACTTGTTGGCCGAGGGGTGATTGATGACGCCCGCAATATGGCCAGAACCCGCAATAATATATTCGACCGCGCCGCCGAAAGAGAGCGCGCTGCGATAGACGCTTGCTGCGGGCGCAATGTGATCTTCTCTCGAACTCTGCATGAAGATCGGAATCTTCACGTCCTTAAGTGAGAGTTTTTCGCCGAGGAGCTCGAGCTTGCCCTCGCTGAGTGCGTTGTCGCGGTAGAACTTTCGCAGGTAGAAAAGATGGAGCGCCTTCGGCATGCGTGTCTGGTCTGCATTCCAATAGAGCAGATCGAACGGGGGCGGTTGCTTGCCGACGTAATAGTTGTCGACGACGTAGTTCCAGACGAGATCGTTTGAGCGCAGCGAGTTGAAGGTGTCCGCCATGGTCTGCGCATCAAGTACGCCGCCGGCCTGATCGATTTTGCCCTCAAGGAAGTTGATCGCCTGATCGTCTGAAAAGACCAGCAGATCGCCCGCGCATTTGAAATCGGCTTGGGCGGCAAAGAAGGTGGCGCTCTGGATGCTCGTGTCGTCAACCTTCGCCATGTGCGCGAGCGTTGCCGAAAGCAGCGTGCCGCCGATGCAATAGCCTACAGCGTTCATGCGATCGACGCCGGCGGCGTCCTTCACCGCCTGCGTCGCGGCATAGACGCCTTCGCGCATGTAATCTTCAAAAGTGGCGTCAGCCATGTCCTCGTCGGGGTTGACCCACGAGACTAGGAAAACCGTGTGACCTTGGCCGGTCAGCCAGCGGATCATCGAATTCTTCGGCTGTAGGTCGAGGATGTAGAATTTGTTGATCCACGGCGGAAAGATCAGCAGCGGAACCTCGTGAACCTTCTCCGTCGTCGGCTCGTACTGCAGCAGTTCGAACACGCGATTGCGGAAGACAACTTTGCCCGGTGCGGTAGCGACGTTCTCGCCGACGCGATAGGCGTTGACGTCGGTTTGCGAGATGGCGAGGTGGCCCTTGCCGCGCTTCAAATCCTCGGCGAGGTTTTCGACCCCTTTGACTAGGCTCTCGCCTCCCGATTGGAAGAGCGCGCGCAAAGCCGCGGGGTTGGTCATCAGGAAGTTCGACGGCGAGGCCGCATCGACCGCCTGCTTGATGTAGAAGGCGGCCTTGCGCTTGGTCGCTTCGTCGACGCCTTCAGTGCGGGTGACGAGATCGGTGATGAACTCAGCCGTCGCGAGATAGGACTCGCGCAGCATGGAGAAGGCAGGGTTCGAGCGCCATTCGGGATCGCGGAAGCGCTTGTCGCGTACAGGGCCGTCGTCCGGCGCGCTGCCGGTGAGCATGTACGCAGTGTGGCGCTGCCAGATGTCGGCGTAACGCTGCCAGAGCGTGGCGTGGGCTTCGCGCAATGTCTCGGGCTGCGCTGCGAGATGACCCCAGACGTCGTTCAGCGCCGCTTGCATGCCGAGAGGATCAGGCTGCCAGTTGGCGGCGTCTTGGGTCTGATCGACGAAGGCTGTGGAGATCGCGGTGTTCGCGCGCGTCATCGCCTGGGTGAGGTTAGCGGACAGCGCAGCCAAGCTTTCGGCTGTCTGCGCCATGATGATCTCGTTCAAGGGCTGGGGCGTTTCGGCAGGCGCCCTGGCGGTAGACGCCGCAGGCTTCGGCGCCGCCGCGGCGGGCGCCGGGGCCGTTTCGGCCTTGGGCTTCGCGGCCCGTTTACGGGCCCGCTTCGGCGCCGGTTTGACCGGTTCTGCGCCGTCCGTGGCAGGCTTTGCGCCCTCGGCATCCGTCATCGGATTCTCCCTATTGGCGCGATTGTAATGCCGCTTCGCGTGGTGGCGCAAAGGCGGTCTCTGGTATAGAGGTCGAGTTCGGGCCGGAATCGCGCCCAGGAAGAGATTAGATGCGTGGAGCCCTGGTTCTGACGGCGCTGGCGATCGGTTTGGGCGGCTGCGTGAATACGCCGTACGGCGAAACCCCGGCCTGGGCCGAAGCAGAAGGTTTTCCGAGCCTACGCGAAGTCCCAGAGGGCGGCACCTCCGCCAACACGAGTCCTGGCCATTGGCGCTCCGTCGAAGCGGAGCTTCTGAACGCACGCGCCACCGCCCAAGCGAACCCGCGCGCGCAGGCCCCGGCGACGCCAGACGAAGATCCCAACGCGTTCGTCGACCAAGCTCGCAGCGAACTGGAAGCTACGCGCGCCACACACAACCCGTACTAATCGCGCGCTACCTACGTCCATGAGTTCGTCCGAGTTCCACAAAATCCGCCGCTTGCCTCCGTACGTGTTCGAGGAAGTCAACAAGCTGAAGGCGCGCCTGCGTGGTCAGGGCGTCGACATCATCGACTTCGGTATGGGCAATCCGGACTTGCCGGTGCCGCAACACATCGTGGACAAACTGTGCGAGACGGCGATGAAGCCGCGCACCAACCGCTATTCTGCGTCGCGCGGCATTCCCGGTTTGCGGCGTGCGATGGCGGGCTATTACGACCGCCGTTTCGGCGTGAAGCTCAATCCCGACACGCAGATCGTCTCAACGCTGGGTTCGAAGGAAGGTTTCGCCAACCTCGCTCAAGCGATCACCGCGCCCGGCGATGTGATCATCAGCCCGAACCCATCCTACCCGATCCACGCTTTCGGCTTCATCATGGCTGGCGGCGTCATCCGTTCGATCGAGGCGCATTCGCCTGAGCAATATCTGCGCGGCATCGAACGCGCCGTGCGCCACTCGGTGCCGCCGCCGATTGCGATGGTGGTGTGCTATCCAGCGAACCCGACCGCGCAAACGGCTGATCTCGATTTCTACAAAGACGCCGTCGCCATCGCGAAGAAGCACGACATGTTCCTGCTGTCGGACATGGCATATTCGGAGATCTACTTCGAGGGCGATCCGCCGCCGTCGGTGCTGCAAGTGCCGGGCGCACTCGACGTCGCGGTTGAGGTGAACACGCTGTCGAAGACCTATTCGATGGCTGGCTTTCGCGTCGGCTTTGCGCTCGGCAATGAGCGGCTGATCGGGGCCTTGGCGCGGGTGAAATCGTATCTCGACTACGGCGCTTACACGCCGGTGCAGGTTGCCGCCGCAGCTGCACTGAATGGCCCGCAAGACTGCGTCGAGGAGATGCGCAACACCTACAAGCTCCGCCGCGACGTGCTGCTCGACAGCTTCGCCAAGGCGGGCTGGACGTTGCCGAAACCGAGCGCCTCGATGTTCGTGTGGGCGGAGCTCCCGGACCAGTTCAAGCACATGGGTTCAGTCGAATTCGCCAAGCGCCTGATGGAGGGCGCCGAAATCGCGGTTGCGCCGGGCGCTGGCTTTGGTGAGTACGGCGACAATTACGTGCGCGTCGCACTGGTCGAGAACGAACAGCGCATCCGCCAGGCTGCGCGCAATCTGAAGAAGTTCTTGCAATCCAACGCCGCTTCGGCAGCGGCGGAGTAACCACATGTCCAAGCTCCGTGTTGGCATCGCCGGTCTCGGCACGGTTGGGCGGGGCGTGGTGAAGCTCTTCGCCGACGGGTCATCGCGCCTGAACGACAATATGCAGCTCGTCGCGGTTTCAGCGCGCAATCCCACCCAAGATCGCGGTGTTGATCTCAAAGCCTATCGCTGGTTCGACAATCCCGTCGCGCTTGCCAATGATCCAGACGTTGACGTGTTCGTCGAATTGATCGGCGGCGCGGATGGAGTGGCGAAGGCCGCCGTTGAAGCAGCGCTGGCGCGCGGCGCGCACGTTGTTAGCGCGAACAAAGCGTTGCTCGCTATTCATGGTACGCGTCTGGCTGAACTTGCCGAAGAGAACGGCGCGAAGCTGCTCTTCGAGGCCGCCGTCGGCGGCGGCGTGCCGATGGTGAAGGCGCTGAAGGAAAGCGTGGCTGGGTCGCGCGCCAGCAGTGTCGCTGGCATCCTGAACGGCACTTGCAACTACATCCTCACCGAGATGGAAAATTCTGGCCGCTCGTTCGAGGCGGTACTCGCGGAAGCGCAACGCATGGGTTACGCTGAGGCCGATCCATCGACTGATGTCGGTGGCTTCGACGCGGCCCACAAGCTCACGATCCTCTCGGCGATCGCGTTCGGCACACTGCCGGACTACGACCACGTGCGTATTGAAGGTATTGAACGTGTCTCGCTGACGGACATCCGCTTGGCCGGCAAGCTTGGCTATCGCATCAAACTCATTGCCAAGGGCGCGCTGAGCGATGGCGCCGTCGAAATGCATGTACGCCCGGCGTGCCTTTCGTTCGATCATCCGCTCGCCAGCGTGAACGGATCGCTGAACGCGCTCGTGGTGGATGCTGAGCCAGCCGGGCAGCTGACTTTCATCGGCCGTGGCGCTGGTGAAGGGCCGACGGCGGCGTCGGTCGCGTCCGACCTCATCGATCTCGCCGAAGGGCGAGCCGGTTTCGCCTTCGGCAAGCCGCTCGCGCAACTCACCAGCGCCCCGCGCGCGACGCCGGCGGAGCGTGGCCGTTACTATTTGCGTCTGTTGGTCACGGACCGTCCCGGCGTCGTCGCCGCGATCTCGGACCGGCTGGCGCACGAGGAAATCTCGATCGAGAGCTTCCTTCAAATGCCCGTGCATGATGGCCCGGCGGTGCCAATCGTGCTGACCACGCAAACCTGTGCGCGGGGAAAGATGGAAGCGGCGGTGCGGGCGATCGAGGCGCTTGACGTGGCCGCGGAACCGCCGTTCGTGATGCCGGTAGAACATACGGGGCCACGTTGGAGCCGCTCATGAGCAACGTCATCAGTGACGAACTCGCCCTGGCGCTGGCGCGCGCGCCCATCAATGCTGCGATCGCTGCGGCGAAACTCGTCGGGCGCGGTGACGAGCGCGCTGCAGATCAAGCCGCGGTAGATGCTATGCGGGATGCGCTGAACGCGTTGCCGATCAAGGGCCGTGTCGTGATCGGCGAAGGCGAACGCGACGATGCGCCGATGTTGTATGTCGGCGAAGCGGTGGGCGCCGGCAAAGGCATTGAACTCGATATCGCGCTTGATCCCTTAGAGGGCACGACACTAGCGGCAAAGGCCAAGCCCAATGCGCTCTCGGTGATGGCGGTCGCGCCGAAAGGTGGCCTGTTGCACGCGCCCGATACTTACATGGACAAGATCGCGATCGGGCCGGGCTATCCGGACGGCATCGTCGATCTGGATGAAAGCGTCGCCCACAATGTGAAAGCACTGGCGAAGGCCAAGGGTGTGAGCGCCGAAGCGGTTGGTGTCTGTGTGCTCGATCGCCCGCGCCATGGTGCGATTATTGAAGCATTGCGTAGCGCAGGCGCGCGCGTGCACCTGATCGGCGATGGCGACATCGCCGGTGTCATTCACTGCACCAAACCCGAAACCGGGATCGACATGTACCTGGGGTCCGGCGGCGCTCCGGAGGGTGTGCTCGCGGCGGCGGCGCTGAAGTGCGTCGGCGGTCAGTTTCAGGGCCGGCTTGTGATGCGCAATGACGAGGAACGAAACCGCGCCAAGGATGCAGGCATTGAAGATCTGAAGCGGCGCTACGACCTAAACGACCTCGTCTCCGGCGCGGCGGTTTTCATCGCAACCGGCGTCACGTCAGGTTCGCTGCTTGAGGGCGTGCGCATGCGCCAGGGCGAAGTGCAAACCGACACGTTGGTGTTGAACGCCGCCACAGGCGCTGTGATGGAACTCAAGACGCGCGAACGGGCCCAATAGACACCCATCGCAATAGGGGCGCCGCAGATCGGCTGCGGGCGGTTGGGATGCCGCGGCGGATTCCGTGAGCGGCCGCCAGGAGGTGCGTGGAGGATTGCTCCTTCAGGCCGGCGGCGGCGTGAATTGCACCGTCCGATGACGCTGCGGGCTTGGGGCTAGCTGCCGCGCGGGGGATGCTGGCCCATGACCCCGAGCGATTCGGTTCCCAATTCATGAGCGCGGCCCGGAAGCTGGAGACCGGCGGCGCTTTCCTTGGCGTCGAGCGTTCGATTACCGGGCGGCGCTGGCGCACGCGTGAAGCCGATTTGGCGCTGGTGGAGAACTTCCGCAGACGCTTTTCGCTTCCGGAGATCGCGGCGCGTCTGATGGCGGTCCGCGGCGTGACGCTTGATGATGCCGACGCGTTCATGTCTCCGACGCTGAAGACCCACTTTCCGGATCCCTCTAGCTTCACCGACATGGATGAAGCCGCGCGTGTGATCGAAGACGCGATCGTCAGCGGCCGCTCGTGCGCGGTGCTGGCGGACTACGATGTCGATGGCGGCTCGAGCGGGGCGCAGCTCGTGCGCTACTTCCGCGCGCGTGGGCGCGAGCTAAAAATCTATGTGCCGGACCGGATGACCGAAGGCTACGGGCCGTCTGTGGTCGCGTTCGAGCGGTTGAAAGCTGAAGGCGTCGAACTCGTTATCACCGTCGACTGTGGCGCGGCCGCGGAGGGTCCGCTCAACGCCGCGTCAGATCTCGGCATCGATGTCGTCGTGCTCGACCATCACTTGATGGCGGGCCCGCCGCCGAAGGCGCGTGCCGTCGTCAATCCCAATCGCCTTGATGACCGATCAGGGCAGGGACATCTAACTGCGGCGGGCGTCGTACTTGTCACGATGGCGGCGATCAATCGCGAGGCCCGGCGCCGGGGATCGCCGGGCTCGAACCATTTGCCGGATCTGATCCAGATGCTCGATCTCGCGGCGATCGGTACTGTGTGCGACGTCGCTCCGCTGACTGGGTTCAATCGCGCCATCGTTTCGCAGGGCCTGAAAATCCTGCGTAACGGCAAGAATATCGGCATGGTGGCGCTGGCGGAAAACGCGGGGCGCAAAGGCTCCGCGACCGTCTACGATTTCGGCTTCATCTTGGGGCCGCGCATCAACGCAGGCGGACGTGTTGGTGACGCTTCGCTCGCAACACGTCTGCTGTCCACCGAAGATGAAGAGGAAGCGCGCGAACTGGCAGCGACGCTGGAAGCGCTGAATGCAGAGCGGCGACAACGCGAAGCAGAAATGCTCGCGGAAGCTGAGACTGCCGCAATTGCTGAAGCCGAACAACGCGCCGTGGTCATCGTTGGCTCGCATCGCTGGCATCCCGGCGTGATCGGGATTGCCGCAGGACGTCTCAAGGATCGCCTGCACAAACCAACGATTGTGCTGGGCGGTGTCACCGAGCATGAACCGGCCAAGGGCTCTGGCCGCTCGACACCGGGCGTGAACCTCGGCGCTGCCGTCGCCGCGGCGAAGGAGGCGGGGTTGCTCATCAATGGCGGCGGCCATGCTGCTGCCGCTGGACTGACCGTCGAGTGGGACAAAGTCGATCTGTTGAAAGACTTCCTCTCGGAGCGCCTTGAACCGGAGCTGGCGGCAGCGGCAGGCGAAGCGCGCGCGTTGACGGTCGACGCGATGAGCGGCGTCGGCGCCGTCGATGTCGCACTGATCGATGCGCTCGAACGCATAGGCCCTTACGGGCAGGGCCACCCGGAACCTTTGTTTGCGCTTACGGACGTGCGTGTCGCTTTCGCCAAGCTGGTGAAGGAAGAGCACGTGCGTTTCACGCTCGAGGATTCACGTGGCGCGCGGGTCAGCGGCATTGCCTTCCGCGCGATGAAAAGTCCGCTTGGCGAAGCGCTGATGAAGAAGGACGCGATCTACCACGCTGCTGTCCGCGTGAAGAAGAACGAGTGGAACGATACCGTCCGCGCCGAGGTCGAAATTGTCGATCTGGCTGAGGCGAAGGCTTAGTCGGCCGGCCGCGTAAGGCTGCGGACCGAGAAGAAGATCATCGCGAAGCCGCCTAGGGTGCACAGCACCAGCAGCGGGAACGAGGCGGCGATCCCGAGGAAAAAGCTCATCCAGCGGGCATAGGGCAGGCCCAGGGAGAGGTAGAGCAGGAAGATGCCTGGCATGAGCAGGGCCCAGCCCGTCAGCAGTCCCAAGATGCCAACCATTCCAACCCCCGCTTGCCAGCCCGGGCGGGCGCCTCTATATGGCCGCTTCCCCGCGAAACAGCGGTTCCGCGGGCCCTTCGTCTATCGGTTAGGACGCCTGGTTTTCAACCAGGAAAGAGGGGTTCGACTCCCCTAGGGCCTGCCACTTTCCCGCCCGGCGCCGCGTGCTAGAGAAGCCCCTGCTTCAGGGGTCCGCACTATGATCAGAACGCTACGCGCCGCCGCCATTGTTATGTTCGTCGCTCTCGGCGCCTGCGCGCAGCAGGCCGGCGAAACCGCGCCCACGACCAGCGGCGCCAGCATTGGCCCCAGCGCGCCAACTGAGGTGCTCACGATTGAAACGCATCAGGGAATGGTGCGGCTCAATGTGGAAATCGCGGACGATGAAGCTGAGCGCAATCGCGGCCTTATGTATCGGGACCCCCTGCCGGACGACCGCGGCATGCTGTTTCACTTCCAGACGCCCGAATATGCCAGTTTCTGGATGCGCAACACGCCATCGCCGCTCGACATCATCTTCATTGGCGTTGACGGGCGCATCCTGAACATCGCCGATCACACGACGCCGTACTCAGACGCGCCGGTGCCGGCTACCGGGCTGACCCGCGGGGTCCTGGAACTCCGCGCAGGCCGCGCCGAAGAACTCGGGATCCGCCCGGGCGACCGGGTGCGGCATCGCATCTTTCCCAGCTAGCGGCGTTGCCGCGCGCGCGAACGCGTGGCATGGAGCGCGGCCAAAGTCGGGGTATAGCTCAGCCTGGTAGAGCGCCAGCTTTGGGAGCTGGATGTCGAGAGTTCGAATCCCTCTGCCCCGACCATTCCTTCATGACCTCACTGAGCGGCGCCTAGACAAGGGCTGATCTCGCGCGCGTAGTTCTCCGAAAGAGGGAGAAACGCGCGATGGATGCTTCCAAGCTCATGTTCAAAGACGGCCTGATGGCCGGCGAACGCATTCTTGTCACCGGCGGCGGCACCGGCCTCGGCAAGGAGATGACCGAAGCGTTCGTGAAGCTTGGCGCCGACGTCTACATCTGCGGACGCCGTGGTGATGTGCTGCAGGAGACCGCCAACGAGATCATGGGCAAGCACGGCGGCAATGTCTGGCCGATCGCGTGCGATATCCGTAACGCCGAAGCCATCAATGAAATGGTGGACCAGATCTGGGCGAGCGGCGGCGCGCTCACGGGCCTGATGAACAATGCCGCGGGCAATTTCATCTCACGAACCGAGGATCTCACGCCTAAGGGGTTTGATGCGATCTCGAACATCGTCTTCCGCGGTTCGTTCTACGTCACCCACAATATCGGCAAGCGTTGGATCGCCGAAGGCAAGCGCGGCAACGTCTGTTCGATTGTCGTCACCTGGGTTTGGGATGGCGGACCCTTCACGGTGCCGTCAGCCATGTCGAAGGCTGGCATCGACATCATGACCAAGTCTCTCGCGATTGAGTGGGGCCGCTACGGCATTCGCCTCAACACGATTGCACCGGGGCCATTCCCTACCAAGGGCGCGTGGGAGCGTCTCTCGCCCGGCGTTGACGCGGCCGCCGACACGCGCGGCTTGGACAATCCGTCAATTCACGGCCGCATCGGGCAGATGCATGAACTCTGCAATCTGGCTGTGCTGCTTATGGGGCCGGGTGCGGAGTACATCAACGGTCAGACCATCGCGATCGATGGTGGTCAGCATTTGCTCAATGAAGGCGGTTTCTTCGGCCGCTTGTCCAAATGGGGCGATGCCGAGTGGGAAGCGGCGCGTGACGCAATCAAAGGCTCGAACGAACAAGATCGCGCCAAGCGCACCACATAAGAAAGTGCGCCGCGCCTCTCTAAAGAGACGCGCCGCGTTCGACGCGCGCGCAAACCTTACGGATAGGGCTCGCCGTTCTCGTAGAAATATCGGCCCGATTGTGGATCTTGGAAGTAGTAACGCCCGCTGTTGCGATCGTAGTGTTGGCGGGTGTTCACGCGATCTTGACCCGCGCCGCAACCACCATCGCGCACGCAGCCTGCGTATGCGCCGCCAACTGCGCCAATCGCTGCGCCGATGGCCGCGCCCTGGCTCGCATCACCGTCGCCCGTATTGTTGCCGATCACGGCGCCGGCGACGCCTCCGAGCAACGCCCCGGTGGCGGCCCCGCGTTCGACGTTGCCGGTCTGTGTGCAAGCGGCCGCAAGCAATGCCGCAGCAGCCATTGATCCAACTAGCGCCATGCGCATGGGCGATCTCCTTCAAAGCTCCAAGGCTCTGAAACGCCGCTTAGGTGGCGCTGTTCCGTTACTAACTGCTAATCGCGCCAGCGCTCTGCAGTTCGGAAAGTTCCGGTTCGTCCAATTTGAGAACTTCCCTCAGTACGGCATTGGTGTCCGCGCCCAGAACGGGCGGCGCGGCGCGCGTGATTGGCGGTGTCGCACTCATGCGAACCGGATTGGCGGCAAGCTTCATACTCACGCCATTTGGGCGGGTGGCAGTCTCGATCGCGCCGCGCGCGACGACTTGAGGGTCTGCATAGACTTGCTCGAGCGTATTGATGGGCCCGCAGGGAACATCGGCGGCCTCGAGCGCGGTGACCCAGTCCGACGTCGTGCGCGTGCGCATGATCAACGCGAGCGCCTCAGTAAGCGCCTCGCGATGAGTGACGCGGGCTTCGTTTGTGCTGAAGCGTGGGTCGTCGGCGAGCGGCGAATCTGCGGTAAGGCAGAAGTGATGGAATTGACCATCGTTGCCGATGGCAAGAATGATGTGGCCGTCCTTCGTGGCAAGCACTTGGTAAGGAGCAATCGCAGCATGCTGATTGCCAAGCCGCGTCGGATGTTCGCCGGACACAAGATAGCTTGAGCCTAGATTGGCGAGCATCGCGATCTGGCAATCCATCAGCGAGACATCGAGTTGCTGACCTTCTCCGGTGCGCTCGGCGTGACGCAGCGCTGCGAGAATCGATGTCACGGCATACATGCCGGTAAAGAGATCGGCGACGGCGACGGCGCTCTTCATTGGCTCGCCGGTGGGTTCGCCGGTGAGGCTCATCAACCCGCCCATGCCTTGGATGATGTAGTCGTAGCCGGGACGCTTCGCGTAGGGTCCGGTTTGGCCGAAGCCTGTGATCGAACAATAGACGATAGCCGGATTGATGGCGGCGATAGAGGCGTAGTCGAGACCGTATTTCTTGAGGCCGTTCGGGCGGAAGTTCTCGACTAGGATCTGGCAATGCGGCGCGAGCTTGCGAATGAGCGCCGCACCTTGGGGCTTGGCAAAGTCGATAGCGACGGAGCGCTTGTTGCGGTTTGCAGCGAGAAAATACGCGGCGTCGCCTTCGCCGTTTTCGATGAAGGGCGGTCCCCATGATCGCGTATCGTCACCCGCGCCGGGCTTCTCCACTTTGATGACGTCGGCGCCGAAGTCGCCGAGGATTTGCGTTGCCCACGGACCCGCTAGTACGCGTGACAGGTCGAGCACGCGCACGCCCGCCAATGAAGCTTTCTCTGACATTTGCCGCCTCTCGCTTGCACCATTCTGCGGTGGTGGTTAGAGCGGCCTTATGAGTGAAGTCAAAACGCCAGTCGCCACAGGTGGCTGCCAATGCGGCAAGGTGCGCTATGCGCTGTATGTCGCGCCGCAGAATTCACACGTTTGTCATTGTCGTATGTGTCAACGCGCGACGGGTGGGGTGTTTGCGGCGCTCGCGGGCGCACCGAAGGCCGAGTTCGCGTGGACGCGCGGTGAGCCTGCCTTCTTTGCAAGCTCCAACCTGGCCAAGCGCGCGTATTGCCGTGATTGCGGGACGCCGCTGTCGTTTTCCTACGATCTGCCGGAAGCGCGCTTCTATGTGACGATCGGCTCGCTCGATGATCCCGGCGGCGCGCCGATCGTCATGCAGTACGGCACAGAGAGCCGCGTTGATTGGGTGAAGTTCTGCGAGGACGTGCCCTGTGAGGTGACGGGAGAAGATCCGAAGGCAGCGGAATTCTTCACCAGCATGAAGAGTCATCAGCGCTCATGAGGACACGGCTCCGGTCGCGGATGCGCGCGCTTTACTACGGTCACACGCAAAGCGCGGTGCGCTTTCAGGGGCTGCTGTTGGCGCTCGATTTGTTGATCATCGGTTTTTTCATTGTGAGCCAATTTCTCCAGGACCTGCCATGGTTCTGGATTGTGGATGCGTTGATCGCGGTCTTTCTCGCCGCTGATCTCTTTGCGCGTCTCTATGCGCTCGGAAGCTTTGCGCGTTGGTTCAAATATCCGATCACTTGGGTCGATCTGATCGTTCTCGCGACCCTGTTATTTCCGCTCTATCTCGCGAATTGGGGCTTCTTGCGGATTCTGCGGTTGTGGGGCGTGGTCCAGAGTGAGCGCTTCTGGAACGTGCTCGCCCGCGGCCGCTTTGACGACACCCAGGTCGAAGACCTGACCAAATCCATCATCACGCTCGTGACGTTCATTTTTCTAGCCGCCGGGCTCACGCAGGCGTTGTTCATCAACCATCATCCGAAGCTCAACAACTTCGTGGACGCCATCTATTTCGTCGTCACCTCGCTGACCACAACAGGCTATGGCGACATCACCATCGACTCAGCGCTGGGGCGTTTGTTCTCCGTGGCGCTGATGCTCACGGGGATCAGCTTGTTCTTCTCCATCGCCCAGAAGGTGTTCTCGCCGCCGCAGAAGATCGTGATGTGCTCGGTCTGTGGGCTCGACCGGCATGATACGGATGCGAAATTTTGTAAGCGTTGCGGCGATCTGCTCACGGCGCCCTTGCGCGGACGCACGCGCAAGGCCAGAGGAGGGACCCCGGCGGTGAGGCCAGGGACTTAGGGCAGTTAGCTCAGCGGTAGAGCGTCTCCTTTACACGGAGAGGGTCGGGGGTTCGATCCCCTCACTGCCCACCATTCTTCACTCACGCAGCGAACTTCGGCTGGCCTACGTCCGCCGCCGGTTCCAGCTCCCTGTGCGCCGCGCTTCGCGTCCGTCGCAAATCGGTGCTAACCTACGAGTCATGCAGAGGATCATCCTCCGGGCCGGACTTGCAGCAGTCGTCGCCCTAGTGTTGGGGGCCTGCGATCAATTGAGCCAGCTTGGCATCGGTCCCCCGCCCGCTGCGTCGGCGCCACAAGCAGACACCTCTGCTGCGCCACAAGCGATCGCTGACTCGCCCGCACGCGGGCGAGATTTTCTCAGATTTCGCGAGTGGAGATGGCGCACGCTACGCGCCTTGTTATCGAGGATGAGCGCCGCCGACCGGGCCGGTTCTGGCGGGCGATGGCGACACGATCGCGGGGCTTCGAACAAGGCGGTGGCCGAAGCGCTGGTTTTCCGCGGCTGCGCCGAGACCAGTTGCGACGATGGCGGCGGTGGTGGCGATCGATACGGCTACCGGGGCTGTTTCTCGCCGCCGTTCGCGACGCCGGTGGCGCGGAGGTGTTGTCGGCGAACGACCGGGTTGAGGCGCTGCTGCGGCTCAATTCCCCCAACCGGGCCTGGGACGACCCGGCCCCGACCCAGACAGCCCCGATGGAAGCGTCGACGCCTTAGCGCTTGCCCGGTCCGGAAGCCCTTCATTTCGGCCTGATCGCGCGCTTGACCAGGGCTGCGGCTTAGCCTAACTCCGCGCCTTCTCGCGAAATGGAACGCGGGTGTAGCTCAGTCGGTTAGAGCGCCGGCCTGTCACGCCGGAGGTCGCGGGTTCGAGCCCCGTCACTCGCGCCATCGCAACCCGTCCCAAATGAGTCCCATGTCAGCGTCTTGGACGCTGGCGTCGCTGCGAATCGCTCGCATCTGGACGCCGGTTGCTTCCCCAGCCGACGCCCACTAGCTTCCGCGCCGATTTAGCGGCTGCGGCGCCTCATCTCTGGCGGCGCGGCCCGATGCGGCTTAGGTGGACGGCATGGGTCTCGACCTCATCGATTATGCTCCAATTCTCATCTTCTTGGCGGTCGCCATCGTGCTCGGTGCGGGCTTCCTAGTCGCCGCTTGGGTGATCGCGCCAAAGTCGCCGGACAAGGAAAAGGTCTCGGCCTACGAGTGCGGGTTCAACGCCTTCGACGACGCGCGGATGAAGTTCGACGTGCGCTTCTATCTCGTCTCGATCCTCTTCATCATTTTCGACCTCGAAGTCGCCTTCCTGTTTCCATGGGCGATCACGCTCGGCGACATGCCGGCTGAGGTCGGTCAGTTCGCCTTCTGGTCGATGATGGCTTTCCTCGGTGTGCTGACGGTTGGCTTCATCTACGAATGGAAAAAAGGCGCGCTGGAGTGGGAATGATATGAGCACCATCGTTCCAGCAGGCAGCGCCGCACGCGCAGGCGTCGAAGGCGGGTATCCCGTCAAGGAAGATGATCCGTTCTACACGGGTCTCTCAAACCAACTTGCCGACAAAGGCTTTCTCGTCGCCGCTGCCGATGACCTCGTTACCTGGGCGCGCACTGGTTCGCTGATGTGGATGACATTCGGCCTCGCATGCTGCGCGGTCGAGATGATGCAGGCGTCGATGCCGCGATATGACGTTGAACGCTTTGGTTTCGCGCCGCGCGCCAGCCCGCGTCAGTCGGATGTCATGATCGTCGCCGGCACGCTGACCAACAAAATGGCGCCGGCGCTCCGCAAGGTTTACGACCAGATGCCAAACCCGCGCTATGTGATCTCGATGGGATCATGCGCGAATGGCGGGGGCTATTATCACTATAGCTACGCCGTCGTGCGCGGCTGCGATCGCGTTGTGCCGGTTGACGTGTATGTGCCGGGCTGCCCGCCGACGGCGGAAGCGCTCGTCTACGGCATACTGCAGCTGCAGCGTAAGATCCGCCGGGAAGGAAACATCATTCGATGAGCCAGGCCCTCGAAGATCTCGGCGCGCATATCAAGTCGTCGATGACGAACGCGATCGAAGACGTGAGCGTCGCTTTTGGCGAACTCACGATCAATGCGCGAGCCGAACACATCGTCGCCGTGATCACCTTCCTCCGCGATGATCCGCGCGGGCGCTTCACGACGATGATCGATATTTGCGGTGTCGATTATCCGGAGCGGACCAATCGCTTCGACGTCGTTTATCACTTGCTCTCGATGCACTTGAACCAGCGCATCCGTATCAAGGTCCAGACCGACGAGAACACGCCGGTGCCCAGCATCGCTTCGATCTATCCGTGCGCGGACTGGTTCGAGCGCGAGGCGTTCGACATGTATGGCATCCTCTTTGCCAACCACCCGGACCTGCGGCGTTTGCTGACCGACTACGGTTTCCAAGGTTATCCGCTGCGCAAAGACTTCCCACTGACTGGCCACGTCGAAGTCCGCTACGACGCGGAGCAGCAGCGCGTGATCTATGAGCCGGTGAAGCTCACCCAAGCCTTCCGCAATTTCGATTTCCTCAGCCCCTGGGAAGGCATGACGCTTCCGGGCGACGAAAAGGCCGGCGCGGCCGATCAAGAGAAGTGAGCGCTGCACATGGCTGATGATCTCTCCAACGCGCCCACCGAAGAGAAGCGCACGTTCACGATCAATTTCGGACCTCAGCACCCGGCGGCGCACGGCGTGTTGCGCCTCGTACTGGAATTGGACGGCGAAATCGTCGAACGCGTCGATCCGCACATCGGCCTGCTGCACCGCGGCACCGAGAAGCTGATTGAATACAAGACCTATCTGCAGGCGATCCCGTACTTCGACCGTCTCGATTACGTCGCGCCGATGAACCAGGAGCATGCATTCTGCCTGGCGATCGAAAAGCTCGCCGGCATTGAAGTGCCGCGCCGTGCACAGATCATCCGCGTTCTCTACAGCGAAATCGGCCGGATACTGAACCACCTGTTGAACGTCACCACACAAGCGCTCGACGTTGGCGCGCTGACGCCCCCGCTCTGGGGCTTCGAAGAGCGCGAAAAGCTCATGGTGTTCTATGAGCGAGCTTCCGGCTCGCGCATGCACGCCAACTATGTGCGCCCGGGCGGGGTCCACCAAGACTTGAACCCGCAGCTCGTCGACGACATCGGTGAGTGGTGCGAGCAGTTTCCACAAAAGCTACGCGATATCGAAACGCTGTTAACCGGCAACCGCATCTTCAAACAGCGTAACGTCGATATCGGCATTGTGACGCGCGAAGACGCGCTGAAGTGGGGCTTTTCGGGCGTGATGGTGCGCGGCTCGGGCATGGCCTGGGACCTGCGGCGCTCGCAGCCTTACGAAATCTACAACGAACTCGATTTCAAGATTCCGCTCGGCAAGAACGGCGATTGTTATGATCGCTATCTCTGCCGCGTCGAGGAAATGTACGAGTCGACGAAGATCATGCAGCAATGCGTGCGTCTGCTAAAGTCAACGCCAGGCCCTGTGCTGCCGGAGAAATCCAAATACGCGCCGCCACGCCGAGCCGAGATGAAGCAATCGATGGAGGCGTTGATCCATCACTTCAAACTCTACACCGAAGGTTTCCACGTGCCCGCCGGCGAGGCCTATGCGGCGGTCGAAGCGCCGAAGGGCGAGTTCGGGGTCTATCTCGTTGCCGATGGAAGCAACAAGGCTTACCGCGTGAAGATCCGTGCGCCTGGTTTTCCCCACCTGGCAGCGATGGATTATCTCTGCAAAGGCCACATGCTGGCGGACGTTTCAGCCGTGCTGGGGTCGCTCGACATCGTATTCGGTGAGATCGATCGGTGAACGTTGTCTCGGCGCAATCGCTGCTGATGCAGATGAGCCTCTCGGTGCTCATCGCGATCGCGCTTGCGGTGACGGCGACGTATTTCCTGCGTCCGAAAGTGCGTGAGCGCTTTCCCGGCGGCAACCGCCGCTATTTGGCGGCGCTGATCATTCAAGCTGCAGGTTTCATGATCCCGATTCCGATTGTGCTGGTGTATCTGCTGGGTGCGCCGATCTGGCCCGGCCTCGACGTCGTGTTCGCAGTGCTAGCCGGCGTCGCTGTGGTCGCGATCCTGCGCTTCATTCCGGTAACCGGCCCGTTGCTGCGCGATCTAGCGCGCGCGCGGCTCGAGACTGCGATGGAACGTATGGGAGGTCGGTCGTGAGCGCGGTCGATGTCGTTCAACGCCAGTTTGATGCGTACAATGCGCAGGACATCGAGGCTTTCTGCGCTACCTATTCCGATGATTGCATCATCGCGCTCTATGGCGGGGAAACACTGCAAGCCGGAAAGGCCGCAATCCGCGAGCGCTATGCCAAGAGCTGGAGCCAGTATCCGAAGAACCGCGCTTGGTTGGTTAGCCGGATGGCTCGCGGCGATGTCGTGATCGATCATGAAAAGGGAGAGCGGTCGCCGGAGGGGCCGTTCTTCGAAGCTCTCGTCATCTACACCGTTCGGGGCGACCAGATCGTCCGCGTCGATTTCATTCAGTGAGTTCCAAATGAGCGTCCGCCGTCTCGCCGCCGAACAACCCGATAGCTTCACGTTCTCGAACGAAACGATGGAGCAGGTGCGTTGGTGGATGGCTAAGTATCCGCCGGAGCGGAAGCAATCGGCTGTGATCCCGGCCCTTTGGTTGGTTCAGAAACAGGAAGGTTGGGTCAGCGAGCCTGCGATCCGTACGATTGCTGAGCTGTTGGAAATGCCGACGATCCGCGTGTTGGAGGTCGCGACTTTCTACACGATGTTCCATCTGCAACCGGTCGGCAAACACCACCTGCAAGTCTGCGGCACCACACCGTGCATGCTGCGCGGCTCGGAAGAGCTGAAAGCGGTCTGCAAGCGGCGCATCGGCCCCGCGCACCACGTCACCGAGGACGGTAAGTTCTCGTGGGAAGAGATGGAGTGCATGGGCGCGTGCGTGAATGCGCCGATCGTGGCTATCCATGACTATTACTACGAAGACCTCACGGCGGAGTCGTTTGAGGCGCTGATGGACAAGCTCGATGGTGGCGAAGCGATCGAGCCTGGTTCGGCAGTCAAGCGTGCGACTTCGGCGCCGGAAGGCGAGGCGAAAACGCTGACCGATCCTGCGCTTTATGACGGCTCGCTTGGCAAGGCGCTCAAGATCCCGGGTTTGCCAGAGAAGGTTTGATGGCAGGGCCGACGCCCCCTCCGATCTACCAGCGCCGCCCGTCGCGCTCGGAGCTGACGCCGATGCGCCCGCTGAGCGGCAAGGGCGGCAAGGTGTTTCTATTTGCCGTGCTTGCAGTGGTGTGCGGCGGCGGCGCGGCATACATGGCGCTGGTTCAGCGTATGCCGTTTACGGATATGCGTGTCGTCGCTCCCGCGATCGGCGCGCTTTGGTTTGGATTGCGCGTCTTCATGCGTCTGACGCCGAAGGTCTAAGGTAGAGAAATGCTCGCGGATAAAGATCGCATCTTCCTGAACCTCTACGGCAAGCACGGCGCCGATTTGGAGAGTGCGAAGAAGCGCGGCGCCTGGAACGGCACCGCCGACATGATCGCGGCTGGCCGCGATTGGATCATCAACAACGTCAAAGAGAGCGGTCTGCGCGGCCGTGGCGGCGCGGGTTTTCCGACCGGCTTGAAGTGGTCCTTCATGCCGAAGGAAGTGAAGGACCGGCCGCACTATCTCGTCGTCAACGCGGACGAGTCCGAGCCGGGCACGTGCAAAGACCGCGATATGATGCGCCACGATCCGCATCTGCTGATCGAAGGTTGCTTGATCGCGTCGTTCGCGATGCAGGCACACGCTTGTTACATCTACGTCCGCGGTGAGTACGTCTATGAACGCGAGGCGATGGAGCGCGCGATCAAGGAAGCGTACGAAGCCAAGCTCATCGGCAAGAATAACGTGCATGGTTGGGATTTCGATCTCTACATGCACCACGGCGCCGGGGCCTACATTTGTGGCGAAGAAACCGCGCTCCTCGAGAGCCTCGAAGGCAAGAAGGGACAGCCGCGTCTGAAGCCGCCATTCCCGGCGAACGTGGGTCTCTATGGCTGCCCGACCACGGTGAACAATGTCGAGTCGATCGCGGTGGTGCCGACGATTCTGCGCCGTGGCGCCAAGTGGTTCGCGGGCTTTGGCCGTCCGAACAATGCGGGCACGAAGGTGTTCTGCATCTCGGGCCACGTGAACAAGCCGTGCAACGTCGAAGAAGCGATGAGCATTCCGCTGAAACAGCTAATCGAAGAGCATTGTGGTGGCGTGCGTGGCGGCTGGGGCAATCTGAAAGCGGTAATCCCGGGCGGGTCGTCAGTGCGCATGATCAACGCGCAAGAGTCAGAAACCATGCTGATGGATTTCGACGCGCTCTCGGCTGCGCCGCACCGCTCGGGCCTCGGCACCGCGGCCGTAATCGTGATGGATCAATCGACCGACATGATCCGCGCAATCGCACGCATTGCGTACTTCTACAAACACGAAAGCTGTGGCCAATGCACGCCGTGCCGCGAAGGCACCGGTTGGATGTGGCGCGTGCTTGAGCGCATGGCGAAGGGCCAGGCTGATCACAGCGAGATTGATTTGCTTCTCGATGTTGCCGGCCAAGTCGAAGGTCACACGATTTGCGCTCTCGGCGACGCCGCAGCGTGGCCGATCCAAGGTTTGATCCGCTGTTTCCGGGGCGAAATCGAACAACGGATCGACCGCTACCGCGCCGCGAAGGGCGTGCATCAAGTGAAGATGGTCGCAGCAGAATAGTTTCCGCGATTTGCGCGTGCGGCTCGCATCGTCTACGGTGTCTGTATTCATTCCATAGGAGGCCAAGGGCGCTAACATTTGGGCGCGCCCGCCCCGTGCGAAGTCACTCGCCATTGCGATACTTCGCCCGCTGAGGAGAGCAATATGACGTTCGCAGCCAACGATGCAAAAGCGTCGTTCGACAGCCTCTATTCGCAAGCTGATCCGCGCAACTATTTTTCCATCTTGGGATCTTTGGATTATTCGATCCCGGATCTCGCCAAGCCAATTTTTAGGCAAGTGGCTTCTGCGTTTCGCGCGGTGCATGGCAGGGACGCGACAATTCTCGATCTCGGCTCATCCTACGGGATCAACGCAGCGCTATTCCGCTATCCAATCTCTGTTGACATGATCCGCCGTCGTTACGCACGCCGCGAAATGATGGATCTCACTGCCGAAGAGTTGAGGGCGCTCGATCGCGCCTACTATGCCTCTTGGCCTCGTGTTCAACCTGAAAAGATTATCGCCACCGACGTTTCGTCGAGCGCCATCGATTACGCGCTGAGCGTCGGTCTGGTGGACGACGGCGTCGCACATGACTTTGAAGGCGAGGCGCCAACGCCGTTGATCGCGCAGAAGCTATCAGAGGTCGACCTGATCATTTCAACCGGGGCGGTCGGCTACGTGACGGAAAAGACGTTCGACGCGTTGATGCAGGCCGCCAGCGGCACGCCGTGGGTAGTCTCGTTTGTGCTGAGGATGTTTGACTACGAGCCGATTGCGGCGCGTCTGGAGCGTGAAGGTCTGGTGACCGAAAAGCTGCGTTCCGCGGCCTTCATTCAACGCCGCTTTCACGATGAGGAAGAAGCGAAGCAGGTGACAGGCGTGCTGCGAGGCAAGGGGATCGATCCGACCGGTCTCGAAGCCGAGGGGCTGCTCGCCGCGGAGCTTTATGTCTCGCGCCCCAAAGAGCAAGCCGACTCGTTTCCTCTGGATTGGCTTGTGCGGGTCGTTAGCGGGCGTAATCTCAGTTTCGGTCCGCGCCTAGTTCATGTAGGCCGGGAAGGCGAACGATTGGTCGCGCCGCTCAGACCGTGATGTCATGAAACACTTCGTCCTCATCTACGACTACGCACCTGACTGGATGGACAAGCGAGGCGTTGTGCGACCCGCGCATCTGGAGCTTTGTCGCGCTTCCGCTGCGCGCGATGAATTGCAGCTTGGCGGCGCCGTGCCGGGTGGCGATCCGGCGTTTGGATTGTTGCTGTTCAAGGCCGAAACCGTCCAGACTGCGGAAGATTTTGCGCGCGCCGATCCGTACGTCGCCCAGGGTGTCGTTGCGAAATGGCGCGTTTGCGAGTGGATAACGGTCGTGGGTGAGGGCGCGCTGACGAAAGTCTAGGCGCGCTCCTGCATGTTCGACTCTTGGGCCGTTGCGAGAGCGAGGCGCGTTTCGACGGAAGCTTCTTTCAGCGTTGGCCTTACGTGGGTTTTGCCGAAGCGCGCGATCGGCGTGGATGAACAGCAACCGTATCCTTGGGGTGAGCAGCGCTCGCGTGCGAGGGCTGAGGTGGGCCCCGCAGCTCCGGTAAAATTGCCCTAATCTCAGAGGGTTAGTGCGACGTCGCGCGAGTACAGCCGTTCCGTTGACGCAACTATCGTGTGTTGCGAGCAACTCGCAGATAAGCCCCTGGCGCAGCGCGCTTTTCGCCCACTTGCGGCGACGCAATAAATGGGTCATTCGCTCCCGCGAAAGCGGTCAGACTCATGACGAAAATCCTCGTCGACGGCGTAGAAGTCGACGTTCCTCCGGAACTTACGTTGTTGCAGGCGTGCGAAGCCGCCGGCGCCGAGATTCCACGCTTTTGTTATCACGAGCGGCTGTCGATCGCCGGCAATTGCCGGATGTGTTTGATCGAGGTGAAGGTCGGCGGCAGATCAGGTCCGAAGCCCGTCGCATCATGTGCGCAGCAAGTGAAGGACTTGCCGCCGCCGCGCGATGACCTGCTCAACGAACTCATCACCAAGAGCGCGACTGTCGACAAGGCCCGCAAAGGCGTGATGGAGTTCTTGCTCATTAATCACCCGCTCGATTGCCCTATCTGTGACCAGGGCGGCGAGTGCGATCTGCAAGACCAATCTGTCGCCTATGGCCGTGGCGGTTCGCGTTTCGACGAAAACAAGCGCGCGGTCGAAGAAAAATTCATGGGCCCGCTCGTGAAGACGGTGATGACGCGCTGCATCCAATGCACGCGCTGTGTCCGCTTTGCGACGGAAGTGGCTGGCGTTCCGGAATTGGGCGCGACAGGCCGCGGTGAAGACATGGAAATCACCACGTATCTGGAAGCGTCGCTGTCGAGCGAGCTTTCGGCCAATGTGATCGATCTCTGCCCGGTCGGTGCGCTGACCTCGAAGCCGTACGCGTTCAACGCGCGGCCGTGGGAGCTGACCAAGACCGAGACCGTCGACGTGATGGATGCGTTAGGCTCCAACATTCGTGTCGACGCGCGTGGCGATGCGGTTCTGCGCGTGCTGCCGCGTGTCAATGAAGAGATCAACGAAGAGTGGATATCGGACAAGACGCGCTACGCTGAAGATGGTTTGAACCGCCAGCGTCTGGATCGCCCGTACATCCGCGAGAACGGCAAGCTCCGTGCGGCGAGCTGGGACGAAGCGCTCGCGCTGACCGCGAAAGTCCTCTCAGGTGATCCGAACAAGATTGGCGCAATCGCCGGCGATCTGGCCTGTGCCGAGAGCATGAAGGCGACGCTGGATCTGTTCCGCGCTCTGGGCTCGCCAAACACCGATTGCCGCGCCGACGGCGCCCAGATTGGTGGCGGCGCCCGTCAGGAATATCTCTTCAACTCTACCATTGCCGGTATCGACGAAGCGGATGTGATCCTGCTCGTTGGCGCGAACCCGCGCATCGAGGCGCCGGTTCTGAACGCGCGTCTGCGCAAAGCTTGGCTGCGCGGCGCCGAGATCGCCGTTGTAGGTGAGGCCGCCGACCTCACTTACAAGTACACCCATATCGGCGCCGGGCCGCAATCGCTCGGCCAGCTCGGCGCGTTTGGCGACAAGCTGAAGGCAGCGCAAAAGCCGATGGTGATTGTGGGCGCTGCCGCTGCTGCGCGCGCCGATGGCGGCGCCGTGTTGCGGGCGGCTGGCAAGATTGCGGCGGGCCTGAGCAAAGATCGTTGGTTCGCGTTCAACGTCTTGCACACGGCCGCCTCGCGTGTTGCTGGCCTCGATCTCGGTTTCTTACCGGGGCAGGGCGGTAAGAGCACGAGCGAGATGTTGAAGGGCGGCGTTGATGTGTTTGTGCTGCTCGGCGTTGACGAAGCAGCGCTGCCAAGCGCCGGGACGGTGGTTTACATTGGCACCCACGGCGATGCCGGCGCGCACCGTGCTGACATCATCCTGCCGGGCGCCGCCTACACCGAAAAAGACGCGACTTGGGTGAACACTGAAGGCCGCGTGCAATACGGCCGCCGCGCGACCTTTCCGAAGGGCGCGGGCAAAGAGGACTGGACGATCCTGCGCGCGCTCTCAGCCGTGATGGGCAAGGCGCTGCCGTATGACTCGCTTGCGGCGCTGCGCCAGAAGATGATCGCCGATCACCCGACCTTCGGGCACGTCGACTACGCGCCAGGCGCCGCTGAGGGCGTGAGATTCGACGCCGCCAAGATCGGCGCCGACGGGCAAGTCTCGAACGAGCCGTTCAAGTCGCCGATTGCCGACTTCTATCTGACCAATCCGATCGCGCGTGCGTCGAAAACGATGGCTGAGTGCTCACGGCTTCGCGCCAACGCTCACAAGGTGGCCGCGGAATGAATCCGACCGCCGACTACGTTCCGCTGATCGCGCTCCCAGTCGAATGGGAGTGGGCGCTGATGAAGACGGGCCAGATCCTGGCCATCTGCATCTTGCTTCTGATCTCACTCGCGTTCCTGCTGCTGTTCGACCGCAAGGTCTGGGCGGCGGTGCAGCTGCGCAAGGGGCCAAACGTCGTCGGCCCGTTCGGATTGCTTCAATCCTTCGCGGACTTCTTCAAGTTCGTGTTCAAAGAAATCGTCATCCCGGCGGGCGCGAACAAGACTGTATTCATTCTCGCACCGCTGCTTACCTTCGTGCTCGCCTTCATTGGCTGGGCGGTTGTGCCGTGGGGGCCAGGTGTGGTGATCGCCGACCTCAATGTCGGCATTCTCTACCTGTTCGCGATCTCATCGCTTGGCGTTTACGGCATCATCATGGGCGGCTGGGCTTCGAACTCGAAGTATCCGTTCCTAGGCGGGCTGCGTTCAGCCGCGCAGATGGTGAGCTACGAAGTCTCGATTGGCTTTATTCTCATTACCGTGTTGCTGCTGGTCGGTTCGCTGAATCTGTCGACGATCGTCAACAATCAGGCCGATGGCATCTGGATGTGGCACGGCTTCCGCATCTTCAACTTCGCCGAGTTCCCGAGCAACATTCTGGTTGGCGTTGTCATGCTGGCGATGCTGGGCATGTTTTTCATTTCGGCGCTCGCCGAAACCAACCGCCCGCCATTCGATCTGCCGGAAGCCGAATCCGAACTCGTCGCTGGCTATCAGGTCGAATACTCGTCGACGCCGTATCTGCTCTTCATGATCGGCGAGTACCTCAACATCGTCATGATGTGCGCCATGACGACGATCCTGTTCCTAGGCGGCTGGCACTTGCCTTGGGGGTCGATCGAGAGCCTTGGCCTCGATCCATTCTGGACCGGCGCGCTCGGGATGCTCGTCTTCTACGTGAAGATCTGGGCGATGTTCTTCATGTTCGCGATGGTGAAGGCGATCGTGCCGCGCTACCGCTACGACCAGCTGATGCGACTGGGCTGGAAGATATTCCTGCCGACTTCTCTCGTGGCCGTCATCGTGCTCGGCTACTACGTCGCGTTCCTGGCGCCGGCGACGACAACTTCTGTGGCGGGTGGCTGATGCGGTTGGCGTTTCTCTCCGTTTTGGCGCTTGTCGCATGCACGCCATCGCAGGAGGCGGTGACGCCGGTTGCAGTTGCCCGCCCGGAAACCGTCTCGGTTCTGGCCGGCTCAACGAGCGACGCTGACGCGCAACGCCTGTGTGGCGGCCCTGCGCGGCCCGAGACGGTGCATCACGAAAGCAACGTCATCACCTATCGCTGCCTCGGAGGGGCAAACTAATGTCTCGTCTGCTGCAAGCCGCGAAGGGCGCGTTGATGCTTGACATGATCGGGGGCTTTGCCCTCGGCATGAAGTACTTCTTCACCCGCAAGGCGACAGTGAACTATCCGTTCGAGAAGGGCCCACTGAGTCCGCGCTTTCGTGGTGAGCATGCGCTGCGCCGCTACGCCAACGGCGAAGAGCGCTGCATTGCGTGCAAACTCTGCGAAGCCATCTGCCCTGCGCAAGCCATCACCATCGAAGCCGAACCTCGCGAAGATGGCAGCCGCCGCACCACGCGCTACGACATCGATATGGTGAAGTGCATCTACTGCGGTTACTGCCAAGAAGCGTGCCCGGTTGATGCGATCGTGGAAGGTCCGAACTTCGAGTTTGCGACCGAAACGCGCGAAGAACTTTATTACGACAAGGAGCGTCTGCTCGCGAACGGCGATCGCTGGGAGCGGGAGATTGCGAAGAATTTGGAGCTGGACGCGCCTTACCGATAGGGCGGGTCTTTTCTCGGGGGCTACCTGGCAAAACGCCGGGCGCCGTTTCGATTTGGGAGAGCGTAACGGATGTTGGCGTCGATCGCCTTCTACGTGTTGAGCGTGATCGCGGTGATTTCCGCGTTCGCGGTCATCTCTGCGCGCAACCCGGTTCACTCGGTGTTGTTCCTGATCCTGACGTTCTTCACGTCGGCGGGGCTGTTCGTGCTCCTGGGCGCGGAGTTCCTGGCTATGCTGCTGGTTGTCGTTTACGTCGGCGCGGTCGCGGTGCTCTTCCTCTTCGTCGTCATGATGCTCGACGTCGACTTTGCCGAGCTGAAGAAGGGCTTTCTTTCATACATGCCGCTGGGCGCGCTGATCGCGCTCGCGCTGATGGGCGAACTCGCGTTGGTGGCCAGTGCTTCGATGTCAGCTCAGGGCGCACCGATCGCGATCGCGCCAACGCAAGCAGGCGACATCACTAACGCGGAAGCCATCGGCCACGTGCTCTACACCGAATACTTGCTCGTCTTCCAAATGGCGGGCCTGGTGCTCTTCGTCGCCATGATCGGCGCCATCGTGCTGACGTTGCGCCACCGGCCGGGCGTGAAGAAGCAAGACATCGCCGCGCAAGTCGGCCGCAAACGCTCAGAGGGCGTCGAACTCAAGGACATCCGTCCGGGGCAGGGGCTGGGCTAATGGAAATCGGTCTCGTCCACTACCTGTTTGTCGCCGGTGCGTTGTTCACCATCGGCTGCTTCGGCATTTTTGCGAACGCCAAGAACGTCATCATTATCCTGATGTCGATCGAGCTCATCCTGCTAGCGGTGAACATCAACTTGGTCGCGTTCTCGGCGTTCCTACAGAACCTCGAAGGCCAGATTTTTGCGATGATGGTGCTGACCGTCGCCGCGGCTGAGGCTGCTGTCGGTCTTGCTATCTTGGTCACGTACTTCCGCAACCGCGGCAATATCGCGGTTGAAGACATCAATCAGATGAGGGGCTGAGACGGTGCAAATCTCCCTCGATGCTCTGATTGTGCTCGCGCCGCTGATAACGGCCGCGGTCGCTGGTTTGCTGCAGCGTTACATCGGCGATCGTGTCACCATGACCCTCACGACGGCCTCAGTTGGCCTGTCGTTGGCGCTCTCGTGGCCGATCTTCATTGATTTCGTTTGGGGCGAAGGGGTGGTGCGCGTCACGGAGCTCTTGCCTTTCATCCATGTCGGCGACTTCCAATCCACATGGTCGGTCCGCATAGACACCATGTCGGCGATCATGTTGGTGGTGGTGAACACGGTGTCGTTCCTGGTTCACCTCTATTCTTGGGGCTACATGGCCGATGATCCGCACCGCGCGCGGTTCTTCTCGTATCTCTCGTTCTTTACGTTCGCGATGCTCTCGCTGGTGACAGCGAACGACTTCCTGCAACTCTTCTTTGGCTGGGAAGGGGTGGGCGTCGCGTCCTATCTGCTGATCGGCTTCTGGTATCAGAAGCGCAGCGCCAACGACGCCGCGATCAAAGCCTTTGTCACCAACCGCGTTGGCGACTTTGGCTTCGCGCTCGGCATCATGGCCGTGTTCTACCTGCTCGGGACGATCCAATTCTTCCCGACGGATGCGGCGCATCCGGCGCTTTTCTCTGGCTTCGTGAACGGCGTCGAGGTGCACGGTCTCCTGCACAACCTTGAGGGCGTGAACCTGGCGGTGGGTTCGCTTTCGGCGCCCGCGGCGGAAGTTTGCGCGGTGCTGCTTTTCATTGGGGCGATGGGTAAGTCGGCGCAGTTCTTCCTGCACGTCTGGTTGCCGGACGCGATGGAAGGTCCAACGCCGGTCTCCGCGCTCATCCACGCCGCGACCATGGTCACTGCCGGCGTGTTCATGGTCTGCCGGCTCGGCGAACTCTATCACATGGCGCCGATCGCCAGCGGCATCGTCACGATCGTTGGCGCCACCACGGCGCTCTTCGCCGCGACCGTGGGGCTTGCGCAGAACGACATCAAACGCGTCGTCGCGTATTCCACCTGCTCGCAGCTCGGCTACATGTTCTTCGCGGCCGGCGTTGGTGCCTACAACGCCGCGATGTTCCATCTGTTCACGCACGCCTTCTTCAAGGCGCTGCTCTTCTTGGGTGCGGGCTCCGTCATCCACGGGATGCACCACGAGCAGGACATGCGTTACATGGGCGGCGTCCGCAAACCGATGCCGATCACGTGGGCGATGATGACGATCGGAACCTTCGCGCTGATTGGTTTCGGCATTCCAGGTCTCGGCGGCTTCGCCGGCTTCTACTCGAAGGACGCCATCATCGAAGCGGCCTATGGCAGCCACGGCATGGGTGCCCAGTTCGCGTTCTGGTGCGGCATCACCGCGGCGCTACTGACGAGCTTCTATTCATGGCGCCTCGCCTTCATGACCTTCGAAGGCAAGTTCCGGCCCAACCCAGACGCGCATCACGATGATCACGGTCATGCTGACGATCACGGGCCAGCCGCGCACCACAGTCATGGCCACGCCAAGCACGCCGATGGCACGGCGCCCGCGCATGAATCGCCGCTGGTCATGCTGATCCCTCTCTTCGTGCTGGCGTTCGGCGCGATCGCGGCGGGCTTTATCTTTGCCCCGTACTTCCTCGGCCATCACGCCGGCGAGTTCTGGGATCACGTCATCCCGTTCCATGAGGGCCACCACGACTTCCCGACCTGGGTGCTGTGGGCGCCGCTGATCGTGACGGTCACGGGCTTCGTACTCGCGGTGATCTTCTATCTCTGGAAGCCGGGCGCGGCGAAGGCGATGGCGGGCGGGCCGGTTTGGGCCTTCCTCTACAACAAGTGGTACTTCGACGAGATCTACGACTTCATCTTCGTCAAAGGCGCCCGCGCGCTGGGCGATCTCTTCTGGAAGGTTGGCGATAAGCGTCTCATTGATGGCCTCGGCCCCGATGGCGTCGCGGCCGCCTCGAACTTCTTCTCACGCCAAGTGCGCCGCCTGCAGACGGGCTTTGTGTACCACTACAGCTTCATCATGCTGATCGCGGCGGTGGCGTTCGGCGCCTATGCGATCCTCGCGGGCATCGGGGGCGGCCGATGAGCGAGCTCGTGGCCGGTTGGCCGATCCTTACCATCGTCACGTTTCTGCCGGCGGCAGGTGCGTTGCTCATCCTGCTCGCGCGCGTCTCGGCTCGTGGCGAGAACGTCGGCTACGACAACGGCGTCAAGCTGTTGGCGCTGCTGATCACCATCGCAACCTTCATCGCGTCGCTCGTGGCCTTCGCAGGTTTCGACTTCCGCAACCCAGGTTACCAGCTCCAGGAAAGCATCCCCTGGGCGTTCGGGATGTCCTACGCGATGGGCGTCGACACGCTGGCGATGTCGCTCGTAATGCTGACGACCTTCCTCATGCCCATCTGCATTCTCGCAAGCTGGGTGATCGAGAAGCAGGTCTCCAGCTACATGGTGCTGTTCCTGATCCTCGAGACGCTGATGATCGGCGTCTTCTGCGCGCAGGACATCATTCTCTTCTACGTCTTCTTCGAAGCCGGGCTCATTCCGATGTTTATCCTCATCGGCGTGTGGGGCGGCGAGCGGCGCGTCTACGCGGCGTTCAAGTTCTTCCTCTATACGCTGTTGGGCTCGCTGCTGATGCTAGTGGCGATCATTTACATGATCGCTGTCACCGGCACGTCGAACATCCCTGAGTTGACGGTCTACGCGCAGACGACCGGTTTCGGCGCCGATGTTCAGATTTGGCTCTGGCTGGCCTTCTTTGCCTCATTCGCGGTGAAGATGCCGATGTGGCCGGTCCATACTTGGCTGCCGGACGCTCACGTCGAGGCGCCGACGGCTGCCTCGGTCGTGCTGGCCGCGATCCTGCTGAAGATGGGTGGCTACGGCTTCCTGCGCTTCTCGCTACCGATGTTCCCGGACGCCTCGCACTTCTTCACGCCGTTCGTGTTCGCCCTCTCGGTTGTGGCCATCGTTTGGGCCTCACTCGTCGCGTTCCGTCAGCTCGATATGAAGAAGCTGATCGCTTACTCTTCGGTCGCGCACATGGGCTTTGTCACCATGGGCATCTTTTCCGGCAACGAGCAGGGCATCCAAGGCGCGATCTTCCAGATGCTGTCACACGGCATCATCTCCGGTGCGCTCTTCCTCTGCGTCGGCGTGGTCTACGATCGCATGCACACTCGCGAGATCGCCTTCTATGGAGGCCTCGTGAACCGCATGCCGGTCTATGCCGCGGTATTCATGCTCTTCACGATGGGTAATGTCGGCTTGCCCGGCACGTCTGGCTTCCCCGGTGAAATCCTGACGATGGTCGGCGCCTTCCAGGTGAACGCACTGGTCGCGGCGGGCGCTGCGCTCGGCGTCATCTTCTCCGCCGCCTATGCGTTGACGCTCTACCGGAAGGTCGCGTTCGGTACGATCGAGAACCCGAAGCTCGACAAGATGGCCGATCTCGACGCGCGCGAATGGGTGCAGTTTCTGCCGCTCATCATCGCCACTTTGATCATGGGTCTCGCGCCCACCTACGTGCTCGACTTCACGCAAAACTCGGCGCTGACGATTGTGAGCCAGTTCGCCGGAGCTACGCCATGAACCCGGCGATCGATCTCAACAACAGCCTACCGCTGGCGCGTCCTGAGCTTCTGCTCGCGGCTTATGCGCTTGTTGGCGCCGTGCTTGGCGCCTGGTTCAAGGACCGGGCCTTCGGCGCGCTCTCGGCTCTCGGCGTGGTCGCTATTCTGGGCGCGGGCCTTCTCTCGATTGCCTGGAATCCTGGCGCGTCAGTCGAGATTTTCCAAGGCGCGCTGGTCGTCGATGGCGTCGGCAGCTTCGCCAAAGTTCTGATCGCGCTTGCTGCGGCCGCCACCCTCGCGCTCGGCGCCGACTACTTCACGACGACCAGAGAACAACGTTTCGAGTTTCCGGTGCTCATTGCCCTCGCGACGCTTGGCATGTTCGTCATGGTCTCGGCGCAAGACCTGATCAGCCTCTACGTGGGTGTCGAGCTTCAATCACTGGCCGCGTATGTGCTGGCAGCCTGGCGCCGCGACGATGCGCGTTCATCGGAAGCGGGCCTGAAGTACTTTGTGCTCAGCGCCATCTCGTCCGGCCTGCTGCTGTTCGGCTCGTCGTTCGTTTACGGCTTCACCGGCTCGATCCGCTTCGATCAGATCGCGGCTGCGGTGGGCGAGGGCGCTGGCGGCATTGGTCTCATCTTCGGCCTCGTGCTCATGCTCTGCGCGCTCGGCTTCAAGATGTCGGCTGCGCCGTTCCACATGTGGACGCCCGACGTTTACGAGGGCGCGCCGACACCGATCACCGCCTTCTTTGCGGCCGCGCCTAAGGTTGCGGCCGTCGCGCTCATGGGCCGGCTGTTGTACGAGCCCTTCGCGGGAATGACGCCACAATGGCAGCAGGTTGTGGCCGCGCTCGCCGCGATCTCAATGGTTTGGGGGTCAGTTGCCGCTCTAGTGCAGACCAACCTCAAGCGCCTGATGGCCTATTCGTCGATCGGCAACATGGGCTTCGCGCTCATGGGCCTCGCCGCTGGCACGGAGCAGGGTCCGTCGTCCGCGCTCATCTACCTCGCGCTCTATCTGCCGACGACCGTTGGCATGTTTGCACTCATCCTCGCGATGCGCCGCGATGGCCAGTCCGCCGAAACAGTCGCTGACCTCGCCGGTATGGCGCAGAAGCGACCATGGATGGCGGCGTTGTTCACGATGCTGCTGTTCTCAGTGGCCGGTATTCCCCCATTCGCGGGCTTCATCGGCAAGTTGGCGGTATTCACCGCAGTGATCGATGGCGGCCTCTACTGGCTCGCGATTCTCGGTGGCATCGCGGCGGTTGTGGCTGCGGCCTACTATCTGCGCCTCATCGCGTCGATATGGTTTGCGCCGCCAGCCGCGCAGTTGCAGTCGCCCAGCGGCGCCATCATGGTGACGGCGCTGGCTTCGGCGGTGCTGAGCTTCCCCGTCCTGGTGTTGCTCCTTGGCGCGTTGCAGAGCGCGGCCGAGAACGCGGTGCGGATGAGTTTTTGAGAAAGCGGTTTCGATGATCGACGGCCAAGCGCCGGTCGAAGTCTTCGACGAGATCGACTCCACCATACTGGAGGCGCGCCGCCGTGCCGAACGTGGAGAGCTTTCGCCCGTCTGGCTGATTGCAAAGCATCAAACCGCAGGCCGCGGCCGGCGTGGCCGGGCTTGGACCTCGCACGGCGGCAACCTGATGGCGACGTTGCTGTTTACCACAGATCAACCGCCGCAACGGATCGCACTGCTCGGCTTTGCTACCGGCGTCGCTATCGCCGAGACGATCGACGCCATCGCTGGCGCCGGGACTGCGCAACTCAAATGGCCGAACGACGTTTTCATCGGCGGCGCCAAGGCGTCCGGTATTATGCTCGACTCTGGATCGATCGCGCCGGGGCGAACCTGGGTTGCGCTGGCGTTCGGCGTGAACCTGGCCGACGCGCCCGAGAACATAGATCAAAAGACGATCTGCCTCCGCGAGGTGCTTCCGCCAGATGCCCCAGCGCCTGACCCACTTGGCTTTCTCTCTGCGCTTCGCCCGAAACTGCAAGCGTGGTCCGCGCGTATCGTCAGTGAAGGGTTCGAACCGCTGCGTCGCGCCTGGCTGCAGCGCGCCTATGGCCTGGGCCAAGAAGCGCGCGTGGTGCAGGGCGAACAAACGCTTGAAGGCCGGATCGCCGGTCTCTCCGGGCGCGGTGAACTTGAACTCGATACACCTAGCGGCCGCCGCCTGATCGCGGCGGGCGATGTCTTTTTGCCAAAGGCGGCCTGACCCATGCTTCTCGCCATCGACGTCGGCAACACCAACACCAAGTTCGCGATCTGGGATGGCGCGTCCTGGCGCGCCCAGTGGCGCGCGTCGACGGACACGACGCGCACCGCTGATGAATATGCGCCATGGTTGCAGCAGGTAATGTCGCTCAGCGCCTTGAGCTTTGAGGACATCACCGATTGCATCATTTCGACCGTCGTCCCGCAGGCGCTCTTCAATCTCCGTAATCTTTCACGCCGCTACATCAGCAAGGAGCCCATGGTCATCGGGGAGGATGGCCTGAAGCTTGGGATCGAAGTTCGCATCGACAAACCAAACGAAGCGGGGGCCGATCGTCTCGTGAACGCCGTTGGCGCCTACATTGTGTATGGCGGGCCCGCGATCGTGATCGATAGTGGCACGGCCACGACATTCGATGTCGTGGCGGCCGACGGCGCCTTTGAGGGCGGCATTATTTTGCCGGGGATCAATCTTTCCTTGCAGGCGCTGCACGAGGCGGCGGCGCGGCTGCCGCGCGTCGAAATTCGCGACCCTGGCCGTGTCATTGGCAAGGACACCGTCACCGCGATGCAGTCCGGCATCTATTGGGGCTCTATTGAGATGATCGAGGGCCTTTGTCGGCGTATCCGCGAGGAGTACGGCAAGCCGATGAAGACCATCGCCACCGGGGGCGTCGCCTCATTGTTCGAAGGCGCATTTCCCACGATCGATCACTTCGATCAGGATCTCACGTCGCGTGGGTTGCTCGAGATCTTCCGCAGGAACGGCGGAACGCTTTGAAAAAGCCGGCATCCGACGACGAACTGGTTTTTCTCCCGCTCGGCGGTTCCGGCGAGATCGGGATGAATTTGAACGCCTACGGTTACGGGCCGGCAGACGCGCGTAAGTGGATCATCGTTGATATCGGCGTCACCTTCGGCCGCGAAGACACGACGCCTGGCGTCGATCTCATCCTGCCCGATCCGACTTATCTCGAAGAGCACAAGGACGACATCATCGCGATCGTGCTGACGCACGCGCACGAGGATCATATCGGCGCGCTTGGCTGGCTCTGGCCGCGTCTGCCCGCGCCTGTCTACGCGACGCCATTCACGGCAGCGCTAGTGCGCGAAAAGCTGCGTGAACGCGGCCTGCTCGACAAAGTCCCGCTCACCGAGATTCCGCTCAAGGGCCAACTGACTCTTGGGCCATTCGAGATCGATTTCGTGACCCTCACGCACTCTATCCCTGAGCCGAACGGCCTGGCCATCCGCACGCCGCTTGGGCTCATCTGGCACACGGGCGATTGGAAAATTGACCCTGATCCGCTGATTGGCGAGACGACCGACGAAGCCAAGCTGCGCGCTATGGCCGAAGAAGGTGTGCTCGCCATGGTTTGCGACAGCACCAACGTGTTGGTCGAGGGTACGGCAGGCTCGGAGGCGGAGGTTCGCGAGAAGCTGACGGAAGTTATCAAGAGCTGCACCGGCAAAGTCGCGGTCACCGCTTTCGCGTCGAACGTGGCCCGCGTGGAGACGGCGCTCATGGCCGCGCGCGCCGCGGGACGCACGCCGTGTCTTGTTGGCCGTTCCATGCACCGCATCTTCAATGCGGCCCAAAGCGTGGGTTTGCTGCAGGACGTGCCGCAGGTGATCGATGAAGACGAAGTCGGCACATTGCCGGACGAGAACGTGCTTTTCCTTTGCACAGGCAGCCAAGGCGAAGCGCGCGCGGCGCTCTCGCGGATCGCGCGTGGCGAACACCGCAATGTCACGCTGCGCCAGGGCGACACCGTCATCTTCTCGTCGCGTGTCATTCCAGGCAACGAGATGGCGATCCACCAGCTCTACGATCAGTTCTTGGAGCGTGGCGTCGAACTCATCACCGCGGACAACGAGCATCTTATCCATGTCTCCGGCCATCCGGCGCGCGATGAGTTGAAGCAGATGTATGCGTGGGCGCGGCCCAAGATCGCGATCCCGGTGCATGGCGAAATTCGCCACATCCGCGAACATGTGAAGCTCGCACAGGCGTTGCAGATCCCCGAGACCGTAGCGCCCAGCAATGGCGATCTCATCCGGCTTGCGCCGGGACCTGCCGAAATCGTTGATCAAGTGCCAGCCGGCCGGCTCTACGTTGATGGCAATGTCATCATCGAGACCGAGGACGATGCGATCCGTGACCGCAAGCGGCTGGCCGCCGAGGGGGCGGTAAACATCGCACTCGCGCTTAATACGAAGAACCACGTCGTCGCGGGGCCGAACGTAAGTGTTCGTGGCCTCTCCATGCCCGACGAAGAAGACCTCGAACTCGCGCTGGAAGACCTGGAGGACACGGCGAAAGCCGCCTTCGCCAAGCTCAATCATGCAGAGCGAGACGACGATGACCTCGTGGAGGCAGCTGTTGTGCGCGCGGTACGCAAAGCTGCAGAACGCCTTTGGAAGAAGAGACCACTTGTCGACGTTTCTATTCTGCGTCTCTAAGTTGGAACGACGGGAGTAGGACGATGATCGGCAGGTTGAACCACGTTGGCGTTGCTGTGCCTTCTATTGAGGCGGCCAAGGCCACCTACCGCGACCTCTATGGCGTGCCGGAAGGCGCGATTACCGAAACGCGCGAGCTGCCAGCGCAGGGTGTGAAGTTCGCCTTCGTGAATGTCGCCAACAGTCAGATCGAATTGATCGAACCGCTCGGGGAGAACAGCCCGATCACCCGGTTCATTGAAAAGAACCCTCGCGGTGGCCAGCACCACATCTGCTTCGAAGTGGAAAACATCTACGCCGCCCGCGACGAGATGGTCGTCCGTGGCGCACGTGTCTTGAATGAGCCGCGGATTGGCGCCCACGGCACGTTGATCATCTTCATCGACCCGAAAAATTCGGATGGTGTCCTGATCGAACTCATGGAAACGCCAGAGGCCGCGCACGAATGAGCCCGCTTCTTGGCATCGCGGTTTACATCATCTGTTGGTGGCTCGCCTTCTTCGTGATGCTGCCGATGGGCGCCCAGAGCCACCATGAGGTGGACGAGGAGACTGTCCCTGGCGCCGAACGCGGCGCGCCCAAGGTCCACAATATCCGCCAGAAGGCCCTCTACGCCGCCGGGATCGCGGCGATCGTGTGGTTGGGCATTTTCTGGGCGGTTTCGGTCGACCTTTGGAACATGCGGCCACATTAGGCCGCGTTGCCGGGAGCCCCGGCGCAGTCTATCCAGGCGGCGCGAAAGGAACCTCCCCACATGCATGCGCTTAAGGTCACGCGCGCCGAAGATTTTCCCGAATGGTACCAGGCCGTCGTCCGTGAAGCGGATTTGGCGGAGCTGTCGCCGACGCGCGGGTGCATGATCATCAAGCCGTGGGGCTACGGCATCTGGGAGCGCATCCAGGGCGAGCTGGACCGCCGCATCAAAGAGAGCGGTCACGACAATTATTATTTTCCGCTGCTGATCCCGCTCGGGTTCATCGCCAAGGAAGCTGACCACGTCGAAGGCTTCGCCAAAGAGATGGCCGTCGTCACGCACCATCGCCTGAAGAAAATTGATGGGACGCTGAAGCCTGATCCGGAAGCTGAGTTGACTGAGCCGTTCATTATCCGGCCGACGTCGGAGACAATTATCGGCGATGCATTCAGCCGCTGGGTGAAGTCCTATCGCGATCTGCCATTGAAGCTGAACCAGTGGGCCAACGTCATGCGCTGGGAGATGCGCACGCGCATGTTCCTGCGCACGGCTGAATTCCTCTGGCAGGAAGGTCACACCGCGCACGTCGACGAAGCCGACGCGATGGACGAGACGATGCTCGCCCTCGAGATCTACCGAAGCTTCGCCGAAGACTTCCTAGCGCTTCCTGTGGTCGCCGGCGAGAAACCGGAGAACGAACGCTTCCCCGGCGCCGAGCGCACGTACTCGATCGAAGCGATGATGCAGGATGGCAAAGCGTTGCAGGCCGGCACTTCGCACTATCTCGGCACCCACTTCGCCGAAGCGCAGAACATTCGCTACCAAGACAAAGATGGCGGCCAGACGCTGGCACACACCACCTCGTGGGGTGTTTCCACGCGCCTCATCGGCGGCGTGATCATGACGCACGGCGATGACGATGGTCTGCGCACGCCGCCCGCTATCGCGCCCCGCCAGATCGTGGTGGTGCCAATGCTGCGGGGCAAGCCGGAAGACGAAGAGCTTAAGGCCTATTGCGCTTCGCTGGTGGCTGAATTGAACAAGCTCGCTGCATTTGGCTTCCCCGTGCGTGCCTATGTCGACACCAAGGACGCCAAGCCCGCCGACAAACGCTGGGACTGGGTCCGGCGCGGGGCGCCGCTCATCTGCGAGATTGGCCCCCGTGACGCCGCCGGAGGCAACGTCACGTTCATCAAGCGCAACGCGCTTCGCGAAGGTGAGAAGATCAAATCGCACACGCTGGCGAAGGCCGACTTTATTGCGCAGACGGCAGCGCTCCTGGAGGTCACGCAGAAAGAGCTGTTCGACGAGGCCAAGGCCCGCCTCGACGGCAATATCCGTGGCGATTTCGCGACTTTCGCTGACATAGAAAAGTACTATGGGACCGAGGAGAAAGAGGGCGAGTTCAAGGGCTGGGCGCGTGTGCAGTGGTCACGGCCAACCGGCGCAGCGTTGGAAGAAGTGGGGACCCGTCTGAAAGCCTTGAAGCTGACCATCCGCAACGCACCCGCGGCGCAGCCGGCTTCCTTCGGCAAGTGCATCTTCTCTGGCGCTCCAGCCGTAGAAGAAATTCTGATTGCGCGAGCGTACTGATGAGCAGCGGAAGAAGCGCGCCATTCGGCCTGTTTGAGCGCATGCTCGCTGGGCGCTATCTGCGCGCCAAGCGCCAACATGGCGGTGTGGCGCTGATCTCAGTGATCTCCGTTGTCGCGATCACGCTGGCGGTCATGGCGCTCATCATCACCATGTCGGTGATGAACGGTTTCCGTGAGACGTTGCTCTCACGCATTCTGGGTGTGAACGGCCACGTCTATGTGGACGTGCGCAATCTTCCCGGCAGCGAAATTGAGCGCTTGGCCGCGCTCGCACGCGAAACGCCGGACGTTCTCCACGTCGCGCCGACGATCAACGCCCAGGCGCTCGCGACCTCGTCAGATGGCCTCGCCGCAGGCGTCATTGTGCGCGGTATGAAGCGGGAAGACCTGGAGGCGCTTTCTATCGTGGCCGACAGCATCCGCAGCGGCGGCGGTTTCCAAAATTTTGAAGGCATTGAGTCACCCAGTATTCTAGTCGGTGACCGTTTGGCCGCTTCGCTCGGTGTCAGCGAAAGCATGGCGATCTCGATACTCTCGCCGCAGGGCGCCGCTACGCCGTTCGGGCTGACGCCGCGACGTAAGTCCTTCCTTATCGGCGGCATCTTCAGCGTCGGCATGGCGGAGTTCGATTCCGCACTGGTCTACATGCCCATCGAGCAGGCGCAGATCTTGTTCAGCCGTGGCGACGGCGCGGACGAATTGGAAATCCGCATTCGAGATCCCGATCGTACTATGGCTGCGATGATGGAGTTGCGAAGCCGGCTTGGGCCTAACGTCACGATTTACGACTGGCGCGCCAAGAGCCAGGGTCTCTCGGATGCGCTTGTGGTTGAACGCAACGTCATGCGGCTGATCCTGATGATCCTGGTCGCGATCGCCGCGCTCAACATCGTCACCGGTCTCATCATGCTGGTGAAGAACAAGAGTCGCGACATCGCCATCTTGCGCACCATGGGCGCAACCAAAGGCGCCATTCAGCGCGTGTTCTTCATGGCAAGTGCTAGCCTCGGGATGATCGGCTTGACCCTGGGCTTGCTGCTCGGCGTGGGGTTCTGCCTCAACATCGAGCTTATCCAAAACACCATTCAGGATCTCACCGGTTTCGACGTTTTCCCGGGCACGGTCTATTCGTTGGAGACGCTTCCCGCGCGCGTTGAATGGGGTGAAGTCG
This sequence comes from Hyphomonadaceae bacterium, assembly GCA_041398325.1. GTDB lineage: Bacteria > Pseudomonadota > Alphaproteobacteria > Caulobacterales > Aquidulcibacteraceae > Vitreimonas. Next base: position 70,266 of record JAWKUX010000003.1, on the reverse strand, counting down.
CGGGCATTTCGATCTTTACGATCCTGGTGACATTCTCAGCCACGCTCGTCACCTCGTGGTGGGCCTCGCGCTTCGATCCGGTGGAGGCGCTGCGCTATGAATAGTCCGCAAGCCGTGCAATCCATACTCCGTCTCGACAATATCTCCCGTGTCTACAAATCGGGTAGCGGCGAACTCACTGTTCTCGATGGTGTGAATCTCGATATTGCGTCGGGCGAGATCGTTGGCCTCATCGGGCCCTCCGGTTCAGGCAAGTCGTCGCTTCTCCACGCCGCCGGAATGCTTGAAAGACCAAGCTCCGGTGATGTTTGGATTGACGGCCAATCCGGCTGGGACCTGAACGACGGCGAGCGCACCAGCATCCGCCGCAACCGCATCGGCTTCGTCTACCAGTTCCATCATCTCCTTCCCGAGTTCGACGCTATCCACAACGTCGCGCTCCCCGCCCTAATCGCCGGCCGCAAGCGCAAGGAAGCGATGGAAGAGGGCGAGCGTCTGCTTGGCATCATGGGCCTATCGGACCGCATCTATCACCAGCCCGCGCAGCTTTCTGGCGGCGAACAGCAGCGTGTCGCCATCGCGCGCGCTATGATCAACAATCCGATCCTGATCCTCGCCGACGAACCCACTGGCAACCTCGATCCGGAGACGTCCACGACCGTGTTTGGAGCATTGTCCAACCTCGTTCGTAATGAGGGCGCGGCCGCCCTGATCGCCACGCACAATCTAGAATTGGCCAAATACATGGACCGGGTGATGGCTTTGGATCACGCCAAGCTGGTTCGGCGCAGCTAACGGGGGTTCGGCCGCGGTCCTTGAGCGCCTATCTTTGAGGCAGAGAATCACATGCCTCAGCCCGTTATCCACCTCCGCGCACGTTCGGCTTATTCGCTGTTGCAGAGCGCCGTCCAGGTAAAGTCGCTGGCGAAGCTCGCAGCCAAGCTGGAGATGCCAGCGCTAGGGCTGACTGACGCCAACAACATGTTTGGCGCGCTCGAATTCTCTGAAGCCGCCGCCGAACTCGGCATCCAGCCCATCATCGGCGTCACCCTCGACGTGCGGGGCGACCACGGCATGGCGGGCACATTGGCGCTCATCGCGCAGAACATGGCTGGCTACGCCAACCTGATGGTGCTTTCGAGCGCGGCTTTTCTCGAAGCGGAATCACATGACGACCCGAACGTGCCATTCGCACAGGTGCTGGAGCATGCCGAAGGTCTCATCGCGCTCACCGGTGGCTGCGACGGCGCGCTCGCACCACTGATCGCAGACGGCAAAGGCGACGTGGCCATCGATGCGTTGAAACAACTCGGCGCGGCGTTCCCGAACCGGCTTTATGTCGAACTTCAGCGTCACAGCGAGCTGATCGAGGTGGAGACTGAAGGTGCGTTACTCGAGATGGCTTACGATCTTGGCCTCCCAATCGTCGCCACGAACGACATCCGGTTTCAGAAGAAGTCAGACCACGGCGCGCACGATGCGCTGATGTGTATCGCCGCCTCATCCTATCTCGGCGAAGAGGACCGGCCGCGTATTACCCATCAGCACTATTTCCGTTCGGCGGAGGAGATGTCGGACCTGTTCTCCGACCTGCCTGAAGCGATCCGGAACACAGTCGAGATCGCGCGGCGTACAGCGTTCAAGGTTGAAAAACGCAAGCCAATCCTGCCGCGCTTCGACACTAAGCGCGGTCGCGATGAAGCCGCGGAACTGAAGGCGCAAGCAGAGGCGGGCTTAAAGGCGCGTCTCAAGGCGCTCGGCGAGAACCTCGCGGCGTCGGTCGAGGATTACGAAAAGCGTCTCGCGTTCGAACTGCAAGTCATCACGCAGATGCAGTTCCCCGGTTACTTCTTGATCGTCTCGGACTTCATAAAATGGGCGAAGGCTCACGATATTCCGGTTGGACCTGGCCGTGGTTCGGGCGCGGGTTCGGTTGTTGCGTGGGCTCTGACGATCACGGACCTCGATCCGTTGCGTTGGGGATTGCTGTTCGAGCGCTTCCTCAATCCTGAACGCGTCTCGATGCCGGACTTCGATATCGACTTCTGCCAAGAACGCCGAGGCGAAGTCATCGAATATGTGAAAGAGAAGTACGGCGAAGACCGCGTCGCGCACATCATCACGTTCGGCACGCTGCAAGCTCGCGCCGTGCTGCGTGACGTTGGCCGTGTAATGCAGCTGCCATTTGGCCAGGTCGATAAGCTGGCCAAGCTTGTCCCGGCAAACCCGGCCAACCCGGTAACACTCGCACAAGCGCTCGAAATTGAGCCAAAGCTGGAAGAGGCGAAGCGCAACGAAGCTGAAGTGCGTAACCTGCTCGATACGGCGCTGCAGCTTGAAGGACTTTACCGGAACGCCTCGACCCACGCCGCTGGCATCGTGATCGGTGATCGTCCGCTGATCGAGCTTGTTCCGCTCTACCGCGACCCGCGCGCGCACTTACCGGCGACGCAGTTCAATATGAAATGGGTGGAGGCTGCGGGCCTCGTGAAGTTCGACTTCCTGGGCCTCAAGACACTCACCGTCATTGATCGCGCCGTGAAGTTCATCCGTGCGCGCGGTGAGAAGATTGATCTCACGACTGGCGATTACGGTGACGAAAAAACCTACGAGTTGTTGCGTTCCGGTCTGACCTTCGGCGTGTTTCAACTCGAAGGTCAGGGCATGCGCGATACCCTGCGCAAGGTGAAGCCGACAACGCTTGAGGACGTCATCGCCCTTATCTCGCTCTATCGTCCGGGGCCGATGCAAAACATCGATCGCTTCGCCAACGTCAAGCATGGCCGCGAAGCGCCAGACTATCTTCACGAGACGTTGCGGCCGATCCTTGAGGAGACGTACGGCGTCATCGTCTACCAAGAACAGGTCATGCAGATTGCCCAAGTGCTGTCGGGGTACTCCCTCGGCGAGGCCGATTTGCTCCGCCGCGCCATGGGTAAGAAGCAGCCGGCCGAGATGGCCAAGCAGAAATCACGCTTCATCGATGGCGCCAAAGAGCGCGGCGTGAGCGAGGGCAAGGCAGCTCACATTTTCGATCTCGTCGAAGAATTCGCCGGTTACGGTTTCAATAAGTCCCACGCCGCTGCCTACGCCGTCGTTGCGTATCAGACCGCTTATCTGAAGGCGCATTATCCGGTCGACTTCATGGCCGCTTCGATGAGCCTCGATCTCTCGAACTCAGATAAGCTCGCGAGCTTCGTGCAGGACGCAAAGCGCATCAATGTGCCGATCCTGCCGCCTGACCTGAACGCATCGGAAGCCGACTTCAACGTCGAGAAGATGGAGGATGGCGGCCTGGGCGTTCGCTATGCGTTAGGCGCGGTCCGCAACGTCGGCCTGACAGCGATGGAGAGCGTTGTAGCTGAGCGCAAGAGGGGCGGCAAATTCAAGGCGCTCTACGACTTTTCGGAGCGGATCGACTCCAAGGCCATCAACCGCCGTCAGTTGGAAAACTTGGCCAAGGCGGGCGCGCTCGATTGCATGGAGCCGGACCGCGCACGCGCGCTTGCAGCTTGCGAAATCATCGCCGCTTACGCACAGCGTGTTGCCGAGGAGCGCGCGAGCTCTCAGGCGAGCCTGTTCGGCGCGGAGGAGCCCAGCGCGCGCCCGGCTTTCCCGAAGGCGCCGGCGTGGTCCGCACAAGATCGGCTCGACGCGGAGCGCGAAAGCGTTGGCTTTTATCTATCGGGCCACCCGCTGTCAGAGTTCTTCATTGATGCCGGGGACCGCTACTCAAGCTACGCTGACATCCTCGAAGAAGGCGAGACTGAACCGCGCGCCTACATGATGGCTGGTGTCGTGCGGCGGGTGCAGTATCGGCCCGCCATGTCAGGTGGTACGCTCGCTTTTGTCTCGATGTCTGATCCCACCGGTGACTTCGAAGGCATGATCATGCCGGAGAATGTGCAAGCCGCGCGCGATGTCATCGAAGTAGGCAAGGCCTTCGGCTTCCGCGGTCGCGTTCGTTGGCGCGATGGCGACCTGAAGCTTGCGGCGGACTCCTTCGAGCCTGTCGAAGCAGCCGAGGCGCGGATCGGCGAAGACTTGCGGATCGTCTTGAAAGAAGGCGCGCCATTGGATCTGCTGGCGCAAACGCTCGCATCGCTGCCGAAAGCACAACCCGGTGAAGCCCGACCGCTCCACCTCGTTTTGCGGCTGAACGATGGTCGCGAGATCGAACTCAACACCAAGCGGTTGACCTCGGGTACCCCGTCGGCCCGCGCAGCCTTGAAGGCCGCACGCGGCGTCGAAAGGGTGATCTGAGGCGCCAGTCGTCGCTTGGTCGAAGAATTCTCCCGAAACGCGCGCAAAGTCTTGTCCTGTTAACCTGGACCCCTTCAGATGCCCGCCGCTCCAGAGGGGAGGGCACATGCGCCTGAATTTGCATCCCGCCGTCGCGCTCGTAGCGCTTGTGAGCCTAGCGGCCTGCGCGACGACGGGTTCGAACACTGGGGCTGAGACCGAAAGTCCAGTCCCATTTGCTTCCACATACACGCCGCGCCCGTCGCAGCCGACATTGATCCGTAACGCCACGGTATTTGACGGTAATGGCGCCGAACTGGCGAACGCTGACGTGCTGATGCGTGATGGCCGCATCGCTGCCGTTGGTCAGAATCTGAGCGCCGACGGGGCTACAGTGATCGATGGAGCCGGCAAGTTCGTGACCCCTGGCATTATCGACGCGCACTCACACTTGGGCGTCTACCCATCGCCGTCGATCCAAGCGACATCCGATGGCAACGAACTCACACAGCCGAACACGGCTGAGGTTTGGGCGGAGCACTCGGTGTGGCCGCAAGACCCGGGCTTTCTGCGCGCAGTCGCAGGCGGCATCACCACGCTTCACGTACTGCCAGGGTCCGGCAACTTGTTCGGTGGGCGCGGCGTCACGCTCCGCCCGGTGCTTGGCGCTACAACAGTCCAAGAAATGAAGTTTCCGGACGCGCCGCAGAGTCTGAAGATGGCATGCGGTGAAAATCCGGCGCGCGTCTACGGAAGCCGCAACAGCTCGCCGGCGACCGGCATGGGCAACGTCGCTGGTTATCGCCAAGCGTTCGCCAACGCATCACGCTACGCACGTCGCCTGCGCAATGCCGAAGAGGGCCACGGCGATCCGCCGGATCGAGACCTCGAAATGGAAACGCTCGCTGGCGTCATCAACGGCGACATCATCCTGCAGTGGCACTGCTACCGTGCCGACGAAATGGCCAATGCCATCCAAGTCGCCCACGAGTTCAACTTCGAGATCGCCGCGTTTCACCATGCAGTTGAGTCCTACAAGATTGCCGACATGCTCCGCGAAGAGGGCATCTGCTCGGCCATGTGGGCCGATTGGTGGGGCTTCAAGCTCGAAGCCTATGACGGCATCCGCGAAAACATCGCGTTTGTCGACGCCGCCGGCGCCTGCGCCATCGTGCACTCGGATAGCGAAGTTGGCATTCAACGGCTGAACCAGGAAGCAGCGAAGGCCATGGCAGATGGCCGGCGCGCTGGTCTTGAGATCACGCGTGCGCAAGCATGGACTTGGCTTTCGCGTAACCCGGCGCGCGCGCTGCACATCGACGATGAAACCGGCACCCTCGAAGCCGGTCGTCGCGCCGACGTCGTAATCTGGTCGGCTGACCCGCTCTCCAGCTATGCGGTTGCGGAACGCGTCTTCATCGACGGAGCGGAAATCTACACACGCGGCGCCGAACGTGATCCGCCTTCGGACTTCGAACTCGGCCAAGCCTACACGCGGGAGCGCGCCCAATGAGAACGACGCTAGCAGCTCTTGTTCTCGCCGCCGCGCTCGCGACGCCGGCCGCCGCCGAGACGATTTTGATCAACAACGGCCGCGTGGTCACCAATGGCGCGGGCGGCATCATCGAGAATGGCGACGTGCTGATCGTCGACGGGCGCATCAGCGCCGTTGGCGCGAACATCAACGCCCCGCGCGGCGCGCGGGTCATCGAAGCGAATGGCGCCTTCGTGACGCCGGGTGCGTTCGCGGCCATGAGCGAAGTGGGTCTGAGCGAAATTTCGGGCTCGGGCGCGCCGAATGACGCCAACATCAGTGGCGATCTCATTTCGGCCGCCGCGGACGCGGGCAACGCGTTCAACCCGAACGTCACCGCAATCCCAGTGACCCGCATTGAGGGCGTTACGCGCGCCGCGATCGCGCCGAGCGCTAACGGCAGCATTTTCGATGGCCGTGGTGCGCTTGTTTCAATGAGCGGTGAGCCAGATAGTGTCTTCCGCGAGCGTGCCTTCATGGTCGTTGAACTCGGCGAGACCGGCGCCGGGCGCACAGGTGGTTCGCGTGCTGCGCTCTGGCCGGCGTTCGAGGCGGCGCTTCGCGATGCCCGCGAATATCCCGCCCGCTATCGCAGTGGCCAGGGCGGTGCGGTCCTTAATGAACTCGACGCGCAGGCGCTGCAGCCCTACGCGCGCGGTCAGGGCATTTTCCTGGTGCACATCGAAAGCGCAGCCGACATTCGCCGTCTGATCCGTTTCCAACGTGCGAACCCTAGCCTGCGCTTTGTCATCCACGGGGGTGCGGAAGCGTGGCAGGTTGCCGATGAACTCGCGGCTTCGCGCATTCCGGTGATCCTCGATCCGTTGGCTAATTTGCCGGACCGTTTCGAGCGTCTGTCTGCACGTCTCGACAATGCAGTGCTCTTGAACCGCGCTGGCGTTCGCTTTGCGATCGCCCCCGCCCCAGGCAGCGTCGATGCGCATCAAGCGCGTCTCGTGCTGCAACTGGCCGGCAACGCCGTCGCCAACGGGTTGCCATGGGATGTGGCGTTCGCTGCGGTCACGCGCGCGCCCGCGGAAATATTCGGCGCGGGCAATCTCGGCCGCCTCGAACGCAACTACGTTGCTGACGTGGTGATCTGGGACGGCGATCCGCTGCAAGTAACGTCAGCGCCGACGGCGGTATTCATTGAGGGTGTCGAGCAATCGCTCACGTCGCGCCAAACCCAGCTCCGTGATCGCTACAACCCGCGCAACCGCCGACGCTAACAGATGGTGCTCTGGCGCGCGGTTCGTGAGCGCGCCAGAGCGCCGACCTAGCCCCCGCGTGACGCCCGTACCTGAGCAACAATTGCGGCGTTGAAGCCACGCGCAGCCCGCAATGCCAGTTCTTCATACTTGTCGGGGTCAGCGGTGACCGAATGCGCACTGCGACGTCCTGCTTGCATGGGTGCGCCTAGAATGCCCGAGATCGCGGCCATTGCATTATTGTTGCTTGAGCTGGTTTGCGCCACCGACGCAAACTCGTCGTCAACTGACGAGGGCGCATGCACCTGCAGCGTTGCCCAGCCATCGAAGAAACCACGCCCGCTGCGTGAGTAAAATATCTCGACCTTAGACATCGGGTCGACCGCAAAGCGTGCGCCACCTTGAACGTTGGCGTGATTGCCGAACGAACGGTTGCCGCTCCCGCTGGTCTCGACAAAATCGAGCGCCAGGTTTGGGAAGAGCAGGATGGCGTTGAGTTCATGGGAGAGTTCGCCCATCCCGCGCCCGCCGCCCACGGCTAAGCGCCCGACGCCTTGGTAGCTGACCGCGCCAACGCCTTCCGGCCCAACCACCGACAGCTCGCTCTGAGTGCCCGGTTCTTCGCCTTGGAAAACTCCGCCCGCAGCCAAGAATCCAGAGCCGCGGCCGTTGGCGAAGACTTCCGGCGCGGTGCTCACTTCGTAGCCCGCGGCGCGCAATTGCGTGACGAGATCGTCGTGCGCCGCAGTGGCGATCCGTTCAAGCCGTGCGCGGTCAACACCTTCGAGCACGAATTCCATGCGCGCGCGTGCGCCCATGCTGCCGCCAAACAAGCTGCCGCCGCTCGAAGCCGTGATGCGCGCATACGTAAATGCGCCGACATTGTAACCGACGAGCGCGATGCGCGGCATGGCGTTCAGCACGTTGGCATTCCCACGCGTGCGCCGGATGTCCACGTCGAATGCGGGACCGGCTATTGCGGTCTCCGTAGCCACAGTCGCAGAAGCCGCCTCGGTGGTTCCGGCTTCTTGCGCCAATGCCGGAGCGCTCAAGCTCATCGCGAGCGCCGCGCACGCGCCTAGAATCATGTGTCTCATTTGCACAACCTCCAATCTGTGGCGATAGAGGCTATGGTCAGGGTCAGGCACCCCTGAACGATGGGAGTCAGCTGCGCAACGCCGAAACAATCTGGTTGGCGTGTGTCAAAAACAGGAAGCGGCCGCCGTCGGGAACCCGCGCGCATCTCGCATCGGGCATGAGCGTCCGCCAATGATGTTCCGAGTGCTCTGACGCATGGAGTGGGTCGAACGCGCCAAAAAGTAAACGCCAATTCTCAGATCTGGGTGGCGCCGCTGAGGCTACCGGTCGCGCGAACGCCCGTTGTTCCGCGATGAAGCCATCGACAATGCCCGCAGCGAAATGGCGGACGGCTCTTTGATAGTCATTGACTGCGGCCTCATCCTCGAACGCGCGGAGGTCCGGCGGACTTGTCTTGAGAGCTTGGCGAAGCAGACGCGCGACGCGCGCGGAATTCGCTTCGCCCATGACGATCCGCGCGAGGAAAGCGACGCGATCCGGATCGAGCACGATTGTGTCGGCGATGGCCGCCAACATGCCGGGCCGTTGCTGTGCGTTCACGACCGGCGGGTCTGGGTTGATGGCGACAACCGTGCCTGTTCGTATAGGGTTGTCGCGTGCGAACGCTAGCGCCGCGTAGACACCGCCGCGTGCGAAGATGTCCACCTGTCCCAGCCGAAGCGAATCACACACCACAGCCATATCACGCGCCGCCGCTTCAAATGGGTCGCCGCCCTCGTGGGTCATGTCAGTAACGCCAAAGCCAGGGCGATCCACCGCGATCGGCCTATACCCAGCACTCTGCAACGTACGGCGGAAAGACCGCGACACGTGGCGAGTCGTCGAGCTGGAGTGAAGCACGAACACGGGTCTGCCGTGCGCCGGCCCATAATCGCTGACGGCGATCATGCCGGCGGTGGGACGTGGGATGAGACGGAGCGGCTCGGCTTCTTCTGAAGCCGGCGCCAATTCGCCGTTCGACACTTGCGTCAGCAATCCGAGCGCCATCGTCTCGGTCACGAGCCGGCTGAGCATCTGCGCCGAAGATACGCCGGTGCTCTGATAAATCCTGTCGACTTCATCCTTGGTGACAGACTCGCTGGCGCCGGCGAGACGGCCCGCCTCCTTGCGCGGCAATCCGCGCGCGATCGCTAGCGCTATGCGCGCCTGGCGCGCCGACAGGCCAAAGGCGTCGATAAGCAGGGCCGGATTGCTCGCGCCCTTCGGCCAGTACCCGAGCGCGGTAGTTGCGACGCGCGACACCAGCGCCGCCTGCCTGCGCACGCCGACCTTTTGCATCGCGTCCGCCAGCGTTCGCCGTGCGGTAGAGTCTCGCACGCCAAGATCGCGCGCCGCTTCGCTCAAGCCTCCCGCCCGCACAAGCGCCGCCACGAGACGCGCTTCAGCTGGCGTCATTCCGTAAGCCGCCGCTGTGCGGGACAGGACCTGGGTTGCCCGCGACGGGCACACCGCCGCCACGACGACGCTGGCCGAGCCGTGTTCAAGCGCGCCTTTCACCTCGACCGGAAGAGCCCACGACAGGACTTGGTCGCCCGCTGCGTAGGCGATTGCCGCAGGCGCGCCGTCGCTCGCGACCGTTCGCTCCAAGCTCGCCGTCCGTTTGGACGCCGCGTTTGCCGCTACAGCCGCATCAACGGCGTCCTGACCGAACCAGGCCTGGAAGCGCTCATCGCTCGCCACCACCTGGCCCTCCGCATTGAGAGCGGCGGTGGCGATCAATTCCGGCAGCGCGATAGGACTTGCCGGCGGCATCGTCTCGGCGATGCTCTCCAATGTTCGGTCGAAGAGTGGGGCGGCCTGGCGCGCCAGACGCAGAACGGCTTCGGGATCCTCAATCCAGGCGTCCAATGGGGTCCCGCGCCGGGCAGCAGCTTCCAGCCGCGTGATGGTGTCGTCAAAATCGTTGTCCACGCTCGGCTACTTGCCGGGGGAGTAGGGCGGATTCCAGCTATGCGCTTGTCTTTGTGTGAGGTTCCCCCTACATGCCCGTCTCACTTCGCACGCGGGAGCGGCGGAGCGGTCTGAAAGCGGCCGTTTCCTCCATCCGGTCCTAGGACAACAATCCTAGGTCTCTCCCGCGGCGGCAAACCGGAAAAGGAATGATCTCATGGCGCTGCCTGAATTCAGCATGCGTCAGCTCTTGGAAGCTGGCGCGCACTTTGGTCACCAGACCCACCGTTGGAATCCGAAGATGGACCGCTACATCTTCGGCGAAAAAGCCAACATCCACATTCTCGATTTGTCGCAGACGGTGCCGCTGCTGCACCAGGCGCTCTTGAAGGTTCGCGAAGTCGCCGCTGGGGGCGGCCGCGTGCTCTTCGTTGGCACCAAGCGCCAAGCTGCGGATCACATCAAGGCCGCTGCCCAACGCTCGGCGCAGTACTACATCAACCAGCGTTGGCTCGGCGGCACGCTGACCAACTGGCAAACGGTTTCGAAGTCAATCGCGCGTCTGCGCGAGACGGAAACGATCCTCGCCGGCGGCGGCGTTGGCCTCACCAAACGCGAAGTGCTGAACATTCAGCGCGAGCGCGACAAACTCGACCGTTCGCTCGGCGGTATCGCCTCGATGGGCGGCGTTCCGGACCTGATGTTTGTGATCGACACCAACAAGGAAGCGATCGCCATTCAGGAAGCTAAGAAACTTGGCATCCCGGTTGTCGCCATCGTCGACTCGAACTGCGATCCGGATGCGGTCACGTTCCCGATCCCGGGCAACGACGACGCGGCGCGCGCGATCCAGCTCTATTGCGACCTGATCGCTGACGCGGTGCTCGATGGTCTGACCGAAGGCCAAGTGCGCGGCGGCCGCGACATCGGCGCTTCGGAGCGTCCGCCGGTTGAGGCGGTTGTGCGCGAGCGTCCGCCGTCTGGCCCGGTCGAAAGCCCCATCGATGGCCCGACGGGCGCGAACTACTAAGTAACTGACGAGAGAAGTCTCGAGGAGCAGAAAATGGCGGAAATCACCGCTGCGCTGGTCAAAGACCTGCGCGAAAAAACTGGCGTCGGCATGATGGATTGCAAGAAGGCGCTCGCTGAGAACAACGGCGATCTGGAAGCGTCCATCGATTGGCTGCGTGCCAAAGGACTGTCGAAGGCTGCTAAGAAAGCTGACCGCGCCGCTGCTGAAGGTATCGTCGCGATCGCTATCGCTGCCGATCACGGCACCGTTATCGAACTCAATTCGGAAACCGACTTTGTCGCGCGCAACGCCGACTTCCAAAAGGCGGCTGGCGCTTTTGCGAAGCTCGCTCTGAAGGCCGATGACCACCAGTCGTTGCTGGATTCCGTGCATGAGGGGCAAAAGGTTTCGGAAGCCGTGACCAATCTGATCGCTACGATTGGAGAGAACATCACGCTGCGCCGTTCCGCCAAGCTCAACGTCGAGAACGGCGTGATTGCCGCTTATGTCCACTCGAAGGTCGATGGCGCGGACCACTTGGGCCGCATTGCGGTTCTTGTCGGGCTGGAATCGAGCGGCGACAAGGCGAAGCTGGAAGCCCTCGGCAAGAAGGTCGCGATGCACATCGCGTCGGCAAACCCGCTTGCCTTAAACGAAACCGATATTCCGGCTGATCGGGTTGAGCGCGAAAAGACGGTGCTGCTCGATCAGATCAAAGAAGACCCGAAGGCCGCCGGCAAGCCCCAGCAAGTGCTCGACAAGATGCTTGAAGGCCGCATGCGGAAGTTCTTTGAAGAATCTGTTCTCGTGAAGCAGGCCTTCGTCATGAACCCCGACGAAACCGTTGAAGCGGCCGTGAAGGGCGCAGAGAAGGAAGTTGGCGCGCCGATCAAGATCAAGGGCTTCGTCCGCTTCGGCGTGGGCGAAGGCGTCGAGAAGCGCACCGATGATTTCGCTGCCGAAGTGGCGGCGATGTCGGGCAACAAGAACTAAGCCTTCCGAGGGTCGAAATTGAGGGCGCGGGCCGTGAGGTCCGCGCCCCTTGTTTTTGTGGGCAGTTCTCTGGTCAGGCGGGCTGACTTTCGCCGCGCCGGTGGTCTATAGATTCTACCTCATGAGCCTCGCCGAAACCCGACCCAGCCCAAGCGGGCTGCGCTACAAGCGCGTCCTCCTCAAAATCTCAGGCGAAGCGCTGATGGGAGAGGGGCAGTTCGGCATCGATACCGCTGTCTGCGAACACATAGCCAAGGCTGTCTTGGACGCTGCCGCATCCGGCGCTGAGATTTGCCTGGTCATTGGCGGCGGCAACATCTTCCGCGGCGTGCAGGGCGCTGCAAAGGGCATGGAGCGAGCCAGCGCCGACTACATGGGCATGCTGGCGACGGTGATGAACGCGCTTGCTATGCAAAACGCGATTGAAAGCCTCGGCGGCCAGGCGCGTGTGCTCTCGGCCATTCCGATGGTCACTGTCTGCGAACCCTACATCCGTCGCCGCGCGATGCGGCACATGGAGAAAGGGCGCATCGTGATTTTCGCCGCCGGCACCGGCAATCCGTTCTTCACCACCGACACCGGCGCTGCACTACGCGCCGCTGAGATGGGTTGCGACGCGCTGCTAAAGGGCACGCAGGTGGACGGCGTCTACACCGCCGATCCGAAGAAGGACAAGACAGCGACGCGCTACGATAAGCTCTCGTACCACGAAGTGCTCGCACGCGATCTCAGAGTGATGGACGCGTCGGCGGTGTCGCTCATGCGCGACAACGGCATTCCGATTGTGGTCTTTTCGATTGGCGCACGCGGCAGTCTCGCAGACGTTCTGCACGGTCGCGGCGTCTGCACCACTATTTCAGACTAGGGACGAACGTCATGGCAGCCTCGCCGCCTTTCAAACTCGACGATTATAAGAAGCGCATGGATGGCGCGATCACAGCGCTGCAACACGAATTCAGTGGTTTGCGCACTGGGCGCGCTTCGCCGTCTTTGCTCGATCCGATAAAGGTGGAAGCTTACGGCGCGGAATCGCCACTAACCTCCGTGGCCAGCGTCAGCGTTCCTGAGCCGCGCATGATCTCTGTCAGCGTTTGGGACAAAGCCGTTGTCTCTGCGGTCGACAAGGCCATCCGCTCGGCCAATCTCGGCCTCAACCCCATCGTGGACGGCCAAACGCTGCGTATTCCGATCCCGCCGCTTACCACCGAGCGCCGCACCGAGCTCGCCAAAGTCGCGGGCAAGTACGCTGAACAACAACGCATAGCCGTCCGCAACATTCGCCGCGATGCGATGGAGCACCTAAAGAAGCTCGAGAAAGAGCACGCCATCAGCGAAGACGAACACAAGAAGCACGGCGCTGAGGTGCAGAAAGCCACCGACGAACACATCAAGAAGATCGACGAGGCGTTCCACGGCAAAGAGAAAGAGATCATGCAGGTTTAGGCCTGCATCGCTCGCTATGGCGCAGCCCGCTCCGTCCTCCGCAGAAGCGACCACGCCGCGCCATGTCGCCATCATCATGGACGGAAACGGCCGCTGGGCGAAACAGCGCTCACGCCCACGCACGTTCGGCCACGCTGAGGGTGTTGAAGCCCTGCGTCGCACCGTGGAGGCGGCGGGCGATCTTGGTGTCGAATATCTGACAGTTTTCGGCTTCTCGACTGAAAATTGGAGACGCCCAGCCGAAGAAGTGAATGCACTCTTCGACCTCTTGCGCCTCTATGTCGATCGAGATCTCGATAAGCTCGTTCGAGAGGGCGTGCGCGTGCGGGTCATCGGCAGCCGCGAGGGCCTGCAGAGGGACATCGCGCAGATCATTGAGAATGCTGAGGCGCGCACCAAGCACAACGGCAAACTCAATCTCACAATCGCCTTCAACTACGGAGGTCAGGACGAAATCGTCCGTGCTACGCGCCGCTTTGCCGAAGACGTCGCGGCGGGCAAATTGAAGGCCAGCGATCTCGATCATAAGATATTTGAATCCTACCTCGACACCGAAGAGCTTCCCGCCGCGGATCTTCTAATCCGCACCTCGGGTGAGTTCCGTCTTTCTAATTTCATGCTCTGGCAGTCCGCTTACGCGGAGCTGGTTTTCCTCGACGTGCTCTGGCCTGATTTCGGTAGGGATGCGCTGACACAAGCGATCGACATCTTCCGCCGCCGCGATCGCCGCTACGGAGGGTCGGCGCCTGAGTCCGCCTGACGCAGTCCCGTCATCGCCTACGCGCGGCGACTGGTCCGACCTTGGCGCACGCATAGTGTCCAGCCTGGTGCTCGCGTCAGCCGGTGTAGGTGCGGCGCTCTACGGCGGCCCGTGGCTAGCCGCCATGTGCGGTGCTGCGGTCGTGGCCATGAGCTACGAATGGGCGCGTATGAGCGAGCCCAACAGCTTCACGCCCGCATTCATGTTCACGCTCGCCGGTTCGCTCGGTGCAGTGATGTTCTCGAGCTGGGGCTATTTGACATTGGCGTTCTACTGGATGGTGGGCTGCGCTTTCGCCTCGGCATTTCTTCGCCGCCGCACACTCATCGGCATTATCGAAACGGCGGGCGGTGCGATCTATATCGGCCTGCCGTGTGCGATATTCCTTTGGCTCCGCGCTCGCGCGCCGGGAGGCCTTGAGACGATCCTGGCGCTGTTCGCGATCATATGGGCGTCGGACATTTTCGCCTATTTCGGCGGCAAACTCCTTGGCGGACCCAAGATTGCGCGCGGCCTCTCACCCAACAAAACCTATTCTGGCATCGTCGCGGGAACATTCGCCGGCGCGGCCGCCGGTTATGGGTGCGGCGTTCTGTTTCAAGCTGACGCCTCGCTTCACGTGCCATGGTTGCTCATCGGCGCACTCGTGGCATTCACTGGACTCATGGGCGACCTGTTCGAATCCTTCCTGAAGCGGCGCTTCGGCGTGAAAGACGCAAGCAAGCTCATTCCCGGGCATGGTGGTGTCTTGGATCGCATCGACAGCCTCATGGCGGCGACGCTTCTAGTTGGCGCAGCACTCGCGTTCGGCCCAGGCGCAACGGCGCTTCTATTCGGGCGTGGCCTGTGACGCGGAGCATTTCCGTTCTCGGCGTAACCGGATCTGTCGGCCAATCGACGATCCAGGTGATCGAGGAGTTGCGCGCGCAGGGCCACGAGCTTCCAGTTGAAGCGGTCACCGCCGCGAGCCGTCTCGACCTACTGGCTGAAGCTTGCCGCCGCCTCAAACCGAAGTTCGCCGCAATTGCAGATCCGTCGTTGTTGGACGACGCAAAAACCGCGCTTGCTGGCCTAGATGTGGAGGTCGGGGCGGGGATCTCCGCAATCGAAGAGGCGGGCGCTCGCCCGGCCGAATGGGTCATGTCAGCGATTGTCGGTGCAGCCGGGCTTGCGCCGACCATGGCCGCTGTGCGCCGGGGTGCTCATGTTGCACTGGCGAACAAGGAATGCCTCGTGTGTGCGGGACCGCTCTTCATTGAGGCCGCCAAGAGCCATGGCGCGACGCTGCTTCCGGTGGATTCCGAGCACAACGCCATCTTCCAAGTGCTGACCCATCCAAACCGGGTCGAACGTCTCACCCTGACGGCGTCCGGTGGGCCATTCCGAACGTGGACGCTTGGGCAAATGGCCGGCGCCACGGTCGCCCAGGCGTGCGCCCACCCGATGTGGAACATGGGGCGCAAGATCTCCGTCGACAGCGCCACCCTCATGAACAAGGGGCTGGAGTTGATTGAGGCCTCATATCTCTTTGGTTTTCCGTCCGAATCGATCGACGTGATTGTCCATCCACAGAGCACCATCCACAGCTTAGTGCATTACGTCGATGGCTCGGTGCTCGCCCAGTTGGGCACGCCCGACATGCGCATTCCGATCGCCTTTGCTCTGACTTGGCCTGACCGCGGGGTGGTATCCACTGCCCGCTTGGATCTCGCCACGTTGGCGCAGCTTACGTTTGAGGCCCCGGACTCCGTGCGTTTTCCAGCGCTGCGCCTGGCCCGCTCCGCGCTAGATCGAGGCGCGGCGACGACGACGGCGCTATCGGCGGCCAATGAAATTGCTGTCGAAGCGTTCTTGGAGGGCCGCATTCGCTTCCTCGACATTTCCAACACGGTCGAACAAGCTCTGTCACACCTGGAGGGGGCCGAGGCTGGGCTTCTCGCAAAAATGCCTTCATCTTTCGATGAGGTGAGGGCGGTGGATCAGGCCGCGCGTCGCGCGGCGCGTCTTATTGCGGGAAACCCGGCGGCAGCCTAAAGGGCTGAGAACGCCTCACAAAAAGCGGCGGGAAGGAAGCGGGCCGAATGGACGTACTGCAGACACTCCTGATTTATGCGGGCTCGTTCGTGCTCGTCCTGAGTGTCGTGGTGTTCGTCCATGAGTTCGGTCACTTCCAAGTCGCGCGCTGGCGCGGCGTCGCGATCGACACCTTCTCAATCGGCTTCGGCAAGACGCTTGTCAGCTGGCGCGACAAACAAGGCGTTGAGTGGAAGATCGGCGCGTTGCCGCTCGGCGGGTACGTGAAGTTCGCAGACGACGCGGACGCGATGAGCACTGCACCGCGCGAGAAAATCGAAGACCCGGCTGCGCTCGCCGAGGCGCGCAAGAAGGGCCTCTTCCATGCGCAGCCGTTGCAAACGCGCTCGATGGTGGTTGCCGCTGGCCCGATCACGAATTTTATCTTCTCAATTATCGCCTTCGGCCTGCTGGTCTTTATCCTCGGCCGTGATGTCGCGAGCGTTGCCGCGGTGCAGCCTGAATCTCCGGCAGCGGCGGCGGGACTGCAGCAAGGCGATCTCATTCGCTCGATCGACGGCGAGCGTATCAACGGTTTCCAGGACTTGCAGCGGATCGTCGCCCAAGCACCGAACCAAACGCTCAACCTGATCGTCATACGCAACGGGTCAGAAGTCTCGATGCAGATTACGCCGCGACCGCGGCCTGGTAATCCGCAAGTAGGCTCAATCGGCATTGCGGGCGAGCGAGAGCGTGTCGGTCCTCTTGCAGCCCTCGCCGTCGGCGCCTCTGACACGTGGGGGATTATTGCCCAGACCGGCGGCTATATCGGAGGTGTTTTCACCGGCCGTGAGTCTGGCAACCAGATCGCAGGTCCACTGGGCATTATCAACGTCTCCGGCCAAGTGGCGACGTCAGCACTAAGTGGCGGCGGCGACGACATTACGTGGCTCGACCGGCTAGGCTTCTTGGCGCTTTCGCTACTCAATTTGGCCGCAGTGCTGTCCGTAGCTGTCGGGATCGTGAATCTGCTGCCGATTCCGATCTTGGATGGGGGACACCTGCTGTTTTACGGGATCGAAGCCGTACGGGGGGGCAAGCCGTTGCCACCCTCGGCCCAGGAATGGGCCTATCGGGCTGGATTCGCCGTGATGGCGAGTTTGTTCTTATTCGCGACCTGGAATGACATTACGAGGCTCTTTCCGGGTGCGCAGTAACAGCGGCTCGTCCTTGTCTTTCGAGGCGGGATGGGCTCTTAAAAACCAAGGCGCTGGGGAGCGTCGGACGTCGAGGGCTTGATGAAGCGGGTACTGCGGGATGTAGCGCTCGGCGCACTTGGTTGCGTCGCCACCGTTGGCGCGGGGGCCGGCGCATTGTTGGCGGCCAGCACCGACGCCTACGCGCAAGAGAACACCAACGCGACAGCGCCGCAGGCGCAGCCGTCAGGCGTCGCGATCCGCCGTGTGCTGGTTGAAGGCAACCAGCGTATCGAGCCGGCGACGATCGCCTCTTATCTGCAGGTTGGTCCGGGGGACGTGTTCGATCCTGAACGCATCGACACGTCGATCAAGACGCTCTTCGCAACGGGGCTCTTCTCCGACGTGCAGATTGAACAACGCGACGCCGACCTCGTGGTCATCGTCAGCGAAAACCCGATCATCAACCGCGTTATCTTCGAGGGCATGAGCACGCTCGACGAAGAGGATCTCGAAGGGGAAGTGCAAGCGCGCCCGCGTTCGGTGTTCACGCCGGCGCGTGCGCAAGCCGACGTGCAGCGCATCCTGGACGTCTATCGCCGCAATGGCCGGTTTGCTGCCCAAGTCACGCCCCAAGTGCGCGAGCTTGATCAGAACCGCGTTGATTTGATCTTTGAGGTCGATGAAGGCCCGGTCACTGGCGTTCGCGACATTAACTTCATCGGCAACGAAGAATTCTCTGATCGTCGCCTGCGAGACGCAATTGTCACCACCGAGTCGAGCTGGTGGAACTTCTTCTCGAGCAACGACAACTACGATCCAGATCGGCTTGAGTACGATCGCGAGCAACTGCGCCAATTCTATAACAACCGCGGATACGCAGATTTCCGTGTTGTCTCCGCCGTTGCCGAGCTGACGCCTGATCAGCGCGACTTCTACATCACCTTCACGGTGGAAGAGGGTGTTCGCTACGAGTTCGGCGAGATCAGCATCCAGACCGAACTTAATCGCCTGCCGGAAAGCTTGCTGCGTGCGGTGAATCCGATCCGCTCGGGTACCGAATTCCGCGGCGCGCAGATCGAAGATGCGATCGACGCGATGACTTATGTCGCAGGTACGGTCGGCTATGCCAACGTCCAGATCACGCCTGTCGTTGAGCGCGATCGCGAGAACCGCAAGGTCAACATCACGTTTGAAGTTGACGAAGGTCCGCGCACGTTCATCGAACGCATCGACATCGTCGGCAACACGCGCACGGTCGATCGAGTCATCCGCCGCGAAATGCGCGTCACCGAGGGTGATGCGTTCAACCGCGTGCTGCTCGATCGTTCGCGCGACCAAATTCGCTCGCTCGGCTTCTTCACCGACGTCACGGTCGAAGACGCAGATGGCTCGCAACCCGACCGGTCTGTGGTGACTGTCACTGTCGAAGAGCAGTCGACTGGCGAGTTTGCCTTCGCCGCGGGTTACTCCTCGACCGAGAGCTTCCTGTTTGACGTCTCGGTGACCGAGCGCAACTTGCGCGGTCGTGGTCAGTTCTTGCGTCTACGCGCCTCGTCCAGTTCGCAGCGCCAGCAACTGGATCTTCGCTTTACCGAGCCGCGTTTCATGGGGCGCGAAATCGCTGCGGGCTTCGACATTTACTCGCTGCGTACTGACTTCCTCAGTCAGTCGTCATTCGAGAACCAGTCGACCGGCATCGGCCTGCGCACTGGCTTCCGCATTGGCGAGCGCACCAATCTCGGTCTGACCTACTCGCTCGTTCTAGACGACACCACCATCGCCGACGTGTTCATTGATCACGATTCGAACGCGCTCACACCAGACGTCAACCAGTGCGACCCGGTAAACACCACACGTCCGCTGCTTTGCGATCAGGAAGGCACCTTCCTGACCTCGGTGGTTGGTTTCCAGGTCAATTGGGACCGGCGGAACTCGCCAATTAACGCGACACGTGGATTCAATATCGACATCAGCCAAGATATCGCCGGTCTGGGCGGTGAGGTGAACTACCTCCGTACCGAGGTCGAAGGCGGGATTTATTACGGTCTGCCATTTGGTTTCCGCGCCATGTTCCGCGGTAACGCCGGCCTGATCACTGGTTGGAACGGCGACACAGTCCGCATCAACGATCGCTTCTTCAAGGGTGGATCGTCTTTCCGTGGTTTCGACGTGGCTGGTATCGGCCCGAGGCAGTTATTGGTCGACGATGTGACAGGTGAGATTGTAGACCGCGGCGACGCCGTGGGTGGCAACGCCTTCGCGATCGGGACGTTGCAATTGGATGTCCCACTGCCATTGCCTGAGACCTTTTCGCTTGGCAGCGCGCTCTTCGTTGATTTCGGTACCCTGGGTTATTTGGACGCAGCAAACCGTGAAACCGTCGATCTGGTGGGGGACACCCGCCTTATTGTTGACGATAGCCCCAGCCTAAGAGTGGCGGCTGGGGTGTCGATCTTCTGGGACTCGCCGTTTGGACCGGTGCAATTCGACTTCGCGCAACCGCTCCAATACGAGGACTACGACCGACGCGAGCAGTTCCGGTTCTCAACCCGGACACAATTCTGAGGAGAAGCGCGGTATGCGTGTGGTGAGTTTGTTTTCGGCGGCTGCTTTGGCGGTTGCCGCAGTATCGGTGTCGTCTGATGCGCTTGCGCAGCGCAACCGAGGCAATGCCCAGGCGACCCAATCGGTCGTGATCAATTATCAGCGCGTGGCTGCTGAGTCGGTGCTGGGTCGGGATTTGCAGGCAAAGCTCGCTGCGATTACTCAGCAATTCTCGGCGGAAGCCCAGGCGCTGGCGCCTGAACAGCAGTCGCTTGACCAAGAAGCTGCGCGCCTCGCTCAGACCACCCGGTCGATGTCGCAGGAGCAAATCCGCGCGAACTCTGCGGTGCAGCAATACGCTCAACGCCGCGCCCAATTCGACCAACGCGCCGCCACCCTCCGGGGTGATCTGGAATGCACCCAGTTCATCGCGCTGCGGGACTTCGACCGCCAAGTGGGGCCGATCGTGACGTCGGTCATGACTTCGCGCGGCGCCGGCATCGTGATCGACGCTCGCAATACACGGACATTCGACTCGAACTTCGACATCACCACCACGGTGATCCAGCAGCTCGACCAGAACCAAAATACCCGCGTCGCCAACGTCGCCCGTCACGCGGCGACGGAGTGTCAGGCCCAACAGCCTGCGGCGGCTCCCGCCCAATAAGACGGCGGGCAGTGTCATCGGGCTTCGAGGGCGCCAGATAGTCGGCGCATGATCGATCCCCGCTTCTACGAGGCGCTCGGACCGGTGACGGTCCGGGCGCTTGCGCCTTCTAGCGATATCGGCGGAGACGCCGAGCGACAGATCACGGGCGCCGCGCCCGCCGATCAGGCTGGCCCCCATGACCTCTGCTACTACGAGGGCAAGAAAGGCGCCGCGCTTGAGACCGCACCGGGCGCCTGCATCATCCAACCGGCGCTCGCGCACCTCGCACCAAAAGCCGCGGCGCTCATTCTCACCGACCGGCCGCGTTCGTTTTTCGCGCGAATGGTGCCGGCGCTTGTTCGTGGTCGCAGTTTTTCCGCTGCTGGGCCTGCCGTGGATCCAACGGCAAAGCTCGAGGACGGGGTGAAGCTCTGCGCGGGCGTCGTCATCGGTCCGGGCGCTGAGATTGGCGCCGGGGCAGAGATTGGTCCCAACAGTGTCATCGGCCCGGGCGTCACCATTGGCCGCCGCAGCAAAATTGGCGCTCGCGTCTCAATCTCGTTCGCGCTTATCGGTGACGACGTAAACATCCTCGCTGGCGCCGTGATCGGCGAGCAGGGTTTTGGAGTCGCCGGTGATGCTTCCGGTCCCGTCGACGTCCCGCACCTCGGCCGCGTCGTGCTCCAAGACAAAGTGACCATTGGCGCCAATTCCTGCGTCGACCGCGGCGTTTTCGACGATACGGTGATCGGTGAGGGCGCCAAGATCGATAATCTCTGCCATGTCGCCCACAACTGCATCATTGGCCGAGGCGTGCTGATCGCGGCTTTCGGCGGCATTTCCGGTTCCACAAAAATTGGCGACGGGGTCACTTTGGGGGGGCGTGTCGGCGTGGCTGATCACCGCAATATCGGCGCGGGTGCTACCCTTGCGGGCGGCGCCGCCGTGTTCCAAGACGTGCCGCCAGGCGAGGTTTGGAGCGGCTACCCGGCCAAACCGCTACGCAAATGGCTTCGTGAAGCCGCCTGGTTGAGCCGCCGGGCCGCTGCAGGGACGCGCGATGAAAGCAAATGATCTGACCGAACAACAAAAGACCACCGATGATGTGATTGAGATCGGCGAGATCCTGCGCCGTCTCCCGCACCGCTATCCGTTCCTATTGATCGACCGCGCCGTCGACTACATCCCGAACAAGTCGATCCGCGGCATAAAGAACGTCACCATCAACGAGCCGTTCTTCCCGGGTCACTTCCCCGGCGCCCCTGTGATGCCTGGCGTCTTGCAGATCGAGGCGTTGGCGCAAACGGGCGCCGTGCTCATGTCCAAGACGCTTGATGCCGACATCAGCAAGCATCTCATCCTATTCATGTCCGTCGAAGGCGCGCGCTTCAAGAAACCGGTGATGCCGGGCGACACAATGGAGATGTTCGTCGAGGTACTCTTCCAGCGCCGCAACATCTTCAAGTTCCGTGGCCGCGTCGAAGTGCGCGGCGAACTCGCCACCGATTGCGAATTCGCGGCGATGAAAGCCGACCGCCCACAGGACTCACTATGAGCGCAAAAGTTCATAAGACCGCCGTCGTCGATGACAGCGCCGAACTGGGCGCCAATGTCGAAGTTGGTCCGGGTTGCGTCATTGGCCCGGACGTGAAGATTGGTGAAGGCACCAAACTCATCGCCCACGTCTTTATCGAGAGCCACACTGAGCTAGGCAAGGGCAACACCGTCTGGCCGTTCGTCGGCCTCGGCGGCGCGCCTCAGGACCTCTCTTACAAGGGCGAACCGACGAAACTCGTGATCGGTGACAACAACGTCATCCGCGAGCACGCCACAATTCACCGCGGCACCGTCCGCGGCCGTGGCGTCACCAGTGTTGGCAATGACTGCCTGATCATGGGCAATTGCCATGTCGCCCACGATTGTATCGTCAACAACAACGTCATCATGGCGCAGACCGCGACCATCGGCGGTCATGTGCAGGTCGGCGACTACGCGTTCTTGGGCGGCTTGAGCGGCGTGCACCAACACGGCCGCGTCGGTCGCTACTCGTTCGTTGGCGCCAGCGCACTGATGACGACCGACCTCATCCCGTTCGGGTCCGCTATTGGTAATCACGCTCACCTAGGTGGTCTCAATGTCGTGGGCCTGAAGCGGCGCGGCTTCACCCGCGAACAGATCCACGATCTTCGGGCCGCCTATCGCCTCCTATTCGCGGAAGAAGGCACCTTCCAAGAGCGCGTTGAAGACTGCGTCGAAGCCTATTCGGGCAATCCGCATGTGATGGAGATTGTCGACTTCATCCGCGTCGATGCGGCGCGTAATCTCTGCATGCCGCGCGACTGATGAACGGCTGGCGCAAGCTTGGTGTCATCGCCGGTGGTGGCGAACTGCCTGTCGTCCTGGCGGAGCACTTGGCTGCGACGCAGCGCCCATATTTCATCGCCCGTATCAAACCCATGGCGGACGTCGCGCTGGATAAGCACCCGGGCGCTGCCCATGGCCTCGGTCAGATGGGCGCGCGCATGGACGCGATCCGCGAGGCGGGCTGTGACGCGGTCGTGCTGCTCGGTAAGGTCGAACGCCCCGATCTGAAGACGCTTCAGCTCGATGAAGTCGCCATGTCGATGCTGCCGGCGATCCTTGCGGCCATGCCGCAGGGCGACGACGCACTCTTGCGGGCGGTCTTGAGCGAGCACGAGAAGGCCGGCTTCCGCGTCGTTGGCGCCGATCAAGTCATGCACGATCTGCTCGCATCACCAGGCGCGTGGGGCGCCGTTCAACCGAACGATCGGCACAGCAAGGACATTGCTAAGGCCGCCAAAGTGGCGTCTGCCAGCGGTGCGTTTGACATCGGCCAAGGCGTCGTCGTGTGTGATGGACTCGTGCTGGCGGTCGAAGCGCAGGAAGGCACTGACGCCATGCTGCGCCGCGTCGCCGAATTGCCCGCGACGATCCGCGGCACGACCCAGGCGCGCCGCGGCGTGCTCGTGAAACGCCCGAAGCCCATTCAAGAACGCCGCATTGATCTGCCCGTGATTGGCGTGCGCACCATTGAAGGTGCGGCGGCGGCCGGTCTGGCTGGCATCGCTGTGGAAGCGGAAGGCGCGCTCGCCGTGCGCCGGGATGACATCATCGCTGCCGCAAACCGCGCTGGCATCTTTGTTTATGGCTTCACCGCCGACGAAGCGGACAAAACGTGAGCAAGCGCATTTTCCTCGTAGCAGCCGAAAGCTCGGGCGATGCGCTCGGCGCCGACCTCGCGCGCGCCTTGCGTGAGCGCGATGCGTCGCTCGACATTCAAGGCGTCGGCGGCCCGCTGATGGCGGAGCAGGGGATCGAAAGCCAGGCCGACATCAAGGGCCTCGCAGTTCTCGGCTTCATCGATGGTTTACTCGCTTACTTGCGTGTCAAAGCCGCCGTTTCAGCGACCGTCGCCGCCATCCTCAAGACCAAGCCCGAGGTCGTCGTTCTCATTGACTCTTGGGGGTTCACCCTTCGCGTCGCGCAGGGTGTTCGAGCGGCCGCGCCTGAGATCAAGCTCGTGAAGTACATCGGTCCGCAAGTGTGGGCGACGCGTCCGGGTCGCGCCAAAACGCTCGCCGGCGCTGTCGATCACCTGATCTGCATTCACGATTTCGAGACGCCGTTCTACGAGCCGTTCGGCCTGGCGTGCACGATCTGCGGCCATCCTGCACTCGGTCGCTACAAGCCAGGCGACGGCCCCGCATTGCGCGCGCGCCAAGGTTTCACGCCGACAGAGAAGATTATCCTCGTTCTGCCTGGGAGCCGCAGCGCGGAGATTCGACGCATTGGCCCAACGCTTTGGGCTGCCGCTGATCTTCTCGATCGCGATCGCGATGTGCGCATCATCACGGTCGCCGCAAATAGCGTGCGCGACCAGGTAACCGCGCAGGTACCGGCCGCTGTTCGCATTCTGGATGAAAGCGAGAAGGAAGACGCCTTCGCCGCCGCTACGGTAGCGCTCGCCGCTTCCGGCACGGTGACGACGGAGGTGGCCCTACAAGGCACGCCCGTGGTTGTTGGTTACAAGCTCGGCTGGGTCACTTGGGCGATCGCCCGCGCGTTCTTGTTCAAGGCCAAGTACGCATCGCTGATGAACACAGCCGCTGACGCCGAGGTCGCGCCAGAATTTATTCAAACGCGCTGCACGTCGGAAAACATTGCAACTGCCGCAGCGCCTTTGCTCGACAGTGAAGAAGCGCGAGAAGCTCAGATCCGCGCTCAAGACGAAGCGCTCGCCAAGATGGGCAGAGGCGCTACGCCCGCCAGTGATATCGCTGCTGACGCCGTCGTTCGCGTCATGCAAAGCGGCGGCCTCGTCGCCGAGGCCGCCGCCTAGTTTGTTCGGTCCGGCGGCGTTACGGCGCCGAGAGCCAATACGTCATCGGCGGGTTTGGCCGCGCAACGAAGCATTGTCGGTTCAAGTTGTGATGCTGAATGATCCGCACAGCTTCTTCAGCGCCAGCACGGTTCGAACCGAAATCGAGCATCCATTCGTCGCCTTCGACAACTTTCCACGAACCGCGAACGTTGCGCGCTTCAACCGCGGCCGGGTTGACCGCTAGGCAATCTTCGCCAGCACCCGTCGGCAAGCTCGGCACGTGTTGGCCGCGCCGCCAGTACGTCATCGGTGGATTAGGCCGCGCCACGAAACATTGTGACGTGAAGCC
Source organism: Hyphomonadaceae bacterium (assembly GCA_041398325.1). Lineage (GTDB taxonomy): Bacteria > Pseudomonadota > Alphaproteobacteria > Caulobacterales > Aquidulcibacteraceae > Vitreimonas. The sequence continues at coordinate 44,990 of JAWKUX010000003.1, read as the reverse complement.
GTAGCGCAGGATGATAGCGTGCGCCTGATCCGCCGCCGCACGGTTTGCACCAAAGTCGGCCACCCAATGCGAGCCTTCAGTGATTTTCCAGCGTCCGTTCAAGTTCTCTACGCGCAGACGGCCAGGTGTGAAGCTCACGCAATCTTCACTGATCGCAGAGGGGGTGAGGCGTCCACCCGGGATGAGGCCGCCGGGAATGCGTCCGCCGGGAAAGCGTCCATCAGCGGCGCGGACGAGCCGGCCGCTGGTGTGATAGTTCCCGCGGCCGGAGCTGTCAGTGAATTCTGTGAAGACCTCGTAGGCGATGTTGGCGCCGTTCAGACGCAGTACAACGGTCTTGCGGGCAAAGCCTTGGGTGTAGGTTGCGACGACCAGATCCGCATCGTTGTTGACGTTGCCGGCGGCGGTTGGCGCATATGCTGTTGCGTTGACGATGCCCCAATCGCAATCGGTGGGCGTGCAGCTGCCAAAAACGTTGAGGCGCAGCGTGCCGCCTGTGCGTGTCACGGTCACGCGCGTGACATCATTCGTATTTGTGTCTTGGTTGGTCCACTGTCCGACGAAGTCGTTGATGGCGGCATGCGCCGTACCCGCGCCGAGCACCAAGAGCGCCGACGCGGCCGCGCAAAACGCGGCTAGATGTTTCAGCATGAAGCCCTCCCTTATCTGGGCCATGGTTCCCAAACCGCGCCGATTAGGCGCGCTGACCGCTGAGCGGTGCCTGAATAGACGCCGCAGATCGTGTTTAGGCTAGGGAACTCAGAGAGGGGCGGAGCGCGAGACCTCGCGCCTATCCCCGCTTATCGCGCGCCACGTAATCGCGTTTCGGGGCGCCGGTATAAACCTGGCGCGGTCGACCGATTTTTTGGCTCTCGTCTTCCATCATCTCGGTCCATTGCGCGATCCAACCGACCGTGCGCGCAACGGCAAAGAGCACCGTGAACATTGAGGTCGGGAACCCCATCGCGCGCAGCGTGATGCCCGAATAGAAATCGATGTTAGGATAGAGCTTGCGGTTGACGAAATACTCGTCGCTCAGCGCGATCTTCTCGAGCTCCATCGCGACCTTTAGCGTCGGATTGTCTTCCCCGCCGGTTTCCTTCAGCACCGCGTGGCAGAGCTTCTGCATGGCCTTCGCGCGCGGATCGTAATTCTTATAAACGCGGTGGCCGAAGCCCATGAGACGAACGTCGTCGTTCGGATCCTTCACGCGGCGGATGAATTCCGGGATCTTATCGACGGTCCCGATCTCTTCGAGCATGTTGAGCGCCGCTTCATTGGCGCCGCCGTGCGCGGGGCCCCAGAGGCAGGCGATGCCTGATGAAATACAGGCAAACGGATTGGCGCCCGATGAACCCGCGAGGCGCACCGTCGAGGTCGAGGCGTTCTGTTCATGGTCGGCGTGCAGGATGAAGAAAACATCCATGGCGCGCGCGAGCACCGGGTTGATCTTGTAATCCTCTGCCGGCACCGCGAAGCACTGGCGCAGGAAGTTCGACGCATAGTCCAGTTCATTGCGCGGTGACACGAACGGCTGTCCGATCGAGTACTTGAAAGCCCGCGCCGCGATCGTCGGCATTTTCGCGATCAGGCGGTGGCTGGCGATTGTGCGTTGCTTGGCGTCGTTGATGTCGGTGCTGTCGTGATAGAAAGCCGCCAAGGCGCCGACTGTGCCGACCATGATCGCCATCGGGTGCGCGTCGCGGCGGAAGCCTTCGAAGAAGCGGTCGAACTGCGAATGCAACATCGTGTGGTAGGTGATGTTCTTTTCGAACTTCTTGAACTCGCTTTCCGTGGGCAGTTCGCCATTGGCGAGCAGGTAACAGACTTCCAGGAAGTTCGAGTGTTCGGCCAGTTGGTCGATCGGATAACCGCGATACAGCAGCACGCCCTCGTCGCCATCGATGTAAGTGATCTGGCTTTCGCAAGAGGCGGTTGAGGTAAAGCCTGGATCGAACGTGAAGACACCGCCTTGGCTGTAGAGTTTGCGGATATCGACGACGTCCGGTCCGACGCTTCCGCCATACACCGGCAGCTCAAGCTGCTTGTTGTTCACGGTGATCGTGGCGGAGGGCTTCTTGGTAATTTTGCTTTGCATCGCCGCACTTCCTCAAACTTGATCCGCGATCCGCGCCAACGCTTCTTCGCGACCCAATAGTTCCAATGTCTGACCCAGATCCGGCGATGGCGTCCCGCCCGTAAGCGCCGCCCGCAAACCGGGGCCGATTTTTCCTAAACCAACGCCCTCGCTGGTAGCGAAAGCCTTAAGCGCGCTGCCAAGTGATACATGGTCCCACGATGGCTCTTTTTCGAGCGAGTCACGCAGGCGCGAAAGCCGTGGCTTGAAGTCGTCGTTGAGCAACTTTTTCGCTGCGTCGTCAAGCACTAGCGGTCGTTTTGCCAGAATGAAGCGCGCCTGTTCGGAAAGCTCTGGAATGGTCTTTGCCCGCTTCTTCAGCACATGTATGGCGCGCGCCAAGGCAGAGGCTGAGTCGCCGCCCAAAGGCGCATCACCTCGCGCCTTCAAATGCTCCTCCACGAGGCGGGTCAAGCGTGTGTCATCCGCGAAAGAAAGAAAGTGCGCGTTGACGGAATCCAGCTTCTTGAAGTCGAGCCGCGCAGGCGCCTTACCGATTTGCTCGATGTTGAACTGAGGAATCGCTTCCTCTTTCGTCAAAATGTCATCGTGCCCCGGGCTCCAGCCGAGACGCATGAGATATGCGTTCATGGCTTCCGGCAGGTAGCCCATGTCACGCCACTCATGCACGGCTTGGGCGCCGTGACGTTTTGAGAGTTTCTTGCCGTCCTCGCCGTGAATAAGCGGCACGTGCGCAAACAGGGGCGGGGTCCAATCCATGGCGCGATAGATCACGATCTGCCGCGCGGCATTGGTCAGGTGGTCATCGCCGCGAATGACGTGCGTGACGCCCATGTCGTTGTCATCGACAACAACCGAAAGCATGTAGGTCGGGTTGCCGTCCGCGCGCAGCATGACGAGGTCGTCGATGTCGCGCGCCTTGATCCGAACATCTCCCTGGATCAGATCGGTGTTGACGACTTCACCCTCGTCGGGCGCGCGAAGGCGCACCGTGAACGATGCACCAGGAGACGGGGGCGCCTTGCCATCGCGGTAGGGCGAACGGATTGCACGCCCATCGGCGTGCGCTAGGTTGCGTTGCTCTTCCTGTTCTTCTGCGGTCATGTAACAGCGGAACGCGGTTCCGCGCGCGATCATCTCCTCTGCCGCCTGGCGGTGACGCTCGGCCCGCGCAAACTGATAGATGGTCTGCCCGTCGTGCTTGAGGCCCAGCCACTCCATGCCCTCGAGGATCGCGTCGATCGCTTCCGGCGTGGAGCGTGCACGATCCGTGTCTTCGATCCGCAGCAGAAAGGTGCCGCCCATCTTCTTCGCGAACAACCAGTTGAAAAGGGCCGTGCGTGCGCCTCCGATATGGAGGTAGCCTGTGGGGGAAGGGGCGAAGCGTGTGACGACGCTCATCGGGGAGAATTCAGCCGGTTGGTCAAAGCGCGCGCGTGGTAGCACGCGGCCCGCGTTTTCTCCTAGCCGCGCCTTGAAAGCCGTCTGGGCGCTCCAGCGCGACCGTTGGATCCTTTGGCTGCCTCCCGCCATGATCGCCGGCAGCGCCGCTTGGCTCCTCGCGCCAACCGACCCTCCGCTCTGGCTTGGACCGGGAGCTTTGCTCTTTGGCATCTTCGCCTGCGCCGGTTTGGCCGCCTTGCCGCACGCCACGCCCACGGGCTGGCAGATTAGTCTCGGCCTGGCGTTAGGCGGCCTTTGCGCACTGTTCGCAGCCGCCGGTCTTGGCGCCATCGCTGCCCATGTGCGCACCATCGTTGTGGCCCAAGCGGCGATCACAGCGACCGAGGAGCCGCGGGCGGTGACAGGTTGGGTCGTCGCCAACGACGCAAATGACAACGGTCCGCGTCTGCGTTTACTCGTACGCGAGATTGAGGGCGTCGCCGCACCGCCGCGTTACGTCCGTTTCGCGGTCGCCGAAGCGGGGCTCCTCACGCCCGGCCGTGCAGCGCGCTGTTTTGGCGTACTCGGAGCGCCAGCGGGGCCTATGGCTCCCGGCGCCTACGATTTCGCCCGCCGCGCCTACTTCGAGCGGCTGGGCGCCACTGGCTTCGCCTATGGCCGCTGCCGGCCAGAGAACTTCGCGCCGCCGCCAAACTGGCTCGACCGCCAGCGCCTGCGCATCGCGGCCATGCGCAGCGATCTTTCAGCGACGATCCAAGAAGCAGCGCCGGGACGAGGCGGGGCCATCGCCGCAGCGCTGATCTCTGGCGACCGCAGCGCCATTGATCGCGAGGCCAACGATATCCTCTTCAACGCTGGCCTCGGCCACCTTCTCTCCGTCTCCGGCATTCACATGAGCATTGTTGGCGGGCTCATGTTCGCATTTCTATTCTGGGGCTTTTCGCTCATTTCGCCATTGGCGCTGCGCGTGCCGGTGAAGAAGCTCGCCGCCATTGGCGCGCTCTTTGCGGTGCTTGCTTATCTCATCGTCTCCGGCATCAACGTGCCTGCGCTACGCTCGTTCATCATGGCGGCTGTCGCGTTCGGCGCGATTCTGCTCGATCGCCCTGCCATCTCCATGCGTGGCCTGGGCCTCGCCGCGTTCATTGTTGTCTTGCTGTTTCCTGAGTCGGTCCTTGAACCGGGTTTTCAAATGTCATTCGCCGCGACCATGGCTCTGGTCGCACTGTTCGAGATGTTGAAGCGCGCGCCGCACGAGCCGGCTTTGCCAACGCCCGGTCCCATCATCGGCGCCATGCAGTGGGCAGTGAAGGGCGTGGGCGGGGTCATTCTCATCGCCTTCGTTGCAGGCGTCGCGACCGATCCATTCGCGATCTACCACTTTCAACGCTTCGCGCTCTACTCGCTTCCAGCGAACCTGCTCGCGGAGCCGATTTTGTCCTTCCTCGTGGCCCCGGCTGCGATCATCGCGGCAATCCTGACGCCTCTCGGCCTCGGCGATCCGGTGTTGCAGGCTATGGCGAGCGGCCTCGATCTCATTGCCGCCATAGGTCAAACCTTTGGCGAGCGCCCGGAAGCGATCCGTGCGCTGCCGAAACCCTCCGCCGAGGCTTTTCTTCTCTGCGTACTCGCGCTCGCCTGGGCGTGCTTGTGGCGCGGATGGCTTCGCTGGTTTGGCGTGCCGCTCTTTCTGGTCAGTGTTGCGCTCTACGTGGCCACGCCTAAGCCCGTGGCTGCGTTTGACGCCGATCTGCGGGCCATTTTCGTGCGGGAACCGGATCGCTGGACTCTTCTTGGCAGCGGCCGTTCGACGTACGCGCGCGAGAGACTTGGTGCGATGCTCGGTCTGACGCCTGCAGAGACTGAGCGCCTCGCGCCGCCAGAAGCTTGTGGTGAAACCTTCTGCCATTGGCAGACGCAGGCGCGCGCCATTGTGCTGTTGCGCGATCCGACAGCACTCGAACGCGCCTGTGTGGCGCGCGCGGTGGTTATCGCAGAAATCGAACCGCCAGCAGGCTACGCCGAGCGTTGCCAGATATCCGTGCTGATCACCCGTGAAAGCATTGCCCAACTTGGCGGTGCGACCATCACCGAAACACCGCTCGGCCCGCGTATCGCGCGCGCTTGGCCTCCCGAGATCGACCGTCCGTGGACACCCCGAGCCCGAAGAAGGGAGGATGAGTAGCGCCTACGAGTAGCGGCGGATCATCGCAACTAGCTTGCCCTGCACGCGCACACGATCGGGACCGAATATCCGTGTCTCGTAAGCCGGATTTGCTGCTTCGAGCGCAATCGAGTTGCCACGCTTGCGGAGACGCTTCAGCGTCGCTTCCTCGTTGTCGACCAACGCAACGACAATGTCGCCGCTGTCGGCCGTCTCAGAGCGCTTAATGATCACGACGTCGCCATCCAGGATGCCGGCCTGGATCATTGAATCGCCCTTAACTTCGAGCGCGAAGTGATCGCCCGAGCCCAGCAGATCTTCCGGCGGTGTGATGCGGCCGACTTCCGACTGGATTGCCTCTATCGGCACGCCAGCCGCGATCTGACCAAGGATAGGAATGCCAGCGGATGCGGAACCGCCACCATTGCCGCGACCTTCGCCGACTACGGAGGGCCTAAATGACTGCCGCCCCTTGGGCGGCGCGGCCGTCGCGGCGCTATCCGGCATCTTCAGCACTTCAAGTGCACGGGCTCGGTGGGGCAGGCGGCGCAAGAAGCCGCGCTCTTCGAGCGCCGTGATTAGCCTGTGGATGCCGGACTTAGACGCCAGGTCGAGCGCCTCTTTCATTTCATCGAACGACGGAGAAACGCCTGTCTCTTTAATCCGCTCGTGGATGTAGAGCAGCAGTTCCTTTTGTTTCGCTGTCAGCATGACCTGGGACCAAATAGTGAACGATTAGGTGTTCTACATCCGTTCCGCGAGGCAGGTCAAGTTCAGTTTGGTTAACGGCCAAGGAGTGTTTGGGTTGCCGATGTAACATCATCTTGGCGCATCAAACTCTCGCCGACGAGGAAGGCGCGTGCGCCTGCTGAGCTGAGGCGGTTGATATCGGCGTGCGTGTAGATGCCGGACTCGGAGACGAGGAAGATATCCTTCTGCGCCATGGCGGCCAAACGCTCAGTTACCGCGAGATCGGTTTCAAAAGTCGCGAGCGAACGATTGTTCACGCCGATCAGCTTGAAGCCAAGTCGCAATGCGCGCGTCATTTCAGCTTCGTCGTGAACCTCAACGAGCGCATCCATGCCGAAGGCGTCGGCGGCGTCATGCAGATCGGATGCAAGCGCATCGTCGACCGCCGCCATGATGATAAGAATAGCGTCGGCGCCGATGGCTCGGCTTTCGGCGACTTGCCATTCGTCGATCATGAAGTCCTTTCGCAACACCGGCAAGCCGCATGCCCTGCGCGCGGCGATGAGGAAATCCTCGTGTCCCTGGAAGCTCGGTGCGTCGGTCAGAACCGAAAGGCAAGCCGCGCCACCAGCCTCATAGGCGCGCGCCAACAGTGACGGATCGAAGTCTGCGCGAATGAGCCCCTTGGAAGGGCTCGCCTTCTTGATCTCGGCGATGAGTGCCATGCCGTTCGCATCGCGCAGCGCTCGCGCAAAACCGCGCGGGTGCGTCTGCTTGCGAATAAGAGCGTCGAGATCCGCTAACGTCGCCTTGCGTGCGGCTACCTCGTCGCGTTTGTACCTCATGATATGATTCAGAACACTCACGGCGCGCTCCGTGTCACGTCGATAAGCCTTTCCAGCGCGCCGCGTGCAGCGCCGCTGTCGAGCGAGTGCTCGGCCATCGGCCGCGCCTCGATAACATCAGCTGCCTTTCCGGCCACAACCAGCGCAGCGGCTGCATTGAGAACCACCGCCGCGCGGTGTCCCGACCGTCCGCGCCCGGCCAGCAATTCGCGCATCTCGTCTGCGTTCTCCGCCGCGAGCCCGCCCCGGATGTCTGGACTGATCTCAGCATGGGCGCTGGCGCGGACGACGCTCACAGCGCCGCCGTCCAGCACTGCGACGTTGTTTGCGTCACGATGCTCCGCGCTCAGTTCGTCGAGCCCGCCAGCGCCGTGAACGACCCAAGCTCTCTCGCAACCGAGTTCCTTCAACGCTCCTGCAACAGGTTCGATGAAGTCGGCGTTGAACACGCCCATCAACTGCCGCTTAACCACAGCGGGATTTGAGAGCGGCCCAAGTAAATTGAAGATCGTGCGCTGGCCGAGTTCGCGGCGGACCAGCGCCACGTGACGCATCGCTGGGTGATGGTTCTGCGCAAACAGAAATGCCACGCCCGCCTCGCGCAGCGAGCGCTCAAGCGCCGGCAAGTCCGCCGTCAGCTTCACGCCCAGCGCCTCGAGCACGTCCGCCGCGCCGGACTTGGAACTCATCGCCCGATTGCCGTGCTTCGCCACAGGCACACCGCAGCCAGCCACGACGAATGCAACGGCCGTCGAAATATTCAAGGTGTGCGCGCCGTCGCCACCGGTGCCGCACACGTCGATCGCGCCATCAGGCGCGGCTACTTGCACCATGCGAGACCGCAAGGCGCGCGCGCCCGCTGCAATCAGCGGGGCGTGACCCATCAGCGGCATGGTGAGGGTCAGGAAGGTCTTGATCTCTTCATGTGCGGCCCCGCCGTCCATGATTTCGGCGAACGCGCCATCGATATCTGAGGCTTGCACCGCGCCGCTGTCGCGCAGCGCCGCGATCGTTGCGGTGAGGCTCATCGGAGCCCCGCTGCATCGAGAAAGTTGCCGACGATCGCATGTCCATGCTCGGAGGCAATCGACTCCGGGTGAAATTGCACACCGAACACCGGCCGCGACTTGTGCGAAAGCCCCATCACCTCGCCATCAGCGGTTTCCGCGTCGATATTGAGCTCCGATGGAAACGTCGCGCGCTTGACCGCGAGCGAGTGATAGCGCGTGGCGCGAAACGGCGAGGGAAGGCCACGAAAGAGGCCGCCGCCGCGATGCGTCACGTCCGAGACTTTGCCGTGCATGATCTCCTGGGCGCTCACCACATCGCCGCCGAACGCTTGCCCCATTGCCTGATGGCCCAGGCACACGCCGAACATCGGCAGATCGTCCGGCGCCTTCGCCAAGAGATCCAGGCAGATGCCGGCTTCATTCGGCGTGCACGGCCCCGGTGAGAGGATCACCGCTTTCGGCTTCTTCTTGAGGACGTCCGCAGCCGATAGCGCATCGTTGCGCACGACCTCAGCGCGCACGCCAAAGTCTTCCACGTAGTGGACGAGGTTATAAACAAAGCTGTCGTAATTATCGATGACGAGGATCATGGCGGCGGTGGCCCCAAGGCTAGCGTTAGACGAGCAGTTTCAAAGCGTCGTCAAATGCGCCATCGTGTGGGGGCCGGCCAAAGCATCATGCTAGGCGAACCTAGCCCAGCGCCCGGACAAAGGAAATGGGCGGGGTCGAGGCGCTCGCCATCCCCGGACGAGAATTTAGGCGTAGCGCCAGGCCTCGCTCGCGGCGCGAAACAACGCCCGCGACTTGTGCAGTGTTTCCTGCAACTCGAGTTCAGGGTCGCTGTCGAGCACAACGCCGCCACCGGCTTGAACGTGGAGCAAGCCGTCTTTCACGATCGCCGTGCGCAGCGCGATGCAGGTGTCCATATCGCCACCCACGCCGAAATAGCCGACGCCGCCGGCATAAATGCCTCGCTTATGCGGTTCGACCTCGTTGATGATCTCCATCGCACGAATTTTTGGCGCACCCGTCACGGTGCCGTGCGGAAAGCCGGCGAGCAAGGCGTCGAGCGCCTGCAATCCATCGGCAAGCTCGCCCTCGACGTTCGAGACGATATGCATCACGTGGCTATAACGCTCTATCGTGAACGCCTCGGTCACACGCACATGCTGCGAGCCCGCGTTGGCGGTTGCGGCGTTCGAACCAGCCTTTGCGCCGCGCACCGCGACCCGACCCAAGTCGTTGCGTGCAAGGTCGACAAGCATCAAATGCTCAGCGCGCTCTTTCGCATCCGCGAGCAACTCTTCTTCTAAGGCGTGGTCTCGCGCCGGCGTTTCGCCACGTGGCCGTGTCCCCGCGATCGGGCGGATGGTGATTGTATCGCCGCGCTTGCGGACGAGGATTTCGGGGCTCGAGCCCACCACCGCGAAGTCCGCGAAGTTGAGATAATAGAGGAAAGGCGAGGGGTTCAGCCGGCGGAGCGCGCGATAGAGCGCAAATGGCGGCGCCTTCAGCGGCGCCGAGAAACGCTGGCTGGGGACCACCTGGAAAATATCACCGGCGCGGCAGTAAGCTTTGCATTTGCCGACCAGCGCACGATACGCCTCCGGCGTCGTATTTGAGCGCGGTTCAACCGTTTCCGGCACAGCCTCCGAGCGCTTCTTTGCTAGCGGCCGCTCCAACGACCGCCAAACGCGCCTCAGTCGCTCACGTGCCGCCGCGTACGCCGCTTCGGCGTTCTGCCCCGCGCGTTTACGCGCCGGCGTAATCAGCGTGATCTCGCCTGTGACGTTGTCGAACACCGCGACAATGGTGGGGCGCACCAGCAGTGCTTCCGGCGTCCCGATCGGATCCGCGGCCTGCTCAGGCAACCGTTCCACCAAGCGGACCATGTCGTAGCCAAGATAGCCAAACAATCCGGCCGCCATCGGCGGTAGATGCGGGGGTAGATCGAGCGCAGATTTGGCCAACAGTTTACGCAAGCTCTTAAGCGGTGCATCGCGCTGTGGTCGGAAGGCGTTGTCGCTGAAGCCGCCGCGGCTTGCCTCTGCACGGCCCTCACGCACGCGCCAGACAAGGTCCGGTTTCAAGCCGATGATTGAATAGCGCCCGCGAAAGTCGCCGCCCTGGACGCTCTCAAGCAGGAACGACCCGGGCCTGTCTGCGCCGAGCTTCAGCATGGCGGAGACGGGCGTCTCCAAATCGGAGACGCGATTCATCCAAACGACGGCGCCGCCATGAGCGTGTGCCTTTGCGTAGTCGGCCAGCGCCGGTTCCAGCGCTAGCTCGCTCTGACTCATTGCTGAGCATCTTCTTCCGAAGAGTTCGAAGCACGGAAGGTGCTGTTGAGCGCGTTCTCGTTGCGTCGCGGGTTGGCCTCCCGGACAATCTGACCTTGGAGAGCCTCGACGACGCTATTGCCCAGCCCGCAATATGGCGGCGCGCCTGCTTGCAGCGCTTGCCGCAGGCAAGGCCGCTCGGCGTAAAGGCGGGTCGCCTCAATGAGCTGCGGGTCGGCTTCAGCGATGTTGGGACGATTGATGCGTTCGACGATGGCGATCAACACGCCAGCGCCAGCGACATCACTGAACGCGACACCTTCGCCGAGAGCAAACAAGCGGCCCGCAACGCCCTGCGGGAGCGCCTGCATAGCGCCGCGGCGATCGATGGTGCGTGAGGACACCACGACGCGTCCACGGTTTGCGGCAGCCGCCTGCGCCAAGCTCTGGCCGCCATTCACGGCGTTGGCGACGGTTTCGCCCATTTCACGTAGGCGGCGCCCACGTTCGCGCTGGATCCAGGCTTGCACGAGGTCGTCGCGGACTTCCGCTAGCGGACGGACGCTTGCTGGGATGATCCGGTCAACACCGGCAACCACGTCCGCCTCGCCAGCTGGTGTGAAGTCGGTCGCCTCGCCCTCAGGCGTTTGGAAGGCTGCGGAGATGACGTCTTCGTGCCCTTCAAGACCTTCAACGGGTTGGCCCTGCTGGTTGCGTCCACCGGCTTCAACGGCGGTGATCGTGCGCACGGTGAGGCCCGCTTGCCTGGCCGCATCGGCAAGTGAAGCGCCGCTCGCACGGGCTTCTTCAAATGCGGAGACTGCAGCGCTCAGCAGATCATGGGCCTCGTCGTTGGCGATTGCTGTGCGGATGTCATCGCGAAGATCTGCGAAGTTTGGCGCGGTGGCAGGCGTCGATGCTTCCACCCGTACCACCACGAACGGCGATAGCGTGCCGCGCGAGACGATCGCCGGTCCGCGCACTTGTGCGCGGAACACCGCTGCGCCGACGGCGTTGTCTGGCACTTCCGCTTGGGTTTGGTCTTCACCACGCGTTACTTGCAGGTTCATGGCCGCCGCCACTGCAGCAGCGCTTTCGCCTCGGTTAATCCGTGCCGCGGCATCATCCGCTTGCGTTTCGGTTTGCGCCACGATGCGGACATAGGTGCGCCGTTCAGGACGGGTCAGTGCGGCTGCGCGTGAATCGAACTCAGCGCGAATGCGCGCTTCTGGAACATCAACGCGGGCGGCGAACTCGGACGGGCGGGCGTAGACAAGCGTCAACGTACGGAATTCCGGCAAGGTTAAAGCTTGTTGGCTGTCTTCGTAGAAGGCTTGGATCTGCGCATCATTCGGCTGCGGGATTGCACCTGCTGCTGAAGCTGGCACCTCCGCCACGGAGATGACGCGCGTCTCGGCGTCGAATGCGTAGGTAAGGGCCCCGAAGCTCGAAGGCGCGCGAATGCCTGACGCGAGAGATTGCATCAGCATCTGGGTCGTCAGATCGCCACGCACATCGCTCTCGAACTCTTGGCGATTGTAGCGCATCTGCTGCAAGAATGCGTCATAAGCGGATTGATCGTACTGGCCAGTGATGGCGTTGTTGACCGCCGGAATTTGCCGGATGCGTTCGGCCACCTGCTCGTCGCTTGCGCTGACGCCCAGCTTTTCGGCGTATACGTACATCGCCACGCGATTGATCATGCCTTCAAGCAGACGTGTGTGCAGACCTGCGTCGATGGCTTCTTGGGTGGTGATGTTATTGCCTTCCGCGCGCTCGCCACGCAGCGTCAGCTCAATCTCACGCGAGAGCTGCGGCGCGGTGATGTTGCGTGCGCCCACGGTTGCGATGGTGTTGCCGATAGCGAGGTTCAGTCCCCCGTTCGGGATGAGGAACAGCACCATCGCGCCGCCCACGAGCATCAAGATGAGTGCCGCGACCCAGCCGCGAGAGAAATTCCGAAATTGCAGAAGCATGTGGCGTTCCGTATGCGTGAGGCGGCGGACCATAGAGAGGCCCGGATAGCCGGGCAATTGCCGCACGCCGCCGCAGCGGACGACGAAGGGGAGAGGGCATGGCCTCGCGCAAGCCGCTAATCGCGGGAAACTGGAAAATGTACGGGCGCATGAGCGATCTGGGCGAAATCGGCGTCTTGGCCGAAACGATCGGGCCTGCGGCCTCTAAAATCGACGTCCTGATCTGCCCGCCAGCCGTTTACGTGGCGCCTGCCGCCTACCAAGCCCGGAGCTTGCCTGTCCTGATCGGGGGCGAAGATTGTAGTCCGAGCGCGGCCGACGCCGCCCGGACCGGCGAGATTGCCGCCGCCATGCTCGCCGATGCGGGCGCCAAGTACGTCATCGTCGGCCATTCTGAGCGCCGCCAAAACCACAAGGAAAGCGACGATCTCGTCCATCAGAAGGCCGAAGCCGCCATCGCGGCTGGAATCGTTCCGATCGTCTGTGTGGGCGAAACCCAGGCCGAACGCGCCGCCGGCAAGGTCGCCGAAGTCGTTGGCGGACAAGTAAAAGGCAGCGTGCCCAGGCAAGGCGGCAATTTCGTCGTCGCCTATGAACCGGTCTGGGCGATCGGCGGGAACTCGACCCCGACCCTCGCCGAAATCGGCGAAGTCCATGCTCTCATTCGTGAAACCTTGGTCGCTCAGTTTGGCGCCCAGGCAAACGACACCCGCATTCTTTACGGCGGCTCGGTGAATCCGAAGAACGCAGGCGAAATTTTCACCGTAGAAGGTGTGGACGGCGCCCTTGTGGGGCGAGCGAGCCTGAAGGCGGCCGACTTTTCAGCCATTATTCTGGGCCATCCGGCTGCGGTGTAAGGATGCGCGGCGGCGGGCTGGTGTTTAGGATCGGCGTCAGCTATTGAGCGCGCTTTCGCGCGCGCCCATGTACGGGTGCGAGCGTAGCGGCGCGTGGGAGACGGGCGACAGCAATGGAATTGATCGTTCTCAGCATCCATTTGCTTGTGTGCATGTGCCTGATCGGCCTTGTGCTTCTACAGCGCTCCGAAGGCGGCGCTCTTGGCATGGGCGGCGGCGGTGGCGGGGCGCTTATGAGCGGTCGCGGTGCCGCCGATGCGCTCGCCAAGATGACGTCAGTCGCCGGCGGCTTCTTTATCGTCACGTCTCTTGCTCTCACGCTGATTTCTGGCGCTGCAAGCAACACCAGCGGCCGTTCGGTCATGGACCTGCTGCCGACCACGTCCGCGCCCGCCACCACCGATCCGGCGCCGGCCACGAGCGAAGAACCCGCAACGCCTCCGGCAACAACGCCGGACCCGACCGAAGGCCGCGCCCCCGCAACCAACCAGTTCTCGCTGGGCCCGAGCAACGCCGCCGCCAGTACACCTACGACGCAGCGCGCCGGCCCAATCGAAAATCGCCCAACCCAAACTGCAGCCGCGACGCCCCAGCGTCAGCCTGCGAGCACCACCACGACGCCGCAGCGGACGCCAGCGCAGTCGACGACGCAACGTACCGTTCCCGCAACGACCCAACCCGCAGCGACGCAGCCGGCCGCCCCCCAACGGACTACGCCTCCGCCGGCAGCGAATGTGACGGGCGGCGCTGTGACCGGCATCGATCTGACAACGGATAACCAACTCGCTACCGAATCGAGCGACTCTGGTAACGCTGTCACGACCGTACGGCGCGAGCGCGCCGGTCCCGACCAATAAGCCCGTAGCCGGGCCTGGGGCAGCACGCGGCCTGGGCTGAGACGGAAGGATAATGGCGAGGTACGTCTTCATTACCGGTGGAGTGGTCTCTTCCTTGGGGAAGGGCATCGCCTCCGCCGCCCTCGGCGCGTTGCTGCAAGCACGCGGATACCGGGTCCGACTCCGCAAACTCGATCCGTACCTGAACGTCGATCCGGGCACGATGAGCCCGTATCAGCACGGCGAAGTCTTCGTCACCGACGACGGCGCCGAAACCGACCTCGATCTCGGCCACTACGAGCGCTTCACCGGCGTGAGCGCGCAACAAGCCGATAACATCACGACAGGGCGGATTTATCAGGAGATCATCGCGAAGGAGCGTCGCGGCGATTATCTTGGCGCCACCGTGCAGGTCATTCCGCACGTCACCAACGCCATAAAAGATTTCGTGCTCTCGGACAATGGCGGCGCCGATTTCGTTCTCTGCGAAATCGGCGGCACGGTCGGCGATATCGAGGCCGTTGCTCCTTCTCAGCCATTCGTCAGCTCGGCCAAGAACTCTGATCCGGCTAAGCCGCTCGGGTGCACTCACGCTTGAAAGCTGCCCTACATTCCGTCTGGCCGGCGAGATGAAGATGAAGCCGACGCAACACAGCGTGAAAGAGCTGCGCTCCATCGAACAGCCGAATATCTGTTCCTGCCGCTGCGATCGCCCGATCCCGGAAGACGAAAACGCAAGATCGCGCTGTTCTGCAACGTCCGCGAAAGCGCTGTCATCGAAGCGCGGATCTGCAGACTATCTACGAAGCGCCGATGGTCACCATCTGCGCTCGACACTGAGCTATTGAAGCATTTCGGCGTCACCGTCGCGCCTCAACCTGACATGGGCAAATGGGAGACGATCGTTCAGCGTCTGAAGTCTCCGACGGCGAAGTCACGATTGGCGTGGTCGGTAAGTACACTGAGCTGAAAGACGCCTACAAATCGCTGATCGTGAAGCGTATCACGGCGGTGTCGTTAACGTGAAGGTCAATATCCGCTGGATCGAGTCCGAGAAGTTCGAAGAGTTTAGCGATGCTTGGCACGAAGATCTGCATGGCGTGCATGGCATTCTGGTGCCAGGCGGTTTCCGGCAACGGCACTGAGGGCAAGATCGCCGTCCACCTGCGCGTGAACACAACGCGCCGCTCTGGGCACCGCTTCTGGCATGCAAATGGCGCATAGAAGCGCGTAACCAAGCTGGCCTCAAAGGGCGCAAGCTCAACTGAATTCGGCATCGGCAAAGCATCCGGATCGTTGGCCTGATGACTGAATGGCTCAAGGGCAACGAACTCGAAAGCGCGCCCAAGAAGGCGATCTCGGCGGCACCATGCGCCTGGCGCCTACAAAGCCGCGCTGAGCCGGGCAGCAGGGTCGCAGAAATCTACGGCGACACCGAGATCAGCGAGCGGCACCGCCATCGCTACGAAGTGAACAATAAGTACCGTGATAAACTCGAAGCGAGCGGGCCTCATCTTCTCCGGCATGAGCCCGGATGGTTTGCTCCCCGAGATCGTCGAACGACGCGACCATCCGTGGTTCATCGGCGTGCAATATCACCCCGAACTGAAGAGCCGCCCCTTCGAACCGCACCCACTGTTCGCGAGTTTTATCGGTGCGGCGCGGTTGAGCAATCGCGCCCTCGGCTCCAGACGTTTTCCATCGATACGTCGGATCGGTCACACTAGGCGAGATGCATGACCTTTGTGCTCTACCCAGGTTGGCCGCCGACGCAGTCGCAGAAAACGTGCACCGCGCGCTTCGTTGTTGCGCTCTTCGTTATCATCGCCGCGATCGCGCTTTGGGTCGCATTTCGCGCTTTCATTCGAGGCCTGCAAGCCAAGAAGACCGAAACCGCCACCGGCGGTGATTTCGCTGGTTACGCTCTCAGCGCCCTCGTGAACGTTGCCAAGCTCGATGGTCGTCAACGAGAGGAGAAGCGCGCTATCACCCTCGCTATGCGCGACATCGCTGGTGAGGCCTTCGAAGGCGTTAAAGTCGAAGAAGCGTTCGCCGGCCCGGGGCTCAACAAGGACGAACTCGTCTCCTTCCTCGCCGCCCGCGCCCGCGCCTTCACCCGCGATCAGAAAGTGGCGCTGCTGAAGGCGCTGATGGCGGTCTTCGTCTCGGACGGGAAGTTCGAGGAAACCGAGCACACCGCACTTCATCGACTACACCGCCGCCATCGGCTTCGATCGCCAGGGCATCCCCGAAATGCTGCACGGCTTCGCCCGCGGCAACATCACCTAAGCGGTCACGCGGCGGGCAAACTCGGTTACATCTGCAAGCGTCGTCGCCCGCCCACGCAGCGGTCGCGAGAGCGCCAGTATGATGTCCACGTGATTGACGCCTGGATAAGTCTTGCTCAACGTTTGCGCCAGCAGCGCGCAGGGCAGTCTCAAGACTCCGGATATTCCGCGGACCAACAGTTGTGTCCGCATCGCCCCACAGCAGCAGCGCGGGCGGTGCATCGGCGCGCGCAAAGTGAACCGGCTGCGTCAACGCCGCATCCGGCGCCTGGCCAAACGCATTGCGTGTCGCGTCGACATCGAACGGCAAGAAATCATACGGCCCGGCGATGCCAATCACGCCGCGCACGCGCGAGGCATCGAAGTCGGCATCGCGCAGATAGTGCGCATCGAGCGCGAGCATCATAATGTTGTAGGCGCCGGCCGAGTGCCCCGCCAAAACGATGCGCGCGGGATCACCGCCAAATTCGGCAACGTGATTGCCAACCCAAGCCATCGCCGCCGCGCAGTCTTCGATGAACGACGGAAGCGAACCTCCGGCACCAAACGATAATCGGGGATCACCGTCACGAAGCCGCGTGACGTTACAGCCGCGCGCCGACGAAGGCGTAATCATCCTTGCCGCCTTGCATTTACCAGAGCCGCCATAGATGAAGACAACAACGACCGGCTTTGGGCCCTCGTCATCGGGTGCATAGACGTCAAGCCGGCTGGGCCTCCGTGCCGAACAAGATATCGCGCCCAATGGCAGCCCGGCCCATGCTGTCCCGAGTGGTGTGCTGAACGTCCAGCGAGGGCGCGTACAGGTGAGAGCGGCAAAGGCGGTCGAGAGCAGGGCGCGGCGTGGTCCATGTCTCACTCATACGGCAAAACCCTTTGCTCCGGATGCCCCATGCATCCAAGCGCCTCCGAGTCCGGCATCCCACAACGAACGCAGCGAACTGCGCCCGGCTTACTGGCAGGGATACCATGATTGTTTCTGGCGGCTTCCGCCCTGGTCTTGGCTGCGCTGGCGCGGCACAGGCCGAAGTCCGGAAACCTTTCCGGCTTCACCAAGTCGAAGCCAACGTGCCGGGACCGATGCTGAAGTCTCGGTCGGTGGCGGCTTCCGCGTTGAAGCCACCGGGCGCTGGCGCCGACCGGATCATTACCCGCGTTGAGGCGATACGCTGGTCGTCGAGCCCCGGCGCGGTTTTTCCGCGTCGTCAGGCTTCAACATTCGGGTCACCATGCCGAGTGCTGATGGCTTCTTCTGCCTCCAGTGGCGCTTGACCCGGTCGCGACTGGCGTCAACGCTGACTGGATCACGCTCGATTCTTCCCCGCGCCGATCTGCGCGTAAGCGGCGCTTGCCGCAGTTTCAGAGCTGATGCCTCCAGCGGCTACCGACATCGATGCACGTGAACCTGCGCCGCGAAAACGGTTCGGCTGATGCGTCGTCCGGCGCTGATGCTCGCGTCTTCGCGACTGGCCGAGGTCGACATCGACGCTTCTAGCGGCGGTGGCGTGCTCGCCTACGGCAATCCCGGCGCAGGCGATATTGACTCTTCCGGTGGCTCATTCCGCCGCGCCAGACAGAGCCTGTTCCGGCGCGGGTACAATCTCTTGATCACCGCCGCCGCAGTCGTCGCAGTCGTTGGCGTCGGTCACGTTGAGACCTGGACCGCTGGACCTCACTGGCGTCTCCGCCGCCGATCGCATTCGCGTCGAAGTGGCCACTGGCGATGGCTATCGGGTGGAGGTCACTGGCTCGAAGCCAACAAGGTGCGGACCCGCATTGATGATGGCACGTTCGTCATCCGCCGCACCACCGCCCATTCTTGGCGGCACGCCGCCGATCGACGCTTCCGTCCGGGTAACGCTGCTGCGGGTGGAGAGCCTCGCATCTCGCGCGGCTCAACTCACCGCTGCCACCGGCGTAACCGCCAACAGCATACGCTCGCCGCCTCCATGGCGGTGAACTTCGTCAGCGGTTTGCGATACGGTTGATGTCGCGGCATCGATGGGGCGTGCGCATTCGAGTGGAGGTACCTGTGCCAGAACGCAACGTCGCCGCGTCCATGGGTGGTGACGCGCGGCATCTACGCCGCGAACCGCTTCGACGCCGCCGCCTCGATGGGCGGGCGTGGTGAACGTGGCCGGCGTGCGGCCGCGGCGATGATGGTCGCCACGTCGATGGGCGGATCGGTCGAAAGTTACCACGGAGCTGAGCTGCGACCGCGTTGGTTCCTCGCCGCCGAGGCCACGGCGATCCCCTTTTGGCCTTCGTCTCGTTTGTGGCTTCGGCGCCTGATACCCGCTGGAAGGGGGGTTACCGTGGACCCTGCCCCAGACCCGCCTTTGCCTATCAGCCCCGCTTTCCCGCGCACCGCCGGACCAGGAAGTTTTCCGCCATGGCCGTTCAGCGAAAAACTCACTCCTGTCACGCCGTGGCATGCGCCGCTCGCACGACAAGCTGGGCAAGAACACGTACGTCGCCGACGCAGAGTTGAAGCGAACTGCGCCGTCCGCACCACATCATCGATTTGAAGACGCAGCCGCTACCGCGGCAAGCAAATCCGCAAGCCAGCAAAGATTGAGCGTGGCGCGCTTGGCGCTCGCTCAACCTACGCTCGGCTTCTGCTGCAGGATCCGCTCGCGCAAGGCGCGTGGCGACGATCCCGTCTCCAGCGCTCACCGTTGAAGGCTACGGCGACATGCGCATCGGCATGCCGATCGCTGAAGCACGCCAAATCTCCGGCCAAGCTCGATGCGCCTGCGCTTGACGAAGAGACGCCGGGCGCTTGCGTCGAGCAGGAATACGTCCTGCCGAACGGCGAAAGGTCAAGCTCATGTTCGAAGGCGACGCGGATCAGCCGCATCACCGCCGCAAGCGAGTCCCCAGCACGCGCACCGCGCAGTCGTCGGCGTCGGTTCAACCGAGGGCTGAAGTCCGCACCGCGTACCAAAACGTCATCGAAGAAGGCGCGCACTACAATCCGCCGCCTGCCCACAACTTGCTGCTCTGGATCAGCCAGACGAAAAGCGGCCTGCTCTTCGAAGTGAACGAGCAGGGCATCGTGACCTCTGTTCACGCGGGTGGGCCCTCGATCCGCTATATGAAAGGCTGCGCCTAGCCAAACTGTTGAGCGCCAATGCGTGCAGCCGCATACAGTTCGCGCTTTGCGCGAAGACCGCAAAGCTATGCCCGAAACGACGCCTGGCAGTACGTCATTGCGCGAATACCAGGCGTTCCAAGTGCCAATTCATGAGCAGGCGCCTTGCATCGTTCAGGTTGCGTCGTCGTCGTTCACTTGAGTTTTCGTCCGCATAGGCGGAAGAAGCGCCCACATTTTTCAGCACCGTAGCGAGACAAGACCATGACCGGCATCGCCGACATCACTCGGCCGCGTAACCTCGACAGCCGCGGCAACCCCACTGTTGAAGTTGATGTTCGCTCGAAGACGATGCCGCCGGGTCGCGCCGCCGTGCCGTCAGGCGCTTCCACGGGTGCGCACGAGGCTGTTGAGAAGCGCGACAACGAGCCGACTGCTATCTGGGCAAAGGCGTTCCGGCGACGCGGTTGAAGCTGTCGGCGGCGAGCTCGCCACCGCGCTCATCGGCATGGACGCCGAAGATCAGCGTCGCATCGACAATGATGATCGAGCCTCGACGGTGGCTGAAAACAGCGCGCCTCGGCTTCAACGCCATCCTTGGCGTTTCGCTCGCCGTCGCGGCTGCCGCCGCCATCAGCTCGGGCCAGCTGCTTCATTTCGGCGCAGGTCGGCGGCGCGCAGGCCCGCGCCGCCGACGCCGATGATGAACATCGTCGTGTCGGCGGGCGCTCACGCCGACAATCCGATTGACATCCAAGAATTCATGATCATGCCGATCGGCTGACACCATTCCGGACGCCGTGCGTAAGGGCTCGAAGTCTTCCCGCCACGCTGAAGAAAGAGCTGAAAGCCGCCGGTCACCAACAAAATGTCGGCGACGAAGGCGGCTTCGCGCCGAACCTCGCTGAAGCGCCGACGAAGCCATCGGCTTCATCCTCAAGTCGATCGAGAAGGGCTACACGCCAGGCGAAGATATCGCCCTCGCGCTCGATTGCGCCGCGACCGAGTACTTCAAGAACGGCAAGTACGAATTGGTCGGCGAAGGCAAGTCGCCTTCGCCGCAAGCCAACGCTGAGTACTTCTGGCCGATTCGTCAACCGCTTTCCGATCGTCTCGATCGAAGACGGCATGTCGGAAGATGATTTCGAAGGTTGGCACGCACTCACCGAATTGATCGGCGACAAATGCCAATCCGTCGGCGACGATCTTCGTCACCAACATGAAGCGTCTCGAGATCGGCTGAGCGCGGCCTCGGCAACGCCATCCCTGATCAAGGTCAACCAGATCGGCACGCTCACCGAGACGCTCTGACGTTGTGGATGGCGCCCAGCGCGCCGCCAGCAGCGCTGTCACGAGCCACCGCTCAGGCGAAACCGAAGACTCAATCCATCGCTGACCTCGCCGTCGCCACCAATTGCGGCCAGATCAAAACGCTCGCTCGCGCGCTCTGACCGCACGGCGAAATACAAACCAGCCGATCCGCATTGCCGAATTGCTGGACGATCCTGCCAGAATACGCCCGCGCCACGACAATCGTCGGGCGCTAGAAGGCAAGTTCCCTCCCGCTTGCCATGGTCACGGCTGACCCACCGGCCTAGATTGTGGCACGCGGAGGTGGCGTGGCCACAGCAGCTTTGGACAGACCTGAAACGCCCGTCTGGGTGCGCGTCATAGAGATCATTCTCGCGGCGCTTATCTATGTTGCGCTCGCGCGAGCGAGCCTTCACTTTGCCACGCTAAACGCCAGCACCACGCCGATCTGGCCACCGACTGGCCTCGCGATCGCGCTCTTGCTCATGCGCGGGAACATCAATCTGCTGGCGATCGCCATCGGCGCCTTCGCCGCGAATTACGTCGTCACGCCCGAAATTCCGACCGCCGCGTTGATCGCTACAGGCAACACGCTGGAGGCCTTCATCGCCACTTTTCTCATCCAACGCTGGGCGAAGGGGGAAGACGTCTTTCAATCGCCGGTCGGCGTCGGAAAGTTCGCCGTGATCGTCACAGCTGTCTCAGCTCCAGTCAGCGCGACGATCGGCGTTGTCACACTCGCGACCACCGGTCATGCGGCCTGGAGCAGCTTCATTCCGATTTGGATCACGTGGTGGCTCGGCAATCTCGCCGGCGCGATCCTGATTGCGCCGGCACTGGTGCTCTGGACACGCACCCTACGCGGCGAAGAACCGGCGCCACAGGTCGCCAATGCGCTGATCTCGTTTGCCTGCGCGCTCTTCATTGCCACCGTCGCGTTTAGTCCGATCTCACCAGTGCCCGCCGATAGCCGCAGCGCACTGGCGTTTCTGGTGATCTTGCCGCTCTTATGGTCGGCTCTGCGTCTGGGCTTGCGCGAAACCGCGACCACCGCGCTGCTCATCTCGGCCTTCGCCATCTGGGGCGTCATCGCCGGTTCGAGCCCCTTCATTCAGCCTACGCTCAACGGATCGCTGCTGCTGCTCGTCACCTTTATTGTCTCAGCGACGCTCCCCAGCCTCGCGCTCGCAGCCGAGCGGCGCCTATCGCAATCACTACTCGATCAAACCCGCCACGAACTCGTGCAAGCGCAGAAGCTAGAAGCGCTCGGGGCGCTCACCAGCGGCGTCGCGCACGATTTCAACAATCTGCTCGCCGCCATTGGCGGAGGTCTGCGTATGCTTGAACGCCAAAACGAAGAACGCATGCGCACGATGCAGGCGGTCAACCGGGCGCTTGAGCGCGGCTCTGGCCTGACGCGCCAGCTCTTGGCCTTCGCCCGTCGTGAGCCGTTGAAACTCGAACGCATCGACACTGCCGCTGCGCTCGAAAGCGCGCAGAGTCTCGATCCGGCTCATCGCTAAAGGAACATATTCACTTTGAAGTTCACATCACGCCTGGGCTTTGGCCGGTGAAGGCCGATCGCAACCAGCTCGAGGTCGCTCTGCCTGGCTTCGCCGTCAACGCCCGCGACGCCATGCCGGAAGGCGGCGACCTTCTGGTGCAGGCAGAGAACATCGTCGACGACGATCAGGAAAAATGCGTCGCCATCAGTGTCGCTGACAGTGGCGAGGGGATGAATGAGGAAACACTCGCACGCGCTTTCGAACCATTCTTCTCGACCAAGGCGGCTGGTCACGGCACTGGCCTTGGTCTCGCTCAGGTCTACGGTTTCGCTACCCAGTGTGGCGGCAAGGTGAGCATCGATTCTGCTGTGGGGCAGGGCACGACAGTCACGATCACGCTACCCCGGGCATAGAGCAGATCTTAGCGCACTTCACTGAAGTCACGCTTACCTGGCATCATCGATGATGATGCGCAGTATTCTGCGGCTACGTCGCCAGCGCCGCCGCCCGCGACTCCGTGGTCACCGTGTCTTCGCGCACATAGCCGGTGCGTCCATCGGCCAAAGTCACGCGCAGCCACCAATGATCGCCTGACGGATCTGCCGGTTGCCGTGACCCGGTTGCCGTCGCCACCCGCACAATCACCGCTGCGTTGCGTCGAGGCGCGGTCCGCACCTTCGCACCTGCGCGTCCGGTCAGCACCTCAACGTTCGGCGCGATGTCTGTTACACCGGCGACAACTTGCGCCGCAGGCGGCGCTGCCAGAACGCGGCCACATCCTCGCGCACGAAACCAACGCGCCCATCTTCAAGCTCGACGCGGAACCACCATTGGCCTTGCACCATGCGCCGGCCTGTCACCCGCATCGGAGTACGCGCCGGGGCATCGAAATGAGTTCGCCCGTGGTCAGCGGATAGTCGCGCACGTTCGCGCCATTACGCCCCGCATAGAGCACGCTCGGGCGTGTACTCTTCGGTCGACACATCCATTGGCGAGTAGGGCGCTTCCTCTTCAGCTGCTCAGCCGCAGCCGTGCTCATCTTCGCCCAGCGCCGCGCGCCTCGGTCAGCAATTCTGGCTTCATCACCGCCGCGATGACGCCGGCGGCGATCAATCCCAAAATGCGACACGCGCCGCCGGGAAAGCGCGGGGCTCTGCCTACGGCGGATCTGGCGTTCAAGTTCACGCTGCTCGGCCTGCGCACTTTGCGGCCCTCTTTGCGCGCCTGTGCTCAAGGCGGCGCGCTTCCCGTGCTTCATCCTGCGGCGAAGGCCGTGGCGGCGCACTCGCCGGACGCACACGCTCAGCACTGCGCAGCGCGGCCTCCAAGCGGCGCTGGCCGTCATAGAAGCCGGAGTTCGCGATCGCGGGGTCGGAATAGAAGTAGATCGTGTTCAGCCCAGCCAGCGCGCGCACCACGCCGCGCAGCGGCTCCGGCAACACCAGCACCACGCGCTTGTTCAGACGCTGCGCCTCTTCGATCTCCCATACGCAAAGGTCGGAATCGGCCGAGGCTTCGGTGAGCACCAGCACGAACGCGTCGGCATCCTCGATCAGATCACCGATGCGACGTTCCCAGCCTTCTCCGCCGCTCTCGTAGCGATCGAGCAGGGGCTGGAAGCCCGCATTGTGCAGGAAGGCGCCCAGCTGGTCGGCAAAGCCGGTGTCAGCGCGGGCATGGGAGACAAAGACCCTGATCCGGTTGTCAGCCGCAAAGCCGCGCGCGTTCGCCATGGCGCCCATTTTAGGCTGCTCCTCCAGTCCAGGGAAACGCTCCAGCGAACAGTTTGGACCAGCCAACCTGAACGGCAGTGTAGCGCCGGTCACTGCGGCCTAACGGAGACAGGCTCATCTTCAGCTCACCGCTCACGCGGCGACGTAAGGAGCCCCGCCAATGTTGATCCGGTTTTCGTGCCTGATGCTTGCGCTGACAGCCTTCGTGCCGGGCGCCTTCGCGACCTTCACCCAGGCCGCCCAAATCGTCGCCTGAGCGTTCCTTCCTCAGAAAACTTGGGCCGCGGAGCCTTTCCGCGGCCTTTCTCTGGGCGCTCTCTGCAAAAATATTTTCGCCATGCGCAGGGGACTCCATCTGGGAGTCGGCCGGACTCGGTCCCACCACATCTTGCGCCACTTTTCTAAGATGCTGATTCCACGCGACTCTTTGGACTCGTTTTGTTCTCCAAGCTTCTGATTCCGTAAAGATTTCATTAAGTACTCGGACTCATTTTGCCGCCTCCTTTGGGGTCGGTACGATGTCGAAACATGGTTCCGCCGCTCTGAGCATCGGTCTCGGCGCAGCGATCCTCTATCTCGGCGCGCAAGCCGTCACGGGCCGTCAGGGCCTCGTGGCGTACGTCGACCTGCAAGCCCAGGAGCGCGTGCTCGAGCAGCGCGTCGCGGAGTTGACGGCCGAAGAACAGCAGCTCCGGTCCCGCATGGCGCGTCTTCAGCCAGGCGAAACCTTCGACCGCGACTATCTCGATGAACGCGCCCGCATCACGCTCGCCGCCGGCGACAGCGAAGAGATCGTGTTCGATCTGAACTAGGGTCTGCTGCAATGCAGCATCGCAAACCTTCCTAGCGAGCCAAGTCATTCCCGCATAAGAGGAACGCGCCGTTCAGCGTGGACACTGCGCGCGCGTGGAGCGTTACGTGGCGGCGGAGGAAGATTCAGAATGGCCAAAGGCAACGGCAAGGCGCGCGCTGAAGCGACCAAGGACGAGTTGCTTCAATACTATCGCGACATGTTGTTGATCCGCCGCTTCGAGGAGCGCGCTGGTCAGCTCTATGGCATGGGCCTGATCGGTGGCTTCTGCCACCTCTACATCGGCCAAGAAGCCGTCGTCGTCGGCATGCAAGCGGCGTTGAGAGACGGCGACCAGGTCATCACCGCCTATCGCGACCACGGCCACATGCTCGCGGCCGGCATGACCGCGAACGGCGTCATGGCCGAACTGACCGGTCGCAGCGGCGGCTACTCAAAAGGCAAGGGCGGCTCGATGCACATGTTCAGCATCGAGAAGGCGTTCTACGGCGGCCACGGCATCGTCGGCGCGCAAGTCTCGCTCGGCACCGGCCTGGCGTTCGCGAACAAGTATCGCAAGGACGGCAAAGTCTGCCTCACCTATTTCGGCGACGGCGCGGCCAACCAGGGCCAGGTCTACGAGAGCTTCAACATGGCGAGCCTGTGGAAGCTGCCGGTCATCTACATCATCGAGAACAACCAGTACGCGATGGGCACATCGATCCAGCGCTCGTCGTCAGAAACCCACCTTCATAAGCGCGGCATCAGCTTCAACATTCCCGGCGAAGAAGTCGACGGCATGGACGTCGTCGCCGTCCGTGAAGCCGGCAGGCGCGCAGTCGAGCGCGCTCGTGCGGGCGAGGGCCCGTATCTACTCGAGATGAAAACCTACCGCTACCGCGGCCACTCCATGTCCGATCCGGCGAAGTACCGGACCAAGGAAGAAGTGGAAGAGCAAAAGACCAAGCACGATCCGATCGAACTCGTGAAGAAGATCATCGTCGACGCCGGTCACGCCACCGAGGACGATCTGAAGGCCGTCGACCGCGAAATCCGCGCCATCGTCAGCGAAAGCGCGACGTTCGCACAGGAAAGTCCAGAGCCCGATCCGTCAGAGCTGATGACAGACATATACTTGGACGCATGACCTAAGCGCGGGGAGAAACCACAATCATGACACCAGAACTTACGTATCTCGCTTACTCGATCATCCTACTGTTCGCGATCGTGTTCATCCAAGCGACCGCCGGCATTCGTCAGAACGGCGGCCTCACCATGGCCAACAACCGCGACAATCTTCCTGCGCCGAACACCTTTCTCGCGCGCGCCAAGCGCAACGTCGACAACATGCGTGAGAACCTATGGTTCTTCGCGCCTGCCGTGCTCATCGTCGCCATCACCGAAGCGTCGACGTCATGGACTGTACTCGGCGCACAAGTCTTTTTTTACGCGCGCCTCGCGCACTCGATCACCTATCTCGCCGGCTGGCCGATCGTACGTCCGCTGTTCTGGTTTGCAGGCATCGTTGGGTGCGCGCTGATCTTCCTCTCACTCTTCGGAATTCTCGTCTAATGACGCAAATCCTCATGCCTGCGCTGTCTCCAACCATGGAGGAGGGCAACCTTACGAAGTGGCTGGTAAAAGTTGGCGACACTATCGAACCCGGCCAAGTCATTGCCGAGATCGAAACCGACAAGGCGACGATGGAAGTCGAAGCCGTTGACGAAGGCACGGTGACCGAGCTCCTCGTCGCCGAAGGCGCGCAGGGCGTGAAAGTGAATACGCCGATCGCTGTGTTGAGCGGCGAAGGCGAAGCGCCCGCCCCGAAGCAGGAAGCCAAGGCGCCAGCGCGTGAAGAACCCGTGAAAATCGCGCGTGCGGAGCCAAGCTCAGCATCGGCGCAAGCTGACCCGGAAATCCCCGCCGGCACGCAGATGATCAAGATCACGGTGCGCGACGCGCTGCGTGACGCGATGGCGGAAGAAATGCGCGCTGACGAGCGGGTCTTCGTCATGGGCGAAGAAGTCGCCGAGTATCAGGGGGCCTACAAAGTCACGCGCGAATTGTTGCAGGAGTTCGGCCCGCAGCGCGTCGTCGATACGCCGATCACCGAGCACGGCTTCGCTGGCCTCGGCGTTGGCGCGGCAATGGCGGGTCTAAAGCCCATCGTCGAGTTCATGACCTGGAACTTCGGCATGCAAGCCATCGACCAGATCATCAACTCCGCCGCCAAGACGCTCTACATGTCCGGTGGCCAGATCAAATCGTCGATCGTCTTCCGCGGCCCCAACGGCGCAGCCTCACGCGTCGCCGCGCAGCACAGCCAGGACTATTCGTCGTGGTACTCTCACATCCCCGGCCTCATCGTCATCGCGCCGTACGACGCCGCTGACGCGAAAGGCTTGCTGAAGGCCGCGATCCGCAACCCGAACCCTGTCGTCTTCCTCGAGCACGAAATGCTCTACGGCACGGAGTTCGAAATTCCGGACGTGAAGGATTGGATCGTCCCGATCGGCAAAGCCAAAGTCCGCCGCCAAGGCGGCGACGTCACAATCACCGCGCACTCGCGGATGGTGGGCTTGGCGCTCAAGGCGGCTGACGAACTCTCGAAGCAAGGCATCGA
This sequence comes from Hyphomonadaceae bacterium, assembly GCA_041398325.1. Lineage (GTDB taxonomy): Bacteria > Pseudomonadota > Alphaproteobacteria > Caulobacterales > Aquidulcibacteraceae > Vitreimonas. The sequence continues at coordinate 17,487 of JAWKUX010000003.1, read as the reverse complement.
AGCCGAAGTCATAGATTTGCGCACGCTGCGACCGCTCGACACCGACACCATCCTCGAAAGCGTTCGCAAGACCAACCGCATCGTCACGGTGGAAGAGGGCTGGGGCCAGTCCGGCGTCGGCGCCGAAATTTGCGCGCGCGTTACGGCGGATGCCTTCGACTATCTCGACGCGCCGCCAACCCGCGTCCACCAAGTCGATGCGCCGCTCGCGTATGCAGCCAACTTGGAAGCACTGGCGCTGCCAACCGTCGAGAAGATATTCGATGCCGTGAAAGCGGTGACGTACCGGTGATCTCGCGCTGGACGCTCATGATCTGGAGGGAGGCGGCATGACCGAAGGCGAAGTCATGGAGCAGATCGTCGGCTACATGAGCCTCCTGCTGCTTGGCGTCTCGATCATCTTCACGGTGGTCTCTACTTACATCGTTGCGCTCAACTATTTCGTCGGCGACGCTCATCTCATCGCCCGTGTTGGCGCATTCGCGTTCGTCTCGCTCATCCTCACGTTGTTGCTCGTGGTCATGATCGGCGCGCAAACCGCGCATGATGGTCTGATCGAACGCCTGCGCGAACTCGATTCCGAAGGCGCGCTCACCGCTGCCGGACGAGGCGCATTGCGCAATGCCGCCAGCGGCGTCGACGACACGGTGCGAACGCTCACATGGCTCGGCATGACCGCCGTCTTCGCCGCGCTCGCCTACATGACCTTCCTGCATCGCTGGAAGCCGGACATCGTCAATGTTCAGCTTCAATCGAAGAAAGCCGCTTCGCAATGACGACCCAAATCACCATGCCCGCGCTGTCGCCGACGATGGAGGAGGGCAATATCGTCAAGTGGCATGTCAAAGCCGGCGATAAGGTCGAGCCGGGCCAAGTCATCGCCGAGATCGAAACCGACAAGGCGACGATGGAAGTCGAAGCGGTCGATGAAGGCGTGATCGAAGCGATCCTGGCCCCCGAAGGCAGCCAAGGCGTGAAGGTGAACACGCCGATCGCGACGCTCGCTGGTGAAGGTGAAGCACCGAAGCCAGCGCCGAAGCAAGAAGCGAAGCCAGCGACAAGCGAAGCAAAGCAGCAAGCGCCGGAACCAAGCTCCAAGCGCGCGCCAGCGCAGCAGACTGTGCAAGCTACACCCGGCGAACGGATTCTGGCGTCGCCGCTTGCGCGCCGGCTGGCAGAGCAGGGCGGCATTGATCTGAGTGGCCTCAGCGGCTCGGGCCCCAATGGCCGCATCGTGAAGGCCGACATTGAAGCCGCCGCGAAGTCGCCGCGCGCCGCCCCGCAACAACACGCGCCGCAGCAATCGCGCGAAGTCTCAAAGCCTGCGACGGTGCAGGCGCCGCCGCCGGCGACGCTGGAAAGCTATGGCATTCGCTCAGGCACCTATGATCTCGTGCCGCTGGATTTGATGCGCAAAACCATCGCCAAGCGCATGACGGCCTCGTTCCGCGACGTGCCGCACTTCCCGCTGACCATCGATCTTGAAATCGACGCGCTGTTGAAGGCGCGCGGCGAGATCAACAAGCGCTTCGCCGATAATGGCGTGAAAATTTCCGTCAACGACATGTGCATCAAGGCGGCGGCGCTGGCGCTGAAGCTCGTGCCGGAAGCCAACGCCAGCTACACGCCCGACGGCATCGCCATGCACCATCATGCCGATATCGCGGTTGCGGTTGCCATTCCGCACGGCCTCATCACACCGATCATCTGGGCGGCGGAAACCAAGGGTTTGGCGCAGATCAGCGCCGAGATGGCCGATCTCGCTCAGCGTGCGCGTGAACGCAAACTGAAGCCGGAAGAATTCCAGGGCGGCACCATGTCGATCTCGAACATGGGCATGCTCGGCATCAAGAGCTTCGCTTCGATCATCAACGAACCGCACGGCATGATTATGTCGATTGGCGCCGGCGAGAAGCGCCCAATTGTGAAAAATGACGCGCTTGCGATCGCTACAATGATGACCGTGACCGTGACCTGCGACCACCGCGTTGTCGACGGTGCGCTCGGCGCTGCGTTCCTGAAGGCCTTCAAGAGCTTCCTGGAAGATCCGATGGCGATGTTGCTGTAGCAGGCAGCGGGGAACGCATGGTGGACTTCAATTCGGAACTAGGCGCGCACGTGATGGCGTCCGTGGGGCCGCTCTGGTTCGTCGCCGTCGCGGGCATGTTGCTCAGCGCCGTGTGTGAGTCCGCGCGACCGAGGCCAGAGGCGGGGGAAGAGAAACCGCAAGTGTTGACTCTGCTGATTGCGGGGATCGCATCTCTTGTCACGCCGATCATGCTGTTCGTCTACGCGTTCTGGTCGATCCTCGGGCTTGAAGGCGCCGCATTCACGCAAACGCAGCTAATCGAGTTCGCAATCGCGCAACGGTTCGTCGTGATGGGTCTGCTTGTTTTTCTGGCTGTGGTGGTCACCCTCGGATCAATCGTCGGTTGGATAATCCGCGCAGCGGCGCCGGGCTTTGGCAAAACGCTCAACATCGCCGCCGCGCCACTCGCGGTCGCGACACTCGCGCTTACCGCTCTTGTGAGCTGGGAGGCCGTCGCGCAATTTTGCGCCACGGCTGCCGGCCCGCGCGCCTGAACGCCGCGCTGACGTAGCGTCGCTGTTGCGCGTCCAGCAACACTAGCTCTAGTGCCCCAATGCGCTGGGGAGCGAAATGTTCGACGCATTGATGGCGACGGCTGGGCTTGGGTATTTTGCTGCTGTCGCCGGCGTGTTCGTTGCCGGCCTGATCGCCAAGGCGGGTGCGGCGCGCGCACCTAACGAGGAACCCGCGCGGCGCGGACTTGTTATGGGCTTGGTGGCGCTCGCATCGGCGCTGACGCCGACGGTGCTGGTGGCTTATGCCTACGTCGTATCGAGCGACGAGAACGAACGTCTGGTGCTCATGACGCTACCGATCGCGGCAAGCTTCTTGGGATCGCTGATCGGCGCAATGATTGGCCTTTTCACTCGCGACGCCCGGGTCATGTTCCGGATGGCAAGCATTGTCGCTGGCTTCGGCGCGCTCATTCTGGCCATGGGGGTGACATTGGCGCGCGTCGACACCGGCTGGGCGGCAGCGCAGACCGCGCGTCTGGTTGCGGTGGCCGAAGCTCTGGCTGACTGAACTTGGCCGAGTGCGGCGCCACTGCCGCCCCCGGTGAGTTAAGCGACGAATGGGCGGCGCAAAGCTCTCCACAGGGGCTGGGGCAGGCGTATCATCGTCGCCATGCTGGCGCTGCTGATTCAGGCTGTAGGCCTTTGGTTCTTTGTCGCTGTCGCGTTCGAGACGCTGGCGGTCTTCACCGAGCAATGGGGCTCGGCGCGCTCGCCGGATGAGGAGAAGCCAAAGAACAATGTTCTGGCGCTGCTGAGTCTTGTGCTGACGTTGTTGACGCCCGGCTTACTCCTCACACACGCCTACATCGGCACCGAGGGAAGGGATCAAACGCTCTTCGTGCTGGCAAGTGCTGCCCCGATAGCGGCGTTGCTGACCGGCGCGCTACTGGGCGCCATCACTGGCGCGGCGGTGAGGGGCGCGGCGCCGTTGATGCGCAAGCTTGCGCTGCCACTAGACATCGTCGCGTTCGCGGTGACGATTTACGCCACGCTTGCGACCATTCAGGTGTTGATCCAAGCCGCCCAGAGCGGCGGCGCGGGCCATGTGACGCCCTAGGCGGCGCGGCCACCGGTTTGGCGCAGCTTCTTGGTCACCATGACGTTGAGTTGCTGGGTCACCGTCCGCCGGAGCTCAACCTGCGAATTCGGCAATTCCGCCAATTGGACGATGGAATCCAAATGCGCCTGGACGACGTCCGCGCTGGGCGGCGCATCGGCGCCGACGCCCTTGATGTAGTTGAAGAGCGACGATGAGGCGGACATCAGCAGCCGGTCGTTCATGTCGTCGGCCAGCGCGCTAAGTTGGCCGCAGGTAAGACCAAGATCGCGTAGCGCGGCGCCATCGCCCGGCTCTAGCGACTTGAGCAGAAGGGCGATGCGCTCGCAATACATGCGGGCCATGCCCTTGCGGATCTGAACATCAGGCGCGTCAGCCTGCTTGTTGTTGTTGTCGAACAAGCGCCGGCGCGGGCCATCATAGTCCTGTTCGTTCGGGCGGCGCCGGCGGCAGGGACCTACATATTCGGCGCTTTCGATGAAATCGCGATTACGGCGTTGGGTCTCGCGGACGCGCCGTAACAACGCCATTGTGGAGAAGGGTGTCTGCACGAATTCGTTCACACCAGCATTGCGGGCGTGATCAATATCGCTGGGACGGCCGCGGTCGGAAACGAGGACAACTGGCACCCGCCGGAAGCCTTCACCGCACTCACCAGCGCGAATCCGGGCCGTCATTGTGACCCCGTCGCAGCCCTCCAAGTCCCAGGTGGTGACGATGATGTCGGGCCCCAAGAGAGGCAGCACCTCCAGGCAGCGTTCGGCGTCGCTGACATGTTCGACCACAACGTTGCGCATCTGGCGCAACGTCTCGATCGTCAGACTCCGCTGAAAAGCATTGTCATGGACGACTAGAATTCGCAGGATTTTGGGTTCTTGAAGACGCCGGTCCGCCATGGGTCCCTTATACGAAGTCGCCGTAAAAATTGCGGTAAGGCATGCGAATAATCGACGTAAACAGAAGCTGAATCGGTTAAGGCGCGTTGATGCTATCGTTGCTGCTTGCCTCGTTCGTCACCTTCTTCGTCGCCATCGATCCGGTGGCGATGGCGCCGATGTTCACGACCATGACCAACGGCATGGCGCCGGAATGGCGCCGGCGCATGGCGTTCAAGTCGATCGCGATCGCCACCGGCATCTTGCTCGCCTTCGCGTTCGGTGGCGCGTGGCTGCTGGAGCAGATCCACGTCTCGATCGACGCCTTCCGCATCGCCGGCGGTTTGCTGCTCTTCCTGATCGCCGTCGACATGCTGTTTGAGAAGCGCTCGGAGCGTCGCGAGGAACGGGCCGAGCAGGTGGCGGCGGAGCAAGCCAAGCACCCCGGTACGCAGGATGACATCTCGGTCTTCCCGCTGGCGATCCCGCTGATCTCTGGGCCGGGCGCCATCGCTTCGATCATGCTGTTCTTCGCTGAGCACGAAAACCTGGCCGAGCGTGGCATCATCCTGTTGGGCGTGGGCGCGAACCTCGCGCTTTGCCTCGTCGCGTTCCTGGCGGCTGGCCCGTTGTCCCGCATCATGGGCGAGACAGTGGCGTCCATGCTGACGCGCATTTTCGGCATCCTGCTGGCGGCGTTGGCGGCGCAGTTCGTGGTCGATGGGATCAGGAACGTGTTCGGGATTGCGGCAGCCTAGCGATATCGCAACGCAGCATCGCCAATCACCACCTTCACCTCGCGGGTCGGACTGCTAAGTACGACCTATGAGCACATCCTTCGACGTCATCGTTATCGGTTCCGGCCCCGGCGGCTATGTCACGGCCATTCGAGCGGCGCAGTTGGGGATGAAGGCCGCCATCGTTGAGCGTGACCGGCTCGGCGGCATCTGCCTCAACTGGGGCTGCATCCCGACGAAGGCGTTGCTGCGCAGCGCCGAGGTCTATCGCAACGCGATGCACGCCAAGGAATACGGCCTCACCATCGAGAACGTGAACTTCGATCCCGAAGCCGTGGTGAAGCGCTCGCGCGGCGTGGCTGGACGCATGGAAAAGGGCGTCCAGTTCTTGATGAAGAAGAACAAGATCACGGTGATCGAAGGCGAAGCGCGGCTTGAGAAGGGCAGCGCTTCGGCGAAGGTGATCGTGAAAGGCAAGGACGGGAGAGACGCGGCGTATGAAGCCAAGCACGTCATCCTCGCCACCGGCGCGCGTGCGCGCGAAATTCCGGCGGCGGGTTTGAAGGCCGACGGAAAGCGCATCTGGACCTATCGCGACGCGATGACTCCGCCGTCGTGGCCGGAGTCATTGCTGGTGTTCGGCTCCGGCGCCATCGGCATCGAGTTCGCGAGCTTCTACGCCGCGTTCGGCGTGAAGACGACCGTCGTCGAATTGCTGGATCGGGTGCTGCCGGTCGAGGACGAGGAAATCTCGGCGTTCGCCAAGAAGCGCTACGAGAAGGAAGGTCTGAAGATCATGACCTCCACCGAAGCCAAGTCGCTGAAGGCGACGGCCAATGGTGTTGAGGCGGTCGTGCAAGCAAACGGCAAGCAGGAGACGCTGACGGCTTCACACGCGATCGTCGCGGTCGGCATCACCGGCAACATCGAGAACCTCGGTCTCGAAGCTCTCAACGTGAAAACCGATCGCGGCCACATCGTCACTGACGGTTACGGCAAGACCAATGTCGCCGGGCTCTATGCGATTGGCGACGTCACTGGCGCGCCGTGGCTGGCGCACAAGGCGAGCCACGAGGGCATCATTTGCATCGAAGCCATCGCCGGCCAGAAGCCGCATCCGATGATCAAGGAGCGCATTCCGGGCTGCACGTACTCGCATCCGCAAGTCGCCAGCGTCGGCCTCACCGAGGCGAAAGCTAAAGCCGCGGGCAGGGAAGTGCGCGTCGGCCGCTTTCCGTTTGTCGGCAACGGCAAAGCGATCGCGCTTGGCGAAGATCAGGGCATGGTCAAGGTCGTGTTCGACGCCAAGACCGGCGAACTGCTCGGCGCGCACATGATCGGCGCCGAAGTGACCGAACTCATCCAAGGCTACGCCATCGCCATGCAAACGGAGACCACTGAGCACGAGCTGATGGAAACCGTCTTCCCGCACCCGACGTTGTCAGAAATGATGCACGAGGCGGTACTGGATGCGTACGGACGCGTGCTGCACGTTTAGGGAGCGGCGCAGAGCGCAGAGGTCGACAAGTTGCTATTCACGGCAACAAAGATTGCGCCGCCAAAGCAAACGACGCTCGCGGCTAGTGACCATGACGCGAAGCGGCTGAGCCATCTGGTAAGCGGAGAGCCGCGCTGCAGATGTTTGATTTCGGCTATCGCTTGATCGAATTTCTTGCTGAGTTCATCCTCAGTTCCAGAAGCAAGCGCCTTCTTCTTCGCTTCAATGTGGGCTGTGGCAGTACGCATGCCTGCCGTGATCAGGATCATCTGCCTTTCGCTTCGCTCGAAGACTGCTTGCGTGAAAACCACTTTCGCGAAGGCACATGTCAATCCGAGTAAGAACACTTGAACAAACGGCAAGACCGCGGCCCAATCGCAAATCTTTCGATCGAGGAGACCATTGAAACAAAGAAGTAGTGCAGCACCGTTGCCGATTAGGGCCCAGGTAGCAATGCGCACGTCCAGGTCATTGCCGCGTTCGCGATAGTGACGTTGAGCTTCTTGGCCGATCTCAAGGATCGGGGTGATGTTGTCGGGCATGGGACCGCCTCCGGTCCCATTTTGCACCGATTCCGTGGAGCCAACCTAAGCCGCCTTTGCCTCAGCAAACCGTTCCGCCGCCATGCGCTGCATCACGACGTAATCGGTCTTGCCGCTGCCGAGCACTGGGATCTCGTCGATCACGACGATCTTCTTCGGCACCGCCAATTCGCTCGCGCCATTGGCTTTGCACCAGGCTTGCAGCTCTTCGGCGGTGGCGCCGGCGTGGTCGGTGAAGAGGATGATGCGTTCGCCCTTGCGTGAATCGGGGAGGGCGACGGCAGCGTGCAAATGATCGGGCCACACGGTCTGCGCGTAAGCTTCGACAGCGTTCAGCGACACCATCTCGCCGCCAACCTTGGCGAAGCGCTTCACGCGGCCGAGGATGCGGATGAACCCATCGCTATCGACATCAACGACATCGCCAGTGTCGTGCCAGCCTTGCGGCAGAAGATCGATGCCGAACGGCTTGGTCGGATCGAGATAGCCACGCATCACGTTCGGCCCGCGCACATAAAGCTTCTGGCCGCCTTCGATGCCGGGCACCGGCTCAAGGCGCCATTCAATACCAGGGATGAATTGACCAACCGAGCCGTGCTTGTTCGCGCCCGGAATGTTCACGGCAATAACGGGCGACGCTTCGGTCGCGCCGTAGCCTTCGAGCAACTCAACGCCAAAGCGGCGCTCATAGAGCTCGCGCGTTTCGGGTTTCACGCGCTCAGCGCCACAGACCATCAGCTGGATACAGTTCAGATCGCCGTCAGCGGCGTTGCGCGCATATTGCTGCGCGAACGTGTCGGTGGCGAAGAAGACATTGGCACCGGTCTCCTTGATGAGCTTCGGAATCTCCTTCACCGCTAGCGGCGAGGGGAAGAGGAAGGTCTTGTGACCGGTGAAGATCGGCAGCATCACGCCGCCGGTTAGCCCGAAGCTGTGGAACATCGGCAGCGGGCAGAAGAACGACCAGTTCGGATCGAACGGAATGTGCGCGTGCGCTTGCTCGACGTTGGCGACGATGTTGGCGTGCGAAAGCACCGCGCCCTTGGGCGTGCCGTAGGAGCCTGAGGTGAACAGGATGACGCCCGTATCGTCCGGGCTCGCCTTCGCCGCAAACATGCGCGGGAAGAAGCCCTTGATCAGGGCGATGACTTTGTCGCCGATGTCGACAGTCTTGCGGACGTCTTCGAGATAAATGAACTGAGCGTGCTTAGCGAGTTCGTTTACAACGGATTCGAGCCCAGCCTTCTTTATGAAGACCTTCGAGGTCAAAATCTTGCGGACGTTTGCCGCTTCGCAGGCCGAGCGCAGGTTCATCGCGCCGGCGGTGAAGTTCAGCATTGCCGGCGTGCGACCGATCGCGTGAAGTGCGAAAAACGTCACCGTGGCGCCGACGCCCGTGGGCAGCAGCACGCCCGCCGTCTCGCGCCGCTTGATGAGCGTGTCGAGCTTACCGCCCAGCGCGAACGCTGCGCGGATAACGTCGTCATAGCTCATCGGCTTGCGATCATGATCCTCGATGATCTGATATTTGCCGCCCTTCATATTCCGGGCCCGGAGCAGAGCTTCGAACAGAGTGACGCGCGTGCGCGCGAGTTCGAAAGACCGATGCGCCATGAGGGTGTTGCCTCCGACCTATGTTCCGCCCTGGGCCGCTCCGGTCAGGAGACGCCCAACCCGTGATTATTGTTTCACGGTTGTAACAGAGACTAACGATCCGATCGTGGCCGGACAAGGGAGGGGGTCATTAAGTATTTGGCGAAGCAGGGGAGGTTTGCCGTCCGGGCGTTGCGGGACAAGGCCGGGAGGCTCATGTTGGCGAGCGTGCCGACACTGATTGATTTGCGCCAAGGAGGCGATCCAGAGCGCCCCCGCCACCCCGAAAAGGAGGGGCGGCCGGACAATGCCAGCCCGCGTAAGCCTGACTGGATCCGGGTGAAGGCGCCGACCAGCCTGGGTTACCACCAGACCAAAGAGCTGGTCCGCGATCTAAAGCTCCACACTGTCTGCGAAGAAGCGGGCTGCCCCAACATCGGCGAGTGCTGGAGCCAAAAGCACGCCACCTTCATGATCCTCGGCGGCATCTGCACGCGCGCTTGCTCGTTCTGCAACGTCGCCACCGGCAAGCCGCTGCCCCTGGATTTGTCCGAGCCTGAGAACGTCGCCTTCGCAACGGCGCAGATGGGGCTGAAGCACGTCGTCATCACCAGCGTCGATCGCGACGATCTCGAAGACGGTGGCGCCGATCATTTCGTGCAAACGATCCAAGCCGTCCGCCGCGCGGCGCCTGACACGACCATCGAAATTCTGACGCCAGACTTCCTGCGCAAGCCAGCGCCGCCGAGCGCGTGATCGACGCGGCCGGACGTGTTCAACCACAATCTCGAGACCGTGCCGCGGCTCTATCACTCGATCCGCCCCGGCGCGCGCTACTACCAATCGCTGCGCTTGCTCGACTCTGTGAAGCAGCGCGATCCAAAGCAGTTCACGAAATCGGGCCTCATGGTCGGCCTCGGGGAGGCCAAGGACGAAGTGCTGCAAGTGATGGACGACCTTCGCGTCGCCGGCGTCGATTTCCTAACCATCGGCCAGTACCTGCAACCGACGAAGAAGCACGTCGCCATCGATCGCTTCTGGACGCCGGAGGAGTTCAAGGCGCTCGAAACCATCGCCTACGCCAAGGGCTTCCTTATGGTTTCGGCCTCGCCGCTGACGCGTTCATCGCACCATGCCGGCGACGATTTCGCGCGACTGAAGGCGGCGCGGCTCGCCTTATCTCAAGACTGAGATGCCACGCACAGTTATCGAGGCCGAACGCGTGTTGCCGTATGCGCCTGAGGACTTGTGCCGCCTGGTCGGCGATGTGCGGGTCTATCCCGAGTTCGTGCCGTTCCTGAAGAAGATGCGCGTCACCAAGGAAGAGCCGCGCGAACATGGCGGCTGGGCCGGCGTCGCAGAAGCTGATGTGGGCTGGCAGGCGATCAGGGTGACGTTTGCGACATCAGTACGCTGCGAGCCTGCGAAAGGGGAGGTGGAGGTGGCCTTGGTCAAAGGCCCGCTCCACTCGCTGAACAATCGCTGGTGGTTCAAGCCGCACGAGCATGGCGCGCATGTGCGCTACTGGATCGCCTACGAGTTCAAGAACCCGCTGCTGCAAGGCGCGATCTCTGCGAACAAAGATAAGCTCGCCTCCAAGATCATGGAAGCTTTCGAGCGCGAAGCGAAGCGGCGGCTGGGTTAGTCTAGTAGGCGCGTCATCATCTCGAACGCCGCAGCGACAGTTTCAGCCTGCACTTCGTGGCGCCCAATCGCGCCGAAGCGTTTCTCCTCGTGCAGTGTTGCGCCGTCACGGCGCGCGGCGGCGATGTGCACGAGCCCAACAGGTTTCGAGGCCGTACCGCCGTCTGGACCGGCGACGCCGGTGACGGCGACAGCAACATCAGCGGGACTATGCGCGAGCGCACCGGTCACCATGGCCAACGCCACTTCGCGGCTCACGGCGCCATGCACGTCGATCAATGCCATAGGCACACCGAGTAGTTCGCTCTTAGCCGTATTCGAATACGTGATGAACCCGCGCTCCAGCGAAGCCGACGCGCCCGGCACCGCGGCAAGCGTGGCCGCGATCAATCCGCCTGTGCAACTTTCCGCCGTGGCGATGGTTAAGCCGCGCTCCTTAGTGGCCTTGAGCAGGGCCTCGGCGCGCGCGAAGTTGGAACTGGCTGACATGCTGACAAGTGTCGCCGCCGCGCGGTGAAAGTCCATTCCATAGTTGGACGCGCGGTGGCAGAAGGCGCGGCAATTGCCGGAGGGACCATGGAAGCCTTAGCGCGACGCGTCGCAGCGCCTGTGTTCATTCTGGCGCTGTTCTCGAGCGCGGCGCTGATATTCGTGCTGCAACCGATGTTCGGTCGCATGGTGACGCCGCTGCTCGGCGGCTCGCCGCAGGTCTGGAACACCTCGATGGCGTTCTTCCAGGCGGCGCTGTTGGTTGGCTATCTCTACGCGCACTTGCTTGCGCGTGTGCAGGACCTCCGCATTCAAGCCGGTGTCCATGCCCTGGTGCTGCTTGCAGCGTGGTTCGTGTTGCCGGTGCAAGTGACGTCACTGCTTGGCGAGCCAAGTTCCGAGCATCCGGTGTGGTGGCTGATCGGGGTGCTTGCACTGTCAGTGGGCGCCCCGTTTGCGGCGGCGTCAGCGACGGCGCCGTTGCTTCAAGCGTGGTACGCGCGCACGGGGCGCGCCGACGCAAGCGATCCGTACTATCTCTATGCCGCAAGCAATCTCGGCAGCTTTGCTGGCCTGCTGGCGTATCCGGCGCTGATCGAGCCGCTGCTTGGCGTTCAGGCACAAGGTGCGGCCTGGCAGGTCGGGTACCTCTTGGTTGGCGCGCTGATCGCGCTTGCCGCGGCAATGGCGATCACATCGCACGGTGAAACGCCGAAACCGCTTGAACACACGGGGCCAGCGCCGAGCTGGCGCGAGCGCGGCTATTGGGTCGCTGCTGCGGCGGTGCCCTCAGCGCTCTCGCTCGGTGTGACGCTGCATATTTCGACCGACGTTGCCTCCGCGCCAATGCTGTGGGTGATCCCGCTGGCGCTGTATCTGCTGACCTTCGTCCTCGCGTTCGCGCGCGGCAGCGAGAGGATGGAAGCGGGGACGCTCTTTATCCATCCGGTCGCGCTCGCGCTGATGCTGATGTCGTACTACGCGTCGGGCAATTGGATGGGCTCAGTGTCAGGCATCCTGGCGGGCTTCTTCTTCAGTGCGTTGATTTGCCATTTGGCGCTGGCGCACTCGCGACCCAGTGCTGACCGGCTGACAGAGTTTTATCTCTATGTGTCGCTAGGGGGCGTACTTGGCGGCGCCTTCGCGGCGCTTGTTGCTCCGCTCGTGTTCAACAACGTCTACGAATACCCGTTGGCGCTTGCGGCAGCGTGCCTTTTCAGGCCACGCGAAGACAGTGACATGCCGCGCCTCGTAGACGCTTCGCTCACGGCAGCGATCACGATGGGGCTGTTGGCTGTCATCCTGCTCTATTTTCAGGCGCTAGACTCGGTCTTGATCATAGCGGCTGTAGGCGCAGGCGCCGCAGTGCTCGCTGCAGGCTGGGGCGATGAGAGCCGGCCAGCAGCGTACCGCTATACGTTCCTTGGCGTTGCTGCCGTTCATGCCATCTTGATCATCTACATCGTCTTCAACTTGTCTCAGGTCTTCGTAACGGCCGAGACCGCCGAAGCCACACGCATCGTCGCGCGCCAGCCCTGGGGCGGACTGTTGATGGGAACGAGCTTCTTCGTGTTGGCTTTCGCCGTGCACGGCACGATCTTGCCCCGCAAGGACGACGGCCGCGTTGCGGATCTGGCTATCGGCGTGGCGATGGCCTCAGTCGTGCTCGTGCTGCTCTTGTTGATCAAGGCCGGCGGCGTCGACGCTAACTTGCTGACAGTCGCGGGCATCCTGTTCTGTGGCGTCGCGATCTTCTTCAATCGTGGCAAGCCATGGGCGCTGGCGGCAATCGTCTTGGTGGCGTTCACGATTATTTTCTTCGACGAGACGCGTGGGTCTCGAATTATCACGCAAGAGCGCAGTTTCTTCGGCGTGCTGCGTACCCGCGAGTTCACCAACCCGGAAAGACCGGACTTGCCTGCGCTTCGAATGCTGATGCACGGCACCACCATCCACGGCGCCCAGCTCGTCGGACCCACGGTCGAGCGCCAAGCGCTGACTTATTATCACGAACGTACAGCTTTGGGTCAGGCGATCACGGTGTCGTCGGCGCAGCACGCGGTGACCCATCTCGCACTTATCGGCTTGGGGACAGGCTCGACTGCGTGCCTGCTACGCCCAACAGACCAACTGACGATCTTCGAGATCGATCCTGCCGTTGTTCGCCTCTCCGCCGAAGAGGGAGGAGACTTTACGTTCGTGCGGGCCTGCCAGCCCAATCGCCGTATCGAGCTTGGCGATGCACGCTTGCAGATTGCCGAGGAACCCAATGGCGCGTTCGATGTGATAGTCGTCGACGCGTTTTCATCCGACGCCATTCCGGCGCACTTGCTGACACGGGAAGCTATCGCGCTCTATCTCTCGAAGCTGAGCGACCGCGGCATCGTCATCTTGCACCTGTCGAACCGGAATCTGGCGCTGGTGTCCGAGGCGGCGCGCGTCGCGCACAGCCTCAATGTCCCGTATCTTTACCGGATCAGCGATCGCTTCGAATTGGAGCGCGTCTCGTATGTCGGTGGGCTCGCGGCGAGCGTCATGGTGATCGCGAACTCGCCGAACGCGCTGGCGCCGTTTACGCTCGATCCGGATTGGCGTCTTATTACCCCGCCGCCCGGACGCCCCTGGACAGACGACTACATCAATCTGCCCCGCGCGCTTTGGGACGGCCTGACAGGTGCGGAAACCTGCATCGTCTACCACTACCTGCAGCAGTGTCAGCCGACTGCGACGGAAACCGACGGCGCACCTATGCCGGCCGTTCCACCGTCGCCGTAGCATGCGCCGCTAGGCCTTCTTCGCGGCCTGTAAAGCCCATGCGCTCGGTCGTCGTCGCTTTCACGCTGACGCGATTGAGTGGGAGGTGAAGGACCTCAGCCGTGCGTGCACGCATTGCGTCGCGGTGGGGGCCGATTTTTGGGCGCTCGCAGAGCAGTGTCACATCGACGTGCAAAATGCGGGCACCTGACCGTTCAGCGAGCTTCGCTGCGTGGCGGAGGAAGCGCTCGGACTCGGCTCCCTTCCATTGCGGATCACTCGGCGGGAAGTGGGCGCCGATGTCGCCTTCGCAGAGCGCGCCCAATATCGCGTCGACAAGCGCGTGCCAGCCAGCGTCCGCATCTGAGTGGCCGAGGAGACCCTTGTTGTGCGGAATCTGTACGCCGCAGAGCGTGACGAATGTGCCTTCGCAGAAGCGATGCGCGTCAACGCCGTGGCCTACGCAGGTGATGCGCTCGCCGCCGAGCATGCGTTCGAGCATGGCTATGTCCTCTGGGTAGGTGATCTTCGTCAGTTTCGTGTCACCATCGATGAGTTTCGCATCGGCGCCATTGGCGCGCGCAACGGCGATGTCGTCTGTCATCGAGGCGTCTGGTGCGAGCGCTGCGTAGGCCGCGCGCAGCACGTCAGCGCGAAAGGCTTGTGGCGTCTGTATCCGCATCACGCCTTCGCGCGCGACATCTTCAACAATGCGCCCCGAACCGTCAGCGCGGCGTAGCGTATCCGGCAAGGCAAGCGCCGGCGCTACGGCGGCCGCGCCTGCCGCCAGCTCGGAGACGAGAGCCTGGATCAAACCTGGATTCAGCCCTGGTCGTGCCGCATCATGGATGAGGATCGCCTCAGCTGCGTCCGCTGTCGCCAAGGCGTTGCGAACCGAGCCAGTGCGCGTCGCGCCACCATCGACGATCCGCACGCCGGCGATCCCCGCCGTTGCAGTGCGGCAGAGATCGGCGTGTTCAGGGGCGCAGGCAACGACAATCTGGCTCGCGCCAGCCTCAGCGAACGCCTCCACAGACCAGCGAATCACAGGACGTCCGAGCAACGATTTGTATTGTTTCGCTATTTCGCCGCCAGCGCGCTCGCCCCGACCGCCGGCCACAATGATCGCCGCGAACCTCATGACTGGAGAAAATCGGCGTCTAGATGTTGCATCGCAGCATAAAACCCTTGGCGCCCGCTTTTTAGGCGCCCTAAGCTCCCTGTCGAACCGGGGTGCTAAGTGTTCGATTTGAACGAAAAACCGCCTCTTGTCTCGCTCGCACCCATGGCGGGTGTGACGGACATCCCGTTCCGTCGCCAAGTGAAGGCGTTTGGCGGCCAATACTGTGTCTCTGAGATGATCGCATCCGACCAGCTGGCGCGGGCGCGGATCGACATGGTTCGCCGCGCTGCAGGCTTTGGTGCTATCGCACCTTTGGTGATCCAGCTCGCGGGACGCGATGCGCATTGGATGGCGGAAGGGGCGAGGCTCGCCGAAGCGGCCGGCGCGGACGTCATCGACATCAATATGGGCTGCCCATCGAAGAGCGTCACCAGTGGCGCCTGCGGCTCCGCGCTGATGCGCGACCCCGATCATGCGATGCGCCTGGTCGAAGCGACGGTCAACGCCACGAAGCGACCCGTGACGCTGAAGATGCGTCTGGGTTGGGATGAGAGTTCGCTTAACGCCCCAGAGATGGCCAAGCGCGCTGAAGATGCTGGCGTGCGCATGCTCACCATCCACGGCCGCACGCGCAGTCAGTTCTTCCGCGGTGTTGCGAGTTGGGAAGCGATCGCGCCAGTTGTGCAAGCTGTGCGCATTCCCGTGATCGCCAATGGCGACATCGGCACGGCCAAGGAAGCACGACGTGCGCTTGAACTCTCCGGAGCGGCCGGCGTGATGGTTGGACGCGCGGCGCAAGGCAGGCCGTGGCTGCCTGCAGCGATCGAGCGCACGCTAAAGCAAGACGGCGAAGTTTCGCCGCCGTCGCGTGCGCGTTTGCTGCAGAGCCTGCTCGCACTCTATGAAGACACGCTTGATTTCTACGATGGCGCGCTTGGCGTTCGCGTTGCGCGAAAGCACATCGCTTGGATGATCGATGCGGAATTCGGCCCCGACGGCCGCGACATCCGCAAGGCTATTTGCACGCTGGAGGATCCAACACGCGTTCGTGAGGCGCTGATCCAGCTCTTCGATGACGGCCTGGATCGAGCAGCGGCATGAACGATCCGACCCTTCGCCCGCTGCCGCAACGGGCTCAGGCCCCCAACGCGGAAAGGTGGCTTGAGGCTCTGCCAGCGCCGGTGCTGGGGATCGACGCTGGCGAACGCATTCGCTTCGTGAATGCCGCCGCTGCCGAATTGCTTGCTGGTGTCGGTCGCGGTCTGCTCGGACGCCGCCTCGATGAGATTTTCGGAATGGATGCGCCGATCATCGCGCTTGTGCGTCGTGCGCTTGGCGGCGCGAGTGGTGTGGCGGAAGCAGATGTTGCGCTTGTTGGCCCTGGCTTCGCACTGGGCCACGCTAGCGTCGCCGCTGCCCCGGTGGGGGAGCATGGCTATATCGCGCTGGTGCTGACGCGTCCGCCGCGAGCGCGTTCGGCGCCACCTGCAGCGGCCGGCAATGCGGCGCGGACGCTTGCACATGAGGTGCGAAATCCCCTGGCTGGTATTCGCGCTGCCGCGCAACTTATCTCACGTGCTGAGGACGAAGAGTCCGCGGCGCTCGCGAAGCTCATCGTAGATGAAGTGGACCGCGTGCGGCGTCTCACTGATCGCATAGATCCGCTGGGCGCCGTCGATGTCCCGCGCTTTGATCGATTCAATATCCACGAAGCTCTGGATCGTGTCCGCAAACTGATTGGCTCAAGCGCGCCCGACGTGCTCATTCGCGAGCGTTACGATCCCAGTCTGCCGCCGGTTCGCGGCGATCTGGATCAATTGATCCAAGCTTTCTTGAACATCGCCAAGAACGCGGCTGAAGCCGTTGCCGGGCAAGTTGACGGCGAGATCGCGATTTCGACCTCGTATCGCTCGGGAGTGAAGTTTCGCTCTGCCGCTAGCGGCGCTGCCCGCGCGCAGCTTGAAGTGCAAATCGTCGATAACGGCCCCGGCTTGCATCCAGATGTCGCCGACCGCCTATTCGAGGCCTTCGCGACCACCAAGAGCGGTGGCATGGGCCTCGGCCTCACTGTCGCCGCCGACATCATCGCCCGCCACGACGGGCGGATCGAAGTCGATAGCCAACCTGGCCGCACAGCTTTCCGTATTCTTCTCCCCATCGACCCGGACGAAACAACATGAGCGCACGCATTCTCCTTGCCGAAGACGATAATTCACTGCGTCTCGTGCTTTCGCAGGCGCTCGGCAAAGAGGGCTACGATGTCCGCGCCACGGGCAATGTCGCCACGCTTTCCAAATGGGTGCGTGATGGCGAAGGCGATCTTGTGCTGAGCGACGTCTATATGGGGGACGATTGCGTGTTCGATGCGCTCCCGGGCATCCGCATGGCGCGGCCGCACCTCCCTGTGATTGTGATGAGCGCGCAAAGCACGGTGGCGACCGCAATGGGCGCCGCCGGCGCCGGCGCATTCGACTATATGCCAAAGCCGTTCGATCTCGATGATCTGATGGCGGCGGTGAAGCGTGCGCTCTCAGGTGGGCCAGATGCAAAGACCCGCGCGCAAGCTTCAAA
>JAWKUX010000002.1:0-391154 GCA_041398325.1 Hyphomonadaceae bacterium | reverse complement strand
GGCCGCGGTTCGGCCATTGCGGTGTATGTCTGCTACCTCCTCAGCATACCGAGCGCTTCGCTGTTTGCGTTGCTGGGCGTGATCATTGCGCTGTCGACTAAGAGCGGTTCGGGTCCGCTGGCACGCTCGCATCTGAACTATCAGACGCGCATCTGGTTCACCGCATTTTGGTGGACGATCGGCTTCGCGATCCTTTGGGGATTGGGGGTTTTGACTGCCGTCATCGGCGTCGGATTCGTCTTGATCGGCATAGCTTGGCTCGGCGCCGGCGCCCTCTTCATTTGGTTTACGGTAGTCAGCCTATTGGGCCTGCTTGCGCTTCTCGATAACCGGCCACGGTAGTCACAGCCGTGTTACAGGGTTGAAAGTTAACGCCAGCTTGTGTGATTTAGGGGTGAGGGATCAGCGGGAATTAGGTTCCCGCCGAACAGGCGAGTGAGAACTGATGAAGAAATACGTATTGGCGGCTGTGCTATTCGCGGCAACTGTGAGCCCGGCAGCAGCGTACACGTCGTACCTGAAACCGGAACAATTCTGGGTGACGGAGGCATCCGTCGATGTTGAAGGCTCGTACGCCACGCAATTCTTCACGCCGTCGATCGCATTGGGCGCCAGCCTGACTGTGCTCAACCCGGAAGGCGTACGTATCTCGGCGGATCGCATCGCCGTCACCGCAGGCGGCACGACAGAGCTGCAAGCAGAACTCGCGCGCGGCGGCACGTATCGCGTGTCGACCGGCGAAGTCGCAGGCCAGGTCGCGAACCTCATCGGTGAGAACGGCCAGTGGCGCGTGCTCGGGGCCAACGAAGCTGTGCCGGAGGGCGCGCAAACGACGACGCTGCAGACCATCACCGTCGCCGACACCTACGTCACGCGCGGCACGGCGAACCGTACGTCGGTCGATCACACGATTGGCCGCTTGGCGCTCCGCCCTGTGACGCACCCGAACCAGGTGCTCGCCAGCGAAGGTTTCCAAGTGCAGCTCCTGTTCGACGGCCAGCCGATGGCGAACAGCGCCGTGGTGATCTACGCCGAGGGTGACGCGGAAACCAACCTCGACCGTTACGTCGTTACCGACGCCGCGGGCAACGCGACGTTCACGTTCGATGCGCCGGGCCGCTACATCATTGCGGCGCGCCACCGCGCTGACATGCCGGCAGGCTCGCCCGCCGCCGTTGGCAGCTACACGACGACGCTGACCTTCGAAGCGCTTGCGCAGCAATATGCGGAGACGGAAGTCCGCGCACCGCAGGCCGAGCCGGAGCGTCCGTCACGGGCACGCACGCCAGCGCGCCGCCGCGTCGGCCGGCCCGACCGCTGAGCTGTCAAGAGTTCTGAACTGAAACGGCCCCGGCTCGCGCTGGGGCCGTTTTCTTTCCGATCAGCGCACAGCCGCCACGCGTTCCGCCTGGCGTAGGGCGCGCAAGAGGTTGCCACCCGCAAGCTTTGCGAGATCGCGATCGCTCCAGCCACGGCGCATTAGCTCGACTAAGAGATTCGGATAGTCCTCGACACCGTCGAGGCCTTCAGGGAGCCACGGCACGCCGTCAAAGTCCGAGCCGATGCCGACATTGTCGCGGCTAGCCACGCGAGCGATGTGCTCGATGTGATCAGCGATGACTCCGACTTCAACGGCTGGGCGCGGATTGCTTTCAGCCCACGCGGCGACCCCTTCTGTCACGGCTGTCTGGTTTGCCGGATTGAGCGCTCTAAGGCGCGCTTCCTCGGACGCCCTGCGCGCATTCCACTCCCACACTTCCGTCGAGGTGAAGACCGGGAAGAAGTTCACCATCACGACGCCACCATTTGTGCGAACGAGTTCGAGCACATCGTCGGGCACGTTGCGTGGGTGCGGCGTTAGTCCGAACGCAGAGGAGTGAGAGAAGATCACGGGGGCGCTGCTGACACGCAAGGCATCGCGCATTGCGTCGGCGGAAACGTGGCTTAGATCCACCAGCATGCCAACGCGATTCATTTCGCGGATCACTTCTTCGCCGAAAGGTGTCAGGCCGCCGTGCGCCGGCGCGTCGGTGGCGCTGTCGACCCAATCATTGTTCGTGGAGTGCGTGAGCGTCATGTAAAGAACGCCAGCGGCGCGAAACTCGCGCAGCAGCGCAAGATTATTGTTGATCGCCTCGCCGCCTTCCATCCCGAACATCGACGCAATTCGGCGGCGGCGGTGTATGCGGACGATATCGTCGGCGCTATCGGCGAACTCGAAGGTCCGCGGATAGGCGGCGATCATGCGGCGGGTGAGATCGATTTGTTCGAAGGTGGCGCGGGTGGCGTCGGGGCCTTTCAGCGCGGCGGGCACGTAGACCGACCAGAATTGCGCGCCGAGGCGACCTTGGCGCAGGCGTGGGATGTCGGTGTGGAGCGGCGGCGTCAGCGTGCGCGTGTCGCTGTAAAGGTCGACATTGGTGAGATCGTTGCCGTGATCTTCACGTATCGCCCACGGGAGATCGTTATGCCCATCGATCAACGGCGTACCGCGCAGGATGCGATCGACACGCGCGAGTTCCGCGCGGGTTGGCGCCTGCGCAAAGGCGAGGGTCGGCGCGGCGAGCGCCAAGAACAAAGCAAGAGCGGCTGATTTCTTCATCGCAATCCCATCCCCGTTGGTCCAGGGATGGGTGCGTTATTTGGGAGCTCTGATCAACTCTGAACCGATCAGACGGCGTTATGGGACGACCCAAGTGTGTTGGCCCGCATTATTTGCTTCGTTGGATTCGTTATTCGAGGCGCCGGCGTCGACGACAAATTCGAAGATGTAACTGCCGCTCGGCCAGCTGATATCTTCCCAGAAGCTCAGATTGTGGTTGTGAACGTGGCCCGGCTGAATGGCGGGAACGTTGACAACCAAGCGGTCCGGGTACGCGGGATTGCTGTAGGCAGCAATCGCCGCCGCGGGGAGTTCTGGGCAGCCGCCTTGTTGGTTCGGCAGATGGCAATTCACTGTCGCAATTGAGGGGGTGGAGGCGGCAGTGCCAGTGTTGCGCACCGAAACAACGCCGTGCTCGATGCGTGATGGGATTGGCTGCAAATCAATGACACGCGCAACCAACACGTTGTTGTTCTGACGTTGAATCTGCGGCGTATCTTGGCGTTGGATTTGGCCCGTTTGCGCCAACGCTGCCTGGCTGAGGCCAATGAGGCTCGCGGCGATCATGCCGGCGACTAGAGTGGTTCTTCTCATGGAATTCCTCCCGAGTGCTTGTCCCTGCACGGTCACCTAGACGCGCGAATGCGACCTCGCCGTGACGAGCGTCACGTTATGCACTTGTTCCCACGAACGGTGGCGAGAGCAGCACGGCGAGCGTGAAGTACATCACCGTCACAAGAACGAGGCTGAAGAAGTATTTCTGGATTTTCATGCGTCACCACCATTGCTGGAGGACGCTTATAACGTTGACACTCGGAGACAGACGTGACGAACGTTACGCCCTGATCAGAGCCCGTAAGCCGCCTTCATCTCGGGCTCTTTGCTGGCGACGAGTTTGGCGAGATCGACGATCACTTTGGCCTGCTTCCACGTCGCGTCGTCCAGCATTTTGCCGTCAACGAGCGCAACGCCCGTGCCATCCGGCATCGCGTCGATCATGCGCTTGGCGAGTTTTACTTCTTCGACGTCGGGCGTGAAGACGCGTTTGGCGATGGCGACTTGTGAGGGGTGCAGCGTCCAAGCGCCGACGCAACCCATGAGGTAGGCGTTGCGGAATTGTTGTTCGCAGGCGGCTTCGTCGGCGAAGTCGCCGAAGGGGCCGTACATGGGTTTGATGCCGTGCATAACGCAGGCATCAACCATGCGGGCGAAGGTGTAGTGCCAGAGATCTTGTTGCGCGGAGTCGCGGGGGTGACCTTCGACAGCGTCGCTCAGGACTTTGTAGCCAGGATGGCCGCCGCCGACGCGGGTGGTTTTCATTTTGCGCGAGGCGGCGAGATCGGCGGGGCCGAGGCAAATGCCGTGCATGCGCGGGCTGGCGCCGGCGATGGCTTCGACGTTGGCGACGCCTTGCGCGGTTTCGAGAATGGCGTGGAGCAGGATCGGCCGCTTCACGTTATGCTTGGCTTCAAGCAAAGCGAGCAGCTGATCCATGTAGTGGATGTCCCAAGGCCCCTCCACTTTCGGCACCATGATGACGTCGAGCTGATTGCCGATATTGGCGACGAGTTGGGTGACATCGTCCAAGTGCCAAGGCGAGTTGAGCGCGTTGATGCGGCTCCAATAGCCGACGCCGGCTTTGGCGAAATCGAAGCTCTTGCCCATCTCGATGGCGCCGGCGCGCGCGGCTTCTTTGGCGTCGGCGGGGATCGCGTCTTCAAGATTGGCGAGGATGACGTCGACGGTCTTGGCCATGTCGCCGACGCGGCTGCACAGCTTCTCATTGTGGGCCGGCACAAAGTGGATCATGCGTTCAAGCTTTACCGGCAGTTCCCGAAGGGGCTCCGGCGCACCACTCGCCAGGGGCGCGAAGAAATGGCGGGGCGGCTTTGTCACGTGGCTTGATCCTGTTCTGTTCGCGTTTGCAGCATGGAGCGAGCCGGAGGCTGGTGCAATCCTGGTATCCGGGGTGGGGCTTTACCTTGATGGAAGGCTCCGGGGAGGTATTGTCCGGCCCTTCTTTGGGTCCGGGCCGAAGCTTTTGCGCACCTATCTCGATTTCGAAAAATCAGTGGCCGATGTCGAGGCCAAGATTGAGGAACTGGCGGCTATCTCCGAGGCGTCGGGTTCCGAGGCTTTGGCTATGGGCGCCGAGCTAGCGCGCCTCAAAGTGAAGGCTGAGAAGCAGCTCAGCGACATCTATTCGAAGCTCGACCCCTGGCAGAAGACGCAGGTGGCCCGGCACGCCGACCGGCCACGCTATCAAGATTATGTCGGCGCGCTGGTGACGGACTACGTCGAGCTATCGGGCGACCGCAGCTTCGGTGAAGACGCTGCGATCCTGGGCGGCACAGGCAATTTCCTGGGGCGCCCGGTGCTGGCGATGGGTCACGAAAAAGGCCGCATTGACAGCCGATCGCTTGAAGCACAATTTCGGCATGGCGCGGCCTGAGGGTTATCGCAAAGCCGTATGGTTGATGGATCTGGCCGACAAATTTTCGCTGCCAGTGGTGAGCTTTGTCGATACCGCGGGCGCCTATCCAGGCATTGGCTGAAGAACGCGGACAAGCGGAAGCGATCGCGCGCTCGACAGAGCGCTGCCTCACGCTCGGCGTGCCGATGGTGGCGGTGATTGCCGGCGAAGGCGGTTCAGGCGGCGCGATTGCGATTGCTGCCGCGAACAAGGTGCTGATGCTGGAACACTCGATCTATTCGGTGATCTCGCCGGAAGGCGCGGCCTCTATCCTTTGGAAGGACGCGGCGCGCGCGAAGGATGCGGCGACGGCGATGAAGATCACCGCGCAAGATCTGATCGAACTGAGGGTGGTGGATTCCATCGTCCAAGAGCCGACCGGCGGCGCGCATCGCGAGCCAGCTGCGGCAATTGCTTCAGTTGGCGCCGCGGTTGCGGAAGCGCTCGACGAACTCGCGCAGCTTTCGAATGACGATCTCCGCAAACAGCGCCGCGATCGCTTCTTGGCGATTGGCCGGTTCGATGCAGGCAACACACCAGGCGTCTAACCACTACCGCCAGGGAAAGTGCGTCCCTCGCACCAAGAAACACTAACCTCGAAGTAACTAAGCCCGATCCAGACTGCCCGCGCTGATCGACCGTTCAGTCTGAGGCAAGCATCTATGTCCGCCGTCGCTAGCTCTTCGAACACTGAAATTACCTTCGGCTTCGATGAGCTCTTCTTTTCCCGCACCGACACCGCGGGCATCATCAAGTACGGCAACGACGTTTTCCAACGCATTTCGGGTTATGCGTGGGACGAATTGCTGGAGAAGCCCCATAAACTCATCCGCCATGCAGACATGCCGCGGGCGGTATTCTGGTTGTTGTGGGACACGATCAAGCGGCGCGAACCGATCGGCGCCTTTGTAAAGAACCGGGCGCGGTGCGGGCGATACTACTGGGTGTTCGCTATCGTGACGCCGATTGACGGTGGCTACCTTTCGGTGCGCTTGCGGCCGTCGAGCAGTATTCTGGATGTCGTTAAACGCGAATATGCGGCGCTTGCGGAAACGGAGCACCAACAGCGGCTGTCACCGGCGGACAGCGCGCGGCTTCTGTTGGCGCGTCTACCGGAACTCGGCTTCAGTGACTATTCGGAGTTCATGGCAACGGCGCTCAATGCTGAGCTTGCCGCGCGGGATGTTGAACTTAGTCGCTGCCGCGATCTCACAATCGGGTCCTTCAATCGCCTGATGGACACCGCCAAGTCACTGCTTGTCGATGCCAATCGCATTTCCGAAGCCTATGACGCCAACGCCAGCGTCCCGTTCAATTTCCGCGTGCTCGCCGCGCAACTGGGGCAAGCTGGCGCGGCGATTGGAGTTATTGCCGCGAACTACACAGCGCTCTCGAATGAAATGACGACGGTCCTGACGGACTTTATCGCCAACGCACAACGAGTCTCGCACGCGATCAACGAAGGCGCGTTCATGGCCGCAACGGCACGAGTGCAGCGTGAATTGCTTGCGTTCTTCAACAACGAAGACAACGCGTGCCCGTTGCCGCGGGAGCCGGAGATGGTGCTGTTGGATGAACAGCAGCGCACCTATCGTGCGCGCGCAAGCGAGAGCCTCCGGAGCATCGCCAAGCAGGTAGATCGCTTTCAGCAGGCGTGCTCGGAAATGAGCCGCCTGACCGCGGGGCTCGACGTGACGCGGATCATGGGCAAGGTGGAATGCTCGCGACATGTGGGCGTAAAAGACCGCTTGGACGAATTGCTCGGCGACCTTGAGGAGTTCCAGCGCACGGTAGTCGGCACACTAAAAGACATTGAGCGGATGAACCACGCGGTCCACGCTGAAACGGTTGGATTGATTTCTCTGGCTGACGCCGCCTGAGCGCCAATGTCGCGGCCGCCAAGACCTCTTGAAAAGCGGTTATCGTGACGGGAGTCACGTAGGATTCAGGCTGTCCCCGCCCTATGTTCAGTGCTTGAGCTTTCGGAGGCCCTCCATGTCTGACGATCTTTCACGCCGCGGATTTGCGCTTGGCGCGGGCGCGGCTTTGCTTGTTCCTGCTGAAGCGCTGGCGCAAGCGAACCAGACTTACTCGCGCGACGAAATCCTTGCTGCGGCGCAGCGTTTCTTTGGCGCCGGCGCTGAAGGGCTCGCTACAGTTATCGATCACGTGTTCGAAGACCTCGGGCGACCGAACGGCTACATCGAAGGCAATGAGGGCTCAGGCGCGATTGGCGTCGGCTTGCGCTATGGCGACGGCTATCTGCACTTGAAGGGCGGCAACGGCGTCACCCGTACTTATTGGCAAGGCCCGTCGATCGGCTTTGATACGGGCGGCAACGCCGCGCGTGTATTCACCCTCGCCTACAATCTCCGGCGTGCGGACAACATCTTCCAGCGTTTTCCCGGTGTCGACGGTTCGGCCTACTTCATCGGCGGCGTCGGCGTGAACTACCAGCGCCGCGGCAACATCACGCTCGCGCCCATGCGCGCGGGCGTTGGCTTCCGCTTAGGCGCAAACGTGGGCTACCTGGCCTATTCGCGGCGCCGTCGCATCAATCCGTTCTAATCGCGCACGCGTGATCGAAGCGCCCGGATTCGCTCGAATCTGCGCCACAATCATGTAGCGTCCTCCATTGTGGAGGGTTCGCATCATGAAGTTACGCTTGCTCGCGGCTGCGGCTGCCTTGGTGTTCGTTGGCGCAGCGGGCGAGGCCGAGACGCCTGTGCGAGGCTCCGTAAAAGCTGAGACGGCGCAGCCGCCGCTGTGGCGAACGCTTGAGCGCTTCGCGAACGATGCGGACTTCATGCGCTACGTGCGCGAGGTGCACCGGCTAAACGGCCACAGCAGGCGGTGGGATTTCGAGGACGGCGCAGTCGCGACCGACGCAGTGCCCGCGCCGCCTCCTCCGCCTCCGCCTCCACCACCGCCAGCGCCGGGCGCAGCGCCTGCGCCAAGCCAACAGCTAGAACTCAGCGCCACTCTCAGTACCGATAGCCTATTGAATGAGCAGCCCGCGTCGGGGGAACCCTCATCGATAACCAACGTTCAAACTCAAGGCGTTGATGAGGGCGGCATCGTCAAGCAAGTCGGGCGTTTTCTGATCGTGCTGCAGGATGGTCGACTGTTCGTCGTCGATACGCGCAATGGCGAAGCGCCGGGGCTCTCGCTCGCGAGCCGCACGAATGTGTATCGCAGTACGAACCAGGACACCTGGTTCGATGAATTGTTGACCAGCGGCAACCGCATCCTAGTCGCTGGCTATTCGTATCGCGAGCAAGCTTCCGAAATCACGATCCTGACGATCGACGACGACGGTCAACTCACGCGCGAAGCGACCTACTACATCTCCTCGAACGATTATTACGACATCGAAAATTACGCGACGCGGTTGGTGAACGGCAATCTGGTCATCTACACGCCGCTCGACATCTCCAACGTCAATCCGCGCGTGCGGATGCGTTGGCCAGTGGTGCGACGCTGGCTGCGCGACGGCGATCGCCGCGCGGTGACTACCGAAGGCCGCTCGCTGTTTGACGGCAACGACATTTATCGCCCGGTGCAGCGTGTGTTTCAGCCGATGGTGCACTCGGTTTCAGTATGCCCACTCGGCGATTTGAGCGCTGGCAGATGCCATCACTGGCTGGATATCGGCGTTTGTCGGGCGGCGACGCGTAGAATTCTTCGTGTGGTCGACCACCGACATCTTTCTTGGGTGACACCGCATCAATGGGACGCCGTGCTATCGCGCAATTGCGAGCTGCCTGGCGCGCCGTCCGGATCGGTTCCGGCGACTGTGTTTCAAGTACCGCTGAACGGTGACACGCCGCGCCATTCCACGCACGCGGATTGCCAACGAACCAGTTGGGCGCTCGATGGTAATATGGAGGAATTCCTGGGGCAACGGCGACATGGAATGTTGGGCCCTGCGCGCAGAACTGGTTCCGCGCAGGTGCGCTACTTCCACACGCCGCTCAGCACGTTCCGGACCACGCCGCGCGAAGCGGCTGAGCCGCCACACACAGCGCCGAGCCCAGCTGGGCAATATGAAGTGCGCTATACGCATGTTCGTTCGTTGTATGGCGGCGACGGGATGGAGTTCGTATCCACCAGAAGCGGGCCAAACGCTACCGTCCTCGCGCGTGGTCGCGCTCCCGCTGGCAAACCCGTCAGCGGCAACAATCGTGCAAGCGCCACATAACATCATTCGGCTTGAGCGCGCCGGCAACAACGCCATCCTCAGCGGCTATCGCACCGATCGCGGCTTAAGCTTGTCGGTACTCGACCTTGAGGGCGTGCCGCGCATCGTCAGCACTCAGGTGCTGGATGGCCGATATGAATCGGAAGGCCGCTCGCACGCGTTCAACGCACTGGTGGGCGCTGACGATAGCGGCGTGATGGGTCTGCCGACTGTGACGCGCACGTGGGAAGGCGGACGCTGGTGGTTTAGGAGCCGCGCCTCGGACATTTCCTATCTGACGCTCGCAAGCAACGGACGCTTGGGGTGGGCTGGTCAACTGATGGCGCGTCAGGATGCGCAGGATCCCAGCTATCGCTGTGAAGTGTCCTGCGTTGATTGGTATGGCAACACGCGGGCGCTGTTCATTGGCAGCCGCGTGTTCGGGCTCTCAGGCACGGAGCTCATTGAAGGTATGCTGGCGAATGGACGCATCCGCGAGACGCGGCGGCTCAATCTTTCCTCGCCGCCTCCGGACCGCGAGCGTACGGTAACTGAAGGTTGACATTTTCTCCACAGTCTCACTAAACTTCCGCCGCAAGTTCCGGTTAGCGTTGGCCCAATGCGCAATCTTGCTTTGATATGTGCTGCAGCAGCAGTTCTGACCGCCGCCCCAGTGGCCGCGCAGGATATCAATGACATTATTGATTTCGAGCAGAACATAAGTGCTCAGGCCGAACGTTTCGCCGACCACGACGACCGCCACACACAAGCTGTCCAGACCCGTGACGCTCAGAATGACGCCGGCGCGGATTCGGACGAGGCGGCGAGCGCATCCGATCGTGACGCAGACAGTCACGACGAGATGGAGGGGCGCAAATGGGGAGACTCAGACACACAGGTACGCGCATCGCCGTCGCATTGACGGCCTTTGCATTGCTGGCACTACCGCGCGTGGCGTTCGCTCAGGACGCAATCGACCTTGAATTCAGACAAAGTACGTCCGAGCCGCTTATTTCCGATCGCGACGCAGAGGACGAGACCACGCCACTAGCGCCAGAGTCGGCGGCGGCGCCTGGCGTCTACTTCTTATTTCTGCGCGATGTTTACGCGGAGCCGCGCACGGCGGCGGACCTAACGCGGACTGGTGCTCCAGACACCTGCAGCGCTGAAGGCAATTCAGCGATCGATCTGAACGAGCACACTCTGAAGGGCGATGTTGGCGTCAACTCAATGTCCAACGCTGCGCAAACGGATGGCGGCGATTCTGATGTCGTCGCTACGGTTCGCGCCGAGGCCAACTGGCGGCGTCTCTCAGAAGTTGGCGTCTGCAGCCATCAGAACGGGCGCTTGGTATTCAGCCCAGATTGGGATGTCACGGCCACGCTGAGCATTACCGCGAACGACTCTGTTGATGAGATCGCGGGCGACGACAGCTCAGTCGCGCTCTCGATCGCTTACACGCATCGCCTTGGTCACAGCACAACCGAAGACGGCGCCTTTCAAAACCGTGCTTCGCTGAGCCTCGAAAGCACTGTCGGTTACGCCGATTTCTATGACGACTGGACTTTCACCACGAACAATCTGCGCTTCGGGATCTCGCGCATTCTGCGGTCCGATCAGCGTGGCGCCACGAGCGTTGGTGCAAATCTTGGTCGAGCCTATGCCAATCCAGATCGTGCTTCGTACAGCTATGTCGGGTTGGAAGCGTCGCACACGATCAGAAATATCGCCGACGGCTGGAAGTTGCGTCTGGCGGGTTCGGCGTCGTACCGCGAGTACGACGAGGTGACGCCGCAACGTGAAGACTACATCTACGGTGCTGGCGCAACGATCTCACACAAGATCGGTCAGGACACCGAAATTCTGATCGGTCTCAACGCCCGCGTTCGCGATTCAAACATCGACTCACGCGACTACGAGTCGATCAATATTCCGATCACGTTGCGTAGGACGTTCTGATCATTCCGCAGAACGGCGCGTCGCCTCATCGGCGGCGCGCTGTTGTGCCTCGTGGCGCTCTCGAAATTCCTCGGCGAAGGCAGAAGCCAAGATACCTGTTGGCATAGCGACAATGCCAATGCCCGCGAGCGCGACAAGACCCGCCGCAATGCGGCCCCACATGGTTTCGGGATAAACGTCGCCGTAGCCAACGGTGGTTAGCGTCACGACCGCCCACCACATCGCACGCGCAACCGAACCGAACGCTTGCGGCTTGGTATCGCCCTCAATCAGGTAGAGTAGCATCGCGGCGATGTAGAGTTGGGCCGCGGCGACGCAGAGCGCAGCCATCAGGGGCGCCCAAGCGCGCCGCACTGCAGCGCCGACAATCGCAAACGCCGGCACATAACGCGCGAGCTTGAACAAGCGGAATAGACGGAACGCGCGCAGCGCCGGGAAGATGGCGCTGGAATAGTCCGGGAAGGCCAGCATAGCGATGAGTTCAGGCGCGAAGGCCAACACATCGGCAATGGTGACAGGTTGCATGAGGAACCGGAGACGGCCTCCGACGCCCTTGTGCGCCGGGTTCTCACCTTCCGACCAAAAGCGCAGCGCGAACTCAGCCGCGAAAATCCAAACGATGGCCACGTTGATGAATTGGATCAGCGGCAACGAGCTGCGATCGAGGTGCGTATCGTCGCGCAGCAGCTCGGTTTCCAGCGCGAGCGAAAGCAGACTCACGATCACAAGCAGGATGATCGTGCCGGAGAAGAAATTTATTGCTCCGTCGTCAGGCTCCAGCCAATCGTGGACATAGCCTTTGGCGGTGCTGTGCTTGCGCTTGATTAGAGGCACGGCGCCCCTCCTTCGCGCGCCGTTTTAGTCGTGCGAGCGAGTCCGGCAAGTGCGTTCAGCTAGGCGTTGCAAGCTTAAGGCCTACAATCCCAACCACGATCAGCGCAATGCAGCCGATCCGCACGAGATTGGCGCTCTCCTGAAACAACATCATGCCGAGTAACGCCGCGCCGACGGCGCCGATGCCTGTCCACACGGCATAAGCTGTGCCGATGGGCAACTCGCGCGCCGACTGCGCCAGGAGCCACATGCTGATCACCATGGCGGCGATGGTCACGGCGCCCGCAACAGGCCTGGTGAAGCCCTCGGCATATTTGAGGCCGATAGCCCAGACGATCTCAAACAGACCGGCGGCGGCTAGCATGATCCATGCTTGCATAACGTGCTCCCTCGCGCGTTGGCGCGATATGGAACACGCGTAAGCGCTTGCCAAGGGCGTGGGCCTGGGCGGACACTCACGCAATGCGGGCTCTGGTTCTCATTTTTTCGCTGCTTGTGAGCGCATGCGCGACTGCGCAGGTAGCGCCAATCAATGCGCCGCTCGGCGGCTTGCACACCGAGGTCGAAGGGCGCGCACCCGTAGGCGACGACCTCATCGTGCTCGCGCTTTCCGGCGGCGGCGCACGCGCAGCTTCGTTTCATCTCGGCGTGTTGCAGGCTCTGCGCGATACGCCGGGGCGCGATGGCCGACCGCTGAGCGAGCATATTGCGCTGATCACATCTGTTTCCGGCGGCTCGGTGCTGGCGGCGTATTACGGGCTGCATGGCGATCCGGGTCTCGACGCGTTCGATGCGGCTTATCTCGGGCGCGAGTGGCGGGTGCGAGGCCCGAGTTCCCCGGTTGGTATTGCTGGAGCCCTGCGCGGCGGCATGAACGGACCCAATCAATTGCGCGATTGGCTGGCAGCGAATGTGTATGGCGACGCAACGATTGGCGATATGGGCGTGGGACCGCGCGTGATCCTCAACGCAACTGATCTCTACAATTCGACGCCGTTTGCGTTCACCCAATTTTTTTTCGATGGAATTTGTAGCGACGTGCGCCAGGTGCGCGTGGCCGATGCTGTCGCGGCATCGATGGCGGTGCCAGTCGCCTTCCGGCCAGTGGTGATAGAGAGCTACGGAGCGCGGTGCGCAGGGCCGCCGGCATGGGTTCCGCGCGTCCTGGCGGATCGGAGCGCGGGCGAGAATGTACGCCAGACCGCACGTGCGTTTCAGAACTATCGCGGTGATACGGTCGCTGCGCAGCGGTTCGTGCATCTGGTCGATGGCGGCGTGGCGGACAATCTTGGCATGCTCAGCTTGCAAGTGCTGCGCGCCGATGGCCTACCCTCGCCGCTCACAGCGGCGGAAGCAATGCAGGCGCGACGGGTGTTGTTTCTGGTGGTGAACGCCGAATACATCCGGCCGCGGACGTTCCAACAGGAAGGCACGGACGCGATTGGCGCGTATGAGATGATGTACGCGCCAGTTGACGTGGCAACGGAGGTGGCGAAGCGCGCTTCGGTTGATGTGTGGCGCGCACAGCTGCCGGCGTACGAGACCGCGCTGCGGGAGTGGCGCTGCACGGAAACCCGCGAGGCACTGGCGCTTAGCCGCACAGAGGGCAATGTGCGGCCGCGCCTGCACTGCAACGACCTGCACTTGAGCATGGACGTGATCACGTTCCGCGACATGGAGCCTGCGGAATACGAGGCGCTTTATGATACAGAAACCCAAGTTTCGCTGCCGCGCGAGACCGTGGACGCACTGACGCGCGCCGGGCGCGGCGTAGTTGGGCGGAACGCGGCGCTGCGGGAGTTTCGACGGAACTAGCCGCGCAGCGTCCCGCCCGTGGCCTTCATCACGGCGCTGACGATCTTGGCGCTGGCGGCTTCGATGTCGGCGTCGGTGAGCGTCTTTTCGCGCGGCTGGAGCGTGACCTCGATGGCGAGGCTCTTCTTGCCGCTGGCCATCCGCTCGCCGCGATAGACGTCGAACAGGTTCACATCGGTGATCAACGCTTTGTCAGCGCCAATGGCGGCGCGGACAACATCCTGCGCGGTTACCTTGTCATCGACGATGAAGGCGAAGTCGCGGGTGAGCGGTTGCAGATCGAGTTTTTCGAGCGGCTGCTTGGCGCGGCCGCCTTTGGCGCGCGGCGCGGGCAATGCGTCGAGGAAAATTTCGAACGCAAGCGCAGGCGCTTCGACGCCGATGGCCTTCAACGTGCGCGGATGGATCTCGCCATAGTAGGCGATCACCTTCGGGCCGAGCTTCAGCGCGCCGGTGCGGCCAGGGCGCCAGTACGCAGGCGCATCGGCAAAGGTTTGTAGCGACGCGACCGGCGCGCCGATGGCTTCGAGGATCATCAGCACGTCGCGCTTCACATCGAAGATGTCGGGCTGCGGCGCGGCGCGCCAGTGACGCGGTGCGCGTGCGCGCCAGACGCCGGCGACCGTCCGCTGTTGGCCGCCATCCTTGCTGTTTGCATAGGCCGGACCGGCCTCGAACAGACGCGCGTCGTCGAAGCCGCGGTTGGCGTTCTGCTGCGCGGCGACGAGCAGGTTCGGCAATGCCGTGGGACGCATGCAGTCAAGCTCGCTGGCGATCGGATTGGCGACGAGCATGTCCTCCGCCCCGCCTCCGAAGGCCTGCGCGTGTGCGTGTGAACAGAAACTCCAAGTGATGGCTTCGTTGTAGCCGAGCGAGGCCGCGGCACGGCGCGCAAGGCGCGTGCGGCTTTCGCCGACACTTGCCGGCGGGGCGCGGAAGCCCTTGGCGCGCGGCGGTTCGTTGTTCGGCAACTTATCGAAGCCTTCGATGCGCGCGACCTCCTCGACGAGATCGGCGCTGCCTTCGACATCTCGACGCCAGGTCGGCGGCTCGACGATGATGCGCTTCGAGCCCTGTCCTTCAGCGCTGGTTTCGAAGCCGAGATCCTTCAGCACGGCGCGCACGCGCGTCGGCTTCACGTCGATGCCAGCAAGTTGGCACACGCGATCGGGATCGAAGAAGATCGCCTTCGGCGGCGGCGGCAGATCGCCGGCGACTTGGATTTCGCTGGGCTCGCCACCGCAGAGATCAAGAACAAGACGCGTCAGCAGTTCGAGGCCAGGAACGACAAAACCAGAATCGACGCCGCGGGCGAAGCGATATTGCGCATCGGTGCTGAGCGTCAGCGCGCGGCCGGTTTTGTGGGTGATGGTCGCGTCGAAATAGGCGCACTCAAGCAGGATGTCGGTGGTTTCTTCGGTAACTTTGGAAAGCTCACCGCCGATCACGCCGCCAATGCCCTGCACGTTGGCGTCATCAGCAATGACACACATGTCAGGCGTCACGTCATAGACGTTGCCGTTGAGCGCCATGCAGGTTTCGCCAGCGCGGCCCATGCGAGCGCGGAGCGTGCCTTTGAGTTTCGACGCGTCATAGACGTGCGCGGGGCGATTACGGTCGTGCGTCAGCAGATTGGTGATGTCGACGAGCGCGCTGATCGGTTTTTGGCCGATGGCGCGTAGCTTTTGCTGCAGCCAGAGCGGCGACGGGCCATTCTTCACGCCACGAATGTAGCGGCTCGCGAACATCGGGCACGCGTGCGTGTCGTCGATCTCAACTTTTTGCGGCGACGGATAGCGGCCGGGCACTGGCAACACAGGCTTCGTCGTGACTTTGCCAACGCCGGCGGCGGCGAGATCGCGCGCGATGCCGGCGACGCCCAGCCAGTCGGGGCGGTTCGGCGTGACTTCGATGTCGATCACCGGATCGTTGAGGCCAAGGGCCTCGGCGAGCGGCGTTCCGACTTTGAGTTCGGGATCGAGTTCGAGAATGCCGTCGGCGTCGGTGTCGAGTTCAAGCTCGGCGCCTGAGCAGAGCATGCCGTTGGAAACAACGCCGCGCACGGGCTTCGGCTCAAGCGTGATGCCGCTGCCTGGGATGTAGGTGCCGATCGGCGCGAACGCGGTGACCAGACCCGCGCGCGCGTTCGGCGCGCCGCAAACAATCTCGAGATTTCCGAGCTTGGTTTCGACTTGACAGACTTGCAGCTTGTCGGCGTTCGGGTGCTTGGCGGCGCTGATAATGCGCGCAACCGTGAACGGCGCGAGCTTCTCGCCGGCGTTTTCGACGCCTTCGACTTCAAGACCAGTCATGGTCATCGTTTCGACGATCGTGCCGATGCTCACGTCGGTCGCGAGGTGCTCTTTGAGCCAGGATAGAGTGAACTTCATTGGCTCAGGCCGTTTCCGCAGAAGAAAGGTTCAGGATCAAAATCGACGGCGTGCGCCGCGTCTCCGGAGCGCGAGGTCAGCGGCACCTGATCGAAGCGCACGAACGCGGCAAGCGCATCACGCCCACGGACGCGATGGA
This sequence comes from Hyphomonadaceae bacterium, assembly GCA_041398325.1. GTDB lineage: Bacteria > Pseudomonadota > Alphaproteobacteria > Caulobacterales > Aquidulcibacteraceae > Vitreimonas. The sequence continues at coordinate 374,762 of JAWKUX010000002.1, read as the reverse complement.
CTTCGTCGCTGGCGTCGGCCGGGCGATTGGCGCCCAGTTCGCCTGCGGTTGTAGGCCAGTTGTTGGCGCTGACGCAGAGATCGCGATCTGTCAACGAGCTGAACTCTACCAGAAAGCGCCGGTCTGCGGTGCTGGCCGTCGTGGTGACGCGATAGTCGGTGTTGCGCATCGGCGTTGTGGACGCGCTCGGCGCTGTCGGCCCGCAAGCCGTCAGCAGCACGATGGCGCTGAGAATGAGCGGGCGCATCACCCCACTCCCTGCGCCAAGCCGGGCAACCGGAATGGACTGAAGCCGTAGTGTTTGAGCCAGCGTGTGTCGTTGGCGAAGAGATCACGGAGATCGGGCATGCCGTATTTGAGCATCGCCAGGCGATCGATGCCCATGCCGAAGGCGTAGCCTTGGTACTTCTCGGGATCGATTCCGCAATTCTTGAGCACGTTCGGGTGCACCATGCCGGAGCCCAGAATTTCGAGCCAATCGTCGCCCGTGCCGATCTTCAGCGTGCCGCCGGAACGATCGCAGCCGACATCGACTTCCGCGCTGGGTTCGGTGAACGGAAAATGGTGCGGGCGGAAGCGGAGCTTCACGTCGTCGACTTCGAAATAGGCTTTGAGCGCGGCGGTGAGCACGCTCTTCAGGTCCGCCATACTCGTGGTCTCGTCGATGACGAGGCCTTCGATCTGGTGGAACATCGGCGTGTGCGTTGCCCAATCCTTGCGGAAGGTGCGGCCCATGCAGATCATGCGGATCGGCGGCTTCTGCTTCAGCATCGTGCGCACTTGCACGGGTGACGTGTGCGTACGCAGCACTTTGCGCTCGCCATTCTCATCGCGGGCGTTGAGGAAGAACGTATCCTGCAGCTCTCGCGCGGGGTGGTTCTTCGGGAAGTTGAGCGCGGTGAAGTTGTTGAAGTCGGTCTCGATGTCCGGACCTTCTTCGACGGCGAAGCCCATCTCGCCGAAAATCGCCGCCATCTCTTCCATCACTTGTGAGACGGGATGGATGGTGCCGAGGCGCGGCTTCACCGGCGGCAGAGTGACGTCCACCGCTTCGGCCTGAAGCTGGCGATCGAGCGCGGCTTCCGCCATCGCCGCCTTCTTGGTGACGATCTCCTCGGTGACTTTGTCCTTCAGGACGTTGAGCGCGGCGCCGAAGGTCTTGCGCTCGTCGGGGCTCATCGCGCCCAGATTCTTCATCAGCGCCGAAATGCTCCCTTGCTTGCCAAGAGCCTCAACCCGTAGCGCTTCAAGCGACGCCTCGTCGTTCGCCGCCGCGACGCGCGCCAGCAGATCGGCTTCCAGGGCCGCCAAATCAGTAGTTTGACCGTTCATTGGCGGTGTTTAGCGGAATGGGCGGGGCTGAAGCAATTTGCCAACCCGTCCGCTACCTTCCTGTTTTGCAACGTTGCCTGTCGTTTCGGGTGCCGGAAACGAAAACGGGCGAGAGCATCGCTGCTCTCGCCCGTTGGATCGTGTGGTGAGCTCGCAGCTTACTTCAGCGCGCCTTGCGCTTGGGCGATGAGGCCTTTGAAGGCTTCCGGCTCGTTCATGGCGATGTCGGCCATCACCTTGCGATCGAGCGTGATCCCAGCCTTCGTCAGGCCGGCGATAAATCGCGAGTACGTGAGACCTTCTTCGCGAACCGCAGCGTTGATGCGCTGGATCCAGAGCGCGCGGAAGACGCGCTTCTTGGCCTTGCGATCGCGGTAGGCATAGAGGCCCGCCTTCTCGACCGCAGCGTTCGCGGTGCGGAAGGTGGTCGAGCGACGGCCATAATAGCCCTTCGCCTTCTTCAGAACTTTCTTGTGACGGGCGTGCGCGGTGACGCCGCCTTTAACGCGTGCCATGGGTCAGTCTCCGCTCAATCTAGGCCGTACGGGATCCAGAGCTTCACGCGCTTGGCGTCAGCGTCTGCAATCGTGTCCGTACCGCGGTTTTGACGGATGTACTTCCCGTTGTGGCTCAGCAGGCGGTGGCGCTTGCCGGCGGCGCCGGCCTTCACTTTGCCCGAGGCCGTGAGCTTGAAGCGTTTTTTGACGCCGCTCTTAGTCTTCAGTTTCGGCATTTCATCCTCTTGGATCAGGGCGCAGGACCGAAATCCCACGCAAAAAGGGTCGCCACGGCATGCCTTTAGCCGGGCCACCCAAGAAGGCGGGGCGTGTAGCATGGGGGTTCCGGGCCCGCAATGGGGCCGGATGGGGTGATTTCGCCGGCATTCCGCCGATTGACCGCGGTCCATGACTGGCCCCTCGGAGGGTCCTGCCACGTGCTGGCGGCACGAGCATCGGCGGCGTCTTTAGCCTGCGTGGGGCCGGCGACACGACCAGGCTGGAGACAGCACGTGGCTTAACCGCTGCCCGTCACGCTCAACCCACATTGTGCCGAGATTTAGGCTCCCCGGCCGGGATCGGGGTCGCTAGTGTGAAAGTCCCTGGTGGGAGATGCCCGAATGAGACAGCCGACAAGCTTGGCCGAGGCCAAGCAGATCTTCCAAGAGGAAAAATCCAAGGTCACCGGCTCGCTCTCGGCGATCGCCGGCTCGCGCTGGCTGATGGCGATCCTAGCGACTTTGGTGATCGCTTTCGGGACGCACCTCGCCTACGCGCCATCCCGTTTGCCCGCTGTGGGCGGGGTAAGCCTCGCGGCTGTGGGTCTACCCCCGACGGTGGATTTCGGCTTTGCCGGCGATCAGGCCAAACAAGCTGCTGAAGCAGCCGCGAACTCCGAAGCGCGCACGCGTGCGGAGGAATTCGTCGCCGAGAACCAAGACAAGATCCCGTTCTTCAACGCTGCGATGTTCGGCCTCGCGCTGCTGCTCCTGCTCGGCAACATGTGGATCATGACCAAGCGGCGGCCCTACTCGCGAGGTTAGGCGCGGCGAAAGCCAAAGCGGTAGGGTGGACGTTGGCTTTCGGGCCAGTCTGTCCATGTGCCGGGCGAGACGACAGCGAGCACAAACGCACCGCGAGGCGACTGAACGCCCTCTTCGTTGTCGGCGATTTCGCGCTCGCCGACGCCTTCAACGGCAACGCGCAGGCGCAAGCGGCCAGCCCACACGCAACGTGCGTTTTGCGGGCAGCGGCTATCTTCGAGCACTTCCAGCGGACGCACGCGGAGGCCGGCGCCGAGATCGGCGGTCTCGCCAATACCAGCAACGACTATGCCTTCCGCGCGCAGAGCTTCCGCGCGCTGTTCGAGATCCATGCGGATGTGTTCGGGCAGCTGCGCCTGCGGCCCAGCTTCGCCTGCAGGCGAAGCGCACGCAGCCAGGGCGAAAACCGCAAACAGAATAGCACGCATGGAAACGTCTCTCCGTGGTTTGCGGCGATCTAAATCGCCCATGGCTGAACGGCGGCTTATGACGCGCGCGGCGCCATCACCATGACGACCTGACGGCCTTCGAAGCGCGGCTCGTGCTCAACCTTGGCAATGCCATCGAGCTCCTGGCGCATGCTCTCCAGTAGATCCATGCCGAGATTGGTGTGATGAATTTATCGGCCACGGAAGCGGAGCGTGACCTTCACCTTATCGCCTTCTTCGAAGAAGCGATGGATGGCCTTCATCTTCACTTCGTAGTCGTGGTCATCAATGTTCGGGCGAACCTTGATTTCCTTGAGTTCGACCCGCTTGGCCTTCTTGCGCGTTTCGCCTTTTTCTTCTGCTCCTCGAACCGGAACTTGCCGTAGTCGAGAATTTTGCAGACAGGCGGATCTGAGTTGGGAGCCACCTCGACCAAGTCGAGGCCAGCTTCGCGGGCTGCATCGAGCGCCGCTGAGATGGGCATTTCGCCTTGCTTCTCTCCCTCTGCATCGATGAGGAGCACGCGGGGCGTTCCGCGGATTTCTCATTCACCCGCGGGCCGTCCTTTGAAGGGGGCGGCGCGGCGTATGGACGTCTGGCTATCGGGCATTCTCCTGTAGCTGTTGATGAAACGCAGTTAGGCCGCGCCCCTTTGGGGGCGCGGACTCACCGCTAGAATATTGCTTGTCAAAAGCCCGGCATCAAGCACTGGCGGCGTGACGATAGACGCCGCAGTTGCGTAATTGGCGGTCCACCTGGTCCACCGGCAGATCTGCGATCACCGCGGCGGTGAATTCCACAACCCCAGATCGGCCACGCGGGGCCGCGGCCTTGGCGGTTGAGGACAAGAATGCCAAGCACGGCGCGCCGGCAGCGGCGGCGACATGCATCAGCTCGACATCGTCCCCGACCGCGAACGAGGCGCGCTCGGCCAGGGCGATGCACTGGAAGAGATCTGGCCGGGTGACGAGGTTCTTGGCGCGGGGCTCCGCCTTGGCGATGGCGGCGCCGATCGGGCGCTCTTCCGTGCCGCCCAGGACCACCGGCGTGACGCCATTGTCGGCGATGCGCTTGGCGAGCTCGATATACTTCGCTTCCGGCCAGCGGCGGTGGGACTCGGCGTCGGAGCCGCGCGGAAACAGCAGAACGTAGGGACCGCGAATGCCGAAATAATCCGGCAGCAGACGCGGCGCATCACGCATCGTGGTGCGGAGCCAGCCGAGCTCAGGCATCAGCGGTTGCGCGCCAAGGCCCGCCTTTTCGAGCTGCGCCGCCAGACGATCCAGCGGATGCATGTGCACACGATCTGGGTCAACGAAGGCATAGCTCGCGCCCGGCGTTGGGCCCGACCATTTCGGCGGCCAGGGGCGCAGGCCCTGGAAGTAGTTGCTGGTGCGGCTCGAGCCCTCGAGGTCGTAGACGACATCGTACTTCGCGGCACGCAGGCGTTTGATGAGATTGGTGATCGCTTGCGGCTCTGTCGGCTTGCCGTCGGCCTCAACCGCATCGAAGTACGGCGCCTTTTCGGCAAGCTCTTTGGTGGCCTCGGTGGTCAGCAGCGTAATGCGTGCGCCAATGTGCTCTTCGCGAATGCGCTTCGCCGCAGCGAGCGCTTGGACGAACGTGGAAATGCCGCCGAGCTGGATAACCAGCACGCGCTTGGCGCTTGTATCGCCTTCGGCTTCCGCAGCTGGCTTCCGCCAGATCATTCCACTTCTCCTAAAGCACCGGTTGCGCAGGCGCTCTTGTAGTCTTGCGGGAGTCCGCTTCGCTGAGAAGCCGTTCGTAAACAGCTAATGTGGCCGATTGCAGGGCAGCTTTTGAATAAAGCGCCCGCACCCGCTCCTGGCCTCTTTGTCCCATTTCAGCGCGTTTTTCCGCTCCCGCATCGATCATTCGTTCAATTGCGCCGCACAGCGGACCAGCTGCGCCCGCTGGTACGAGAAAGCCTGTTTGGCCCTCGACCACCGTCTCGGTGTAGCCGCCAAGATTGGAGGCAATCACCGGAACGCCCATCGCTCCCGCTTCAACAGCGCCACGTCCGAAGGCTTCGGGCTCGATAACGGGGAACACCGCCATGTCAGAAGCTGCGAACGCCAATGGCATCTGCCTCAGGTGTCCGATCATCGCCACTACCTCTTGCAGTCCGCCGGCTTTAATCGCGGAAAGCATTTCCTGGCTGTAACCGCGCCTACCCTGATCATCGCCAGCGATGATGATTTTAACCGCATTCGGCCGGCGCTCCTGCAGCAGGCGGGCAGCCTCAATGAGAACCATCTGACCTTTCCAGCGTGTCAGACGCGCTGGAACAAAGACGACGCATTGATCGGGTTTAACACGCCACCGCTCGCGCACGATCGCGACGTCCCCAGCTTTTATCTTCGCGGTGTCAAAGACGTTGAGATCGACGCCACGTGGAATTGCGATCACGCGCTCCGGCATGACATCATGATGGGTGAGGACGTGTTCGCGCGTGAATTCAGAGTTGGCGATGATCGCATCTCCGCGCGCCATCACTGAATTGTACAAGACCTTGAGCGGCGATTTCGCATTGTAGATGCCGTGATAGGTGGTCACGAACGGCACCTTCGCCATACGCGCGGCGAAGAACGCGCTCCATGCAGGCGCGCGCGAGCGCGCGTGTATGATCTGCACTTTGCGCCGGCGCGCGATCTTCGCGAGCTTGAACGCGTTTGAGATAATCGTGATCGGATTCTTGGAAGCCGCCGGAATGCGGATCAGCTTGCCGCCGGTCGTCTTGAGGTCCGGCTCAAGACGACCGCCGGCGGTAGCAACCAAAGCGAGCCCCCCGGCGCGGCTGATCGCTTCCGCTATTTCAAGCGTAGTCCTCTCCACCCCGCCAGCGTTCAGCTCAGGGGTAACTTGCAGAACCGTCAGGTTGTGACCTTCTTGCAATGCTTGCCGTTTGCCCGTTTTCCGCCCGTCTCGGCTAAACCTGTGTTTGATAACGGTTTTGCTTAACAAGGCGCTTAGATTCATTAAACGCGATGCATTTGGCGGCAGTCGTTCACCCGCCCGCACCCGGAGTAGAGCCATGCCCTTCGGCCAAATCGAGGCCCTTTCGCACGCGCAGGTGCAAATTGCCTTCGAGCGCATCGAGGGCGCCGGGCCGACGTTTGTGTGGCTCGGCGGGTTCAAATCGGACATGGCGGGAACAAAGGCCCAGACACTGGCGGAATGGGCCGAGCGCGGGGGTCAAGCGTTTGTACGATTTGACTATTCTGGGCACGGACTCTCGGGCGGATGCTTCGAGGACGGTTCGATTTCGCGCTGGCTTGGGGACACTCTGGCGGTGCTGGATCAGCTAACGGCAGGGCCGCTCGTTCTGGTGGGTTCGTCCATGGGCGGGTGGCTTTCGCTGCTGGCGGCGCGTGCACGGCCGGAGCGGGTGAAGGGGCTCCTGCTCATCGCACCGGCTCCAGATTTCACCGAGCGGCTGATGTGGCCGGGGTTCACGCCTGAGCAGCAAACACGGCTCATGGCGGACGGGCGGCTGGAACTGCCCTCGGCCTACTCGCCGGAGCCGAACGTCATCACCCGCGAAATGATCGAAGATGGACGGCGCAATCTGGTGATGGACGCCCCGATTTCGTTCGCCGGCCCGGTGCGGATACTCGCCGGAGGAGCAGATCCGGATGTGCCGCTGGAGCACGTCATCGAACTGGCGAAACTCCTCAATGGGGACGACCGCCAAATGCACGTCGTGCCCGACGGCGACCACCGCCTGTCAAGACCGCAAGATTTGGCGCGGCTCGCGGAGATCGCCTCGGAGTTACGCCAAACGCTCGCGCGCTGAGCGAACGGCTTGGAATTGGCGGCCCTTTCGGGCATCGGTGGAACGGTCCTGAGGGGGACCAGCGGGAGAAACTCAGCTCATGTCGATCGTCGCCGCTCTCATCTTGCCGCTTGTGCTGGGACAGACCGCGACCGCGCCGACTGGCCAGCTTGGCGCGCGCTTCTCGCAATGCCTTGCACTCACTGAGACCAACCCGGCCGATGCGTACGAATTCGGGATGTCGTGGGCGGCGGAAGCGCAATCCGTACACGCTTATCGCTGCGCCGCGATGGCCCTGCTCGCGCAAAACCGTTTCGACGAAGGCGCACGTCGCTTGCAATCGCTGGCGAGCGCGGTTGCGCCGGAGAACGCGGCGCTCCGCGCCGAACTATGGTCACAAGCCGGCAATGCCTGGCTCTTGGCGCGCGAACCCGGCAATGCGCGCAGCCAATTCACACGCGCCATCACCATCATGGAAGGCGACCCGCCACAACTGCCTGATCTCTTGATAGACCGCGCCCGCGCTTACGCGATGGAACGCGACTGGCGCCCGGCAGAGGAAGACCTTTCGCGCGCGCTCGACATTCGCCCCAACGATGCGCTGGCGCTGCGGCTGCGCGCAGCGGCCCGGATGAACCAACGTTCGTTCGATCTCGCGCAAGCCGATGCGTTGGCGGCGGTGCGGCTTGAGCCGACAAATGAGGAAAACACCCTCGTGCTCGGCGATATCCGCGAGAGCATCCGCACCGGAACGCCCTACGAACGTCCGTAACCACCATTTCGCAATTTCAGCGACGGAACTTCCACCCTCGCCCGTTTCATCTGGCGTGAGGGCTCCAGTCCTGGAGGCGACAAGTGAGTTTGAAAGCAGTCTTGGCCGGCGCGTTTGTGATGCTGGCCGCGTGCGCAACACCAGCTTCAGCGTGGACGCCAATCGGCGTTCGCGAAGTACGCGACCGCACCGATCGCGACGTGATCCATGTTCAGGGCCCGCGCCAATTCGAGCGGATCAAGCTCTGCGTCTATCGCAACCCGGTGCATTTCTATGATGTCGACGTGTTCTACCGGAACGGTGGACATCAGGATGTCTCCGTGCGCCAGCGCATCAATCCAGGTGAGTGCACACGCGCCATCGACCTGAACGGCGATGACCGCAACATCACGCGCGTGGCGATGGTCTACGAAGAAACCAGCTTCCGCCGCCGCACAGCGACGGTGCGTCTCTTCGCTGAATAGTTATTGGGCGATGGCATCCGCGCCGGGAGCGGCGGAAATCTGACGCAGATCTGCACCCTCCCCGCGGATGTTGTCGACCTTCCAACTGTCGTCTTCCCAGGTCATGTCGTAAACAACTTCCGAGTGGACGCCGGAATTGTCGAACGCTGCGCGGACGGTGGCGTGGCTGCCTTCGACCACGGCCTCGTTCGTCACGTTGATATTGCTCAACTGATAGTCCTGGGCGTTGATGAACGGATCAAAGTCCAGAATCGGTTCGTTGATCGCCTGCGATCGCGCAATCATTGCCAGCAATTGCGCCCGCAAAGCGATTGACCAAGGCGCTTGATCTTCAAGTGCTGGGAACTCGGCGTTCTCCGTCATGTAGCGATCGTAGATCGGGCGGATCACGGCGGCGGGATCGGTGACAACGCGCGCGCCGTCCGGGGGCGTTTCAGTTTTTTCCGCTTGCGGCGGCGTGCAGGCCGCCAGACCAACAGCGCTCAGCGCCAAGATCAGATCACGTCTATGCATACCCGCCTCCTGCGTCGCGGCGAGATAAGCCCAAACAGGCGCGATGCGCTAGACGCTAGCTCCGTATCCAGCCTACGGCGGGATCGTTGAAATCGACAACATCGCCCAGTTCATAGACGTTTCGATAGCCGTAGCCGTAGAGGTTGATGAAGGTCTGGATGTTCAGCGCGAGTTCGACACGCTTCAGGATCACGGGCCGAGCGTTGTTTGAGAAGTTATTGTTGCAATAGATCAGGATGCGCACGTTCGGATCGCGCAGTGCTTCGCGCAGGCTCTGATCGGTGAAGTCCGTGAATGGCAAATTGATTGCGCCGTCGATGTGGCCTTCGGCGTAAGCGCCGGCAGAGCGCGCATCGAGAATGATGGTGTTTGGCTCTTCAGCCATACGCTGAAAATCCCTGAGCGTGACCAAGCGATCCTGCCGGTAGCGTTCGACTTCGCCGGTGAGGTCGCGGAAGCCGCTGTAATTGATCTGCGCCGCGGTGTTCGCGACCGGCTGCGCGAGCGCGGTGGCTGAGATCAAACCGACAGCGAAGGCGAGCACAATAGCGCGCATGACAATCTCCTCCCACGGGAGGCTACGCGTGTTCGTGGAGCGAAGCGCCTCCCCTCAATGTGGGATGGGGCGCGCGGTTTGGGTTCTTATTGCGGCGCGTTGTTGATCATGGTGAGGAGATAGGGGGCGCCGACAGCGATGAGGCCGCCAATCAGCAAGCCCACCGGCATGCCCATGAGCGCGCCGACATAGGCGTTGCCCAGCCGCTCACCCCAATCGAGGCCGCGCCCGCCAAGGCGCAGCAGAAAGCCCAGGCCAGCGCCAATGAGGCCGCCCATGCCGCCGTAATTCCAGCCGAGCACGCAGAGCGTGATCATGCCCGCGAACGCCGCAAGGGCGAGCAACAGCCTCAATCCGTTCAAGCAGGATCACTCCCTCGCGGTCCCCGCGACTCCTTTGGCGTGTGTCCGCCCCCAAACGCAAGCGTTAGAGGCGCCGCAGATGGCTCAGAGGCGCTGTTCGGGGTGGTGCGCACCGCCATTTGGCGCCGAACCGGGCCCCGGAGCCACACGCCGGGCCAGCGCATCGCGCTGGGCGGCGGCGCCGATTAGGCCAAGCTCCTGCGGCGTCAGCACCATTAGTTGGCCCGAGGCGGCGAGCGCCTCAGCGATGTTCTGGCGCGTCTGCATATCCAGGAGCGCCATCAGGGCACTCAAGGCGGCGGGGTCGCGGTTCTTGAACACATCGGCCAGCTGATCGATTTGCTGCGGACGAAGCGAGAGTACGCCCCCGGCGCGTGCAAGCGCGCGGGCTGCGGCTTGCTGTTCCGGGCTCGCGCTTGCCGGCAGTGAGGCGCCGGCGAGCGTGACCGGCGCTGCCGCCGCGAACTCATCGGGCTGCGTGTAGGTGAAGTTCGCCGTGTGGAAGCGCACCCCGAGCGCCATGCCGGGCTCACCCGCTTCGTCACCCTCGGTTTCGTCGCGACGCAAGCGTTCGATCGCGCCGCGCTCAACGTCCTGCAGCGACGCACGCAAGTCCTCGTCGTTGCGCTTGCCGATTTCAGCACGGAAAGCGCTTTGAATGCGGCTTTCCATGGCAAGTGAGAATTCTTGAATCTCATACACGTGTTTCAACAACGCGCGGTTCAAGCTGAACTGCACACGCGCGTCGACGATGACCTTATGCGAGTCCGCCGTGACAGCATCGAACGGCAGTGGCGCGCAATAATGTGGACGCAAATTGACCGCGCCCGTGCGCGGATCCATCAGTTTGACCATGCGCCGACCGCCCGTGGTGGGATCGAGCGCGACGAATTCGACGTGCGGCGCTGTCGGCCCGCGAACGACGTTCTCCTCGTAGTTCCAGAGCACGACCTTGCCTTCAATCGCGCGGCGGAAACCACGGTCGTCCTGCGTCATGTAGGTGAGATCGTACCGCGCTTCGTAATAGCGCGTCCAAATGTAGAAGATGACGCCAAGCAGGACGACGCCCACTAGCGCAGCGATAGCAATCATGAGCGCCAACGGCATGGCGTACCCCGCATTATTGTGACAGCAGAACGAGCCTAACCCAGTCGGGCGGAGCTTGCAGCCCCCATGCGCGCATGGCGCGAATTGAGCACGGCCTAACGCTGGTTCTCTGGACGATCCATCGCGAGCACGCACGATGCCGCACCTGAATTCCGCACTTCGCCCGCGCGCGCGACAATGGTTGCAGAACGGCCGCGAACGTAGGGGCCGGGACTAGTCGCACTCCAGCGGTTCGGGCTCGGCACGATGGCGGCGAGACGCGCGGCCTGCAGCGGCGTGAGGTCAGCGGCGGAAACGCCGAAGCGCGCACGCGCAGCCGCCTCGATGCCGAAATTACCGTCGCCGAACTCGATGTTGTTGAGATAGGCCTCCATGATGCGCCGCTTGGGCCACATGAATTCGATCAACGCGGTGAAGTAAGTCTCCACGCCTTTGCGCACCCAGCCACGGCCCGGCCACAAGAAGAGGTTCTTCGCCGTCTGCTGACTAATGGTGGAACCGCCACGCATAGGACCACGGCCTCGGCGATTGGATTCCATCGCGCTTTGTATGGCTTCGATATCGAAGCCATCATGCTCACAGAAGCGCGCGTCTTCCGAAGCGATGAGCGCGCGCACAATATGCGGCGACATGCGGTTGAGCGGCACAGGTTGATGACGGATTGTCTGCCCTTCCGCCGCGCGCTGCATCATGAGCACAGTCGATGGCGGCTCGAGGAAGAGATAGACTGCCACCCAGGTGACCGGCGCCAGCACGAACGCAATGAACAGCACGCTGATGCTGGTGATGAAGAGGCCATAGCGTTTGCGGCGTTTGATGCGGCCGAGATCGAGATCGAGATTGCGCTTGGCGTCGCGGCGGCGCTGGCGATCGCCTGAGCGTGGCGCTGCCTCCGGCATCGGAATGTCGAGTTCGCCAAACGGGTACTCCTCCTCATCAAAGACGGAACGCTGCGAGACGCGCGCGGCCGATGCCTCGGCAGAAGGTTCGTAGCTGCGCTCGATATCAGCCAACGGCTCTTCGTGCAGATTCTCGGCGGCGGCCTCGTGAGCGCGCGGCGGCGGTTCCGCGGATGGCGGCGGTGGTTCGTGAGCCTGCGCCGGTTCGGGTTCGATCTTGGACGCAGGTTCCTCGATGACAGGTTCCGGCGCGCGCGCTTCCGCTTCCGACGGAGGAACGGGCGCGGCGCCTTCGTCGGCGCGCGCTTGTTCAGGCGCAGGCTCGCCTTCGCCCTTCGGCTCTTCCTCGTCCGGGTTCATTGGTCCCATTCCTCGACCACGCCGGGCTCCCCTTCGCGTGGCAATCGCGCCAATTTGAGGCGCTGGAATGCCTCGGCGTCAAGCAACCGTCGCGCTGCCCATACCGCCATGCCGCGCACAAGTGGGGATGAATCGCCGGTTAGGTGCTCCGCGATAGGGGCAAGCGTGGCGTCGCCGCTATTGCCGATGGCGCACACAACATTGCGGACAAATCGATCGCGCCCGGTTCGCTTTATAGGCGTGCCGGCAAAGCGCGTGCGGAATGCAGCATCATCGAGCGTCGCAAGTTCGGAGAGAGGCGCCAAACGCAGATCGTCGCGCAGCGCCATCCGCGTCTCTCGCGACGCCTGCGCAAACTTGTTCCACGGGCAGACCGCAAGGCAATCGTCACAGCCATAGATGCGATTGCCCATCGCTTCGCGAAATTCGCGCGGGATTTGGCCTTTGTGTTCGATGGTCAAGTAAGCGAGGCATCGCCGCGCGTCGAGTTGGTACGGCGCCGGAAACGCATCAGTCGGGCACGCATCGAGACAGGCACGGCAAGAACCACAACGATCTTGTTCTGGTGCGTCGGCTTCAATCTCTGCCGCGCAGAGGACGGCGCCCAGGAAGAGCCACGAGCCGTGCTCTCGCGAAACGAGGTTCGTGTGCTTGCCTTGCCAACCGAGCCCCGCGCGTTGCGCCAGCGGCTTCTCCATCAGTGGCGCGGTGTCGACGAAGACTTTGACGCCAGCGTTCGTCTCACGTGAGAGCCATTGCGCCAGCTGCTTTAGCTTGCCTTTGACGACGTCATGATAATCGCGCCGGGCTGCGTAAGCCGAGACAATGCCGCTTTGCTTTTGATGCAGCAGCGCGATCGCGTCGTCGCTCGTTGCGTAACTTTGGCCCACGAGGATGGCGCTCCGGGCTTCGGGCCACAGCGCTTGCGGATGCTCGCGCGGATTGGCGCCGCCACGCTGCTGAGCCAGCCAGGTCATGTCGCCGTGGCGACCTTCATCGAGGAACTCGCGCAGGCGCACGCCCGCGGGCCACGCGTCGCGCGCGGATGCAACGCCGATTGCATCGAAACCAAGCATTTGCGCTTGCCGTTTAAGGGCCGAAGAGTCCACAGCTGCGATATGGCGCAAGCGCCCTGTCGCGTCGATGTGCTTCTGCCGTACGGCGTTAGTGGCTGATCATCTGCGCAGCCAGCGCGCTGCCTTCCTGGGCCAGGACCTGCAAGCGCGTGTCGTGCTGCGCTACGACGCGCATCTCCCTCACCAAGTCCTGCATCGGCGAGCGTGGGCTTATGCGGGCGGTCGCGCTCTCCAGGTCTGTGGCGAACTGGTCAAGGACATCGAGCTGCTGTTGTTTGTTTGCAAACAGCGGCTCCAGCATCGCGCCCTGAGGATAGCGGGCCGCGGCAGCGCGCTCCGTCGTCAACACGCCACGGCCCGAAGCGATGCTTGCCCGCGCGCGAGCGACTGCCGCCGTTACTGCGGACGTATCATTGGCGGTCGATACGGTGAGCATCGCGTAGAGCCCCTCCATCAGGTCGGCGCGGGCGCCTCGGATGTGATGCGCCGAATCCGTGGCCGGCAATTGAAGCTGACCCAGGCGCAACGAACTCGCCTGCGACCGCAACAAGTTTGCGGCGAACAGCACCAATCGGCCGGCGATGCGCTGCAGCTCCGCCGCATCCCGCCGTTCAACGGCGGGCAACATTTGCTCAAGGTCCGCAATGGCCCCTTCGAAAAGGTCTATCGTTGTCTTTGTGTCAGTTAGCGCGATGTTGGTAAGGCCAACGACGCTTTGATCCATGGTGGTCGACGTAAACGGCTCAATGGCGTCCGCTTCCGAGCGCAGACTCCGCAACTGCGCACGCGCCGCCACGATCGTGGGCTGAGCCGCGCGCAGCAGCGCCTCCATCTCCTCTGGCGAGCTTACCCCTCGCATCCGCGCCGTAAGGCCAGTGACAGAGCGCACCGCTTCCTGCGCCCGCGTTTGAATGTCGTTGAGCGGCGCGGCCCATGCAATTAGCGTGCGCAAGTCCGCCTCGGACTGCGCCGCCGCAGGCGCGGCGGCTAAAAGACCGAGCGCCAGGAATAGCGCAGCGAACAAATGCTTCATAAACCGCCCTCTGCACGCCCTCGCCGTCTGTGTAGCGCGGGAGATCGGCGACGGTCTAGGATGGACGCTGCGCGCGGAGGCGCGCACAAACTGACGGACCACGCTTGCCTAGGCGTTCAAGCCGCTGCGGACGCGCTCGCGTTCGTGTCACTCAGCGCATGCTTTAGGCGTGGGACCATTTCGATCGGGCAGATTTGCCAGAACTTTCCGCGTGCTGCGTCCCAGTTGGCCAGGAGTTGCGCCGCGCGCGGCGAGCCGGTGCGCTTGCCGTGATCGGCGATCAGGGTCTTCAGCACTTTTTCCCAATGCGCCGACGCGAGCCGTTGCCAGACGATGGAGTCCGGATTGACGCGATCAGGAAACGCGCCGTCTTCGTCATAGACGAACGCCATGCCGCCTGACATGCCGGCTCCGAAATTGTCGCCTACCGCGCCGAGGATCGCGACTGTGCCGCCAGTCATGTATTCGCACGCGTTCGCGCCCGCGCCCTCAATGACTGCTGTGGCGCCGGAGTTGCGCACCGCAAAGCGTTCGCCAGCGAGCCCCGCCGCATAGAGTTTGCCGCTGGTGGCGCCATAGAGGCAAGTGTTGCCGATAATGGCGCCGGCCTCTTCGCCCTGAGGCGGACGCAGTGTGATGAGGCCGCCGGAGAGACCCTTGCCAACGTAGTCGTTGGCGTCGCCCGTCACATCGAGCGCGATACCTTGCACGAGCCATGCGCCCAGGCTTTGGCCGCACGAGCCCCGAAGCTTCACGGTGAGCTGACCCTCAGGCAGCGCGGCTTGGCCGGCACGACGGGTGACGTGCGCTGAGGCGCGCGTGCCGATGGCGCGCTGTGTGTTGCGAACGTTGAAGACAAGTTGCTTTTTCTCGCTGCGCTCGAAGAAGCCCGCCGCTTGATCGATGAACTCATGATCGAGCGCTTGCGGCGGTTCGTTGCGGCCGAGTTGCGTGCAGTAACTTGGATACGGGCTATCGACGCGCACCAGCAGCGGATTGAGATCCAGATCGTCGAGGTGCTCGCTGCCGCGGCTAATCTGTTCGATGAGATCGGTGCGGCCGATAATGTCTTCGAGGCGGCGGAAGCCGATCATGGCCAGGATTTCGCGCACTTCCTCGGCGATGAAGCTCATCAGGTTGACGACCTTGTCGGGCGTGCCGGTGAACTTCTGGCGGAGCGCTTCGTCCTGCGTGCAAACGCCGACCGGGCAGGTGTTGGAATGACACTGCCTCACCATGAGACAGCCCATCGCGACAAGCGAAGCCGTGCCGATGCCGAATTCTTCCGCACCGAGAATTGCGGCGACGATCACGTCACGGCCGGTGCGAATGCCGCCATCGGTGCGCAGGCGCACGCGATGGCGGAGATTGTTGAGCATCAAGGTTTGATGCGCTTCGGCAAGCCCCATCTCCCACGGGATGCCAGCGTACTTGATGGAAGTCTGCGGGCTAGCGCCGGTGCCGCCAACGTGGCCGGAGATGAGGATCGTATCCGCGCCCGCTTTCGCGACGCCAGCCGCGACCGCGCCGATGCCGGACTGCGCGACGAGCTTCACGCAAACGCGCGCGATCGGGTTGATCTGCTTCAAATCATAGATGAGCTGCGCCAGATCTTCGATCGAGTAGATGTCGTGGTGCGGTGGCGGGCTGATCAGCATCACGCCTGGTGTCGCGTGGCGGAGCCGCGCAATCAGTTCAGTGACCTTGAAGCCTGGCAACTGGCCGCCTTCGCCTGGCTTGGCACCTTGCGCGACTTTGATTTCGATTTCGCGGCACTGATTCAGATATTCCGCCGTCACGCCGAAACGTCCGGACGCGATTTGCTTCACAGCAGAATTTGCGTCGTCGCCGTTCGGCAGCGGCTTGTAGCGCTCTGGATCTTCACCGCCCTCGCCGCTGACGCTGCGCGCCCCGATGCGGTTCATGGCGATGTTGAGCACCCCGTGCGCTTCAGGTGAGAGCGCCCCCATGCTCATGCCAGGCGTGAGGAAGCGCTTCCTGATGTCGTTGACGCTTTCGATTTCGGCGATCGGGGTTGGATTGAGTTTCTCTTCGCGAACCTCGAGTAGATCGCGCAGCTGGATCGGCTGATTGAGCCGGCGTTCGCGAATGAACTCGGAATACTTGCGATAGGCTTTGTAATCGCCAGTATCGCAGGCGCGTTGCAATTGATGGATCGAGTCCGCTTCGAGCGCGTGACGTTCGCCGCGCGCGCGGTAGCGATACTGGCCGCCTATCGGAAGCGCGGTCAGTGTTTCATCGTGGGCTTTTGTGTGCTGATCCGCGGCTTCGAGCGCAATGCCGCTGAGGCCTATGCCGGAGATTCGGCTCGTGAGACCCGGGAAGAATTCGTCGGCGAGCGCGCGCGACAGGCCGATGGCTTCGAAATTCAAGCCACCGCGGTAAGACGAGATCACCGAGATGCCCATCTTTGAGATGATCTTCAGCAATCCGGCTTCGAGCGCAGCGCGGTAGTTCGCCGCCGCCTGCTCGATAGTGAGATTGCCTGCGAGGCCACGCGACACACGGTCAGCGATCGTCTCAAGCGCGAGATACGGATTCACTGTCGTCGCACCGCAGCCGATAAGCACCGCCGCATAGTGCGGATCGAGGCATTCAGACGAGCGCACGGTAAGCGAGCAATATGTGCGCAACCCTTTCGCGACCAGGTGCGAGTGCACGGCGCTCACCGCGAGGATCATGGGGCAGCCGATGCGATCCGGGCCTTGCGGACGATCGGTCAGCACCACGTGCGAGCGCTTGTAGAACGAAACAGCCTGCTCAGCTTCGGAGCGGATGCGGACGAGCGCTTTGCGCAAGATCGCACCAGCATCTTCGCCCGGCTCGGGCGCTGGGAACGTGCAGTCAATGCGCGCAACATCATCGCGCATTTCGCGCATCATGCGCGTGTACATGCCATTGGTGAGGATCGGGCTCGACAGCACGTAGACGCGAGATTGGGTTTCGTCCTGCGCGAGGATGTTGCCGAGGTTCTTGAAGCGCGTCGTCAGCGTCATTACCCGCCCTTCGCGCAGCGGATCGATCGGCGGGTTGGTGACCTGGCTGAAGTTCTGACGGAAATAGTGCGAGAGCGGCCGGTTCTGCTCGGAGAGCACGGCAAGCGGTGCGTCGTCGCCCATCGAGCCAGTGGCTTCCTTGCCGTCCTCTATCATCGGCTGAAGCAGTAGCTCCAGATCTTCCATGGTGAAGCCAGCCGCGGTCTGCCGTTGCAGCAGCTCACGACGATCGCTGAAGAGGATCGTCTCCGGACCTTCGAGCTTTTTGTCGAGATCAATGACGTTATCGAGCCAGGCGCGGTACGGATGCTGAGCGGCCAATGCATCGACAAGTTCGCCATGGTGATAGAGCTGACCTTCTTGTGTATCGATGGCGACCATCTGGCCGGCGCCGATACGGCCGCGCTCAACGATCTTACGATCATCGAGCGGGCACATGCCGATTTCCGAGCCGACGGCGAGCAGACCATCCTCGGTGCGGGCATAGCGCAGCGGGCGCAAGCCGTTGCGATCCAATCCGGCAACCGCCCAACGGCCATCGAACATCGCGAGCGCCGCAGGTCCGTCCCAGGGTTCCATAACGGCGTTGGAATAGGCGTAGAGCGCGCGGTGCTCCGGCGTCATCGTCCGCGACTTCGCCCACGCCTCCGGGATCAACAGCGATTTCGCCATCGGCGCGCTGCGGCCAGCGCGCACCAGCACCTCAAAGACATTATCGAGTGCGGCGGAGTCCGAGCCACCGGGCTGGATGATCGGTTTAACGTCTGCATCGGCATCCCCGAATGCGTCTGAGGCCATGGGGATCTCATGGCTTCGCATCCAGTTGACGTTGCCCTTCAGCGTATTGATCTCGCCATTGTGGGCGAGCATGCGGAACGGCTGGGCCAGACGCCACTGTGGGAACGTGTTGGTGGAATAGCGCTGGTGATAGATCGCCACGGACGACACGAAGCGTTCGTCGCGGAGATCAGGATAGAACGCGTCGATCTGCGCCGCGAGGAACATGCCCTTATAGACGAGGCGCTTCGCCGACAGCGAACACACATAGAGCTCGGTGACGTTATCTCGCAGCGCGCGCTTCTCAATGCGGCGGCGGCAAATGAAGAGATCGCGATCGACAATTTCCGCAGGGCGCTCTTGCGGATCGTAGAGCAGGACTTGCTCGATCTCGGGACGCGTCGCGTTCGCCTTTTCGCCGATCTGGCTGATATTGACTGGCACTTGGCGCCAGCCATAGAGCACGAAGCCAGCGCGGATGATTTCGCTTTCGACGATAACGCGCGCGCGCTCCTGAGCGCCGAGGTCGAGGCGCGGCAGGAAGATCTGACCGACGAAGATGCGCCCATCTTTCGGCGTGTGGCCAGTGCGGGTCACCGCTTCGCGTAAGAAATCCTGCGGCGCTTCGATCAGAATGCCGGCGCCGTCCCCGGTCTTGCCGTCCGCATCGACGGCGCCACGGTGCCAGACGGCCTTTAGCGCGGCGATCGCCAACGTAACCACTTCACGGCGCGGCTTGCCGTCGATTGCCGCGACCAAGCCGACGCCGCAAGCGTCGCGCTCTTGCTCAGCACGGTAAAGGCCATCGCGCTCCAATTTGGCGCGCTCGCGCTCGTAGCGCGCGATCTCTTCGGCGCCGCTCATTGCGCCGCGACCTTGGCTTGCGACTGGATGTAGGCGTGCATTGCGTCTGCCGCGTCGCGGCCTTCGCGGATCGCCCAGACGACAAGCGATGCGCCACGGACGATGTCGCCGGCAGCGTAGACACCGGGTTCGCTGGTGGCGAAGCTGAGTGGATCGGCCTTCACCGCGCCCCAACGTGTGAGCTCAACCTTCCAATCGCTCAGGTCTTCAGCGTCGAAGCCAAGCGCCGCGATGATGAGATCGCCGGGCACTTCGTATGAGCTGTCAGGTTGTTCTTGCGGCGTTTGACGTCCGCTTTCATCGGGCTGGCCAAGCTGCATGCGCACAGCTTTCACAGCAGGCGATTTGCCGGCGCGCACGCTCTTCGGCGCGGCCAGCCAATCGAACGAAACGCCCTCTTCTTCCGCGTGCGCCACTTCGCGCTGTGAGCCCGGCATGTTGGCGCGATCGCGCCGATAGAGGCATGTCACGCTCGCCGCGCCTTGGCGGCGCGCGGTGCGGACGCAATCCATCGCCGTGTCGCCGCCGCCGATGACAACGACGCGGCGGCCGTTCGCATTGAGCGCACCACTCGTGAACTCGGGCACATCATCACCAAGTCCGATGCGATTCGCCGCGATGAGGTAATCGAGCGCTTTCACCACCGCGCGATCGTTCGGCGCATTGAGCGGTTTCGGCTTGTAAACACCGGTCGCGATCAGCACGGCATCATGCCTGGCGCGCAGATCGGCGAAGCTGATGGTTTCGCCGACATTGCAATTCATCTCAAACTTCACGCCGCCGTCGATCAGGCGCTGCACGCGGCGTAGGACGACGTCCTTCTCAAGCTTGAAGTTCGGGATGCCATAGGTCAGCAGCCCACCAATGCGGTCGTGGCGGTCATACACCGTCACTTGGTAGCCACGCTGCCGCATGCGTTCGGCGGCTGCGAGACCTGCGGGGCCCGCGCCAATGACGCCGACGCTTTCGCTGCGCTCGGCGCGCGGTGCAAGCGGCGCAACCCAGCCTTCGCGCCAAGCGGTTTCACTGAGGTACTTCTCGACAGCGCCGATCGTCACGGAGCCGTGCTCGCTCTGCTCGATCACGCAGGCGCCCTCGCATAAGCGATCCTGTGGGCAAATGCGGCCGCAGACTTCCGGCATCGAGTTGGTCGAGGCCGATAGCTCGTAGGCTTCACGCAGCCGCCCTTCGGCGGTGAGCTTCAGCCAGTCGGGGATATTGTTCTGCAGCGGACAATGCGTCTGGCAGAACGGCACACCGCACTGAGCGCAACGCGAGGCTTGTTCAGCGGCCTTTTGCGCAATGAAATCCGCATATATCTCATGAAAATCGCCCGCGCGGGCCTCCGCGGGACGCTTTTCGGGCAAACCCTGCCCAAGAGACACGAATTTTTGCATGCGTTCAGCCACGAACGCCCTCCAAACTGGCGCAACGATAGGAGATTATTCCCTTTTCCCCAGATTCTTCGCAGATGCAAGAGAACTGAGTTGTCAGCGCAGCTAAAGCGCCGCTTTGCCGCTTCCAGGAGCGGGCGACACACTCCAAGGTCCGCCCCGCACAGAATGGGGGCGCCTGTTGGACCTGCTTGATCTTCTCCGCGCGGCGGTACTGGGCATTCTCCAGGGCCTGACAGAGTTTCTGCCAGTATCCTCGACCGGCCACCTGCTCATTTTCGGTCGCGCCATCGGCTACGACGATCCGGGCGGCGTGTTCACCGTGATGATCCAGCTCGGCTCGATCCTCGCGGTGATGTGGCTCTATCGGCAGCGCATTTGGGACGTCGTGACCGGCCTGCCGACGAAGCCGGAAGCGCGACGCTTCGCGCTGATGCTGTTCTTCGCGTTTCTGCCGGCGGCGGTGATCGGCCTGCTCGCGAACAGCTACGTACGCAACGAACTCTATCTGCGGCTCGATCTGATCGCCTGGGCGCTGATCCTTGGCGGCTTCGCGATGCTGGCGATCGAGAAGTGGCCGCCGAAGGTCGAGGTGAAGGACGCGGCCGAAACTCCTATCTGGCGCGCGATTGGCGTTGGCGTATTCCAAACGCTGGCGCTGGTCCCCGGCGTTTCGCGCTCCGGCGCGACGATCTTTGGCGGCTTGGCGCTTGGCCTCGACCGCCGCGCCGCGGCTGAGTTTTCGTTCTTCCTGGCGATGCCGACGATGATGGCGGCCTTCATCCTGGACTTCGTCGAAGTGAAGGACAGCATTACCCCGGATCGCGTTGCTGAGATCGCGGTGGGCTTCGTGTTCGCATTCCTCTCTGCCGCGCTAGTGGTGAAGCCGTTTTTGAACTTCGTGACCAAGGTCGGCTTCGGACCGTTTGCATGGTACCGTATCGTCGGCGGCGCCGTATTGCTCGGCGTCCTGGCGATGGGATGGCTGTGACGAAGCTCTATACGATCGGCTACGAGAAGGTCGCGCAATCGGACTTCGTCGCAGCTCTGAAAGCGGCGAAGGTGAAGACACTCGTTGACGTGCGTGAAGTTGCGAACTCACGCCGCGCTGGGTTCTCGAAGAAGTCACTCGCCGCCGCGCTTGATGAAGCCGGCATCGCCTACATTCACATGAAAGCGCTTGGCACGCCGAAGCTCGGCCGCGAAGCGGTGCGCAGGGGCGACACCAGGACGATGACACGCATCTTTGAGGCGAAGCTCGTTGAGCCCGAAAGTCAGCTTGCGCTTTCGGAAACCGCTGCCTTGGCCAAGCGCGGGCGCACCTGCATCATGTGCTTGGAGCACGATTGGCGGGGCTGCCATCGCGCCATTGTTGCACGCCACGTCGAGGACGAGTTCGGCCTTAGTCCCCAACACCTTTCGCCCGAACCACGCTGAAGGCGGCGAACGCCAGCAGCGCGACCCAGGCGACGGCGAAGCCGGCGCTCATGACGCTGGCGAGAGCGACATGATCATAAGCAGCAGTGGCGACGCCGAACGGCGGCAACAGCAGAATGGCGCCGAGGGTGTAGCGCTTGTGGCTAGAGACGTAGCAAATGCCGGCGCAGAACACGGCGTGCGCAGCGAGCAGCACAAACTTCGACCATGCGCCGAGTTGCGAATATTGCAGCAGTCCGCCCGGTGAATCGATGGTCTGTGTAATGGCGAGCAGCGTCGTGGTTTCGAGATAGTCCGCCGCAGCAGCGAAGATGGCAGCAGCAATCGCGATTACGACGAGTGGGCGTTGCCAGACGCCATCGGCGAGCCAAAGCACGGCGCAGACGCAGAATAATGTGTACGCCGGAATGAACGCCCAGATGTCGAGCGTGTTGGCTGTATCCATCGCGCTGATCATCAGCGGCCGGCACGCGCTCTGCGGTTCGCCGAAGATGTTCAAGAGATCTATGAGATTGCGCGCGAACTCGAATTGGATCACCGCGCCGCGCTGAAAGCATTCACCCGCCGCCCTCACCTCGGGCAGCATGGCGAAAGCGAACGATGTGCCGAGCGTAATGAGGCCAGTCACGCTCGTGGCGATCGCCCAGACGCGCCCACTCATGCGGGGTTTTGTTTGGTCTGGAACTGACCGTACGGGCGAAAGCGCCAAAGATAGCTCGGCACGATAGCTTCGACGCTCTCAAGCGGCGAAACGCCGAGATCGGCGATCGTCAGCGCACCCGCGTCAGCACCGACAACGTTGTCGCGCTTCAATTGCGTGACCTGATCGCCGGTCAGCGGCGGGTCCCATGGCAGCAGCGCAAA
Organism: Hyphomonadaceae bacterium; assembly: GCA_041398325.1. Lineage (GTDB taxonomy): Bacteria > Pseudomonadota > Alphaproteobacteria > Caulobacterales > Aquidulcibacteraceae > Vitreimonas. The sequence continues at coordinate 352,171 of JAWKUX010000002.1, read as the reverse complement.
GGCCCAGTTCACCAGCAGGCCAATCGGATGCGCGAAAATGAACGGCAGCGGCATCATCGGTGCGTCGCGATCAGTTTCGCTGCGCACGAGTTCCATCAATTGCTTGAAGCTATAGGTACGCGGGCCGCCGAGTTCGTAGACGCGCCCCTGCGCATCACGCCTCGTGACCGCCGCCGCGACGGCGTCAGCAACATCGCCGACGAAAATCGGCTGCATCTTTGTCTTACCTCCGCCGATCAGCGGCATAGTTCCGGCCATGCCGTGGAGCCAGGGATTGCGCGCCATCTCGGCGAAGCGGTTGAAGAATTTGTCCTCGGGCCCGAACACCACCGAGGGCCGCAAGATCGTCGCGGTTGGGGCGGCTTCGAGCACTGCGCGTTCGCCCCGGTACTTGCTGCGCGCATAACGCGAACCCTTCGCGGCGGCGCCGAGGCCAGACATGTGGACGATGCGCTTGATGCCGCGCTTTGCAGCAGCTTCAGCAATCGCCTTTGCGGCATCAACGTTCAGCGTCTCGAAATTCTGATTGCCGCTCTCGTACATCACCGAGACGAGGTTCACGACAGCGTCCGCATCTTTGAGCGCCGTATCGATCGATTGCGGATAGCGCACATTGGCCTGCACTAGCTGCACTTGGCCGACATCACCCATCACCCGGAGTTCGGCGCCGAGGTGCGGACGGCGCATCGCGATACGCACGCGGTAGCCGCGCTTCGCCAGCGCGCGCACAACTTGCTTACCGATGAAGCCGGAACCGCCGAACACAACGACGAGATCGCCAGCACTCATTTGAAGTACTCCATCAGCACAGGTTCAGAGCATGATCGCCACAAACTGAAGCCTGGAACTTTGTCGAGATGCGCCGCTATGAATGGTTCCATTCAGGTTGGCAACAGGCCGGAAACCCGGAGGCGCGACAGATTGGATCATGGCCAGGCGGAACCTAACGCGCCTTGCCTTATCCTGGCCGCGTTGTTTCGTTTGAACACCGGCCATGAGCCGCACGCAGACGACACGCTTGCGCGAGAGCCGCGCACCAATGCGCCAGGGCGCGAAGATTATCGACGCTGAGTTTCGGGTCGTCGGCAAGCGCACCGTGTGGTCGCGCGTTATGGCTGGAGTGACGGCCGTGTTCTGGGCGGCGGCAATTGGCTTTGCAGTTCCGCAGATTTGGAACTTCGCATCGCAAGTCGGCGCGTTTTTTGCTCAGGGCTCAGCGCCGTTGTGAGGCCTACCTACCTGCGGTGAGCAGCTTCACGCTCAGGAGAACAACCCCGGACGCGAGCGCAACGCCCCACACCCAAAGTTCTAATAATGGCTCCATCGTGACATCGTTGCCTTGCATACGAAACCACGTCAGTGCGGCTGCGGGCACGATGGCCAACGTCGACATTGCCAGGAAGAACGCCGCCTTTAGCCTCACCCACAGCTTGTTCATGTGGGCCAACTTACTGCGATAGTCGCGCCAATTCCTCATCGCTGATGTCTTCGTTTGAGTAGACGTCCTGCACGTCATCGAGATCGTCGAGGATATCGAGCAGCTTCATCAGAGCCTCGGCGCCCTCGCCTTCGATCGGGATTGCGATGTCGGTGCGCCAAACGAATTTGGCGCTGGCGGGATCGCCGAATTTCTTGGCCAAAGCCTGGGCGACCGCCGCGAGCGCATTCATCTCGCAGGTGATGACGTGGCTCTCGTCTTCGACGGCGCAATCATCGGCGCCGGCCTCGATCGCTGCTTCCAGCATCGCATCTTCGCCAGCGGCGGCGAGCGGATAGCGGACCTCGCCGACTTTGCGCCATGAGTTCGAAACCGAATTGGATTCTCCGAGGTTACCGCCGTTCTTGGCGAAGGCGGAACGGACTTCGCCGGCGGTGCGATTCTTGTTGTCGGTCAGACACTCGACGATGACTCCGATACCGCCAGGACCGAAGCCCTCGTAGCGGATTTCATCCAGCTGCTCAGCGCCTGCCCCACTGCCCTTATCAACGGCGCGCTGGATGTTGTCCTTGGGCATGTTGATGGCGCGCCCGGCCGCCATCGCGCGGAAGAGCCGTGGATTCGCGTTCGGATCAGCACCGCCAAGCTTCACCGCAGCCTGGATTTCGCGCGCGATCTTGGTGAACGCCTGGGCGCGCTTCTTATCCTGGGCGCCCTTGCGGTGCTGGATGTTCGCGAATTTGGAATGGCCTGCCATGGGCGGGGTCTCTAGCCGGGAGGTCCTCCAGGCTCAAGCCGCTAAGGCCGCCTAAAATGTTTCTCGCAAAGGGGGTTTCGCTTCGGGGTGCAATCGTGGAATTGAGCTTACATGAAGACAGCGCGGAAGAGGTCCGGGCGCGGAGAAGCCGCGCGGTGGGCCGATCTCCCGGAGGAAAACCTCCTGGACCTACCACTGAAGAGCCTGAAGGTCCGCCTCGAAGGCACCTGGGCAGAGAAGTGTCTGCGCGATGTGAATGCTGAACTGCGCGCGCGCGGGATTGCCCTCAAAATGCACGGCTGGCTCTCTGATGAGTGGTTCAGCCCGACTGAAACGCCAGGCGTCGCCTTCCCATTCTATCTTGCGCACCCGCGGCTGATGCGGCTCGAGCGCAAGATGATGCTCGAGGTTGAAGGCGGCACGCGGCGCGAGTGCATGCAATTGTTGCGGCACGAGGCGGGCCACGTCGTCGAATACGCTTTCGCGCTGCACAAAAGACGCAAGTTCCAACGCCTGTTCGGCCGCGCGAACGCGCGTTACCCGGATCGTTACAAAGCCGATCCAAGCAGCAAAGCGTACGTGCAGCACTTGCGACGCTGGTACGCGCAATGCCATCCGGACGAAGACTTTGCCGAAACGTTCGCGGTTTGGCTCACGCCCCGATCAGGCTGGAAGAAGCGCTATGCCGATTGGCCGAAGGCGCTGGAAAAGCTTGAATACATAGACGAACTGATGGCGGAAATCGCGGGTGAAAAACCGCTGCCTCAAAAGCGCTTTGACGTCGATCCGCTCAGCAAACTCGCGGGTACGCTCAAAGAGCATTATGCTGCAAAGCGGAAACGCTACGCAATCGAAACGCCCACAGTTTTTGATCGCGAATTGCGCAAGATGTTCCCAGTGGACGTACGGAAACCGAACGCCCCCCACGCAAGTTCAATCATTCGTAACAATCGTGGACGGATCATTAGGGCGGTGGCGAAGCGGACGGGTGAGTTTCCCTTGGCGCTCGATGCGGCGATCGATGACATGATCGCACGAGCGAAAGCGCTGAAGCTCAAGTCGCCTCGGGCGGAAACGATAGTGCGGGCTGAAATCACGGCGATGTTGAGTTCGAAAGCGATCCATACGCATTACTCGACCACCCGCCGGCACTGGTTTGCCGTATGAAGAACTTGCGCGTCCTCGTTATCTGCCGGCCGGATCAATTGCCGCCGGACACGCTGGAAGGCCTGAGCGAAAAAGAAATCTACGCCTGCAAGACCGAGTGGGACGTGTTCACGACGCTGCGCGCGAATGGCCACGAGGTGCAGGGGCTGGGCGTGCAATTCGATCTCGCACCGCTGCGCGATGCCGTCGACGAATTCAAACCGGACATCGTTTTCAATCTGCTCGATCAGTTTCACGGCGACACGCTCTATTGCCAGCACGTCGCGAGCTTCTTGGAATTGCTCAAGGTGCCCTACACGGGCTGCGGGCCGCGCGGGCAGATGCTTTCGCAGGGCAAGGACCTCTCGAAGAAGCTGATGAAGTACCACAACATCCCGACGCCGGCGTTTGTTGTGGTGCCGATCGGGCGTAAGGCGAAGCGGCCGAAGCGGCTGAAGTTTCCGTTGATCGTGAAGAGCGTCACGGAAGACGCCTCAGCGGGGATTTCGCAGAACTCGGTTGTCGATACCGACGAGAAGCTCGAAGAGCGCGTCGCCTTCATTCACGATCGCCTCGGCACGGCGGCGATCGTTGAGCAATACATCGACGGCCGTGAGATCTATGTCGGCGTGCTTGGCAATGATCGCCTGACAGCGCTGCCGATTTGGGAACTGAAGTTCACCGCGCTCGCCGCCGGCGCGCTGCCGATCGCGACTGAGCACGTGAAGCACAATGTCGAATATCAACGGAAACGCGGCGTCGTGCAGGGTCCGGCGGACGAGTTGACACCGACGCTAACAAACAAAATTCGCGATATGGTGAAACGCTGCTGCCGCGTCCTTGAAATGGACGGCTACGCGCGGATCGATTTGCGCCTCGATGCGAAGGGCACCCCCTACTTCATCGAAGCCAACCCGAACCCGGAAATCGCCTCCAGCGAAGAGCTGGCACAATCGGCGCTGCACGACGGCATCACCTATGCCGACCTGCTAAACCGCATCCTGCAGCTTGGCCTGCAGCGCGCGGGTAAGGAGATCGTGTACGTCGAGCGCCCTAGTCTCCGGCCCCATCGCCGCGCGGTGATGGTGGCCAGCAGCGAAATGGCGGTGGCGCGGGACTAAGCTAGCCGCTCAGCCCGCGCAGTCCCTCGCCCCGCCCGCAGCGGATCGCTTCTTTTTGAGTGATGATCCAATCCAAGTGCGCGTCGTGTGGGCCGGTTGGGACGACGCCCATCTCCTGCTCGGCGTACGCGAGGCCGACAGCGACAGCGCCGTGGGCGCGGTAGAGCGAGATGATGCGGTCGTAGTGGCCGCCGCCTTGGCCGAGGCGCCTGCCAGCGCGGTCGAACGCAAGAAGCGGCACGAGAAACAAGCGCGGTGAGAGATCGGTGCCCGTCGCGGGCGGCGATGGCACGCCGAACGCGTCGGCGCTCAGTATTTCGTCGCCGCGCCATTGCAGGAAGCGCGCGGGGCCGTTCCGGCTCTCCATGCGCGGCAGCGCGACGGTGCGGCCAGCTTTGGCGAGCGCGGCAAGCAGCGGGCGGCCGTCGATTTCCCCACCGACGGGCCAATAACCTGCGACGGGCGAAAGCTTCGCCAGTTCGAGTGGAAAGTTTTTGATGAGCTTCAGCGCCGCATCGCGCGGCTCAACCGCATTGCGCTCGGCCCGCATCAGCATGCGAGCATCGGCTTTCGCGGCTTCGAGTTCAGCGGGGGTCATGGCGCTCCCGCTCACGCAGAACAGGTTGGGCGGTACCACATGCGCCGTAAGCGATACTCATCCTCTCGAACCCTAGCACGCTAGGTGGGCACCAGGTGCTCCAGACCACGGTCCGGAACAGAGCCAGCTCCCGAGAGAAATGATACGGTCCCAGGGATGCAAGCAACTCACGCACGCCGCAGAAACCGCCCGCAGCGAATCTAGGCGCGTGAGCCGCGTTCCTCAAGCTCTGCCGTGCGCGGCGCGGAGCGAGCTGACACGGCCGCGATCAGGTGCAGTCGGCTCTGGAGGTTCGGCTTCGAGTTGCGCTTCGACCAGCATGTCGGTGAGACGCTCGATCTCCATGCGGGCGCGGGCAAGTGCGGCGCTTGTCGCCTGCGCCTCGTCGATCAGGCCGAGAGCGGTTAGCACCAGGCGGCGCATGGCGCTGGTGTCGCCACTGAAGCCTTGCAGGCGCGTTTCCAGCACCTTGGCCAAATCTTCGAGCCGGCGCGCGTCGCACTCCGCGCACTCGATGGCGTAGTCCTCGCCCAGGATATTGACGGTGGATTGCATCAGCGTAGCGCCTCCCTGGCCGCTGCGTTGAGAGCTTTGATTGGCAGGGCGAGCGCCTCGGCGGACGCGTCGGCATCCGCGCCCTCGGTTTGGTCCAGGGCGGTTTCCAGAGCGTCTAGCGCCTCGGTGAGAGAATCGCTCGCCATTGCGACGAATTGTTACGTCCGTGATCGATTCGATGGAAGGCTGAGTTGCTGTTCCAGGCGTGGACGCAAGGGTTCTTTGCAGCTAATCGGAAGCCACCAAATTCAGCATTTTTCCGGGAGACGAGACTTATGGGCGTGAAGGTTGCCATCAACGGGTTCGGACGCATCGGCCGGAACGTTCTGCGCGCGATCTATGAGAGCGGCCGCAAGGACATCGAGGTGGTGGCGATCAACGACCTGGGCCCGGTCGCGACCAACGCTCACCTCCTCCGCTTTGACAGCGTCCACGGCAAGTTTCCCGGCGAAGTGAAGAGCGGCGAAGACTGGATCGATCTCAGCGCCGGCAAGATCAAAGTCACGGCGATCAAGAACCCGGCCGAGCTGCCGCACAAGGATCTGGGCGTCGACATCGCGCTCGAGTGCACCGGCATCTTCACGGCGCGCGACAAGGCCGCGCTCCACCTCGAAGGCGGCGCTAAGCGCGTCATCGTTTCGGCGCCGGCGGATGGCGCGGACTACACGGTCGTGTACGGCGTCAACCACCAAGGGCTGACGAAGGATCACGTCGTGATCTCGAACGCTTCGTGCACGACGAACTGCCTCGCACCGGTGGCGAAGGTTCTGCATGACGCGATCGGCATCGATCACGGCATGATGACGACGATCCACTCCTACACCGGCGACCAGCCGACGCTCGACACGCTGCACAAGGATCTCTACCGCGCCCGCGCCGCGGCTTTGAACATGATCCCGACGAGCACTGGCGCCGCGAAGGCGATTGGCTTGGTGATCCCGGATCTGAAGGGCAAGCTCGACGGCATCTCGATCCGCGTGCCGACGCCGAACGTTTCTGTTGTCGACTTCAAGTTCGTCGCCAAGCGCGCGACGACCAAGGAAGAAATCAATGCCGCGATCAAAGCCGCATCGGAAGGCGCGCTGAAGGGCGTGCTTGGCAACACCGATCACCCGAACGTCTCGATGGACTTCAACCACGATCCGCATTCGTCGATCTTCCACAACGACCAGACGAAGGTGATGGAAGGCAAGTTCTGCTCGGTGCTGAGCTGGTACGACAACGAGTGGGGCTTCTCGAACCGCATGGCCGACACGGCCGTGGCGATGGCGAAGCTGATCTGATCCGGCGCGCGGGGCACGATGCAACTTTCGAGGTTCTTCGCGCCCCACTCTCCCGAGGAGAAGGCCAAGGCCCTCGTGCTCGGCTTGGGCGTTGGTTTCATCATCTGCTGGATTGCGAACCTGCCGGGAGGCTTGTTCGCGATCCTTGCGATCCTCTCCATGTGGCTGATGGGAATGATCTACATTCCGATGGACTTGGCGCGCGAGAACGCAGGCGAGGCGCCGGTGGCACTGCGCACATTGTTCTGGCGTGGCGCCAGCGAAGCGGGACTAGGCTTTGCCTTGATGCTGATGATCGAGGGCGCGCGCGCGATCATATGAGACTCAAACTGCCTTACCTTACGCCCGTCGCCAAAGCGCAGCTTTGGGGCATGCTCGTCGGCTTCGCGTTAGCTTGGCTCGCGATTGACCGCATGGAGCTGAGCTACCGGCTCTTCTTCATCGGTCTTGCAGCAGCGTGGGTCGCGAGTGAGTTTTATCTCTCGCGGCGGCTGACGGGCACGGATGCGAAGTCGATCGCGATCGGCGTCATTAGCGGCTTTTTGTTTCCGTGGATCGGCTGGTTGCTAGCGTTCGGCTTGGACGCGCTACGGCCCTAGGAACTACGCGCGCCGGGTGTGAGCGAGAGCATTAAGGCGTCGCTCGTGCGCCAATCGCGCGCATGGTCGCAAAGCGCCACTATTACAGTCTGGCGAACGCAATGACGGAGCTTGGCTTCGCGCTTGCAGCATTCGCATGCGGCCTTTTCGACGCGCCGGTATGGCTAACAGCACTGGCGGCGATCTCGATGCTGGCCTATTGGACCGTCACGCGAAATTCGGTGCTGAACCGGTTGCGCGGCGCGACGTGGGCGACGGTGATCATCCTAGGCTTCGTCACGATCATTTCCATACAGGCCGGCTCGTATTGGCTAGGCTTGGTTGCCGGGGAAGTCATCTAAGTCATGGCCAAGCTATCGATGCACGCTGTCAGCGCGCCTATTTTCGTGCGCAATCTGAACAATCTCTCCTCGATGCTCTCGAAGGCCGAGCAGCAAGCGAAGGCCAAAGGTTACGATCCAGCGGTGCTGCTGAATGCGCGCCTGGCGCCGGACATGTTCGCCCTAACGCGTCAGGTGCAGATCGCGACAGACCATGCGAAAGGTTGCGTCGCGCGCTTGGCGGGCCAACAGATCGAAGCCATCGAAGATACCGAAACGACGTTCGCGGACCTGCAGGCGCGGATCAAGAAGGTGCTCGGCATTGTCGAAAGCTACAAGCCTGAGCAATTCGACGGCTCGGAAGCGCGCGAGATCACGATCAAGATTCCGAATATGGAACTGAAGTTCTCGGGCATCGACTACGTCAACCAATGGGCGATGCCGAACTTCTATTTCCACGTGACGATGGCGTACGCGATTATGCGTCACAACGGCATTGATCTGGGCAAGAAGGACTTCCTGATCGGGTGAGCCCGATGCAGCGCCGCCCCAATATCGGCTCGGCCGGCTCCGATCTCGGATTTGCGCTGCTGGCGTTGATTTCGGGCTGGGTCGGGCTTGCGCCGATCTTTCCGGTATTGGTGTTTGCGACGGCGGTGGCGTCCTGGGCCTGGACGCGGCGGCGGCCGCTGATGGCGATGCCGCTCAATACACGGCTAACGCAGGGCGCCATTGCGATCGCGATGATTGCCGTGGTGCTGGCCCTCGCCTATTGGATCGGCCTCGGGATTGGAGGACATACGTGAGCTTTCGCCGGATCGAAGACGCGCCGAATGACAAGACAGCGCTGGTGCGCGTCGATTTCAACGTGCCGATGCAAGATGGCGCCGTGAGCGACGATACGCGCCTGCGCGCGGCGCTGCCGACGATCAAAGCGCTGACGGCGAAGGGCTGCAAGGTGGCGTTGCTGGCGCACTTCGATCGCCCGAAAGGCAAGCGCGTGCCGGAGATGTCGCTGAAGCCAGTGCAGGCGCCGCTGGCGAAGCTGCTGGGTGTGCCGGTCGATTTCGCTGACGATTGTATTGGCGCGGAAGCGCAGGCGGAAATTCGCGCAATGACGCCGGGCGGCGTAATCCTCTTAGAGAACACGCGCTTTCATGCGGGGGAGGAAAAGAACGATCCGGAACTGGCAAAGCAAATCGCCGCGCTTGGCGATTTCTACGTGAACGACGCATTCTCCGCCGCGCACCGCGCGCATGCGAGCACTGAAGGCGTAGCGCACATCCTTCCCGCTTATGCCGGCAAGCAGATGGAGCGCGAGCTTGATGCGCTCGATGCAGCGCTGGGCAATGCAAAGCGCCCAGTGCTCGGAATCGTAGGTGGCGCGAAGGTTTCGACCAAGCTTGACCTGTTGAAGAACCTGATCGCGAAGCTCGACAAGCTCGCCATCGGCGGCGGCATGGCCAACACCTTCCTCTATGCGCAAGGCGTGGAGATTGGCGGCTCACTGGCTGAGAAGGACATGGCCGACACGGCCCGCGAAATTCTCGCGGCGGCGAAAGGAAAGTGCGAAATTCTGCTGCCGGTTGACGTTGTCGTTGCAAAGGAAGTGAAGCCGCACGCTGAAGCGCGGATGACCGGCCTTGATGACATCGGCGCCGACGAAAAGATCTTGGACGCCGGTGAAAACACCGTGCGCAAGCTGCGCGAGGCGATGAAGCATTCGCGCACGTTGATCTGGAACGGGCCACTCGGCGTCTTCGAAGTGCCGCCGTTTGATCAAGCTACCGTCATCGCCGCCCAAGAAGCAGCCGAACTGGCGAAAAGCGGCAAGTTGATCGCGGTCGCAGGTGGCGGTGACACGGTCGCAGCCCTAAATCACGCGGGCGTCGCGGGCGACTTCACCTTTGTCTCGACCGCGGGCGGCGCGTTTTTGGAATGGATGGAGGGCAAAGCCCTCCCCGGTGTTGAAGCGCTAAAGCGCTAGGAGGAACGGACCATGACGTCAGTGCAGGACATTCCGCTGAAGCGCATCGATGGGGGCGCCGATATGCTCGCCGCGCACAAGGGCAAGGTGCTCTTGATCGTAAACGTTGCGTCGAAGTGCGGACTGACGCCGCAATATGCAGGCCTCGAAGCGCTCTACAAGGACAAGCGCGGCGCTGGCCTCGAAGTGCTGGGCTTCCCGGCCAACAACTTCCTCGGCCAAGAGCCGGGCAGCGACGCAGAGATCGCCGACTTCTGCCAATCGACCTATGCCGTCGACTTTCCGATGTATTCGAAAATCTCCGTCGCTGGTGATGACCAACACCCGCTCTACGCGGCTTTGATCGCAGCGCAGCCGTCAGCCACGGGCGAAGGCCCGTTCCGCGAACGCCTCGCCGGTAAGAACCTCGGCGGCGCGGCGCCAGGCATTCTCTGGAACTTCGAAAAGTTCGTCGTCGGCCGGAACGGCGCCGTCGTCGCCCGCTTCTCGCCGGACGTGGCTGCGGACGACCCGCGCTTGGTTTCGGTGCTGGAAGCTGAGTTGGCTAAGAGCGCATAGAATCTATCCACAGCTCTCGGATGCTGCGGCAAATTGATTTCATGTGAGATTGTAACGTGCGGCGCACTACTCGCCGCGCCATGAGTTTAGGTCTCGTCACGAATCGTGCCACTTGGGCCAATGTCTGCAAGCATCAACCTAGCATCAGAAGATAGATCTCTGGCTCAGCTGGCCGATGGTCTATTCTCGCTCGCGCTCGACCACCCGCGAGCTGAAGCAATTGATGTATCTGCGGCCGAGTTTGACTCCGTGATGGATGAGATGCACGGCGCAGCCAGCGCTACTCGCCGCCTCTTGGCGGAAGCCGACGCATTGCTTGCTAGTTTGTCATAAAAGGCTGCGCTTTGCGGCGCAGGTTTGCAATTCGCTTTTGAAACGCGGCCGCAAAGTTCTCAAACTTTGTGAAGACTCTTTCATTTGCGCGCAGCTGCTCAACGACGGCCTGATACGCGCTCCTTAGCGTCGTGTTCTCCTGTGAGAGGACGCTGTTTCTACTTTGGAGCGCAGTATTTTCCGCCTTCAGTCGGGCGATCTCCGCCTTTTGCGTACGGCTCTCCTCCGCCGATAAGCCGTTTACCCAATCTCGGGTCTCAGCATCGGCACGCACAACGTCCGACGGTAGAGTTACGGGCCGCATGTACTGCCAAATCGTGCTGATGCGTTGGCTGATGTTGTTCACCGTGTAGCTAAACACGATCGAGATCGCCAAAGCGGCGACCAAGCCTTCAGTCAAGATCACCCAAACGGAAGGCCATTGATCGGCACCGATCTGCGCGACGCTTCGCCGCCAAACTTGGCCAACGTCCTCCTGCCAACCGCTGAGTGAGAAGCGCCAGCCCTTCTCGATTGCCAGCTCCTCAAGTTTGAAAAACGTGAGCGCCAAGCCTCCGCCCAGACCAGCGAGACCGCCAAGGGTTCGAATGATGCCGGCCACGAGCGCAAAAAGACCGCGCTTTGGCTTGGCAGTTTCTTGGCCGCCGTCGGCCGGTTCTTCCTCTGGATTTTGCATTTGCCGCCCCGCCCATCGTTGCGATTTCGTAATTATCCTAGAAGTGGTATCAGGGGAAGTCCCCGCAAGGCTTGCGCGGGTCAAGCGAACGGGGCGCAGGCCTGCAGGCCATCGCGTGGCGTTTTTGCGATGCTTGGGCTAGACACCCCGCATCCAATCAAATCTGACGGGGCGAGCAGTGAATCTCGACGCATTGAACAAAGTGGCGGAAGCCATGGTGGCGCCGGGCCGGGGCATCCTGGCGGCGGACGAATCCACCGGCACGATCAAGAAGCGCTTCGACGCGATCGGGGTGGAAAACACCGAGGACAATCGCCGCGACTATCGCGAGCTGATGTTCCGCGCGTCGGACGCCATGAAGTACGTCTCGGGCGTCATCTTGTTTGAAGAGACCCTCTTCCAAAAGGCGGCCGATGGCACGCCGCTGGTCGACATCATCACGGCCGCGGGCGCGATCCCCGGCATCAAGGTCGACAAGGGCGCCAGCAAGATGGCTGGCTTCCCGAATGAGACGGTCACCAAGGGTCTCGATGGCCTCTCCAAGCGCCTGCGCAGCTATTACGAACAAGGCGCACGTTTCGCAAAGTGGCGCGCGGTGATTGATATCGCCGACGGCATCCCGACCTGGGGCTGCGTGAAGTCGAACGCCCACGCGCTCGCCCGCTACGCACGCATCTGCCAGCAAGAAAACATCGTGCCGATTGTCGAGCCGGAAGTGCTGATGGACGGCAACCACGATGCGGCGCGCTGTGATGAAGTCACCCGCTGGGTGCTGCAGACGACGTTCAACGAACTGGCCGAGCAGCGGGTCGCGCTCGAAGGCATGGTGCTGAAGCCAAATATGGTCGTCGCCGGCAAGGGCAGCGTCCGCCAAGCTTCTATCGATGAAGTCGCTGAGCGCACCATCGCGGCTCTCAAGGCCACAGTGCCGAGCGCGGTGCCGGGCATCGCTTATCTTTCTGGCGGCCAGTCGGACGAACTCGCCACCGCCCACCTCTCGCGCATGAACGAAATCGGCGGCTTCCCTTGGAAGATGACGTTCTCGTACGGCCGCGCGCTGCAAGCGGCGCCGCAGAAGGCCTGGAGCGGCAGGAGCGAAAACACTGCCGCTGCGCAACGCGCCTTCCTGCATCGCGCGCGCATGAACGGCTTGGCCAGCCTCGGCCAGTGGAATGAAAAGCTGGAGAAGCAAGCTGCGTAAACAAGCACGCGGTATCGCTTAACCACGAAAGTTACGGTTTTAGCCGGGATGTTAATTCATCCCGGCTATCTTCTTGGCCGGATTACGCGGGAGCGGCGGCTCGTGGTTTCTCTGCTGTTTAGTTTCAACGGGCGCATCAACCGCGCTCAGTTCTGGCTTGGCAACTTCATCGGCGGCTTTGCCTGCGTGATGCTCTTCTTCCTGCTCGGCGTTATGACGCTGCCCGCGGGCAATCTCGCCAAAGAGACAATGAACGCTGTCGCGGCTTTGCACCTCATCTCATCCATGGGTCTGTCATTCGGCGCGCCATTGCTGCTGATGGGTTGGATCGGTTCATCCCTGCAGGTAAAGCGCTTTCATGATCGCGGCCGCAGCGGGCTCTGGGCGCTGGCGCCTATGCTTCCGGCCTTCATGCTGGTGTCGAGCATCGTTGGCGGGATCATAACAGGCGCTCATCCAGATCAGATTCTGTCGTCCGCAGGCACGTGGTTCACTCTGCTGCAGGTCGTAAACTTCGCAATGTTCGTCGACCTCGGCTGCATGTCGGGCAAACCTGAAGCGAACAAATACGGCCCACCGCCGGGCGATGGCTTCGCCGGCGGTGCGTCCGCCGGCGGCGCACCAATGGGCGGCGTTCCAATTGTGGGTCAACCACCCCGTACGAACTCCCAACCGGTCCCCGGCATGGGCTCAACTCTCACCGGCGCCGAGAGCGCGATCGATCGCGCGATCGCGGCGCAAAGCAAACAGAACGTGGCCGCTGTGTTGGGGCCGCGTCCGGCGACGGCGGCAGCGCAGGCCGGCGGCGGCCTGCGACCCACAACATCCGGCTCATTCGGGCGGCGCGCCAGCAGCTAGCGCCACCATCCCGAGGGGCCCGGGATGGCGGCACTCGTCGTCCGCCCCCTGGATCGGCGCCGCGCCCATCAGTATGGACAGCTATGAGCCGCCGCGCCCGTCTTTACCTGATCACGCCGCCCACATTCGAACTAGAGGCGTTTTCGCGTACATTGAAAGATGCGTTGAGCGGCGGTGATGTCGCCTGCGTGCAGTTGCGCCTGAAGGATATGGCCGACGACGACATCTTGCGCACGGGCGCCGCGCTCAAGCCGATCGTGCAAGCGGCGGAGGCCGCGTTTATCTTGAATGACAGGCCAGACCTTGCGGCGCGATTGGATGCGGACGGCGTCCATGTCGGGCAAAGCGATGCGAGCTATGCCGAGGCGCGCCGGCTCATGGGCAAGGACCGCATCATTGGCGTCACTTGCCACAACTCGCGCGACCTCGCTTATGACGCGGCAGAGGCTGGCGCCGATTACGTCGCCTTTGGCGCCTTCTATCCGACAGACACGAAAGAGCCATCGCACTGGGCCGAACCTGAAATTCTCAGCATCTGGCAGGAAACGATGGAGACGCCCTGCGTCGCCATTGGCGGCATCAATGTTGAGAATGCCGAGCCGCTGGTGCGCGCGGGCGCCGACTTCCTGGCCGTGTCCGCCGGCGTCTGGGCTCACCCGCAAGGGGCGCGCGCGGCAGTGAGCGCACTCAACCTTTTGTTCGATCGCTCGGAAACGTAGAGCGGCTGACGTTCACGGCACTTGCGAGGTTGGGTCGAGAAGCCGAGGGTTGCAACCATGCCCGATAATACGCCCCCGCCGATGTTGCAGCTCACGCCGCTCAATCCGGCGTTCCGCGACGACCCGCACGCAATCTACCGGCGCTTGCGCGAGCAACATCCAGTCTATCGCGATGAAATGGCCGGCTCGAACGTTATCACGCGCTATAGGCTGGCGCGCGAGACGCTGAACGATCGCTCGATGTTGCGCGGCCCCGACAAGGTTGATCCGCCGGGTTCTTTCACGCGGAGTCTCGTAGAGAACTTTGTCGAAGACCCCGACACCGGCGAAGTGCGCTCCTACTCTATTCTGCTGATGGACGAGCCGCACCATTCGCGTGTGCGCACACCAATCGCCAGAGCGCTCTATGCGCGCGCGGCGAAGTGCAAACCGCTGGTGGATGGGATCATCGACGAAAAGCTCGACTCCGTGGAGCCGCGTCGGGGTTTCGATGTACTCGGCGACTTCTCCATTCCGCTGCCGATTGACGTGATCGGCGCAATTCTCGGCGTCGACATCGAACGACGGTCGGAGTTCCGTGAATGGTCCGAGGGCGTCATCCAAGTGTTGAACCCGTTCCGGACGCCGGAGCAGAGCGAGTACTTAGAACGCGCGGGCGAAGCGATCCGGCTCTATTTCGAAACCCAGATTGCGGATCGGCGTGTCAGACCACGCGACGATCTGATCAGCGATGTCGTCCACCTGCAGGCTGCGGGCGCGCAGCTGAAGGACGAGGAGATCATCTCAAACCTGATCGGCTTGCTCGTCGGCGGCAATCTCACAACCAGCGATCTCATCGGCAACGGCGTCTACGCGCTGCTGACGCATCCAGCGGAGCTGGCGAAGCTGAAGAGCGATCCAGGCATCGTGAGCCAGGTTGTCGAAGAGGTGCTGCGCTATGACGGGCCGGTCGACATCACAGCGCGCGTCACACCACGGGATATGGAAATCGGCGGTTGCCCCATGAAAGCGCGTGAGTCGGTAATTTCGCTGCTGCGCGCCGCGAACCATGATCCAGACGTCTTTGAGAACCCGGACGCCTTCGATGTGACGCGAAAGGCTGCGCCTCACGTTGCATTTGGCGGCGGCTCGCACATTTGCATCGGCGCACCCTTGGCGCGGATCGAAGCGCAAGCCGCGCTGGTAAAGCTATTCGCGCGGTATCCAGACTTGCGCTTGGCGCGGCCGGACGAAAAGCCCGAGAAGCGCACGCTGCCATTCTTCAACGGCCTGCAGCGGTTGGATGTGCTGATCTAGACGTCCCTGCTCCAGTCGGAGCCGCGCACCGCCGCGAGGTGGCGCTCAAAGACTTGCTTCTCGAGTTCGTCGCCATCGCCCGGCAGGAAGGCGTGCTTCTGCCAATAGCCGCGTCCGGGGCGCCCGGTATCTTTGTTGACGACGAGCACATCGAGCGGCGGTTCACGGCGGCGGCGGCATTGTTCAGCGATGGCGTCGAGCGCGCCCCAAAGCGAATGCTGATCAAACTCACCGATCTGAACGTCCTCTTCGCGCGCGGCTTCCCGCAATGCCTCCTCGGCATCCTTGTAGGTGAACGGCGCACCGCCGCTCAGCGCGCGATCGATCAACAGCGCCCGCATCAGATCGACCATCGCCTCCTTCTGGCCTCCCGCACGCAGCCGAGCATTACGCGCGAGGTTCTTCTTGCCGATGAGCAAACCGAGCTTCAGCAGAACCTTCTGAATCTCGGGATCGTCGGGCATCCCGTCCCACCTGGTGAGATCGGCGGATTGGATAGCGTCGAACGGCGCCACCAGCGAGCACAGATGGATGGTCACCGGCACGAGGATGCCGCGATCCAAACCAATTTGCGCCTCGCGCATCACCCAGTGCGAGGAGACAGCCGCAAAGCTCCAGCAGACGATTACGGCCTTCGCCCGCTCAATCTGCTCGAGGATGCGCTGCTCCCACTCAACGCCAACTTCGATACCGGCATCGAACCAGATGGGCACATCGAGATCGAGCAGCAGCGTGTAGAGCGCTTCAACGCGAGCCTTGTCCTCGCGCTTGTAGGAGATGAACACGTCGCTCATGGCCCCGCCCGCCCTATCGCGATCCGTCGCAATGGTTAAGCCAAGGCGCGGAAAATGCGGGGTTTTCCACAGCCCCGCGGCAACGCTGCGGCAAGCGCCCTCTCCGCTCTAGGAAAATCGGGCGAACCCGCCTACCTGTTCGGCCATGACAGGAGCCAACCAAATGATCGGTTCGATCACCCGCCTCGACGACGAAGACAAGGAAAAGAACCCGGCGGATGGCCGCAACGCCCCCGACGTGATCGAGAAGGCGCTGTTTGAAGCGCGCGTCGTGATGCTGACCGGCGAAGTGAACGACATTCAGGCGCGCCGCGTGACCGAGCGCCTGTTCGCGCTCGCCTCGCAGAACGCCAATCCGATCACCTTCGTGATCTCCTCGCCCGGCGGCCACGTCGAGAGCGGCGACATGATCCATGACGTGATCAAGTTCATCAATGCGCCGGTGCGCATGCTGGGCACGGGCTGGGTCGCCAGCGCGGGCGCGCTGATCTATTGCGCCGCCGAGCGCGAGAACCGCTATTGCCTGCCGAACACGCGCTTCCTGCTGCACGAACCGCGCGGCGGCGTCGGCGGCATGGCGTCGGACGTTGAAATTCAGGCGCGGGAAATCCTGCGCATGCGCGAACGTCTGAACCAGATCTTTGCCAACGCGACCGGCCAACCAGCGGACAAGATCAAACGCGACGTCGATCGCGACTACTGGATGCTCGCGGAAGAAGCCAAGGCCTACGGCCTCGTCGGCAAGATCGTGAAGAGCCAGAATGACATTCGCTAGACGCCGGACAGGGTAACCGGACCTTAAGCGAGTTCGTGTATTCACCATCGCTCGCCGCAAGACTTCTTAAGAAGCACGCGGCTGGGGTAGGTGGAGAATTTCCTAATGCGTCTGGGATCGGCGGCGTCTGCGCTCGCTCTGTTGCTTGCTGCCTGCGGCGCGAGCGGCGATAGCGCTCATCACGAAGAACAAAGCCAAGAGGCGCACAGCGCTGAAACCGGCCACGGCGAAGCCAGCTCCAACGGCCACGGACCTGCGCTCGGCCCAGCTCAAGCTCATGCCGCCACGGTTGAGCATCAACCTACCGCTCATCAGGCAGCGCACTGGGGCTATGACAATCAGCGCGCCTGGGCAGGCGTCAGCGGCCTTTGCGGCCGCGGCCAAGAGCAATCGCCGATCAATCTTTCAAGCGCAGCGCCGATGGCGGAAGTTCCGGATATCGTGCCGCGCTACCTGCCGCTCGAAGGCGCGTTCGCGAACAACGGCCACACGCTGCAATTCAATCCGGCGGAAAGCACGGCGACGCTCAGCATCGGACACGACGCCTACGCTTTCGCACAATTTCACTTCCACTCACCAGCTGAGCACATGCTGGACCGCCGCGCGTATCCCGCTGAGCTTCATTTCGTTCACCGCAACGACGAAGGCCAACTCGCCGTTGTTGGCGTGTTCATCGAGGAAGGCGCGGAGAACAGCGCCCTGACCGCCCTGCTCGCACATGCGCCGCGCGTTCAAGGCGATGAATTCGCCGAGCACCTGAGCGTCAATCTGATGGCGCTGCTGCCGCCGGACCGCGCCTATTTCGCCTATGCCGGCTCGCTGACGACGCCGCCATGCAGCGAAGGCGTGCGGTGGAATGTGCTTCGCACGCCGATCACGGCCTCGGCCGAGCAGATCGCTGCGTTACGTGAAGCGCTGGGCTCAAGCTCGCGCCACACGCAGCCGATCAACGGTCGCACTGTTCTGCTCGGCAGCTAGGTCGGCGCGTATCAACGCCGCGCCCTGCAACCCGAGCAGCGCTTGCAGTGAGGCGTTGAGGGCGGCGGTGTAAGCGTTGAGGGTGAACGTCTTGGCGGTGAGCACACGCCATTCGCCCTGCTCCGCATAAGCGGCGATCGGCGTTTGGTCGGCAGCGATCTCCGGAAGGGGTGTCAGGCGCTTGAAGAGCGCGATCGTGTCGGCGCGATTGAGTTCGGGCGAGGCGAGAAAGATCACGTTGAGACCCGATGCGCTCGACGCAATGAGATCGAGCTCCCATTGCACGCCGCCGCCGGTGTTTGGGCACATGACCACGCACTTCGAGGCCTCGACGAGCCCGCGCACTACGTCTTGCCAGCCATTGCCACGCTCGGGCACGAACACACGCGCCGCGCCAAGCGGCGGCACAGGATCGCGCGGATCGCCAATAGCGATGACGGGACCATAAGGCGAGCCATGTTCGAGCAGTAGCTCATCGAGCGTGCGTGAACGGCTGATGCCCGCGGGCCAGCGCGCGAACACATCCCCGCCGGCCACGGGCACGCGGTGATGGTCCTGATTGAACGCACGCAGGAACACGATCGGCGCGCGCGCATCCCACTCACGGACGGATTGATAGAGCGCGGTGGCGTCTGCTTCGGCGTCGCGCGCCACGATGTTCCCGGCGCCGAAGACATTCGCGGCAAGAAGCCCAACCATCACCGTCAGCATGCCCGCGATCACTAGCGGGTCATCCTCCGCTGCGAATGAGCCAAACATGATCGGCAGCATCAACGCCATGATCAAGCCGATATTCATCAGCGCCACCACGAAGTAGAGCAAAGTCGCGCGCAGTCGCTTCTTACCCACGTACGAAAGGAAGGCCGGCAACCCGAGCTGACGGCGAAAGGTGGCGAGCACCTGCCACGGCGAAGCACGCCAGCCGCGCACAGCAAGAAAATCGGCGCGTGGCGCGGAGAATTGCCACCAAGCATGCCGAAGTGTTTCGTAGCCGATGGGCATGCCCAGCAAGCCGGAGATCACAAACCATGGCGTGTCATCGCCAGCGTCGGCGAAGCCGGTAAGCACCAGCGAGAACGACGCAAACAGAATGTAGATGCCGGCCATGATCAGCGCAGCGCCACTGACACGGCGGTGCAGCACATCCGCCAGTGCGCCGATGGCGCCAAGCACGAAGATCCCGGGAACCACCAGCAGCAGCGCCAGTGCGATGCCCAACGGCAATGTGAGCACGCTCTCTCCACCGATGGCGACGGCGCCAGCAATGCCAATCAACAGCGCGAGGGCGCAGGCCGCAACAATGAACACCATGTATGACGCGCCGAACGCGCGCACGAAGCGGTGGCGGACGTAAGCGCCAGCGGCGTTGTCGATCGAAGACGCTGTCGTCATGGCCAAGCATTCCCGCAGTGGAACGCCGCCTCTACAGGTGTTCGTGAACGCGCCGTAACCGGAACATTGCTTGGCAGGCCATGTCGAATGACCAGTTCTGACAGAAAAGCAAGGAAAACGGGGCTTTTTTGACTGTATTCGCCTGCCGCGCGCCGCAATCTCGCCTTGTGGACAAGTAGAACCGCGCCCGTGTCCGCACATGCTGCGAGCGGGTCCACACCAACATGATTTTTTGAACCACGGCGCGCCTTGCACGCCGCGCGCTGTAGAGAGACCAAGATGGCCGCTCGTTGGATCGGACTGAGCCGTTCCCGCAAGAATTCGCGCGTGCGCAAAGCGTACACGCTGAAGCAATCGCTGCACGCACTCAGCGCGGGCGGTGTTCTCGTGCTCGCTGCGGCAATGAACTTCGCGCTCTATCCGGATGCGCTCGCTGAAGTTGTCAGAGGCGAACGGTCGATTATCGGCTTCGTTCCCTCGGAGCCTTCCGGAACCACCATCTCCGCGGCGACACCCGCTGTGCTGAACGAAGCCGAGGTTCGCCTGCTTGCCGCTACTGTGTGGGGTGAAGCACGCAGCGAAGGCGAGGACGGCATGCGCGCGGTTGCGCACGTGATGGTCAACCGTATTGGGCCGCGCTTCGGCGAGCATCTCTCCACGGTCATCCTCTCGCCGAAGCAATTCTCGGTTTGGAATCGTGGCGATCCGAACCGGCGCACGGTGATCAATCTGGCGCGCGATCCGTCGAGTGTCGCAACAGACCCGCAATGGCTCGTCGCCGACCAAGTCGCACGCGAAGTGCTGAGCGGCCAATCTGTCGACCCGACTGGCGGCGCCCTCTTCTATCACACCCGCGCCGTACGCCCGCGCTGGGCCCGCATCGGTCAGGGCCGGCAAGTCATTGGTCAGCACATCTTCTATGCCGACGTGCCGGAACCCGGCGTGCGCGATACACCGCGCTTGATCGATGTGACGCAGTATCTGGGGCAAGCCACTAGCGGCGCCGATCGCACATCGCGCAACTCAGCTCGCCTTGGCCCGCGTGCGGGTCGGGTGAATGGCGTGATCCAATACGCGCCGGCGGACGCCGCGCGCCAGCCGCTGCCGAGCGAAAGCGCCGTTGGCGTAGACGCAGCCGCTGCCCCGACGATCAATGGCGCGCCGCTGGCGACGCCTTCGCCAGTGGATACGCTTACGCCGGCGCCGGTGAGCACAAGCGTTGGCGCGCCTTAGACTTCCTCACCTCCAGGTCGCAACGAACTCGGTCAGGTTCGGCAGCCAATCGACAAGACCGTGCAGCAGAATGACCAACAGCAACGACTTGGTGCGCGCGTAGATCAGCCCAAAGGTGAGCCCGATTGGCGAGAGCACGGCGATGGTGTGAGCAATCACTTGCAGCGGATCGGTGCTCCAGCCATCCACGCCAGGGCCGCCACGCATGAACAGACCCGGTGCATGAGCCAGGCCAAAGAGAACTGAAGTCACGACGACGCCGGCCCAGGCCGAGTTGAACCAAGAGGTCAAGCGCGTCTGCAACACGCCACGGAAAAGAAATTCTTCCGTCACGCCTGCTTCGAGCGTCATCCAGACATAGCCCAGCGGCGCGGCCCAGATCATCGTCTCGAACGTCGGCGGGATGCCGGAAATGTCTTTGAGGCTCGGCGTGACCACGCAAATGATCGCCAAGATGAGCGCCCCAAGCACGATCAGCGTGCGCCAAAACTTGCGTCCCTTGAGCCCGAGTTGCGTGATCGGGCCGAGCTTGGCGCCCATCACGATGAGCAACAGCGCTGGCGGCACGACGTGCACGACAAGCTTGAGACCAAGCACGAGCGTCTCTTGTTCGGGCCCGGGCGCGAACGCCTGCCGCGCCCAAGTCATGCCGAAGCCGAGGAACAGAACGGCGTAGAGCGCCAGGTAGATAATGACGGCGGCGCTTTCGATGCGCGGATGTTCAACCTCGATGCGCGGCGCGTTGGCGCCGCGGGTGAGCAGCCAAGCCGCGCCACTCAATCCAAAGCCAAAAATCGCAGTGATGAACATCGGCGACGTCCAATCGCCGCCACTGACGTAGAGGTATGCGGTCGAGCCGCCCCAAAGCAGTGCATATGCGAGCCCGGCGATGATCGCCGCGCCCTTTCCCGTGCGTTCGGCAAACATGAGCCGAGTTCTCCTGTGTCCTGGCAGGAGATGCCGAAGCCGGTCGCGCTGGATGCAAGCGGCTCCCAAAACAAAAACGCCGGCCCTGGAGCCGGCGTTTCCGCTTTTGAAGTGTGCCTCGAGCCTAGTGGGCTTCGCCGCGCCAGACCTGCTTGTAGGCGAGGAAGAGGAGCCCAGCGAGCGCGGTCAGGAAGGCGAGCACCACAATGCCGAGACGCTTGCGCTCTTCCATGTGCGGATCAGCTGCCCACTGGAGGAACGTCGCGACGTCGGTCGCGTACTGCTCGACCGTCTGCGGCGTTTCCGGGTCGCTGTAGGCAATCGCGCCTTCAGCCAGCGGCGGCGCCATAGCGAGCCAACCGCCCGGGAAGTACGGGTTGTGGTGCAGCGTGCCGTTGACCTCACCGTCATAACCCATGAGCAGCGAGCGCACGTAACGCGCGCCGCCGTGGCGAGCCGAGGTGATCACCGAAAGGTCCGGCGGCGGCGCGCCGCCGTTCGACGCAGCTGCAGCGATCTGGTTCGGGAACGGACGACGGAAGTGGTCCGAAATGCGGCCCGGACGATCCGTCGGCTGGCCAGAGTTCGGATCGATGTCCGAGATCGTGACGCCAGCGGCAATCGCGCGGACATACGGATTGTCCGTCACTTCGACGAACGTGCCGCCGTGTTCAGGCCGGCCGACATGCGGACCCATCTGACCAGTCTCGTGATCGCGCACCATGTAGAGCGCGAACGGACCGCCACGCTCACCAAGGTGGCGGTACGCCAAATGGTCCATCGAGTGACAGTTCGAGCAAACCTGCTGGTAGACTTGGAAGCCACGTTGAACGGCCGCCATGTCGTACGAGCCAGTCGGGCTCAGGAACGAGAACTGATATTCTTCCGGATGCTCGGCTTCAGCGGCCGCCCAGGCCACACCGATGCCCGCGACGACCAAGGCCGCAGCGGCAGTAATTGCGCGCAACATTACGATGCCCCCTGCGCTTCGCCGGTAACTGGTTTTGCAATCGTGTCCGGCACGCGCTCGGGCCGCTCGCGCAGGCCGAGGATGGGCAGGATCAGAAGGAAGAACGCGAAGTAGTAGATCGTCAGCAGCAACGACAGGTTCGTCACCGTGAAGCGCGCAGGCGAGCTGCGCTCGATCGAGAAGAATGGCGCGGCTTGGCCGACCTCTTCCTTCACTTCCGTGATGTGCTCTTCGAGCAGATCAGCGGTGTCACCATGAACCGAACGCGTCTGCGCCGAGCCGCCCGTGACAGCACGGATCGTGCCCGTCGTCGCGCCGGTGCGGATCACGGCCGTCATCGCCGCACCTTGCGCGCGCGCTTCCTCGCGGGCAGCGTCAGCGGCTTCCTGCCACTGGCCAGCGCTCGACGCCTGGATCGACCGTTCGGTGACTTGGCCGCCATCGATCCAGTTCAGAGTTGCTTCAAATGGCGCAACCTTGAACAGGATGTTGCCGGGGTTCTGACCACCGCACCAGCCGAGCACGAAGCAGACGACCGCGAAGATCACGAAGAACTGACGCGCGATCGGGCGATAGCGCATCGAGCGCACGCGCGACGTGTCCAGCCACGGCAGGATGAAGAGCACGCCGATCGAAGCGAACATGGCGAGCACGCCCGCGAGCTTGGAGTCGATCGGGCCGATGTTGAAGTCGAATGCACGCAGGATCGCGTAGAACGGCAACAAGTACCATTCCGGGACGATTTCCGGCGGCGTCTTCAGCGGGTCGGCCGGGATGAAATTGTCGGCGTGGCCCAGCGCATCCGGCATGTAGAACACGAACACCGCGAACAAGATCACGAACAACGTCGTCGCGAACAGGTCCTTGATGGTGGCGTGCGGCGTGAACGGCACCGTGTCGGCTTTCGACTTCACTTCGACGCCAACCGGGTTGTTCTGTCCCGTTTCGTGTAGCGCCCAGACGTGCAGAGCGACGACGCCGGCAATCACGAATGGCAGCAGGTAGTGCAGCGAGAAGAAGCGGTTGATCGTCGGCTGGTCGATCGAGAAACCGCCCGACAGCCAGTTCTTGATGCTCTCGCCAACCAGCGGCAGCGCGCCGAGCAAGTTGGTGATGACCGTCGCGCCCCAGAATGACATCTGGCCCCACGGCAGCGTGTAGCCGAGGAAGCCGGTGGCGACCATCAGCAGATAGATCACACAGCCCAAGATCCAGAGCAGTTCGCGCGGCGCCTTGTAGGACCCGTAATAGAGGCCGCGGAACATGTGGATGTAGACCGCGAGGAAGAACATCGAGGCGCCGACGGCGTGGATGTTCTGGATGAGCCAGCCGAACGGCACGTCGCGCTCAAGGCGCTGCACCGAAGCGAAAGCCATGTTGATGTGCGGCACGTAGTGCATCGCGAGCACGATGCCGGTGACGATCTGCACGATGAGGCAGAGGCTCAGCATCGCGCCGAACGTCCACCAATAGTTCAAGTTACGCGGCGTCGGGTAAGCGACGAAGCTGTCGTGGGCGAGGCGGATGATCGGCAGACGCCGATCGAGCCAGCGCGTGATGCCGGATTGCGGCTCGTAGGTGGAAGGTCCGCTCACTTAGCGCTCCAAGCTAGCCGATACGAATGGCGGTCGGGCCGGTGAAAACGTACGGCGCGACGTGAAGATTTTTCGGCGCAGGGCCGCGGCGAATACGGCCGGACGTATCATAGTCCGAGCCGTGGCAGGGGCAGAACCAACCACCGAAGGATGAGCCTTCGACAAAGGTCGGCACGCAACCCAGGTGCGTGCAGCTCGCTTGCAGGATGAGCCACGCAGGCTGACCGGCTTCGCCGTTTTCCTGAACGAGACGCTCGGCGTCGGTCTGCGGATCTTTCAGCGTGGCGAAGTCATCGCGCTGCGCGGAGGCGATTTCAGCCGGCGTGCGGTGACGCACGAACACCGGCTTGCCTTGCCACATTACTTTGATCTGCTGCCCTTCCGAGATCGCAGCGAGATCGACTTCTGTCGTCGACATCGCGCGCGTGTCCGCGGCGGGATTCATTTGGTCGATAAACGGCCAGATCGTCGCCGCGACGCCGACGGCGCCAACAGAAGCGCCGGCGATGTAAATGAAGTCGCGACGGGTGGTGTCACCTTCGTGCGCGCTTTGAGCTGCTTCAGCCACTGCTGCTGATCTCCCGGCCTTGGTTCGCCGCTGAAGCTAGGCTAGTCCGGGTTCGTCAGCGCGCGGCGGCTCGCCGCAGGCGCACGACCGATTTCCCCGATTCAACCCCGATTCTCCGGCGTTGGAGGCCATAACGTGCGGCTCGCTCTCTATCAACCTGACATCCCGCAGAATCTCGGCGCGGCACTTCGCCTCTCTGCCTGCCTGGGCGTGGCCTTGGACGTGATCGAACCCTGCGGCTTCCCCCTCACCGATGCGTCCATGAAGCGGGCTGCGCTCGACTATGGGGATAAGGCACGGGTTACGCGCCACGCGAGCCTAGCTGCGTTCCGGTCAGTGCCAAAACGGAATGACGGCCGATTGGTGTTGGTGGAGACGGATGGCGCCGTGAACTTTCAGGACTTTTCGTTTTCCACAGGCGACACTTTGGTGCTGGGCCGGGAGAGCGCCGGATCGTCCGGAGAACTTTACGCAGCGGCGCAGGCCAGCGTCCGCGTGCCAATGGTCCGAGATTTGAGGTCACTTAATGTGATCACGGCGGCGACTGTGGTCTTGACCGAGGCCATGAGACAGACCGGGGCTTGGGAGAAGTTGACGTGAGCGAAGAGCGCAAGGCGCGGGCGAAGGCTTGGTTCGAGGAGCTGCGCGATCAGATCTGCGCGGCGTTCGAGGCGCTGGAGGATGAGGCGCCGGCGGCGCTCTATCCAGGTGCGCCGGGGCGGTTCGAGAAGACGCCGTGGCGGCGGGGCGATGGCTCGGCCGATCAGGGCGGCGGTGTCGCCGGGATGATGCGCGGGCGGTTCTTCGAGAAGGTCGGCGTGCATGTGAGCACGGTTTATGGCGAGTTTTCGCCGGAGTTTGCCAAGAACGTCCGCGGCGCGGCTGACGATCCGCGCTTTTGGGCCAGCGGCATTTCGCTAATCGCGCACATGCGCAACCCGCACTGCCCTGCCGCGCACATGAACACGCGTCACATCACCACGACTGAATGGTGGTTCGGCGGCGGCGGCGATCTGAACCCGACGCAAACGAAAGATCGCGATGAAAGCGCACCGGATGCGGTGGCGTTCCACGAGGCATTTCAGGCGGCATGCGATCCGCACGGCGACGACCTCTATCCGACCTACAAGAAGTGGGCGGACGAATATTTCTGGCTACCGCATCGCAAGGAACCGCGCGGCATCGGCGGCATTTTCTACGATCACCACAATAGCGGCGGCGGCAAAGCTGACACTTGGGATGAAGACTTCGCCTTCACGCAGGATGTCGGGCGCGCGTTTCTGCGCTTGTATCCGGATATCCTGCGCGGGCGCATGCATCAAGCGTGGAGCGAAGCGGACCGCGAAGAGCAACTCGTGCAGCGCGGGCGCTATGTCGAGTTCAACCTGCTCTACGATCGCGGCACGACATTCGGACTGAAGACGGGCGGGAATGTCGAGAGCATTCTGAGTTCGATGCCGCCGGTGGCGAAGTGGCCTTGACCAGCGCGACGCCCATCGATCCTTGGCCACTGTACCGCTGGATGCGGATCATCATGTCCGCTGCAATCGGCGTTCTGACATGGATGCTAGCGATTTCCGTCAGCTTTAGTGTTGCGCAGCAAAACATTTGGACATGGCGGTCGGAGCAAATCCAAACGCTGGCTTCACTCACTGCGTACTCACAATTGCTGAACGTCGCTCTCTTCATTGCGAGCCTCATCATCAGCGCACTCATGACGTATCGGACGATGAGCAACGTCTATAAGTTAAAAGGCGGCGATGGTCAGGCGGAAGCGGCCTGGGCAGTGGCGTGGTACGTCGTGCCAATGGCAAACTTGGTCATGCCACCTCGCGCCGTAATGAAGATTTGGCGGGGCACGTTTGGCGAAGGTCGCGAAGCCAGCAGTCGGGGCAGCGCCATCTGGTGGTGGTGGGGATGCGCGCTAGCGAGCATCGTACTGCATCAAGTGCAGCTTCGGGCGAACCCCGCAATTGGCTTGATCCCGGCGGAGGTGGGCGACGTCGCCCGTCCCGCCGGCTACGCACTGGCGATCGCGGGGACGTTTATCTTTATGGGCGTCTTCCGTCGCATTGCTCGAGGCCAGAGCCTTTTGATCCAGCGGGCAAACGACGCCTGAGCCGCCCGGCCTTTTTCTTGCGTCGGGCGAGTGGTTATGACCGCACTCGCCTACCCTCAAGAGCTTAAATCACTGACTTCGCTGCGATTTATTGCGGCGTTCTGGGTGCTTTTGTACCATTTCAAGGACCATCTGGGCCTTGGAATGGGTCAGTTTGGGCTGGTGGCGGATGGTTACCTCGGGGTCGACCTCTTCTTCACCCTCTCGGGCTTCATCCTGGCGCACGTCTATATGACGAGCCTCGAGGGCGGCCGGTTTGACTATGGCGGCTTCCTGAAGAACCGGGTCGCGCGGGTTTACCCGATGCACCTCGCGGCGCTCGCTGCGATGATCATGCTGTTCGTGGTTGCGACGGCGATGGGCGCGGGCGTTGGCTCGCCGGATGCATTCACGTGGAGCGATCTCCCGGCGCACCTCTTCATGGTTCACGCTTGGGGCGCGACGAGCGCCGTCGGTTGGAATTTCCCGAGCTGGTCGATCAGCGCGGAATGGCTGGCGTATCTCCTCTTCCCGCTGGTGGCTGGCGTTGTGCTGAAAGCGAAGCGCTGGGCGGGCGCGTTTGCGTTGGGCGCGCTGGCGCTGTGCGTCGCGTGCTTCTGGGCGCTGAGCAACTTGCACCAGGTGCTGCCATGGGTCGGCCGCGACTTCTCGCAGATGACGGCGCAGATCGGTGCGCTGCGAATTCTGCCGAGCTTCTTGCTGGGAGTGGCGCTCTATGCGTTCGGCCGTGAGCATGCGGCGCCGAAGAGTTGGGCTTGGCCGATCGTCGCTGTGAGCGCGGGCTGGGTTGTCGCTGTCACGACGCTTGGTTTGTGGGAAGGCCTGACGTGGGTTGGGCTTGCTGGCTTGCTTTACGGTTTGGCGGAAACCTCGCGCCACGGCGTCGATGCGCCGATGAGCGGGCGCGTGTTCGTGTTCTTGGGCGCGGCGAGCTACGCGCTTTATATGATCCATTTGCCTATCGACATCGTGTGGTTTCACGCGCTCGAGCGGTTCGGCGTGACAGAAACGAGCGATCTTACGTTGCGCGTCGGCGCGATGGTTGGCGTGTTCGTTGTAAGTATCGCAGCGAGCGCGGTTGCGTACCTTGTGATCGAGGAGCCGGCGCGGAAGTTCATCCGCAAGCTTGAGCTGCCTAGGCGAGCCCCTGCGCAACAGCTTTCAGGCGCTCAATAACGCTGAGCTTGTCATCCGGAAAATCGGCGTCGATCCACCAGTCTTCGACTTCGCGCATGATAACGCCGACCTTCGGGCCGGCGGGCACGCCGGCGGCCATCACTTCGTCGCCAGTCAGCGGCAGCTTCGGCGGCTTCCACATTTTTGCGTGCGCGGTGAGCGCGCGCCATTGCTGCGCCTTCTCGCCGCCAGCGCTGGCCCATGCGAGCAGCACGCGATCGCCGAAAGCTTCGTTACCCAGTTTGTAAATCGCTCGGCGCATTTCTCGGAGTGACATGTAGGACGTGATCTTCACGTCATCACCGAGCGCGGAAACAAGACGATCGCGCTCTTCGTTCGAGAGCTTCAAGCGGCGTGACAGCGCTTTGGCGCTTTCCTGATCTTCGAGCGCGGCGGCCACGCGAGTCATCGCATCGACCGGCAGCAGCAGATCCGCTTCAAGATCCATGAGCGCGCGCAGGCGCGGCGCGTTGTTCATCTCCGGCAGCGCGCGGGCGCGAACTTCGATGGCGTTCATCCCCTCCCACGCGGCGCGCGGGTCGGGCGCGCCGAGGAGCTTCTTCACCTCTTTCCAGACGCGTTCGACCGACAGCGTATCAAGGCCGGCGACGTGATCGGCGCAGGCCTGCAGGCCATGCGGATCGAGCGGGGTGCGCGCGTACCAGGCATTGAAGCGGAAGAAGCGCAGAATGCGGAGGTAGTCTTCTTTGATGCGCGTTGCGGCGTCGCCGATGAAGATGACGCGGCCCGCGCGCGCGTCATCGAGGCCGCCGCCGGTGGGATCGTGGATCTGGCCTTGGGCGTCGGCGTAGAGCGCGTTCATGCGGAAGTCGCGGCGCTGGGCGTCCTCCCCCCAGTTTTCGGTGAAGGCGACGGTGGCGCGGCGGCCATCGGTGGTAACGTCGCGGCGCAGCGTGGTGACTTCGAATGGCTTGTGATCGACGATCACCGTGATGGTACCGTGCTCGATGCCGGTCGGGTGCGCGGCGAAGCCGGCTTTGGTGGCGACGGCGATCACCTCGTGCGGTGTCAGCTGGGTGGCGATGTCGAGATCGTCGACCGGTGCGCCAAGCAACGTGTTGCGCACGCAGCCGCCGACGAAACGCGAACCGCCCGCGCGCGCAGCCTCAAGCGCGGCGAGTAGCTTTTGTGTTTCTGGCTCTTTGAGCCAGGCGGCATGGGTGATGGTGGTCAATAGAATCCTTGCTCGAAATGGACGCCTTCTACCGACGAAATTCTGCGACTGAAATCGTCACCGATAGCCAATACGTCGACACCGGGCGCGATCATACTGAACAGTTGGGTTTTATACATGGCCAAAGCTTCGAGAACATTTTGATCCCGGCTGATCCAGAAATGGGTGCGCAGGCTCTCCCAGACTCCTTCAAAGTTCATAGAGCCAAACCCGGGCCGCCACTCGGTGTCGCGATAACGGTAGTGCTGCAAGAATCCGTGTAGCGCAGCCTCATAGGCTTGGCACGACGCACTTTCGACGGTGAAGCGGGTCAAGAACATGACTTGTGAACAGGCGCTCAATGGCATCGCTGCAGCGAGTGCGAGCAACGTGCGCCTGCTAAGTGCTTCAGACATATAGCCGCTCCCACAACGCCCGCACCATGCCTGCGGTTGCGCCCCAGATGTTATGGCCTTGCCAGGGCATCACGTAATAGTATCGCGTGCGGCCTTGCCATTGGGCTTCGCGAACTTCGTGGTTGGCGGGGTCCATCAGAAAGTCGAGCGGCGCTTCGAACACGCTCGCAACTTCGCGCGGATCGAGCTTCAAGTCGAAGCCCGGTTCGACAAGGCCGACGACCGGCGTGACGCGATAGCCGGTGATGGTGTCATAGCGATCCCAGGCGCCGATGGGTTCGATGAAGCTTCGATCGAGGCCAACCTCTTCGAAGGTTTCGCGCAATGCGGTGTCGACGGCGTTCGCATCGCTGGCCTGCACGCGCCCGCCGGGGAATGAGATTTGACCCGGATGCGCGGGCGTTTCGACCGAGCGCGCGGTGAAGAGCATGGTCCAACCGCCGGCGCGCTTGATGATCGGCGCGAGCACGGCGGCGGGACGTTGTTCGGGATGATTGTCGAAGCCGGGATTGAGATCGTTGTCGCTGCGCGTGCGCTCGGAGGCGACGGCGTCGAGCGGATCGAGGCGGGTGCGGAGGAGATGTTCTATCTGCGAGGTCACGGGCGTCACCTATGTGGTGAGCGGCGCGTCTGCAAGTTGATGGCTCAGAGCTTCTCGCCCATCTGCTCCAGAATCCAGCGCAAGGCTTCGGCGTTGCCGCGGGCGTCGTCGACGGGATTGTGCGTGTGGGCGGTTTCGCGGCGTTTTTTGAAGGCGCTGGTGTTGAGCGGTTCGCCGCGACGGCCGGCATCGAGATCGCCGATGCGGCGTGCGCTGAAACCGGCGGGATTGGAGCCGAGATATTTGTGGCAATACCAATTCCAGAATTGCCAATCGAAGGCGGGATTGTCCGACCAAAAGATCGGCCGCTTGCCGGCGCCGGCGATGTCGTCGAGCCCGGCTATGGCGTCCGCCATGACAAGCTCGGCGGCGCGATAGGTTTTCTGCGTTTCGAATGAAACGCCGCTCACTTCGCGCGCGGCGGCGATGCCGGGATTGTCGATGATCGGCGCAACTTCGCCGAGAAAACTCTGCGCCGGATCACCGAGGCTGACGAGGCCGAACGAGATCAAGTTGTAGAGACCGGGGCACGGGCCGTCGGACTCTACGTCGAGGACGATGTGGTGTTTCCATTTTGACATGGGTGTATAATCGTGGGTGTTCGATGCGGCGTCTACACCTTGGTTGTGGGGGCCTAGCTGACGCACACCTCGAGCGCGTTCAGCCAAAGACCTCTTGAACAATTCGCCGGTACTCTTCGGTATCGGCTTGATTGCCGGGACAAACCTCCGAAAGAGCACGCTGCGATACTCCCGTGACACCGTTCCAAATGCGGGAGCCGTGTGGCGCGCTTGTGATCAATCTCCTGACATCTGACGCCGTGTTCCAGACGAATACCTCAAGACCGTCACGTTCGACCGCGTCGGCAATGACGGAATTGATGTGCTCATCGCCGAAACCGTAGCCCGCCGTGACCAAGCGAACGCCACCTGCAGTCAGCACCTGTTTGAAGACGTCAGCGTACCAGGAAAGAAGCGGCGTCGCAGCGATGCGTCCAGCCTTGCCCGCACCGACGATCATGACGTTCGTGCCGTCATCGGCACGCCAATTGAAAGAGCCGTGCAACTTGATGATGTTCATCTGCCCCTTGAGTCGTACGCCGGTCAGATCAGCGACAGGACTCATCAACATATCGTCGGAAAACCGAGGAATATCTGGCCCGAATAAGCGAACATTCGCTTTGCGCGCCAACCCGGGCAACACGGCAGGTCGCGCGCCCATCACATGCTCATTGTAATACTTCCGCTCGGGCAAGAGATCTTGGTTCAAAGTGAAATGATATCCCGCTTCTTGATCGTTGGCGGGCGAGCGCCAGAAGCGGAACACGAAATCCTGCACCTTGTAGATATTGATGTCGTGATCGACTCTGATGATCTCACGATCCATCGCAACGAACGTGTCTAGCACAGCTCGCTGAAGATCATCGCGGTCACCCTCCGTGAAGGGCGCTTCGGCCGCGCGCGCCAAAGCGAGTTCGAAGCTGGGTTCATCACGCAGCAGCTTCATGACGGCGGTGTTCGAACGGACGCGTTCGTGCCCTAGCAAAGAGGCCCATACCTCACTAGCTAGCTGGCCGCCCCAGTTGCGCGTCCATCCGGCGCCGGTGAGCAGAACCCGTTTGCTGAACCTTCCAATCATCGCGCAAGTTTAGCAGAGTTGAGCGCTGATTTGCCTATGCAATTTGGTGAGCACCCAACTCCCACCAAACTCCGCCACTCCAAACGCCAAGCTTCCCGTCTTTCGGCTCGGCCCACTCGACCAGTTCGTAAAACGGCGCTCGTAGGACGCGTGCTTCCAGCCTCCCGCGGACGTGCACGTACGGTCTTGGTTCGTCGCCTCTTCGGTCTACGCGCAGTGGGTGATCCGGGCCGACGGTGACGATGTCGCCGGTGTTGGTGGTGAAGACGATGGTTTGGTTCTCGCCTTCGCCTGCGCGGTCGGCGCGGATGGCGACGAAGGGTGCGTCTTCGACTTTGACGATGATCTTCTCGACTGGGGTGACGAGGTAGGTCATCCCGTCTTCGTCTTTTCTCAGGATCGAGGCGAAAAGCTTGACTAGGGGTTCGCGCGTGATGCGCGTTCCCTCGTGCTTCCATGTTCCGTCGGCCAGGATTTCCATGCCGATCTCGCCGCAATGGGCGGGGTTCCATTTGTCGACCGGAGGCAGGGCTTTGTCGCCAGTAGCCGCTTCGCGCTTGAGCGCGGCGATCAATTGCTCCAGGGACGAGGTGTTTTCAGGTGCGGCCATATTTCCGCCCCCAACTAAGCGAGCTTCGCCCCCATGAGCAATTCCAACGATCCGCAAGCCTTGGTGGCCGAGGCCGAGGCGGCAGGCGAAGCTTTGGCGCGGGTGCGCGCGGAAATCAGCAAAGCGGTATTCGGCCAGGAGCGCGTGATCGAGCTGACATTGTCGGCAGTGCTTGCCGGGGGCCACGTGCTGCTGGTCGGCGCGCCGGGTTTGGCGAAGACGCGATTGGTGGAAGCGACGGCGCGGGTGCTGGGTCTGGATTGGGGCCGCGTGCAGTTCACGCCGGACTTGATGCCGGCGGATATTTTGGGCTCGGAAGTTCTGGATCAGGATGAGAGCGGACGGCGCCACTTCCGGTTCGTGAAGGGACCGATCTTCACGCAGCTGTTGATGGCGGATGAAATCAACCGCGCGTCGCCGCGCACGCAGTCGGCGTTGCTGCAGGCGATGCAGGAGCATCACGTGACGATTGGCGGCGCGGCGTATGACGTGCCGCTGCCGTTCCACGTTTTGGCGACGCAGAACCCGATCGAGCATGAAGGCGCGTATCCGTTGCCGGAGGCGCAGCTGGACCGCTTCTTGTTGCAGGTCGACGTGCCCTACCCGGATGCGGAGATCGAACGAAAGATTTTGATCGAGACAACGGGCCTCGGCGATCAGCAGCCGCAAGCGGTGTTGAACGCGGAGACGCTCATTCGCTTGCAGCGTCTGGTGCGGGCGATGCCGGTCGGTGAAAAAGTGCTGGCGAGCATTTTGGAGCTGGTGCGTTCGGCGCGGCCAGGATCGAGCAATGATCCGCGTGTGAACCAGCATGTCGCGTGGGGGCCGGGTCCGCGTGCGGGTCAGGCTTTGATGTTGGCGGTGCGAGCGCGGGCGTTGTTGCGCGGACGCTTGGCGCCGGCGGTCGATGATGTGGCGGCGCTGGCGCGGCCGGCTTTGGTGCACCGTATGTCGCTCTCCTTCGGCGCGCGCGCTGAAGGCTTGGATATCGACACGCTGGTCGATGAACTGGCGGAGCGCGCTGCCTAGTGAACGATCCGTCGCGCCTCGACGCGCTCGCGCTGGCGGGCGATTTGCCGGGCGTGCTGCTCGATGCGCGGCGGCTTGCGGCGAGTGCGCCGGGATTGCACGGGCGACGTCGCGCGGGCCAAGGCGAAGCGTTCTGGCAATATCGCGATCACCGCGCCGAAGATGGCGCGCGGCTGGTGGATTGGCGGCGCTCAGCCCGCGGCGATCGCTACTTCGTGCGCGAGCGTGAGCGCGAAGCGGCGCAGACGGCGTGGATGTGGATGGACCCCGATGCCGGGTTCAATTGGACGAGCGATGCTGCGCGGACGACGAAGTTGCGACGCGCGCAGACGATCGCGTTGGCGCTGGCGACATTGCTGAACCGTGGCGGCGAACGCATTGGCATGCTGGGTCATGCGCCGCGGACCGGGCCGCGTGCCGTGGATCGGTTGGCGCAGGATTTTCTGACGCCGCAGAAAGACGCGGACGCGCCGGCGCGAAGCTGCGTGATCTTCTTCTCGGACTTCTACGCGCCGGTGGACACGTGGCGCGCGCGCCTGAGTGCGGCGGCGGATGCGGGCGCGAGTGGCGCGCTGGTGATGGTGGCCGATGCGGCGGAAGAGGATTTTCCGTTTCGTGGGCGCACGCTGTTTCTTGAACCGGGGCGTCGCAGCGAAACGTTGATTGGGCGACCGGAGAATGTGCGCGAGCTTTATGCTGAGCGGCTGGAGACGCATCGGCGCGCGATCCGGCAAGCGGGCGCGAACTTTGGCTTCCCTGCTCTCTTGCATCGCACCGACCACGGCGCGGCGCCCGCGCTGGCGTTGCTGATTGCGCTGGTCTCGGAGCGGTTCGCTTGAGCTTCGGGCCGTTCCTGTTTGGAGCGCCGGGTGCGCTGCTGGCTCTGCTGGCGCTGCCGGTGCTGTTCTTCATTATGCGCGCGACGCCGCCACCGCCGCAGCGCGAACAATTTCCGCCGGCGCGTTTGCTCGAGGGCTTGCGCACGGACGATCGGAGCCGCGAACGGGCTCCGTGGTGGCTGGTGCTGTTTCGGATGCTGGCGGCGGCGCTGCTGATCCTGGCGTTCGCGCGACCGAGCTTGGCGCCGCAATCGAGCGATAGTCCGCTTGGTGGGCGCACGCTGATCGTCATCGATGATGGCTGGACCTCAGCGCCAGCATGGAGCGAAGTACGCAACGCGGCGGATGCAGCGATTGCGCAAGCCGAGCGTGCGCGCGCGCCGATTTTCATGCTGTTCACCGCGCCGAGCACGCGCCCGCGAGATCCGGGCGAAGCGCTGACGGCGGCGGATGCGAAGTCTCGCATCCAACGGTTGGAGCCACAGCCGTGGCGACCCGATCGCGCCGACGCGGCCGCGCGCCTCGCTCAGACCCAAGGCAATTTCGATCGCATCGTGTGGATCACCGATGGCTTGAGCGATGCGGGCGCGGAAGCGTTGGCGACGGAGTTGCAACGGCGCGGTCCGGTGACAGCTCGGATCCCGGCGCAGACAGCGCGTGGGATCGTCTCGGGCGCGGTGACGCCGCAGGGCGTTCAAGTCGAGGCGCGGCGCGCGGCGAATGGCTCTGCTGTTGGCGCGGTGACGGCAGAGACGGCTGAGGGACGTTCACTTGGCGCGGCCGAGTTGCAGTTTCAGGGCGATGCGCTGACGGCGAGCGCGCGAATTGAATTGCCGCCGGAGATCGCGGCGCGTGTGGCGCGCGTGCGGATTGTCGGTGAGCAAAGCGCAGGCGCGGTGCGCTTGCTGCCGGCGGGCGCTGGGCGGCCGTTTGTCGGATTGGTCGATCCGGGTGGCGCGGGGCAGCCGCTGCTTTCGGAATTGTTCTACGTCGATCGCGCGCTGCAGCCTTATGCGAGCTTGTCGCGTGGCAGCATCACGCAGCTGATTGATGCTCGCGCGCAGGCTTTGATCTTGCCGGACGCTGGGCGGATTGCGCCGACTGATAGCGCGGCGCTGCAGCGTTGGCTTGAGAATGGCGGACTGTTGGTGCGGTTCGCGGGGCCGCGACTGGCGAACGACGCGGATGAGTTCGTGCCGGTGCGGTTGCGGCCGGGTTCGCGCACGCTTGGCAGCGCGTTGGCGTGGGAGACTCCGCTGGGCATTGGCGCGTTTCCGGCGGACTCTCCATACGCAGGCGTCGCGGCGCCAGATGACGTGCAAGTGCGTCGGCAAGTGTTGGCGGAGCCAGCTTCACTTGAAGAAGCGCGTGTGTGGGCGACGTTGTCCGACAATTCGCCCCTGGTGACCGCGCAGGCGCGTGGGCGTGGATTGATCGTACTCTTCCACGTGAGCGCGACGCCGGAATGGTCTGACGTGCCGCTCTCGGGCTTGTTCGTCGAGGTGCTGCGGCGGACTTTGGCGTTCGCAGCGCGCTCGGATGGCGCGGGTGAACGCGAGATTTCTGGCGGGCCGTACGTGGCGCAGCGTTTGTTGGACGGCTACGGCTCGCTCGCGCCGGCGCCGGCGGACATGCACCCGATTGCGCCCGAAGCGTTCGCGATTGCGCAGCCCTCGCCTACGACGCCGCCCGGTCTATATGAGCGCGCTGGTGTTTCGGCGGCGATAGACGCCATGCGGCCAGAGGATTCCTTCCAACCGCTCGCATTGCCGAACGGCATTTCGCGCGCGGGGCTTGGCGCGGTGATCGAGCGGCCATTGGCCGGCTGGTTGTTTGGCCTGGCTGGCATGATGCTAGCGATTGATTTGCTGGTCGCGCTCTTGCTCGTCGGCAAACTGCCGCGCTTGCCACGACGGGCTGTGGCATCAACGGCGATGGTGTTGGCCGCGTTGGTTGGGTTTGGCGGCGATGCGCACGCTCAAAACGTCAACGATCCGACGCAGACTTTGCGCTTGGCTTACGTGCGCACCGGTGACTCCCGCATCGACCGCGCCTCCGAGCAAGGTCTGCGCGCGCTCTCAGATGTGCTGACGCAGCGCACCTCGGTTGAACCTGGGCCACCTGTTGGCATCGACCTCGCGCGCGATGATCTCTCGGCGTACCCGTTCATCTACTGGCCGGCGCCGCCAACGCCGCGGCGCTTGCCGGATGCGGCGCTAAGCAATGTTGATCGTTATCTGGCGATTGGCGGTTTGCTTCTTGTCGACACTCGCGACTCCGGCACACAGCAACGCGGCCGCCCGGCGCAGGCGATGCTCTCAGGTCTCGACGTGCCGCCGCTAGAGCAAGTGAACCAGGAACATGTGCTGACGCGCGCGTTCTACTTGGTACGCAGCTTCCCCGGCCGCGCGCAGGCAGCGCAATTGTGGGCCGAGAGTTCTTCGGCCGCCTCTTCGCGCGATGGCGTGGCCGCGATTTTTATCGGCGACGGCGATTGGGCGAGTGCTTGGTCTGGGCAAGCGGGGATCAGCGATCGCCAGCGTGAGCTCTCGCTGCGATTTGGCGTCAACATGGTGATGGTGGCGCTGACTGGCAATTACAAAGCCGATCAAGTGCACGTGCCGGCGTTGCTCGAGCGTATGGGCGACGGCAGGCGATGATTGCGGGCGCACGCATCGCTTTCGATCCGGCCCTGCCGTCGGGCGTGATGATCGCACTTGGTGTGGTCGCAGCGATAGCGCTTGGAGTCTACATCTGGCGCGGCGGCGGCGCGCCAGTGACGCGCGGGCTCGGTTTTGCGTTTCTGTTTCTGGGCCTGATGCAGCCCCAATGGGTGCGCGAGACGCGTGAACCAGCGGAAGACGTGGCTCTTGTCGTGGTCGATCAGAGCGAAAGCTTGGCGCTCGCCGGCAGGCGCGAAGCGGCGCGGGCGGCGGCGGATGCGATGGCGCAGCGCCTTTCCGAAGAACCTGGCCTCGATGTGCGCATCCGTGAAGCGCGCGGCGGGCCGGACGGGACGATGATCACCGGCGTCATCGAAGACGCGCTGAGCGATGTCTCGCGTGATCGCATCGGCGGCGTTGTCGTGATCACGGATGGGCAAGCGGCTGATCCGCCGGATGAACCCAACCGACTGCGTGAGCTTGGACCGGCGCACGTGCTGATTGTCGGCGATCCAGAGCGCGGCGATCGCAGGCTGGAGCTCGTCTCAGCGCCGACGTTCGGCATTGTCGGCGAACCCATGCGGATCACCGGGCGCGTGATTGACGCTGGCGGCGATGTGCCCGTGGCGGTGAGCGTCTCGATCGATGGCCAGCGTGCGTTGAATACAACCGTGCGCTCAAACCGCGAGTTCTCGGTCGATATCCGCCTGGCGCATCGCGGGCGAAACATGGTGATCGTGGAGGCAGCCGAAGGGCCGCAGGAGATCACGCTAGCGAACAATCGGGCGGCGTTCGCGGCAAACGGCGTGCGCGATCGATTGCGGGTATTGCTGATCACGGGCGAACCGCACGCAGGCGCTCGGGTGTGGCGCAACCTGCTGAAGTCGGACCCGGCGGTGGACCTCGTCCATTTCTCGATTCTACGGCCGCCGGACAAGCAAGACTTTACGCCACTCAATGAGCTGGCACTGATCCCTTTCCCGACGGAGGAATTGTTCGAGCGGCGCTTGGATGAGTTCGATCTCATCATTTTCGATCGCGCGCCGCAACGCGGGATATTGCAGGCGTACTACTTCTCTTCCATCGCGCGCCGGATTGAACAAGGCGGTGCGTTGCTGATTACAGCGGGCGAACAAGAGGCGGGGCTCGATGGGCTCTATCGCACCGCGCTCGCGGGAATTTTGCCGTCGCAGCCAACGGGGCAAATCGTCTCACGACCTTATCGACCGACGCCGACAGCGCTGGGCCAGCGCCATCCGGTTGTGCGTGGCATTCCTTCGCCGGAGCGTTGGGGACGCTGGACGCGTCAGATCGATGCGCGTGCGACGGGCGGGCAGACTGTGCTCTCCGGCGCCGATGGGCGGCCGCTGCTCGTGCTTGATCGCGCTGGACGCGGGCGCGTTGCACAGTTGTGGTCGGATCAGCCATGGCTATGGGCGCGTGGCTATGACGGCGGCGGACCACACGGTGAGTTGCTGCGGCGGACCGCGCACTGGCTGATGCAGGAGCCAGAACTCGAAGACGATAGTCTCACACTCGACCCCGGACCGCGGGGCCTGGAGATTGAACGCTCAACACTCGGCGCCGCGCCAGGACCAGTTGAGATCATCTCACCGGCCGACGAGCGCAGCGAAGTGGGTCTCGATGAAGCCGCGCCGGGGCTCTATCGCGGCGTCGCGCCGGCGACAGAGCAAGGACTGTACGAAGCGCGCAGCGGCAATTTGCGTGCGTTCGCCGCAGTAGGTCCGCTCAATCCGCGCGAAGCCGGCGCGCTTGCGGCGAACCCGGACATCCTGCGCCCCTTCGCGAACGCCACCGGCGGCAGCGTGTTCATGACTGGCGAAGACGGACGGCGTCTGCCGGAGATGCGCCGCGTCGATCGCGACGCCAACGCGCGCGGCAATGATTGGATCGGTATCGAACGCAATGGCGCGTACGTCGTGCGTGCAGCAACCGCCTCGCCGCTTGGGCCGGGCTGGCTCTGGGCGCTTGTCGGGCTGGGTCTGCTAATGTGGGGTTGGCGGCGCGAGAACGGCTAGCGCTTCGGGCGGCTGGAACTGTGAGCACAGTTCGCTAAGCTCGCCTTCCTGATGCGGGGGCAAGCACATGTCAGCGGAAACAACGCCGGCGCCGGTTCAGAGCTACACGATTGGTGAGGGCTTCAAGGATCTTGGCTGGTTCTTTTGGACCTTCGCGCTTGTCGTTGCGGGCCCCTCGGTCCTCTCAATCATGCAGGCCGTGTTCGTGGAGCATCAGCTCATCGCTGCGCTGCAATGGATCGTGGACGGCTACAACGGCATCTTTGAGGTACTCGGAAGTGTGTTCGAGCCTCTGGTTCAGCCCCTGATTGATTGGGTCAATGCAAAACTACGGTTAGCGCTTGAACTTCAGCCCCACTGGAAACCGCTCTTCGTTCTTGTGACGATGCTGACGGGTACAATTGTACGCTTGTCACTCACCGCAAAGTCCAACTTCATCACACTGTTTTCGATGACAATGGCGACCATCGGAACGCTGGTCGGTGCGATCGTCGCGGGCTTGGCGCCGCTTACAGGCGGCTGGTGGGTACAAGGGCTCGCGGCAGCCGCACCGATAGCTGGCCTGTTTGCCGGCGGCGCGGCGGCGGGGTTCGCTGCCAGCCTCTTCAAAGCGAAAAAGCCACCTCAAACTGCGCAACAGCGCCAGTCGCAACGCCAGGCTCTCCGCCTGCTGTTTTCCGTTCCAGTCTGGCTTTTCGTGATCGCTGCGGGGTTATCGTTTGCGCCTGGACTTAGTTCGGGCGCTGGAGCCATAACGCTGGCCGCTGGAATTTTCTTGATCGGCGCAATTAGCATCGCGCTCGGCGTGTTTGCCGAAGTCATGGAGCGGCAAAGGCCTTCCGCAAGCGGTCCAGGCATGGTGCGCGGCGCCTATAGGTTCGGATTGACGCTCATTGGTGGCTTCGTGGTTGCGGGCCTAATTCTCGCGGCGGATACGTTCTTGAGATCAATGGCCATCGCATGAACAACGTGAGACGACGCGACACGTCTTGTTAGCGCTTTGGCGCGGCGATCTCGCCTTCGATCTTATCAAGACCGCCTGGTCTTAACGTCAGCCAGAGGAAGCGAGCGGGGTCTACGGGACCGGGCATGCTCAACCGCCCCTTCGGCACAATGGTGAAACCGGCGGGACGGAAGAAGGGTTCAGCGCCAACGAGAATAATGCCGTTGCCGCCACTGGCGCGGCAGGCGGCGACGACTTCGCGCACCAGCGCTATGCCGAGGCCGGCGGATTGCTGGCTTGGATCAACCGCAAGCGGACCGAGGAAGTAAACCGGCGCGCCCGCTTCCACGAGCCAGATCCGGCAGACACCGTCGATATCGCCTTCATCGTTCAAAGCCACGCGTGTCAGCATCGGCTCCGGCACAGCGCCGCGCTCGCGCACGCGCTCGCTCGTCTTGGCGAAGCGGCCCGGCCCGAACGCACGCGCCAGCACGCGCTCAATCGCGTCAGCGTGTTCGGGTTTCTCGGCGGTCAGGGTGTAGGCCATGGAGGCGCCGCGCTTAGGGCTGAGTGGGGCAAGCGTCAATCGCGCAAGCTTCATGTTGCGCGCCAGACGCACGCGGCGCATACCGCGCTCGCTTGGCGTCGCTGCGAATCCCCTCCCTCGACATTTTCCGCCACCGGCTGTTCGCCCAATTCTGGGCAGCCCGCTGGTGTTCGACGCTTGCCGTTCAGATGCAGACCACCGCCATGTTCTGGCAGGTCTACGATTCGGCGCGCGGACATGGGCAAACGATCGAAGAAGCGGCGTTTGTGCTTGGTCTTGTCGGCCTGGCGCAATTCCTGCCGCTTCTGTTTCTCTCCCTGTTCGGCGGTCAGGCGGCGGATCGCTACAACCGGCGGCTCATTCTGTTCGGGTGCATTTCGTTCAAGGCGCTGATTGCACTTTCGCTCGCTCTATCTTCTCAGCTTGGGCCGGAGATCGTGATCCCCGCCGTGTTCGGCGCGGCGATCGCGGCCGGCGCCACCAACGCCTTCATGCCACCAGCGGCGAGCGCGCTGCTGCCGCAACTGCTGCCACGCGCAGAACTGCCCCAGGGTATCGCCTGGTCTTCGCTGGCGTTTCAATCGGCGATTATTATCGGCCCCGCCGTTGGCGGCGTGCTCTACGCCTTCGGCGCGACCGTTCCCTATCTCATTGCGTTCGCGCTGCTGCTCGTTTCCGCGACGCTGATGTCTCTACTGAAGGCGCCGGCGCAGGAGCCGGTGAAGGACGCACGCACCATCGGCATGATCGTCGAAGGGCTGCGCTACGTCTGGAGCAACAAGATTGTGCTGGGCGCGATATCGCTCGATCTGATCGTGGTGCTGCTCGCGGGAGCGGTGGCGCTGCTGCCGGTGTTCGCGCGCGACATTCTGCATGCGGGACCAGGCGAACTCGGGGTCTTGCGCGCCGCCATGGGCGCCGGCGCCGCCGTGGTGGCGCTTTGGCTAGCGATAAGTCCGCTCCGACGACGGGTGGGTCTGTGGATGTTCGCTTCCACAATCGCGTTTGGGCTGGCGACGATTGTCTTCGCCCAATCGACGTCCCTCTGGCTAACAGCCGCGGCGCTCGCCATCGCTGGCGGCGTCGACATGATCTCCGTTTACGTGCGCACAAGCCTGATCCAGCTCGCCACACCGGACCCCATGCGTGGACGCGTCGCCGCTGTAAGCTTCGTGTTCATCTCGGCATCGAACGAGCTCGGTGATTTTGAAGCAGGGTTGATGGCGCGCATTTTCGGGCCTGTGACGGCGGTGACCATCGGTGGCGTCGCCGCGGTGGGCGCGTCCTCATGGTGGATGAAACTGTTCCCAGCACTTGCAGAGGCCGACGGGTTTGAGCCCGACAAACTTCCGCCCGAAGCCCAAGACGCCGTCGCGACGACGCAAGAGACGCAAAAGAGCTGACTTCGCCGCAACGTCACCGCTGGCCGCATGAATGCCGGCGCGCTAAGTCACACGCTCGGAGGACATCATGGGCGTGTTGAGCGGAAAAGTCGTCGTCGTCACCGGTGCGGGCAATGGCATCGGCAAGGAGTGCGCGTTGCTAGCCGGGCGCGAAGGTGCGGCCGTGGTCGTGAACGATCTGGGTGGCGGCTTGAAGGGTAATGACGCGGGCTCAGCTGGACCCGCCGAGGAAGTCGCAAAGGAAATCCGCGCCGCCGGCGGCAAAGCGGTCTCCAACTCCGACAGCGTTGCCGATTACGCCGCAGTCGCCGCGATGTTCGAGCAGGCGAAGAAAGAATTCGGCGGACTGCACGCCGTGATCAATCCGGCCGGCATTCTACGTGACGGCATGTTCCACAAGATGCCGCCAGAAGATTGGAAAGCAGTGATCGACGTGCACTTGCATGGCGCGTTCAACGTCACGCGCGCTTCGATCGAGCACTTCCGCGAACAGCAGGACGGCTCCTATGTGCTGTTCACCTCCACTTCAGGTCTGATTGGAAACATTGGCCAGGCCAATTATGCGGCGGCGAAGCTCGGCGTGATGGGCTTGTCGCGGATCATAGCGATGGAAGGTTTTGCCAAGAACGTACGCTCCAACATCATCGCTCCGTTCGCGTGGACGCGCATGATCGCCTCCATCCCGGTAAAGGATGAAGCAAGCGCGGCGCGGGTCGAGCGCATGAAGAACGGCATGCGCGCCGATCAGGTGGCGCAACTCGCCGTGGCGCTCTGCGCCGATGGCGCGAAGGACACGACGGGACAGATCTTTGCAGTGCGTGGCAACGAAGTGTTCCTTTTCAACCAACCCCGCCCCGTGCGCGCGATGGCGCGCATCGAAGGCTGGACGCCGCAGACCCTGATCGAGCAGGCGTTGCCGGCGCTGAAGGCGAGCTACACGGACGCCGGCGCCAGTGCTTCAATATTTCCGTACGATCCGGTATGATGGAGGCGCGCATGCGCTTTGCTGTGGTTTCACTCTTGCTGCTTGGCGCTTGCGCGCAGATGCCGGCAGAGGGGCCGCCGCCAGCACAGGCCGGCGCCTCTATTCACCTCTCGGGCACGAAGTGGCGGCGTGTCGATGACACGAACGCCCATCCGCACGGCGCGACGATGGACTTCGATGGCAATCGTGCATCTGGTTACACCGGGTGCAATCGCTGGACGGCGGACGTCATGCAAAACGGCGAGGAATTGCAGTTTGGCATGATCGCCGTCACAGAAATGCACTGCGGCACAGGCGTGCAGATGGCGACGGAGCAAGCTTTCCTGCCGGTGCTCGAAGCCGCGCGCTACGCGCATTACGATCGCGACGCGCTGGT
Source organism: Hyphomonadaceae bacterium (assembly GCA_041398325.1). Classification (GTDB taxonomy): domain Bacteria; phylum Pseudomonadota; class Alphaproteobacteria; order Caulobacterales; family Aquidulcibacteraceae; genus Vitreimonas. The sequence continues at coordinate 308,936 of JAWKUX010000002.1, read as the reverse complement.
GCTGCTCGACGCTCATCAGAATGTCATAGCGGAGTTCAATAGCGAGCTGACCGGAGAAGGCGAATGAAACGCGCGATCCTTGCCGCCCTATTACTCACTGCCGCCTGCGCAAACACCGGCGCGGGCACTCCTCCGTCTGGCTCCGGCGATCTCGCCGGCTCTGAATGGATGATGCTGAACGATTCGCGCGGCACCACGCCGCCTACGATTGCGTTCACGACAGATCGCGCGTCCGGCTACGCTGGCTGCAATCGCTGGTTCGGCAGCGTTGGCCGCACCGATCAGGCACTTGAGTTTGGCGACATCGGTCTGACGCGTATGATGTGCTCGCCGCCTTCCATGGTGGTGGAACGCGCGTTCGTGACCGCGCTCAGCGACACGCGCGGCTTCCGGATCGAGAACGGTGAGCTGGTGCTTTACGATGTCGGCGGAGCGGACACAGCCCGCTTCCGCCGCACGAACTGACGCTTACGGCGTCACCTCATGGTGTTGGGGCAATTTCAACCGTCGGCACTTGGCGCGGGCAACGGTCCGTCGAATTCGGGCCAAGGCAGTGCTCGACTGTCGGCTCCGTCGCGCCCGGCGCGAACGCAACCAGCCACTTCTCGTTGAAGTCCATGCGCGTGGCGCTGATCAGCGCGCCGCACTGGATCGTGAATACCGAGTGCCCTTGGTGCGCAGCGTAGATGCTGGCGGGATCGACATTGCCGGGCACGTTGATGCGCTCGGTGCCGCGAACGGCCGTGCATGGCGGATTGACCACTTCAGGATGCGCTTGTTGGTAAGCGATGAATTGCTGATAGGCGATGACAGGCTGGTTCTCCGCGCTCTCGCTCTGGATTTGCTCATAGAGCCCTTGCGGCGCGGCCGGCGCCTCTTCTGTCGGTGCTGCGCTTTGGCCGCAAGCGGCAAGCAGGATGGCCATGCTGGCGGCGAGATACGTGCGGATCATTATGTCCTCCCCTTTGCCCGCCCTTGCACTCCGCCCGGACGCTTTCGTCAAGCGGCTCAAGGTGTCAGGCTTGTGCCGTGAGATGAAATGCGACCGCCGCCCACACACGCTGGCGCAGGGGTTTCCCGTGATTGAGAAACGTCCATTCGACAGCCTGTGCCGCCGCTATGCTGCTCGCCGCGCTACCATTTCAGCTTTTACGGCTACCACGAGCCCAATCGCGTCCATTGGGGCGCACTGAGCGTCTGGAACGACGACACGATCAACGCCAAGTCAGGCTTTCCCCTGCATCTGTACTCGGACATGGACATCATCACCTATGCCCGCAGCAGCGCGATCAGGCGCCAGGACTCGCTGGGCAACAAGGGCCGCACCACCGAAGCGGGCGACGTGCAGGTTATGAGCGCGGGGCTCGGGCGTGCGCCGAGTACAATCTCGAAGACGAACTTCGTATCGACGTGCGCAAAGATCCCGAAATTGTCTCGGTCGACGCTCCATGGAAGTTGAACGCTGATTCAGTTCGACCGTACGGTTGTGAAACCTTTGAAACGGCCGCCGATTTACTGGTCAGCGGTCGCTTTCGTTTCGCGAAGTCTTGGAAATTTACCGATCGTTCGGACTTTCGGGAGCTTGTACACAGAGGGTTCTGTGCCGGGGGGCTCAGTGGCGACACTGAACGACATTCACGTGCTGGTTGTCGATGACAACGAGCAGATGCGTGTCCTGGTTCGCTGCTTGCTGCGCGCTGGCGGCATTACGAAGATAACGGAAGCCAAGACTGGTGCGCTGGCATTTGAATTGATGCGCACGCGGCCGGTCGATCTCATCATCGTCGACTGGAAGATGGCGCCAGTGGATGGGCTAGCGTTCACCTACATGGTTCGCCGCAGCAGTGACAGCCCCAACCCATACGTGCCGATTCTGATGCTGACGGCCCACACCGAGATTTCGCGGGTGGCCGCCGCGCGCGACGCGGGCGTCAGTGGCTTCGTGAAGAAGCCGATCAGCGCACGCCTCCTGTTCGACCGTATCGCGAATGTGCTGACGGACACACGCCTCTTCGTCCGCAACGATACATTCTTCGGTCCGGACCGGCGTTTCGGACAAGATCCCCACTACGCCGGCCCAATGCGGCGCGAATCCGATCTCAACGGAGAGGCTACTGAAGCGGTCGACCTCGACGATCTGCGCTGGACCGCCTGAGGCTGCGCACAGTCCTTGCCAAGACAATGTCGGACGCGCAGGTTCCGGCCCGCATCAATTGGCGGGGAGTAGAATGGTCCGTGCGCTCTTGTTGGCCGCGCTTGCGGCTCCGCTCCTTGCGGCCTGCGTTGTCGGCACTGTGGTCGGCGCGACTGGCGCGGTTGTCGGTGCCGCCGTTGGCGTCACCGGCGCTGTGATCGGCACGACCGTCGATGTCCTCACTCCGGATGACGACGACGAAGACAAAAAAGACGATCGTTGAGCTCTCAAAATCGTTGTGACATGAACGTGAGTGGCCAGCGTGGCCAGCGCGATGCATAGTTGCGCAATCAACGCTGCGGGAGCTGCCTCATGCGCATTCGTCATTTTCTCGCGGGCGCCGCCCTGCTCGCCGTCTCCTCGCCGGCCTGGGCCCAATCAACGCCGGTTTCGTTCTCGGCGGAATTCCAGACTGCGCTCGAAGAAGAATATGGCGTGCGCGAAGGCGATGTCTTGCGTGTGGCTGTTGCAGACGCGATTGCGCGCGAGTTCGCACGCCGCGGTATCAGCAATGCCACCAGCATTGAGGTGACGATCGTCAGCGCCGAGCCAAACCGGCCGACGATGCAGCAGCTCTTCGATAGACCCTCACTCGATTACCAATCGATTTCCGTCGGCGGCGCCGAGCTTCAAGCGACCGTCCGCAGCGCCAACGGCTCGACAACCGAAGTCACGCATCGCCGCTATAATCACAGCTTGGCCGACCTCTCTGGTGCGGCAACGACATGGACAGAAGCACGTCGCTCGATCCGCCAGTTCGCCGTTAAGGTCGCCGACGCGTACGTCGCCTCAGGGCAATAGGCGCGCCGGCACAACGCTAGGGCGGGCTCCGTGGCCCCTTTCCCCGTTCGCCCCGCCCGCCCTGGCGCAACACCTCAACTTCTCGATGCAAAGATCGCCCTCTTCATCTGCGGCCCAATCTCAAGCGAGTGAGCACACGCATCTTGAGGCGCGATTTCACTTTGTCGTACGCCAATCTCTCCAGCCATTGGCGCGCAGCTCGCACGCAGGACAAGCGCCGCAGCCATAACCCCATTCGTGGCGCTGCGAACGATCGCCCTCATAACACGTGTGACTGTTCTCCAAGATCGCATCGACTAGAGGCGCGCCACCTAGGTCATTCGCGAGCGACCATGTCTGCGCTTTGGTGAGATGCATGAGCGGCGTTGCGGTCTTGAGGGGTGTGGCGAGACCAAGCGTCAGAGCCCGGTCCATCGCGTCGATCGTCTCGCGCCGGCAGTCTGGATAGCCAGAATAGTCGGTTTCACACATGCCCCCGACCAACGTACTCGCGCCGCGCCGATAGGCGTGCGCTGCCGCTACCGCGAGAAACACAAGATTGCGACCAGGTACGAACGTGCTCGGCAAGCCGTTCGCCGTCATCTCGATGGCGCGGTCTGAGGTCAGTGCGCTTTCGGCCAGCGTCCCGTAGCCGCTGAGGTCGACGACGATGTCTTCCCCCAACCGCTCACACCACTCTGGCCGTAGCGCGGCAATCTTCGCCCGCAGGATGGGTCGCTGATCAAGCTCCACGGCGTGCCGTTGCCCATAGGCAAAACCAATGGTTTCGACCCCCTCGAATTGGGAAAGCGCCCAGGCAAGGCAGGTCGCTGAGTCTTGGCCAGCTGAGAAAAGGACAAGTGCGGTGCGCATAAGCCCTCCCTTATAGCGCCCGACTCAACCTCGATAAGGGTCGCGTTGACACCACTTGCGCGTGCATCTTATCCCGATACCAACACCTTTCGGTTGTGGCTGACCGGCCATGCTCCAGCGATACCGACAGGCGCCCCAACGGGAGTGTGACCGCGCCGCCTCAGGGGGCGCCCGGCATGACGCTGGCGTCAAGTTATACCGTCCGGACCCGTTGACACTTAAGGGGTTAGCCCCTGCTATAGCGTCCACGCAGGTAGAGCTCGGGCAGTGTATCCGCTCGTCAGCTCGACTGCCACATGGTCTGCCGCGGACGTCCAACAGAAGGCGTTTCCGGGCACTGGGAGGACGGCGATGAGCAAAAAGTCAAATTGGGGTCGGATTCTGCTTTCGGGCGCGTCGCTCGCGGCAATGGGCGCGCTTTCGTCGCCCGCTCTGGCGCAGGACGCAGACGAAGTGACCGACGAAATCGTCGTCACCGCCACGGGCCGCGCTGCGGCGATCCAAGATGTTCCTCTGGCCGTCACGGCCGTGAGCGGCGAACAACTTGAGAATTCCGGCGTGCAAGATCTACGCGACGTGACGCAAGTCGCGCCGTCGCTGCAAATGGGCACTGGCCAATCGAATTCCTCCGGCACGATCGCCCGTATCCGCGGCATCGGCACCGGTTCGGACAACCCAGGCTTTGAAGGCGCCGTCGGTATTTTCATCGATGGCGTTTATCGTTCGCGCGCGGGCGCTGCCCTCGCCGATCTTCCTGAACTTGAGCGCGTCGAAGTTCTGCGCGGCCCGCAAGGCACGCTGTTCGGCCGCAACACATCAGCCGGCGCCATCAGCGTCATCTCGGCCGGCCCGGGTTTTGAGCCGGGAATGTACATTCAAGGCAGCTACGGCCTCGACGACCTCGAGGAGTACGGCCTTGAAGCGGGCGTCAACATGCCCGTCACCGATTCCTTCGCGATGCGCGTCGATGGCGTGATCCGCGATCGCGGCGGCTACATCACCGACGCCACCAGCGGCGACGAACTCAACACCTCGAGCCGCTGGTCTGCGCGCGCGCAGGCAACGCTCGATCTCTCGGCCGACGCTTCGCTCCGCTTCATTCTGGACGGCGCTGAGAGCGACTCTGTCTGCTGCGGCGTGACGATGATCCAAGCTGGCACCACGTCAGCTCTGATCTCTGCCCTCACGGGCGGCGCTGGCGTGTTGCCAATTGCCCCGGAAGACCGCCGCATGACGGTGACGCCAGGCCGTGGCTACGGCGAAACCACTGAAGAGTGGGGCTTCTCTGGCCAACTCGACTGGGATCTGGGCGGCATCAACGTGACCTCGATCACCGCTTGGCGCAGCTGGGACGCAACCCGCGATCAGGACGTCGACTTCACGTCCGCCGACATCGCCTATCGTGACGGCCTGGAAGTTGGTTTCGACACCTTCACCCAAGAAATCCGCTTGCAAGGTGAAGTGGGCCGCCTGAACTGGCTGCTCGGCGCCTTCTACGCCGACGAAACTCTCAACACGACCGACCGTATCCGCCTCGGTTCGCAAGCATCTTTGTACACGAACTTGGCGGTTTCGTCGGGCCACACGGCGCCGGAACTGTTCAACTTCTCGGCTCAACCCTCGGTCTTCCAGGGCGCGGCCTCGGTTGCGCCGCTCAACGCTCTCAACCCGGGCCTGATCAACGCCGTCAACGCAACCAATGGCGGCTATCTGCTGCCTAGTGCGGCTGGCCAAGGTCAACAAGACGACCGCTGGAACGTCGAGACCCAGAGCATGGCTCTGTTCACGCATAACGAGATCAGCCTCTCGGATAACTTGGTGCTGACGATCGGCCTGCGTTACAGCGACGAGTCGAAAGACCTCACCGCCAACCTGGACGCGGTGAACACCACCTGCCAATCGCTCCGCGCGATGGAAACGGCGACGGACGCCGTTATGCCGGGCACGGGTGGCATCGTCGCCGCCATCCAGAGTTCTTCGTCAGACGGCGCAACGGCCATGGCGCTGGCGTGCAATCCCGCCGTCAACGACATCGCAAATGGCAATTACGCCAGCAGCCGCAGCGAGCAAGAGTTCAGCGGCACCGCGTCGCTCGCCTATCACATCAACGACGACATGATGGTCTACGCAGGCTACTCGCGCGGCTACAAGGCGGGCGGCTTCAACGTCGACCGTTCGGGTTTCCAGATCACGCCGGCGACGACGTCGGTCGGAAGCTGCGCGGTAGCCAACCCGCTCGGGCGAGTGTGCGCGGACGACCTTGGGTTCGAGCCGGAATTCACCGACTCGTACGAAATCGGTCTGAAGTCGACGCTATTTGGCGGCTCCACGACGTTCAACGTCACGGGCTTCTTCCAGCAGATTTCGGACTACCAGCTGAACGCGTTCAACGGCTTCAACTTCATCACCCGCAACGTGCCGGACGTGATCAGCCAAGGCGTCGAAGTCGAACTTGCTGCGAACCCGATGGAAGGGCTCAATATCAATGGCGGCGTGGTCTACACCGACGCCTATTATGACAGCACCGTCGTGTTCAACGCGCTCGACCCGGTTCCGAACACCGTGAACTCGGGCGACCCGCTCTCGTTCGCTCCGGAATGGGTCGTGACGGGCGCTATCGCGTACCGGGTGCCGCTCAGCGGCAATGCACTAACCCGCTCTCGCGGGACGCTGTGCCTGTAAGACTTGCGCTGGCCCTGGATCCTCCTGTCTGAGGGCTGCGCCTAGATTGCCTGGGTCGAGCCCGAGACGGGAGACCCCCATGTCCGAGCCGACACCGATCCATCCGATCCGCCAGCGCATGATCGACGACATGACGCTGCGCGGCTTCTCTGCACCGACGCAGAAGAGCTACATCCGCATCGTGCGCAATTGTTTGGCGCATGTCGGCAAGTCGCCGAAGGAGCTGAGCGTCGACGACGCGCGCGGCTTTTTGCTTCACCTGCAGCAGAGCGGGACCAGCGTGTCGACCATCAACGGTGCGTCGGTGGCGTTGCGCTTCTTCTTGCGTGTGACGCTGGGGCGCGCCGAGCACATCGAGCGCATTCCGATCCTGCGTGAGCCCAAGCGGCTTCCGCCGGTGCTAACGCCCGATGACGTTGCGCGGATTTTGCTCAGCGCTCCGAGCTTGAAGTGGCGCGCCGCTCTGGGCGTCGCCTACGGCGCCGGACTCAGAGCGGCGGAGGTCTGCAACCTGAAGGTTGCCGACGTCGATGCCGGCGAGATGCGCATTCGCGTCGAGCAGGGCAAGCGCCGCAAAGACCGCTACGCCAAGCTGTCGCCCAATCTGCTTGAGTTGTTGCGAGAGTGGTGGATGGAGGGGCGTCCGTGCGTCTGGCTGTTTCCAAGTCCTTGGGATGCGCACGCACCGGTGACGCCACGCTCGCTCAATCGCGCCTTCCATCGCGCCAAGCAGGCGGCGGGCGTCGCCAAGCCCGCATCGTTGCACACCTTGCGGCATTCGTTTGCGACGCACCTGTTCGATGAAGACGTCGACATTCGCGTGATCCAAGTGCTGCTTGGTCATGCCAAGTTGGAGACGACGGCGATCTATACGCAGGTGTCGTCCAAGATGCTCAATAGCGTGACTGGACCATTTGAGCGGTTGCCGCAGGTGCGCGAGTCATCCGACTGAGTACCGCGCGTGTCGCGCCCAGTGCTGGAGGTGGCGGATATCTTTCGCGCCTCTGGGGCGGCGTATCGCGCCCAGCAGGCGAGCCATCTCAGTCTCGGCCAATTGCGCGTGATGTCGGCGATTGAAGCGTGTCGCACTTCCAGCCTCGGTGGTCATGTCCGCCGGTGCGAAGACTGCGCGCATGTCGAGATCGCCTATAATTCCTGTCGCAACCGCCATTGTCCAAAGTGCCAAGCCGGCGCCGCTTACGCCTGGCTCGACGCGCGCCGCGCCGAGTTGCTACCCGTGCCGTATTATCACGTGGTCTTCACGCTGCCGGCGCCGATCGCCGACATCGCCTATTTCAACAAGGCGATTGTCTATGATGCGTTGTTCAAGGCAGCGTCCGAGGCGCTGTTGCGGATCGCCGCTGATCCTAAGCATCTCGGGGCCAAGATTGGCGTCACCATGGTGCTCCACACTTGGGGCTCGGCGCTGACGCATCATCCCCATGTGCATTGCATCGTACCCGGCGGCGGCGTCTCCAAGGACGGAGCGTCGTGGGTTGCGTGCCGGCCCGGTTTCTTCTTGCCCGTGCGCGTGCTGTCGCGCCTGTTTCGCCGGCTGATGTTAGAGCGTCTGATCGCGGCGCATGATGCAGGTGCGCTGCGTTTCTTCGGGGATCATCTCGCGCTCAAACAGCGCGACGCCTTTCGCGCCTTCTTGAGGCCACTGCATCGGTGCGAGTGGGTGGTCTACGCCAAGCAGCCGTTCGCCGGGCCGGAGCAGGTGCTCTCATATCTGGCGCGCTATACCCATCGCGTCGCCATCGCCAATTCACGCTTGCTCGCTTTCGATGGCGCTGAGGTGCGGTTCAAGTGGAAGGATTATCGCAGCGACGGCGTGGCGCGGCGCAAGGTGATGACGCTTGCGGCCGGTGAGTTCATGCGTCGCTTCCTGCTTCATGTATTGCCGAACGGATTTCACCGCATTCGCCATTACGGTCTGTTCGGCAATAGTGCGCGTAAAGCCAACGTGGCGCGGGCCAAGCAATTACTCGCCGCGCCCGTGGCGCCGACGCCGAGCGATGCAGCACCCGCCAAAGAACGTGCTTGTCCGTGCTGCGGCGGCCGCATGTCGCTGATCGAACAGTTTGAGCGCTGGCGCGCGCCATCGACCTGGCCGGCGCTGGGTTTGGATAGCTCGTGATGGCGCCACGCTCTGCACCGCATCTTTGGCCTGCGCGCGCCGTTCGGAAAGACACGGCTTGTGTCTTCACGCGCTTGGCGCTCCGATCTTCGGCGTTGTGGCGCGCGTTGATTTCATGCGCGCAGCGCTTTCCCGTCTCTTCGGGCGCACTGGAGCTTGGCGCAGCTTCACGAGGTCGCCGGCAAGCGTCCGCGTGCGGTTGCGCCGGGGCCGTCACGCCGCTCAAATCCCCATAGCCCCGTCAACCCTTCGCGGGTCAGGCATTGAGCTTTCTAAGACGCCCGCCTCTGAGTGGGAGCGTCGCGTTGCGCTTGGCGGACGTCTCAGAAACCTAAACAACATCGGCGCGCTGTTCTATCTGGACGGCCGCTGGAACAGCGAATACCGGACGCAAACGCTTAGCCGCAACGCCGACGGCGCAACGGACAACGAATCCTTCGCGATCTTCAACGGCCGCATCGGCATTGGCCCGGAGAACGAGCGCTGGTCCGTCGAGCTGTTCGGCTCGAACCTGACCGACGAATTCTACTATGTCGGCGCTTTTGCACCGCCTCTGCAGAACTCGCGCGTTATCTTCCCGAACGAGCCGCGCACCTACGGTGTGTCGCTCCGCCTGCAATACTAATCGGCCCAACACGCTGAGCCTAACGGCCGGAGCGAAAGCTCCGGCCGTTTTGTATTAGGCCGACGCAGTCTAGCGTATGCGGAATGCAGGCCGCTGATCTGGATGTCCTGGTCGTTGACGACCATCAAGCGATGCGAGAGCTGCTGGCGCTCATGCTCGCGAAGGTCGGCGTCCATCGTGTGCGAGCAGCAGAGGACGCTCCGCGAGCGCTGGACTTGCTTCGTGAGCGCGTCGCCCACCTGGTGCTCGCCGATAATCAGATGCCCGGGATGACCGGCGTCGAGCTCGTGGCGGCCATCCGTGACGAGCCAGCGTTCGGAACACCGCGGATCGTCATCATCAGCGGCGACGCTGGCGGCGCGCTCACGAAGCAGGCCAAGGCAGCCGGCGCCGATGCAGTGCTCCTCAAGCCGGTACGCCCCGCCGAACTCCTATCGGCAATAAACATGCTATTCGCGGTTTAGCGGCAGCGTTCCGCGCAGCATCTGCAGAATGATCGAGAAGTCCTTGCCGCCGTAGCCGCCGCGGACAAGCTCTCCGTAAAGTGCTTCCGCCGCGCCGCCGAGCGGCGTCGGCGCTCCCGCGCTCTCTGCAGCATCTTGCGCGAGCTTCAGATCCTTCAGCATCATCGCCGCGGCGAAACCGCCTTCATAGTCCCGGTTCGACGGTGCAGCAGGCACTGGCCCCGGCCACGGACAGTACGACGTCATCGACCAGTTCTGGCCGGACGCCTTCGACGAAATGTCGAAGAATTTCTGCGCATCCAATCCGAGCGCTTCAGCCAACGCGAAGGCCTCGCTGGTGGCGATCATCGAAATACCGAGCAGCATGTTGTTGCAGATCTTGGCGGCCTGTCCCGCACCACTGTCACCGGCGCGAATAGTAGCCTTCGACATCGGCTTCAGCGCTTCCTCGATGTCAGCGAAGTCCTGTTCTCGGCAACCGACCATGAATGTCAGCGTGCCGCCCTGCGCTGCCGCAGTACCGCCGGAGACCGGCGCGTCGGCGGAGCGGAATCCCTGCATGGAGGCGTCGCGCGCGACTGTGCGGGCGCTGTCGACATCGATCGTGGAGCAATCGATCAGCAGCGCATCCTTAGGCGCATTCGGGAGCACGGCTTCCAGATAGACATCACGCACATGCTGACCCGCTGGCAGCATGGTGATAACGACATTGGCGTCCTTGCACGCCTCCCCCGCGCTGGCGGCGGGTTTCATGCCGTGCTCCTTAGCTTTGCTCATCGCATCAGCGGAAAGATCGAAGGCAACGACTTCGCGGCCGGCCTTCGCCTGATTGGCAGCCATGCCCGAGCCCATATTGCCAAGGCCAATGAATGCGACGCGGGACATGAAGGCCCTCCTTGTTTGGGCTTGTCTTAGCGCGCGTGCGCGTTGGCACAAGCGCCGGACGCGCAAATGCAGCGTGCGACCGGCCAGAGGCCAGTCGCACGTCGTGAGTTTGCGGGAAGTACCTCTTAGTGGGCGGCGGCGCTGACGCGACCAGCGATCTCGCCATCACCAAAAGCGTTGGTATGGACGTTCAGATAGATCGGGTCGGTGCCCAGGGCGGCGACGAACTCATCGAAATTGAGTTCCGAACGCACGGCTTGGGCAGCATCGGCATAGGGATAGTCCACGATCGTGACCGTGAACCCGTCTGCGGTTTCCGCGTACGTCGCATTGAAGGGGAATGGCATAATGAGCGTCACGTCATCACCCTGATAGCGATGCAAATGTATCGGGCCCATGCGGCTGTGCGCGAGATGATGCGCGAGCTGATCGAACGTGATGCCGCTGATCGTGATGGTGGCGTCTATGGTTTGTGTGGTGGTGTCGATAACAAGCGTGGCTTGGCCAGTAGCCGCTGAGCCAGTTTCTGTCGGATACTGATTGCCGGCGAGTGAAGCCGTGTAGTGCAGTTCGGCGGCATGGGCCGTGCCGAAGAGCACCGCAGCCGCGGCAAACATCGCGATCAATTTGTGCATGGTGTCCCCTCTTGCGCGCGGACTTTCGGCCGGGCGTATAGACAGCGCCAATCACGTGGCAGTGAGATAGCTCAGTCTGCGACCAGCGGTATCCATTCGTCGGCGGATGGCAGCGGCGCAAAGAGCTCATCGAGCAAGGCGTCGGTGACACTCTCGAGGGTTGCGGGCGACCAGACGGGTTTGTTGTCCTTGTCCACGATCAGCGCGCGGACGCCTTCCTGAAAATCGTGACGCGAGGCGACGCGTGAGGCCAGGCGATACTCGCTGCGCATTTCGTCAGCGAAGCTTGCGGCTTGCGCGCCTTCGCGCATTTGCCGGAAGCTCACCTTCATCGCTTGCGGCGACTTGGTGCGAAGCGTCGCGAGTTGTGCGATGGCCCAGTCCGAACCATCGGCCTCGAGCGCCGCGAAAATGGCTTCGACACTCTCGAGTGCGAAGATGCGGTTGATGCGCTCGATGTTCTCCAGCGTCAGCTCTTTGGGGCGGCCTGCGGATTCGCTCAGCGCTTCCAGGCCGCTTTCGAGTGCGCGGGCGGCATCGTGCGTTTGTGCAGCGCCGGCGATCTGCGCGCGGGCGGCGGAGAGAATTTCCGTCGGCATGTAGTGCGTGGCGACACCGGCGATGAGGCAATCGGCGGCTTTCAAGCGCGCGCCGGTGAGTGCGAGCCACATGCCGATTTGGCCCGGCTTGCGCGGCAAGTACCAGCCGCCGCCGACATCCGGGAAAAGGCCGATGCCGGTTTCCGGCATGGCGTAGGTCGTGTTCTCGGTGGCGACGCGAAAACGCGCGGGCATCGAGATGCCGACGCCGCCGCCCATGGTGACGCCATCGATCAGCGCGACGATCGGCTTGGGGTACGTGAACAGCAGATGGTTGAGCTGGTACTCGGTGTGAAAGAACGCGCGCGCCTCTTTGCTGTCCTTCGCGCCGCTTTCGGCGATCATACGAATGTCGCCACCGGCGCAGAAGCCGCGCGTGCCGGGCGCGTGATCGAGCAAGATGACGTGGATTTCTGAATCATCGCGCCAAGCCAGCAGCGCTTGGATCATGTTAGCGCACATATGCGTGTTGAGCGCGTGCAGCGCGGCTGGGCGGTTCAGCGTGATGTGGCCGAGGCCATTGGCGGCATTTGTTAGAATGTCAGTCACTAGCCTCTCTCTCCGTCATTCCGGACGCGCGAAGCGCGATCCGGAACCCAGGGCCAAAATCCTCATCTTTTGCGCCTGGATTCCGGGTTCATCGCTACGCGATGCCACGGAATGACGATGAATTACACGCGGCCAAAAGTGAGAAAAGCGACAACTCGGCTTTTCATCCAAGCATTCACATGAACGCTCGACACGGATTCAAGCCGCCAACCCTCCTTGGCCATCTTGGCGATACGCTTGTTCATAGCGTCAGCCATACCGCCCGCGCCGAAATTCCAGTTGAGCCCTTGAACCACTTCGATCTTCTGCTCGGCCATCCCTCACTCCAAATCACCGCATCGTAGGAATGACGAAGCTTGATCGTCGGTCATGCCTTCCGGCCAGCGCGCGGTGACGGTTTTCACCTTGCGAAGAACTTCACACCTTCCATGCCGTGCTGGTTGGTATCGCCGAACGCGCTGCGCTTCCAGCCGCCGAAGGTGTGGTAGGCGACCGGCACAGGGATTGGCACGTTGATGCCGACCATGCCGACATTGACGCGCTGCGCGAACTCGCGCGCGGCGCGGCCGTTGCGGGTGAAGATGGCGACGCCGTTGCCGTATTGGTGCTGGCTCGGCAGCGCGAGCGCTTCTTCGAAGGTTTCGGCGCGAACGATCTGCAGCACGGGGCCGAAGATTTCTTCCTTGTAGGTGCGCATGTCGGTCTTCACGCCGTCGAACAGCGTCGGGCCGAGAAAGTAGCCTTCTTCGTAACCTTGCAGCTTGAAGCCGCGGCCATCGCGCACAAGCTCCGCGCCCTCTTTCTGGCCGAGCGCGATATAGTCTTCGATCTTCTGCTTGTGCTGGCTCGACACCACCGGGCCGTATTGGGCGTCGGCATCGGTCGAGATGCCGACTTTCAGCTTTTCGATCTCAGGCAGCAGGCGCGCGCGGAGTTCATCCGCAGTGTTCTTGCCGACCGGCACGACGACAGGCAGCGCCATGCAACGCTCGCCGGCTGAACCGTAGGCGGCGCCGACGAGATCCTTCACGGCTTGATCCATGTCGGCGTCGGGCATGATGATGCCGTGGTTCTTGGCGCCGCCCATGGCTTGCACGCGCTTATTGTGCGCGGTGCCGTTCGAGTAGATGTAGTGTGCGATGTCGGACGAGCCGACGAAGCTGATCGCCTTGATGTCGGGATGTTCGATGATGGCATCGACGGCTTCCTTGTCGCCGTGGACGACGTTCAGAACGCCGGCCGGCGCGCCGGCTTCCATCATCAGTTCAGCGAGACGGATCGGAACGCTCGGGTCTTTTTCCGACGGCTTCAACACGAACGTGTTGCCGGTGGCAATGGCGACGCCGAACATCCACATCGGGATCATGGCCGGAAAGTTAAACGGCGTAATGCCGGCGCAGACGCCGAGCGGTTGGCGCATCGAATAGACGTCGATGCCGGGGCCAGCGCCCTCTGTGTACTCACCCTTCAAAGCGTGCGGGATACCGCAGGCGAATTCGATGACTTCAAGGCCGCGCTGAATGTCGCCCTTGGAGTCGGCGATGACTTTGCCGTGCTCGGACGAGAGCAGATGCGCCAGCTCGTCCATGTTCTTTTCGACAAGCGACTTGAAGGCGAAGAGCACGCGCGCGCGGCGTTGCGGGTTGGTGGCGCTCCACTCTGGGAAGGCGGCGAGCGCGGCTTGCACGGCGGCGTCGATGTCGCGCGTATTAGAGAACGCGACTTCGGCCTGCTGTGCGCCGGTGTTTGGATTGAACACACGACCAGCGCGCCCGCCATTGGCGGACGCGCTTTTGCCGTTGATGAAATTCTGGATCGCGCGCATCGGCGGGGCCTCCCGGGGTCGAAATTTGCGGCCCTTATGGCCTCAAACTGGAACCCAGTAAATGCCGCGCCGTATGTAGCGACCGCGACCCGTTAGCCCCTTCGCGCCATGCCCATGATCAGGGACACGACGAACAGAACGAGGAAGAGGAAGAACAGGATTTGAGCGATGCCGGCCGAGGCTGACGCGATGCCACCGAAGCCAAACACAGCGGCAATGATCGCCACCACGAAGAAAATGAGAGCCCAGCTCAGCATGACGTATCCTCCAATTCAGAACTGGATTGAAAACGCCCGCTGAGCCCTGGAGTTCCGTCCTAGACCGGGAAGGACCAAGCGCCTTCGCCGGATCGGGCAGCCCTCCATTGCGCATCGGCGAAGCGCCAGTTAGCGATCTTGGACAAGAACGCATCGATAAATTTCGGACGCTCGTTCTTGTAGTCGAGATAGTAGGCGTGTTCCCAAAGATCGCACACCAAGAGCGGTGTGAGTGAACTATCCGTGATCGGTGTGTCCGCGTCGTGGAGATCGATGAGCTTGAGGGCGCCGCTCTGGTCACTCACAAGCCAAAGCCAGCCGGAGGCAAAGTGCCCGGCGCCCTTCGCTTTCGCCTCATCAATAAAGACGCCGAGTGAGCCAAACGATTCTTGGATTGCGCCGTTGAGCTCGGCTGAGGGCGTTTGCACTTCGGATGAAAGAGAGTTCCAGAAAAAGGCATGGTTCCAGGCCTGCGCGGCGTTGTTGAAGAGCTTCTTGTCGCCTTCGCGCTTCGCAAGTTCGACGACAGCTTCAAGTGTCGTAGGAGCGTCGGCGCGCTCGGCCAGAATGGCGTTCGTGTTCTTGACATAAGCGGCATGATGTTTGCCGTGATGGGTCTCCATCGTGGTGCGCGAGATATGCGGCTCAAGCGCGCCGTGGTCAAAGGCGAGTTCTGGCAGTTTGAACGATACGGTCACGGGTGAACCTCCTTCGCGCGGGCTCGTATTTCTCCCGCGCCTTCTCTGATGAAAGTTGCCAGAACTCGCCTTTGCCCCCGCATGATACAATCGCCGGGCTGGGTGAGTTGTGGCTATTCCAAAGTTTGGACGATGACGCGCCGCTTCAAGGTGAAGTAACGCAAAATATCGTCCGTGCATTTCCACAAGACGCGCCGCCGAGCAGTTCGTGCATCACTTCGATGTCCTTCTGACCAGCCAAGCGCGCTTGGCTCTTGTCCGCACGTTACCTAGGAACCCGGAACTCATACAGCCGGCCAGTGTTGTCCTTCTGTGGTGGCGAAACTGCCCCAGATTCAAAGAGTCAACGGAGGCAAACATGGCTCAGCTGCACACGACTATGCGCGGCAAGAAGAACGATGGTGCACGCGGTGCCCTCAGAGCGCGCACAAGCGATGTGCTCGATGACTTCTCGGAACTGCGCAAAGACATGGGCCGGCTCGCAGGGACGGCGAACAAGGCGGCGCGCGATGAAATAATGCACGCTGGCCATCGCCTGGAAGCGATCGCAAACGACGTGCGCGCACGCGCGAGCGATGGCGCAGGCTATGCGATCAAGAAGGCTCGCGAGCGTCCACGCGCAGCGCTTGGCGTTTCTCTGGGTGCCGGCTTGCTTATTGGTCTGCTGCTGGCGCGACGTTAGTCGGCCTTCAGCTCGGGCGGCACGACTGCCCAAAGCATATAAGGCCGCGACGGATCGCGGCCAATGTTGGCGTTGAGCTGACGCGCAAACGCTTCGATGAGACGCGTGCCCGGGCCTGGCCTCCGCGCGCGTTCTGAATCCAAGTCAGCGTCAATCGCGAACCGCGTGAGTCCGCTCTCCTCTTGCAGCAATGACAGACGCACTTCGACAGGCCCGAGCTCCGACAGCGCATCCAGCGCTGCCGAGACGCCCTCGCCGATCAGAAACGCGAGCGGCACTGCGCGATCGACGCCAGAGCGGGCAGATCCAAGGTCCATGACCAGATTGATGTCTTTGGCGGCAGCGCCACGCGATTGAAGCAACTGCCGCGCCACTTCAGCCGCGATTTCATCGACACGAACGTCCCGCAGCTCGCCTGAAGAATAAATTCGCTGGTGGGCAACAGCGAGGAGCTGCACGCGGTCATGCGCACGAGCGAGCCCCCAAGCCTCGCTCTCATCCGAGGCCGCGCGCGCCTGGATATTCAACAAACTTGCGACCATCTGGAGATTGTTTTTGACGCGATGGTGAACTTCGCGCAGCAGCGCTCGCTCCTCGGCTAGCGCCTCCACGAGACGCGACTCGCGTCCGCGCAGCGTCTTCGCCATCGCTGCGAGGGTCCTGCGTAGTGAGCGAATCTCTGCTGGCGCGCTCAGCAACGCAGGCGGCTCGCTGACGTCCTCTCCCCGAGCAAAGCTGCGCGCAGCGGCTTCAAGACTCGAAAGCGGCCGCGCAACAAAGACCTCGACCGCAAACCAACCCGCACCAATGGCGAGCAGCCAAATCAACAAGGGCGCCGCGATCGAAAGAGCGATCTCCAGCACGCGACGCCAAACCGGCTGCTCGGAATTCCATGACATCACCGCGTATAGATCCGGCGCATACAGCGGGACGACAACGGCGTCACCACCCTGCACTTTGAGAAACACAGGTTCGCCATCGGTGCGGCGTGTGATTTGGGATTCATCAGGCAAAGACGGCGCCTCACCGTTGGGCGCAGACTCAGCAATGACGCGGCCATGCGCGTCGACAATGGCTGCGCGTGCGTTACTCAGCGCATTGTCGCTGTTTCGGCTGCGCTCCAGGAGCGCGGTCAATTCCGCCGTCGGCACCGACGCGCCCACAAAACCGATGCGGCGATCACCATCGCGAATGGGTTCTAGCGCGCCAAGCACAGACCGGCCGGACAACATGCCGTGCTCGGTGTAACCCATGGTAAAAGAGTCCCGCGCACGGGCGCGGCGCCGAAGGTCAGAGTCAGGTATCTGGGGATTGGTTGTGGTGATCGGCACGCTACACAACAGCCTGCCGTCATCGGTACTGACTGAGATCGCGGCGATGTAAGGATATCGTGAGCTGATTTCACTCAGCCAATCACGACAATCTCCCGCTTCGATCTGCTGCAGCGCTGGGGTCGCCGCCAGCACGCGCAACATCTCGCGCAGCTCGTCTACTGTGCGGCGCTCCGTCGCGATCGACTCAAGCGCCCGCCGGCTGAGGTTTTCCTCATAGGCGGTTTGACGCGCAGAGGCCGCGTTGAAGCCGACTTGCATTGCGATGGCGCCCGCAGGAAGCATCGCAAGTCCGAGCAGCAGAGCAATCCGGCCGCGCATC
Organism: Hyphomonadaceae bacterium; assembly: GCA_041398325.1. Lineage (GTDB taxonomy): Bacteria > Pseudomonadota > Alphaproteobacteria > Caulobacterales > Aquidulcibacteraceae > Vitreimonas. The sequence goes on along the minus strand of JAWKUX010000002.1, from coordinate 291,395 downwards.
GAGCGCAGCGACAAAGCCTGTGGCCAGAGCTTCAATGGACGATCCTCGAGCGTCTTCACACACTCGCAGTATCCTCAATCCTGCGGGCTTCGCTAGGGAGCGAGGCCGCATCCTCCTCGTCAAGGCCAAGCAGGGCAGCCAATTTCTTGCGGGCGCGGTTTACGCGGCTCTTGATCGTGCCCACCGCGCAGCCGCAGATTTGTGCGGCTTCTTCGTAGGAACACCCAGAGGCGCCGACCAGGGTCAGAACTTCGCGGTGATCCGGAGCCAACTGCTGAAAGGCCACCTTGAAATCCTCAAGATCGACCGAACCGTCCTGCTCAGGCCGTGAAGCCATCCGCGCCGCCAATTTGCCGTCGGCATCCTCAACTTCGCGCTTCGACTTGCGAAGCTGAGAATAATAATGGTTGCGAAGAATGGTGAAGAGCCAGGCGCGCAGATTAGTGCCAGGCTCGAAGCGATCGACGTTCGCGAGCGCTTTCACCAGCGTGTCTTGCACGAGATCGTCGGCAAGCGCGGGGTTGTGCGCGAGAGAACGCGCAAACGCACGCAAACTCGGCAACAGCTCGATCAAGTCGGCTTTGAAGGCAGCAATATTGCTCACGACTTCTTGCCCTCGCTCTCATCGATGCGATTCAAGATTTCGAGGAAGCGGTCCGGCACGCCCTCGCTCGTGACCTCGCCATAGGCCAGGCGAAGATTGCGCGTGATCAGACTCTTGTTTGCTGCCGACCTGCCCCTTCGGCGGCCGGCATCGTCGGAGTTCTTGTTCAACACGGCGTCCATTTCGTCGTCGTCTTTCCCGTCGTCCATTCCGCCTGCCCCGCAATGGCTTTTGAGCCCGCCCGCAACGGCGGCCTCAGTGTCCATGAACGCCCCCGGCAAAGACCTGTTCCGCGCCGCCGGAACTTTTTTCAGAGAGCCGCGTTTCTTCGGTCTCTCAACATGGGAGACTGACATGCAAAGCGTGGCCGCGGAACAGCAAAAGCCTTCTGCTAACAAGGGGTTATATATGTCGCTTGCCCGGGAAATTGCGCCTCACCTGCCTTTGCTGCGCCGTTACGCGCGGGCACTGACGGGCACGCAGGCAAGCGGCGATGCCTTTGTGGCGGCCAGCTTGGAGGCCATTGTCGCGGATCCGGGCGAGTTCCCCACTGATTTGGAGCCGCGCGCGGGCCTGTACAAAGTCTTCCACCGCATCTGGGACAGCGCCAACATCGAAGTTGATGGCGAGGAGCAAAGTCCGGGCGCCCGGAAGGCGCAGGAGCGCCTAAAGCAACTCGCGCCTTTGACGCGCCAGGTGCTGCTGCTCACCACGCTCGAAAGCTTTACCCCACAAGAGACCGGCGAAATTCTCGGCCGCAACACCGACGAAGTGAACGCGCTCTTGGATGAGGCGATCGAAGAGATCGATAAGCAAACCAAGGCGCGCGTGCTCATCATTGAGGATGAGGCCGTGATCGCGATGGATCTCGGCGATCTCATTACCACGGCGGGTCACGAAGTCTGCGCGATGGAAACCACCGCGTCGGGCGCTGTCGCCGCTGCGAAACGCGAACGTCCAGATCTCGTGCTCGCCGACATTCAGCTCGCCGACAATTCGTCGGGTATCGATGCTGCGAAGGAGATCCTCGCGTCATTCAACGTACCGGTAATCTTTATCACCGCTTTCCCGGCGCGTTTGCTAACTGGCGAACGCCCTGAACCGACCTTCCTTATTACCAAGCCCTATTCGCCGGACATGGTGCGCGCAGCTGTGAGCCAGGCGCTCTTCTTCGAAAGTACAGGCGACCTCCATTAGCGCGCGGCGTTTTGCCGATCGCGCGCGAGAGGCGCGGCGCACTTGATGGAGTTGTTCCACGCGTAGGCTTACCTCGTCCTTGACGCCGCAACCCAGCCCGCCACTCGTCCGGCGCGCCGACAAGGCGTGGGCGAAGGCCTGTGCGGCAAAACGGGCGCTTACGGTGGACGGCGCAGCGCCGTAGCATTCCAGCATGAGAGCTCTGATCCCGCTGCTTTTGATCTTGGTTGCCGCCTGCGGCGCGCCCACGGCGTCTTCCGAAGCACACGAAATGAGCGCAGGCGCGAGCGTTGCCGCCATTGACGCTTGGGCAGCACCAACGCCCGCAGGCGTCGATGTGGCAGCCGGCTACATGACAATCACCAATTCCGCGGGCGCGGCAGATCATTTGTTGAGCGCAACAAGCCAGCGCGCCCAGCGCGTCGAAGTGCATGAAATGTCTATGGATGGCGGCGTGATGCGCATGCGCCAACTTGAGCGGCTTGAGATTCCAGCTCACGGCGAGATGCAACTCCGGCCGGGCGGCAATCATCTGATGTTCTTTGGTATTCACGAGCCTTTCGAACAGGGGCAAGAGATCCCAGTACGCCTCGTGTTCGAACATGCGGGCGCAATCGACGTCACGCTGCCAGTGCGACGCACCGCGCCTGCGGATCACAACGGGCACTAACTTGGGGGTCATGCCGCTGGCCGGCCAAAGTCGCGGATAAAAACACCACAATTAACACTCGCTTCAAGCACTCATATTACTTGAAGATTAGTCCCGTTCACAGCAATGGCGTGGCTGGCGTCGTAGGAACGGAGGCCAAACAATAGAATGTTTCGCCAGCTTCGGCTCAAACTCACTGTTCTTTACGCAGGCCTCTTCGGGTTGGCGCTGCTAGCGATCGGCGTCAGTGCTTGCCTCGTCGTCGAGCGCAACGCGGCAGACCAGGCGCAAAGAGAGCTGCGCGAAACAGGCGAGATTTTCGGAAGATACTGGAACACCCGACTAGCTCAACTGAATGCCGCGAGTTGGCACTACGCCGAAGAACATGACCTCGCTTCAGCTGTCCTGGCCCGCACCGATGGCGCAATCACCGCCAGGCTCGCTGAAATTGAGCGGCGCACAAGTACTGATCTGGCGATCGTCGTGACGCCAGAAGGTCTCGTCATTTCCGAGAACGGCGCCCGCTCGTCTGTGCCGCCTATGCTGCAGATCGCGCTGCAACGTGGACGCGTCGAACCCGGAATTCTGACCCTTGGCGACGATCTCTATCAAGCCGTGGCTGTACCTTTGCGGGAGATGAACACCTGGCTGGTCGTGGGCAACCGGCTCGATGATGACAGCGTGGACGGCTTTCGAGACATGGCAAGCATTCCGCTCGAGATCGACGTGGGCTCGCAGCAGGGTGGTCGACTCGCCTTGGACAGCTCCTTCGCGGAAGAAACGGTTGCCGCGCTGGTCGATGATGCCATGGTGACAGATGGCCCCGTGGCACAAAGCGTTCAGGACGCACGTGGGCAAACATTCGTCAGCATATCTCGCCTCCCATCTCTCGATGGAACGGAAGCCTTCCTTATTGTCAGCAGCCCTTTGAATGCCGGCCTCGCACCTTACACTACCCTGCTCGGCGCACTGCTCCTTATCGGCATCGCTGGAATGTTATTTGTCACCGGCAGCGCCTGGATGTTGGCGCGTGGCGTCACCCAGCCTATCCAGCAACTGCAACGGGCCGCGCAAAAACTTAGCGAGGGCGCGTACGAAGTCGTCACCATCAAGACCCACGATGAGCTGTCCGGCCTAGCCGACACGTTCAATGCAATGGCGGGCGCGATACGTGAGCGCGAACGTCGCATCACGCAACTCGCGTTTCATGACGGCGAAACGCGCCTGCCAAACCGAGTAGCGCTCGAGCGCAAACTGACCGCTACGGCGCGACGAGAACGCCTTTATCTTGCTGCAATCGGAGTCGACCGGTTCACCCACGTGCGCGGCGCCATTGGCTATTCGCTTGCGAGCGAGCTTGTGCGCCAGCTCGGCGGTCGCCTAGCTCACCTTGCGCCTAACGCGCCCATGGCGCGGCTCGCAAGCGACGTTCTGGGTGTCGCCTTCATCGCAACCAGTGAGGCCGATGCACTGAAGCGCGCGCGTGCGCTCATCGCCAACCTCGAACAACCCGTTTCGCTCGACGGACAGGTCGTCGACGTTCATGTCACGATTGGGATCGCCCAGCCTGGCGGCAAGCAAGAAACGTCCTCCGCGATGATCGAACGCGCGTCCATCGCGCTCGATCAAACGCGTCAGCGTGGTCAAAAGGCTGGAATGTATGACGAGACCGCGTACGGCGACCCGGCCCGCAACCTCTCGCTCATGGGCGAAATGAGCCGCGCGTTGGAGAGCGGCGCGATCTATCTGGCGCATCAGCCGAAGTACAATTTCCGCACCGGCCGCATCGACAGCGTCGAATGCCTTGTACGCTGGCGGCATCCTGTGCGCGGCGCCATTGCGCCCGATCTATTCGTGCCGATGGCGGAGGAAACAGGCCACATTCGGGCGTTGACGGAATGGGTGCTGGAGCGCGCAATCATCAGCCAGAAGGCGCTGCACGCCGCGGGTTACTCGATCGAAGTGGCGGTGAACATCTCCGCGCGACTGCTAAGCGACACCGATTTCGCCAAACGCGCCGCCGCGCTTGCTCGGCAAGCTCCGAACCAAGTCTCCTTCGAAATTACCGAAACCGCGATCATCGACAATCCCGTCGCTGCACTGGAGAACATCGAACGCTTCGCCTCAAACGGGGTGCACGTCGCCATTGACGACTATGGCTCCGGTCTCTCATCGCTCGCTTACTTGAAGCAGCTACCGGCGCAGGAATTGAAGATCGACAAGATCTTTGTGCAGAACATCACATCGAGCCAACGCGACGCCCTCCTCGTGCGATCGACCATCGATCTTGCGCACGGCCTCGGCATGAACGTGACGGCCGAAGGCGTCGAAACGCCAGCAGCATTCGCTCTACTGGCAAGCCTGAATTGCGACCTCGCTCAGGGCTATTTGATCTCGCGGCCCTGCTCACTCGAAGAGCTTATGGCGCTGCTCGGCGATGACCGACGCCTGCAATACTACAAGCAGACCGCGCTTGGTGCGACGCCGTCACTTGCCGTCGCACCGCAACAACCGAAACACGCCTAAGTCAGCGGCAGCGCAGTTGTGTCCTTCAGGTGTTTCAGGACAATCGAGCTCTCCATATGTGCGATTGCTGCGCAGCGCAGCAGCTTCGACTGCACAATCTCCTGAAAGTGCGGCAAGTCGCGTGCGACAACCTTGATCAGGTAGTCGGTTTCGCCGGTCGTCATCACGCAGAGCGTGACTTCATCCATGCGTTCTACGAGATCGAGAAACGCCTTCACGTTAGCGGCTGCATGGTCACGCAAACGCACGCGAATGATCGCTGAGCACGTGAGCCCGGCGCGTTCAGGATCGAGGACGCCAACGATGCCGCGGAGCACGCCCTCCTCTTTGAGCTTGCTCAGACGACGCGACACCTGGCTCGCGGACACGCCCGCATGCTCACCGAGTTCTGCCTGCGAGACCGAAGCGTCCCTTTGAACGGCAATCAAGAGCCGACGATCTGCTTCATCCAAAGACCAAGCCCCTCACAATTGGTGCGCAAACCCTGCCAATAGCGCACGTTACGTGCATATTCAACGAGTTTCGCGACCAACTTGCACGGTAATTGCGCCGTGAATGGAGTATTTTCGCGTTTCATGAGCGCCAAACCTAAGCAGGCGGCCAGATCGGCCCCGCGGACCGACTGGAAACGGGTCGTCGAGATCGTCCAAACCTCGCGCGCAATGGACGCAATCGAGGAGCGCGAACTCGTTCCCGATAAAAAGATTTTCTACCAGTTCAGCGCCCGCGGCCACGACATGGCGCAAGTGCTGCTGGGGTTGCACCTCACGCATCCGAAAGACGCGATGTGCGGCTACTACCGATCGCGCCCCATCCTGTTATCGCTAGGTGTCGCGCTCGAAGACGCGCTCGGATCTGCCATGGGCCGCGCCGGCGGCTACAGCGACGGCCGAGATATCGGCGTCGTGTTTAACTACCCGAACGCCAATGGCGCTTCCGCGTTGCCGATGTGCGGCGGCGTCGGTGCGCAGTACACGCCAACCGCCGGCTACGCGCAGGCGATTGAGTACTCGAAAAAAGTGCTGGGCGATCAAAGATATGACGGCGCTATCAGCGTTGTCCTTGGCGGCGATGCATCGGTAGCAACCAACGGCTTCTGGTCCGCGCTCACGATGGCGACTACGCTGAAGCTGCCGATGGTCTTCTACGTCGAAGACAATGGCTACGGCATCTCGACGCCGGGCTGGCTGCAGACCCCCGGCTGCAACATCGCTCAGAACCTCGCGAACTTCTCTGGTCTCAAGATTTGCGATGGCGACGGCACGGACCCAGAAGCCGCCTCCGCGTTCATCGCCGAAGCTATCGCTCACGTTCGTGGCGGCAACGGCCCGGCGCTCGTTCGCCTGACCGTTCCGCGCCTGCAGGGCCATTCCTTCCAGGACACGCAGGCGTATAAGTCCAAAGACACGGTCGACGCCGAATGGGCGCGCGATCCGCTACCCAAACTGAAAGCGCACGTCGTCCCCTCACTCATGAGCGAGCAAGAGTGGGACGCATCGCAAAGCCAGTGCGAAGAGCGTGTGCGCCGCGCCGCGCAGATCGCTGATCAACGACCTGTGAGCAAACCCTCTCAAGTCACGCGTTTCGTGTTCAGCGAAGCCGATGCGATGCAAGATGAAGGCGGTCTTTGGATTTCCGGCCATGACGCGCCCGGCGTCAGCGACACGCCAAAACCGGAAGGCGCACGGATCAACATGATCACTGCGATCCGTCGGACGCTCGATCACGAACTCGCTGTGAACCCGCGTGTCCTGGTTTTCGGTGAAGACGTCGGCCCGAAGGGCGGCGTTCACGGCGTGACGCTCGGCCTGCAGGAAAAATACGGCCAAGCACGTGTGTTCGACACTTCGCTGTCCGAAGAAGGCATTATCGGCCGCGCCGTCGGTATGGCGATCGCGGGGCTGATGCCGGTGCCAGAAATTCAGTTCCGTAAGTACGCTGACCCCGCCTGCGAGCAGATCAACGATTGCGGCACGATGCGCTGGCGCACGGCAAACCGGTTCGCGGCGCCAATGGTCGTGCGCATGCCGGTGGGCTTCTTCAAGTGCGGTGATCCTTGGCACTCACAGACCAATGAAGTGCAGTTCGTGCATAGCCCCGGCTGGCGCGTCGTCTGCCCATCGAACGCAGAAGATGCGGTTGGCCTGCTACGCACCGCGCTGCGCGGCAACGATCCGGTGATGTTCCTCGAACACCGCAACATGCTGGATGCCGCCAGCGCGCGCCGCCCCTACCCGGGCGACAATTTCGCGTTACCGTTCGGCGTCGCCAAACGCGTGCGCGAGGGCAACGACATCACGGTTGTAGCCTGGAGTGCGATGGTCGAGCGCTGCGAAGCCGCCGCAGAACAAGCCGGCGTCAACGCTGACATTCTCGATTTGCGCACGCTCGCGCCCTGGGACAGTGCCGCCGTCCTTTCCTCCGTTCGCCGTACGCATCGTTGCTTGATCGTACATGAAGACATAGGCACCGGGGGTTTCGGCGCCGAGATCGCAGCGGTCGTTGCAGATCAGGCCTTCCTCGATCTCGATGCGCCGATCGCGCGGCTGACAATGCCGGACATCCCCTCACCGCACCATCCGGACCTCATGGAATGGGCGCTCCCCTCCGTCGAACGCATCGCAGCAAAGCTGCAAGAATTGGTGAGGTTCTGATGGCCGACACCGCAAAGATCGTGATGCCAATGGAGCAAGAAGGCTCCAAGTCAGTCGTGCGCGCGTGGCTGAAGAAGGTAGGCGAGCTCGTTCAGCGCGACGAACCGATCGTCGAACTTGAGACGGACAAAGTTGCCGTTGAAGTACCGGCTCCCGCTGATGGCGTGCTGACAACGATCACGCTCAACGAAGGCGACGAAGCCGCGCCTGGCGCAACTCTTGGCGTGTTGGCGCTCGGCGCAGTCGCGGGAGCGCCGGCTCGTTCGGCGCCCGCATGCGTCCAAACGGCTAGCGTGGCTGCGCCACCGCCGGCCAACGTCGGTGAGATGCGCCTTTCTCCATTGGTCAAGCGCCTACTGGCGGAACACAAGGTCTTGGCGACGGACGTGTCCGGTACAGGGCGCGATGGACGCATCACCCACAAGGATGTCGAAGACTTTGTCGCCCGCGGCAAGTCGAAGCCTGCACCCAAAGCGGCAGCCCCGGCCCTGAAGGGCGGCCGCATTCCACATGACATCATGCGCCGCGCGATTGCAGAGCACATGTCGCGCTCTGTCGCTATCGCACCCCACGTGACGGCCGTATTCGAGGCGGATTTCTCCGCCATCATCGCGCATCGCAACAAGCACAAAGCGGCCTACGCGAAAGCCGGCGCGCCGCTCACGTTCTCCGCCTACATCGTCCGCGCGGCCGCGGAAGCGATGGCGGCGTCCCCGAACGTCAACGCACGCTGGCACGACGACTATCTCGAAGTGTTCGATGATGTGAACATCGGCATGGGCGTGGCACTGGGCGACAAGGGCCTGATCGTTCCCGTGATTCACCGCACGCAGTCGCTGACGCTGAAGCAAACGGCTTCGCAGTTGGGCGATCTCACCGAACGCGCGCGCAAGAACCAGCTGAAACCGGCCGATGTGCAAGGCGGCACATTCACGATTTCGAACCATGGGGTATCGGGATCACTCGTCGCAACGCCGATCATCATCAACCAGCCACAGTCGGCGATCCTTGGCGTCGGCAAGCTCGAGAAACGCGTTGTCGTACGCGAGATCGGCGGCGCGGACGCCATGGTGATCAAGCCTATGGCCTACGTGTCGCTCACGATTGATCACCGCGTACTCGATGGCCACCAAACCAATGTCTGGCTCACGCGTTTCGTCGACGTGCTTGAGACTTGGCCATTGGAAGACTGAAAGCAGACTTATGATTGAAACGCTCGCGCCCAAAGCGCCAGATCCGCTTCTGCAGATCATTAGGATGTTCCGCGAAGACCCGCGGACAGACAAGATCGATCTGGGCGTCGGCGTTTACAAGGATGCCACGGGCAATACGCCGGTGATGAAGGCGGTGAAAGACGCCGAAGCGGTCCTGCTCGCCAGCCAAAAGACGAAAACCTACGTGGGGCAGCAAGGTGACGCCGACTTTCTGAGGCTCGTCGGCCAGCTGGCGTTCGGCGGGATGTCACGAGAGTTCGTGTCGATCCAAGCCGTGGGTGGCACTGGCGCGCTGCGCCTCGGCTGCGACTTGCTGCGCGAAAGCGGCGCCACGCGTATGTTGTTGCCAGGACCGTTCTGGCCGAACCATCCGTCGATCGTACGCGCTGCGCAGCTTGAGCCAGTAGAGGTTCCGTTCTTCAATGTCGCCGAGCAACGGATCGACATGGACGCACTGGTCGGCAGCCTCGTCAAAGCCGAGCGCGGCGACGGCATCATCGTTCAAGCCTGCTGCCACAACCCACTCGGTGCGGATTTCTCGATCGAGCAATGGAAACAACTCGCCGAAGCGTTCAACGCGCGCGGCATTATCCCGTTCGTCGATCTCGCCTATCAAGGCTTCGCGGACGGCATCGACGAAGACGTTGCCGGCGCGCGCGCGCTGCTTGAGCGCGTGCCCGAAGCGGTGATCGCGGTGTCTGAGGCCAAGTCTTTCGGCATCTATCGCGAGCGGGTCGGCGCTCTCTTTGTGAAAGCCAGCGAGAAATCGCGACCAGCCGTGATGAGCAATCTTGCCGCCATCGCGCGTGCCAATTACTCGATGCCGCCTGATCACGGTGCATCGATCGTACGCGAGGTACTGAACGATGAGGCGCTTCGTGCGTCCTGGCGTGAGGAACTCGATCAGATACGCGGCCACATCAAGCACACGCGCCAACAACTGGCGGCGGCGCGCGTGAACTCCATCCCCATGCACCTGATCGCCGATCAGAAAGGCATGTTCTCGACGCTGCCGCTGAACAATGCGCAAGTGACCACGTTGCGCGAAGTGCACGGCATCTACATGACGGATTCTGCGCGCATCAACGTCGCGGGGCTGCGCGAAGCTGATATCCCGCGCTTTGTAGCGGCGCTACAGGCTGTGGCCTAAGCCGCGTTCATGGTCAGCAAGTCGTACGCGGCGACAGTTTCGCCGTCGCGGTTGGTGACGACAACGTCCCAGCGTACCTCGCCTTGATCGGGCTTGCGGAGCGTCTTGTCCTTCACGGTGAGCGCCACTTGAATCGCATCACCGGGCTTCACGGGCTTGACGAAACGCAGACTGTCGAGGCCGTAGTTCGCGAGCACCGGGCCGGGATCGGGATCGACGAACAGGCCTGCCGCAAACGCCAAGATGAGATATCCGTGCGCCACGCGGCCACCGAAGAGCGGATTTGCCGCCGCGGCCGCTTCATCCATGTGGGCGTAGAACGTGTCGCCGGTGAAGTTCGCAAAGTGCTCGATGTCCTCGAGCGTGATCTCGCGCGCCCTTGTCTTCAGCTGGTAACCGATCGGCAGATCGTGGAATTTGCGGCGGAACGGATGTTGCTCCGCGCTCTCCGTTGGCATCCCCGCTATGTAGCGTTTCACGATCGCCGCGAGCGTTCGCGGATGACCCTGCAGCGCGGTACGTTGCATGTAGTGCTTCACCCCACGAATGCCGCCCATCTCTTCGCCGCCGCCAGCGCGGCCTGGGCCACCGTGGATCATGTGCGGCATCGGCGAACCGTGACCCGTGCTTTCCTTCGCGCTGTCGCGGTCGATGAACGCGATGCGGCCGTGGAACGAGCCGGAATCAAGAACAACATCCTCAGCGAAAGTCGTGTCGTGGCTGAACACACTCATCACGAGCGAGCCCTTGCCGCGATTGACGAGACTGAACACGTCCTTGCTGTGCTGGTATGGCATCAGGGTCGTGACGGGGCCGAAAGCCTCTACGTCATGCACAGCTCGCGCCTCAAGCGGCGATTCACAGCGGATCAGCACTGGAGAGATGAAGGCGCCCTTCTCGTTGAACGGCGCAGCCCCAGGTTCCCCGAAGACGATGGCGCCGTCTCGGGCAATTTCCGAGATCTTGGCTCGAACGTCTTCGCGTTGCGATGTGCTGACAAGAGCGCCCATTTGTGTCGACTCATCACGCGGATCGCCTATCGCAACTTTCGCAAGACGTGCTGTCAGCGCATCTTGCGCAGCGTCGATGAGGGCCGCGGGCACGAATGCGCGGCGAATAGCCGTACATTTTTGGCCAGCCTTCACGGTCATTTCGCGAGCGACCTCTTTGATGAAGAGATCAAACTCTGGCGACTCTGGCGTGGCGTCAGACCCAAGCACCGATGCATTGAGCGAATCTTGTTCGGCGACGAAGCGCACGCTCTCGCGCTGGACGACGGGATGGTTCTTGAGCTTTCCCGCCGTCTGCGCTGAGCCCGTAAATGACACTACGTCCTGCGACGTCAGGTGGTCGAACAGGTTGCCCGTAGCACCTACAATGAGTTGCAGCGCGCCTGGAGGAAGCACATTGGCGTCGAGCATGATGCGGACGGCGGCTTCGGTAAGATAGCTTGTCGCGCTTGCCGGTTTTACGATCGCGGGCATCCCAGCAAGAAACGTCGGCGCAAGTTTTTCCAACATGCCCCAAACTGGGAAGTTGAAGGCATTGATGTGTACGGCGACGCCTTGCAGCGAGGTGTAAACGTGCAGGCCTTGAAACGTGCCATTGCGCGAGAGCGCTTCAACGTTGCCGTCGATCAGGATGCGCTCGTTTGGCAGTTCGCGACGGCCTTTGCCTTGATATACGGCGAAAGTTCCAATCCCCCCGTCAATATCAATCCAGCTGTCGGCTCTTGTCGCGCCAGTGTTGTAGCTGAGCTCGTATAGTTCTTCCTTGCGGGCGGTCAGAGCGTCAGCGAGCGCCTTGAGCATCCTCGCGCGATCGTGAAACGTCATCGCTTGCAGTCTGTCGGCGGCGACAGTCCGCGCATGCTTTAGCATCGCGGCGAAGTCTAGCCCCTGCGATGAGGTGAGCGCGACGACTTCGCCATCGATGGCCGAGCGCAATTCAGCCAATCCACCCGCGCCGGCAACCCATTTGCCTTCGGCGTAGTTCTGCAGCGTGATCGGTTTCATGACCTAGCTTCCAGTGAACTTCGGCTGACGCTTTTCCGTGAAGGCGGCGACGCCTTCTTTGTAGTCGCCCGTACGGCCCAACATGCGTTGCGCATCGCGCTCGACATCGAGCTGATCGGCCAACGTTCGTGTTGCGCCTTCGTTGATGAGCTTCTTGGTCGTCGCCAAGCCTTTGGTGGGCGCAGCTGCAAACTTCGCTGCGAGCGCGTCGGCTTCATCTCGCAACTTGTCGTCATCCACGCATTTCCAGATCATACCCCACGTTTCCGCGCGCTCGGCGCTTAGTGGCTCTCCAGTCAGCGCCAAGCCCATAGCGCGCGCCTGACCCACCAGGCGCGGCAAGGTCCAAGTGCCACCGCTATCGGGCACAAGGCCGATATTGGCGAAGCTTTGAATGAACTTAGCGCTCTTCGCCGCGATCACGATATCGCAGGCGAGCGCAATATTCGCGCCTGCGCCCGCCGCGACTCCGTTCACCGCACAGATCACTGGCATCTCAAGAGTCGCGATACGGCGGATCAACGGATTGTAGCGCTTCTCCAAGGACTCACCGAGGTCGAGGCCATCGGCGCCAGGCGCAACGGCGCGATCGGAAAGATCCTGCCCGGCACAGAAACCGCGCCCCGCGCCCGTGAGCACGAGGACGCGCGCGCCGCTCTTCGCCACAGCTTCAAGCCCGCGCGAAACTTCATCGTGCATTTGCACGGTGAAACTATTCAAGCGATCGGGACGATTGAGCGTAAGGCGCGCAGCGCAATTTGCGATTTCCAGCTGAATGGTTTCAAAATCCATCTCTCGCCTCCTCGCGCGTTGATGGTGGCGTATGATAGAACGCACGGTCGGTCAATTCACGAGAGATGCATGAACGAGGCAGACAATCTCGCACGTCGCGTCGCGGAGACGCTGCTGCAACGCGAAGGCACTGGTCCCGCTTGGGGCATCACGATTGATGATGCGCGCGAAGGCTATGCCCTCATCCGCATGAAGTTGCGCGACGACATGTTGAACGGCCATCGCATTGGCCATGGCGGGATGATCTTCGCGCTGGCCGACACTGCCTTCGCCTACGCCTGCAATTCCCACAACGAGAACACCGTGGCGCAAAACGCGAGCATCTCGTTTCTGGCGCCGGCGCAACCAGGCGATGTGTTGATCGCTGAGGCGCGCGAGATTTCGCGGTCCGGACGAAGTGGCGTGTATCAGGTCAGCGTGCGCACCGCAGACCGACGCGTTATCGCTGAATTTGCTGGGCTTTCGCGCACAATCGGCGGATCAGTAATTGATTGACCGTTCGGTCAGCGAATGCTAACGTCGCCATCTGCCAGAGGTGCGCCCGTGTACACGACCGATATGAGCGGCAAGACGAAGGCCGAAACCGTCGCCGAAGATCCAGCGCTGATCGCCGCATTCGAAGCGCGCGTCGCCAACGACGAATTTATCGAGCCGAAGGATTGGATGCCGGAGGCGTATCGCAAGACGCTCATCCGTCAGATGTCGCAGCACGCGCATAGTGAAATTGTCGGCATGCTGCCGGAGGGCAATTGGATCACGCGCGCACCGAATTTGCGCCGCAAGGCGATCCTGCTGGCGAAGGTGCAGGATGAAGGCGGACATGGACTCTATCTCTATGCGGCGGCGGAAACGCTCGGCACGTCGCGCGATGAGATGACGGAAGCACTGCTGAGCGGAAAAGCCAAGTATTCTACGATTTTCAACTACCCGACGCTCACTTGGGCCGACATCGGCGCGATTGGCTGGCTCGTTGATGGCGCAGCGATCATGAATCAGGTGCCACTGCAGAGGACGTCGTATGGCCCCTATGCGCGCGCAATGGTGAGAATCTGCAAGGAAGAGAGCTTCCACCAGCGCCAAGGCTACGAGATCATGATGCATCTCGCTGCCGGCACGCCGGAGCAGAAACGCATGGCGCAAGATGCGCTGAACCGCTGGTGGTGGCCATCTCTGATGATGTTCGGCCCCCCGGACAATAAGAGCCCGAACACAGAGCAGAGCATGCGCTGGCGCATCAAGCGCGACACCAATGACGATCTGCGTCAAAAGTTCGTCGATATCACTGTGCCGCAAGCCGAAGCGATCGGGCTCACCGTTCCTGATCCGGCGCTGAAGTGGAACGAAGAACGCGGCGCTTACGATTTCGGCGAAGTCGATTGGGAAGAGTTCGCGGCTGTTGTGCGTGGCGAAGGGCCTGTCGCGAAGGAGCGACTGCAGGCGCGCCAGAAAGCCTGGGATGATGGCGCTTGGGTGCGCGAGGCGGCGCGCGTCCATGCCGAGAAGCGCGCAAACGCCAAAGTCGCGGCGGAGTAAGGCAATGAGCGATCCAAGCAAAGAATGGCCGCTGTGGGAAGTGTTCGTGCGCGGCAAGGGCGGCTTGTCCCACCGCCACGTCGGCAGCGTCCATGCGGCCGACTCAAAGATGGCGCTTGAGCACGCGCGCGACACCTACACGCGACGCATGGAAGGCGTGAGCTTGTGGGTGATGCCGTCGGCGCAAATTGCTTCGTCCGATCCGGGCGACGCGGCGGCGCTATTCGAACCGGCGGAAGACAAGGTCTATCGCCACCCGACCTTCTACAAGATTCCAGACGGCGTAAAGCATATCTAATGGATAAGCTTGCCACCTACGCACTGCGGCTCGGTGACGACTCACTCATTCTTGGCCAACGCCTGAGCGAATGGTGTGGTCACGCCCCCGCTCTTGAGGTTGATCTTTCGCTCGCGAACGTCGCGCTCGATCAAATCGGACAGGCGACACACTTCCTCAACCTCGCCGGCGACCTCGAAGGCGAAGGTCGCGATGGCGACGCCCTCGCATTCCGGCGTGATGTCATGGACTTCACCAATTGCCTGCTGGTTGAGCAGCCTAATGGTGACTTTGCTCAGACCATCGCGCGGCAATTTCTGTTCTCTCACTACCAGGTCTTATTGTTCGAGAAGCTGGCGGCAGCGAGAGACACCCGTTTTGCAGCGATCGCCGCGAAAGCGGCCAAAGAGGTTGCTTACCACGCGACTTTGGCAAGTGACTGGGTGGTTCGCTTGGGGGACGGCACAGACGCGAGCAAGGCGCGGATGATCGCCGGTCTCGACTGGATGTGGCGATTCACGGATGAGCTGTTCGCCATGGACGACGTCGACGCCGCCGCGATCAAGGCCGGCGCCGGCGTCGACAGGGCGTCGCTTCGCGCCGCATGGAATGCGCGTATCGATTCCGTATTGGCGGAGGCCACACTCGTCCGGCCCGCGTCACGGCGCGCCACAACGGGCGGCCGCATCGGCCATCACACGGAGCATCTCGGCCACTTGCTGTGCGACATGCAATTTCTCCAGCGCGCCTACCCGGGCGCGACGTGGTGAGCGCGGTGAGCGCCACCTCCGACGTCGACCGCATTCGCACGATCCTGGCGCGCGTGCCTGATCCGGAGATCCCAGCGGTATCAGTCGTTGATCTCGGCATTGTGCGCGAGATCGCGTCCGACACCGTGATCATCACGCCGACCTACACCGGTTGCCCTGCAACCATCGCCATTGAGCAATCGATTCGTGCGGCGCTTGATGCCAATGGCTTTGCCGATGTCACGATCGAAACCACACTCTCGCCGCCTTGGTCCACCGATTGGATCAGCGACAAAGGCCGCGAAGACCTGCGTGCTTACGGCATCGCGCCGCCACCGAAGGGCGCGAACGCGGCATCGCTGAAGAATCAGGCCGCTGCGGAATGCCCACGTTGCGGCTCGTCCAACACAGAAGAGCTCTCCCGCTTCGGCTCCACGCCCTGCAAAGCACTCTGGCGTTGCAATGCGTGCGCTGAACCATTCGACCGGTTTAAGTGTCACTAATGGCAAGCATCGATTTTCACAAATTGCGCGTCGCCGAAGTGAAGCGCGAGACGCCGGATGCGGTGTCGGTGCGTTTTGAATTGCCAGCGAGCTTGCGTGAAGCGTTCGCGTTCAAAGCCGGGCAGCACCTCACCTTCCGCCGCGACTTCAACGGTGAAGAAGTGCGACGCAACTATTCGGTTTGCGTGAGCCCCGGCGAAGGCGTCCTGAAGATCGGCGTGAAGAAAATCGCTGGCGGTGTGTTTTCCGGTTGGGTCAACGACACACTGAAAGCTGGCGACGAACTTGACGTTATGGCGCCACACGGCTCGTTCTGTTGGAACTTCGATGCGAACGCGCGACGCGAGTACGTCGCGTTTGCCGGCGGATCAGGCATTACGCCGATCCTTTCTTTGATGAAGACCGCGCTCGCGACTGAGCAACACTCTCGCTTCACGCTCTTCTACGGCAACCGCAACTCGCTGGGCGTGATGTTTCTGGAGGAGATCGCAGGCTTAAAGGATCGCTATATCGACCGGCTGAGCGTTCTTCATTTCCTCGAAGACGAGGAGGAAGAGATCGATCTCTTCAATGGGCGCCTTGATCGCGACAAGGTCGACGCCTTGCTCAGCGACCTTGTGAACCCCGCGAATGTCGATGCTTTTTTTGTCTGCGGCCCGGGCCCCATGATGGACGCCGCCGAGCAATCGCTGCTCGCCAAAGGCGTCGAGAAGTCGCGCGTTCTGATCGAGCGTTTCACCACCGGACCGCTCTCCGCCGCACAGGCGGCGGCCGCTCGCGCGCTCGAGGAAAGGGCGGCAGGGCTGAAAATGAGCGTGACGCTCAATGGCCGCCGCATGCGGGTCGCGTTCGATCCTGAAAGGCACTCCATCCTCGACAACGTCCGCGCCGCGGGCCTGCCGGCGCCGTTCGCCTGCAAGGGCGGCGTTTGCGCCACCTGCCGCGCCAAAGTGACGGCGGGCGAAGTCAGCATGAAAGTGAATTACGGCCTCTCCGAAGAAGAAATCGCCGAAGGCTACGTGCTCACCTGCCAATCGACCCCTCTTACCGAAGGCGTGGCGCTGACGTACGACGTCTAGGTCATGTCAGAGAATGGTTGGGCCGAGTCCGCGGCCGCTTGGATCGCGCACATCGAAGACTTGGGCGACTTTGGTCGCCGTTATGTGCTTGATCCAATCATGTTGCCGCGTGCGCTGGCGACGAAGCCCAGCACAGCACTCGACGTGGGCTGCGGCGAGGGCCGATTCTGCAGGATGCTCAGCGCGCACGGCGTTGCATGCACGGGCCTTGATCCCACCACGCCATTGATAGCGCGAGCGCGCGCACTCGATGGCGTCAGCACATACGTAGAGGCAAGCGGAGATGCGCTCCCGTTTACCGACTCAAGCTTCGATCTCGTCGTCGCGTATCTCAGCCTGATCGACATGCCCGAGATCACGAAACCGATCGCCGAGATGGCGCGTGTCCTTCGGCCAGGCGGCGCCCTGCTCATCGCCAACCTCAACGGTTTCAACACGGCCGGCGCGGAATCTGGCTGGGTCCGCGGCTTCGACGGCAAGCTCAGGCACTATCCGGTCGATCACTACCTCGATGAACGCGGGTTTTGGACGGAGTGGCGTGGCATTCGCATCGTCAACCATCATCGACCGCTCGGCGCCTACATGCGCGAGTTCCTACGCCATGATCTGCAGCTGTCTTTCTTCGATGAACCAGCGCCGATGGCCGGCGCGCCCGAGCCGAAGGCAGAGCGCTATCGGCGCGCGCCGTGGTTCGTCGTGATGGATTGGAGAAAGGCTGCCTAGGCTTCAGCCACGCGCTTCAGTCCACCAAGCGTGAGATTGACGGCCATATCCGCCAACGCTTCAGCCCTTACGGCGCCCGCCGGATTGTACCAAGTGTGTGTCCAGTTGATCGTGCCGAAGAACAGCATCGCCGCTGCAAACCCTGCGCCTTGCCGCTTCTTGAGCGCCGGCTCAATTTCAACAAGCAGCTTGCGCACGTTTTCGATCAATCCGCGTTGGATCGCCACGATCTCTACGCGCCGCGCCTTAGGCACATAATCAAGATCGTTCAGAAGCACTTTATGTCTGTCAGCGGCGCCGACATAGAGCGCCATGAATCTCTGCGTCAGATCACGCAGCCTCTCCTCCGGCGGCGCGCCGCTAGCCATCGCGTCGGACGCTGCGGCCTCGAGCGCGCGAACGTGGATAATCATAACGTCGTAGAGGATGTCCTCTTTCGACTCGTAGTAATGATAGATGAGGCTCTTAGAGGACCTGCACCGTTCCGCGATGTCCGCAACTGATGCGCCATTGAAGCCGCGCGACGCGAACAGCGCCGCCGCCGCTTCGACGATCACCAGCTTCCGTTCATCGTAATCCGCCGCTTGCGTGCGCGCCATTGCATCCTCACGCGTAGGATACAGGCGAAGGCCAATGCCGCACTAGCCCAATTCGTGGCGCCAAAGGTAGTTACTGCGCCGGGACCACCTCGATGTCGAGCCCCAGGTTCTCTACCTGCGGACGCACAACGGAGGCATCGCCCACGATCACCCACACGAAGCGCGACGGGTCAATAACCGCACGCGCCGCGGCATCCATCTGCGGCGCCGTCATGCCGCGATAACGCGAGGCGACGCTTTCCCAGTAATTGTCCGGCCGGCGATAGAGCTGGTTCGAGCGCAACGCGCCGAGCACGGCGGCGGCGGTTTCAAACGAGCCCGGCAACTGACGGATGTTGCCGTTGATGGTGCGCGTGTGCTCCGACCCGGTGACGCCGTTGGCGCCATTGAACGCGTTGATCTGTGAGATCAGTTCTCGGATCGAGTCGCCGGTGCGATCAGCCTGCACTGGCGCGTTGATGATGTACGGCACTTGGTTTTCGCGCAGGTTCAACCCGCCGCCCAAACCGTACGACCAGCCACGGCGCTCGCGGATCTCGGTGTTGACGCGCGAAAGGAAGCCGTTGCTCAAAACTTCGATCGCCGCATTGAGTGTCAGTGTGTCGTCCGAACCGCGGATCGGCAGCACCGTGCCGGCATAGATCACCGATTGGGGTGATTGCGGGCGATCGACGATGACGATCCGCGAACGCGCGGCCGGTATCGCGACGTCGAAATTCTTGCGGCCAACGGCCGTCGCCGCGCCGCGCCAATCACCGAAGCGTGCGTTGAGCGCCCGCGTGATCTCGCTCAGCGGCCGATCCGACACAACGAAGATACGCGCTGTTTCAGGACGGATCCAAGCTTGGTGAAACGCCACAAGATTGTCGCGCGTCAGCGGCGAGACGGATGCTTGGCTACCGAGCCCAGAGGCCGGCCGGCCATAGGGATGGCCTGCGCCGAACACCAACGCCGGGAACGTGCGCTGCGCCAAGCCATTTGGCTGCGTGCCTTCGGTTGCGATGGCTGCGAGCTGCTGGTTGCGCTCGCGCGTCACTTCGCTCTCGGCAAAATCAGGACGTCGCACCACATCTGCAAACAGATCGAGCGAGAGGCCAAGGTTTGCGCTAAGCGTCGTCAACGTCACTGCCGAGCGATCGAGCGTGCCGTTGGCGCCAATGGCGGCGCCGAAGCGTTCTTGTTGTTCGGCGATTTCCATCGCGTCGCGCCCGCCCGCGCCCGAAGTCATCGTCGAGAGCATCAGCCGCTGGGTGCCGAAGCCGCCTTCTGGATCGGCGGAGACGCCGGCGTCGAAGTCGAACGCGACATAGGTGATCGGCACGGCCTCGCGGCGCGCATAGACGACCTCGATGCCATTGTTGAGCCGTGCGCGCTGCACGTCTGGGAAATCGAGATCAGCGATCGTGCCGATTTCCGGCATCGGGTCGCGCGGCTGTGCCGTCGGCGGGCTATTGTCCGGCGCGGGGCGATTGGTGGCGCTCGATTCTTGGTACGCCTCGCGCGCACCCGGATCGACGCGGAGCGCGTAGGTAGGACGCATCAGCCAGCGGCTCATCGCTTCACGCACAGCTGCAGGTGTCACGTTGCCGTACTCACGCAGATTGCGTTCGTAGAAGCCCGGATCGCCGGTCATGATCGCGCTGTTGGCGAGCGCGACGGTCTTGCCGCCAAAGCCGCCCACCTGCTCGATCGCCAGCACGCTGCCGAACACTCGCTGTGTCGCCACGCGTTGGATCTCATCTTCGGTCGGGCCGCTGTTGAGATATTCAGCGATGATTTGATCGAGCCGTGCGGAGACTGCTGCTGGATCGACGCCCGGCTTCACGTCGATAGTGACGAAGAAGAGGCTGATGCGCTGGAACGGCAGCACGCTCGAGCTGACAGAAATCGCACTCTGCTCATCACGCACCAGAATACGATCGAGCCGCGAGCTGTTGAGACCGCCGAGGACTTGCGCCGCAACATCGAGCTCCAGCGTGTCCTCATGTGCGAGGCCCGGCACGACCCAGGTGCGATAGAGCCGCGTGTTGGCGACGCGATCGTGCATCGTTTCATCGATGCGTTCGTTCAGCGTCGGGATGTCAGCCGCCGCAGGAATGTTCTCCGGGCCCCGCGGGATGTGGCCGAAGTAACGCTGCATCAGCGGACGCGCTTCAGCGACGCTGATGTCGCCCGCGAGCACGATCACCGCGTTGTTCGGGCCGTAATTGTCACGGAACCATTGGCGCACTTCCTCGAGCGACGCGTCGTCCAGATCGGCCATCGAACCAATGGTGGAGTGACGATACGGGTGCCCTTCTGGGAAAAGACGCTCGAGGATGCGATAGAAGGTCATGCCGTACGGCTGGTTATCGCCCTGGCGCTTCTCGTTTTGCACGATGCCGCGCTGCGCATCGAGGCGCTCTTGCGTGAGCGCTCCGAGCAAGTGGCCCATGCGTTCGCTCTCAAGATAGAGGCCGCGATCCAGCGCCGGCGTCGGCACGGTCTGGAAATAATTGGTGCGATCGAACCATGTGGTGCCGTTCCAATTGGTGGCGCCCATTTCGCGGAGCGGCTCGATCAGGTTCGGCACGTGCTCAGTGCCGTTGAACAGCATGATGTGTTCGAAGAGGTGCGCGAAGCCGGTTTGCCCCGGCGGTTCGTCCTTTGAGCCGACATTGTACCAAGCAGCGATGGCGACGATCGGCGCTTTGCGATCCTCGTGCACCAGCACGGTGAGGCCGTTATCGAGCGTGAAACGCTCATAGGGAATTTCAACGCCATTCAACAGTTCCGCGACTGTCGCAGGCCGCTGATCCCTGGAGGTGGTGGTGCTCGATGTAGCGCATGCACTAAGCGCCACAGCAAACATCAAAGCTCCTGCAAGCGCACGCTTCATTCCCCGCTCCTTGTCGATCCCTCGCCAGCAAGGCAGCGCACGCGCACACATATGTCCAGCGTTTTAGCAAGACACTGCGACGAATGACTGGGAATGAGCGGTTAGCGACGGCGGACTTCCGGCGCGATCGCCGGACCGCCGCCGAACGCGCGATAGGTCGCAATCGCCGCGCTCGCAGCTTGCTGTTCCGCCGTGATGCGCGTGAGGCTAGCGTCAATCAGTTGCTGCTCTGAGCGCAAACGATCCGCGAGGCTTTGAATACCAGCTTCGAAAGCGGCGCGCGAACCGCGAGCGGTGGTGTCCGCCGCTTCTTCCGCGGCGCGCGCCGAGGCAAGGCGCAACCGCCCCTGCTCCAGCGCCACCAGCGCGTTCGACGCTTCGGCGACGGCTTGTATCACAGTCTGACGATACTGGATCAGAGATTGATCAAATTGCGCCGAGCGCTGACGTGAAACCGCGAACCGCTGTCCCCAATCAAACAGCGGCATCGAGATAATCGGCGTACCCGTCGCGAGCGTCACGCCGGCGCCACTCGGACTGCCGATCAGCGCATCAGTGACGTTAATGGCGCCGGTAAGATTGAGGCGCGGCAGTAGATCAGCGCGCGCGGCGCCAAGCTGAGCAGCCCCGATCAGAGTTTGCGCTTCCGCCCGCGCCACGTCCGGGCGTAGGCGAAGCAAATCCGCCGGCGCCGCAGGGGCTGAAGCCAGATCGAGATACGGAACAGGCGCATTCGCCACTGAAAGTATGGCTTGCGCCTCGGCGCTCTCAGTTCCGGGCGCGCGGCCGCGCAGTACCGAGAGAACATTTTCGGCGCGGCGCTCTTCGATAATGAGCCCAGGCAGGCGTGTGCGCGTGCTTTCCGCCAAGCGGCGCGCGTCCGCCGCATCGGCCTCAGATGCAAAGCCGGCGCGTGCGCTCGTCGTGAGGATACGCGCAAGCTCATCTGACGTTTCGATTGAACGTTGCAGCGCCGCGCGGCTAGCTTGCGCCGCGCGCAGATCGACGTACGCTTGTGCTACATCCGCCGCGAGCGTCACCCGTGCGCCACGCAAATCAGCCAGCGCGCTCTGCGTATTGGCGTTCGCGCCGACTGCCGTAGCCCCGATGCCGAATAGCGGAAACTCCCACGACACTTGTGCGCCATAGGCGCCGCTCATCGACTCACGATCGACGCCAGCGGGTACAGGTCCTTCGACAAAGCGCTGATACTGACCGCTTCCGGTCGCGGTGAGCTGCGGCAAGAATTGGGTGATTGTCGAATACGAAAGCGCCCGCGCCTCGCGGACCCGCGAAACGGCAAGCTGCACGCTTGGTCCCTCCGAGAGCGCCTCGACAACAAATTGGTTCAGCGCAGGATCGTTGAACCCTAGCCACCAATCGGACACCGGCAGCTCGGCGCCCTGTGGCGCGTCGCGCCAGGCAGACGGCAATGGAGGAGCCTCGGCCCGATCGCTCGGCATGGTCACGCACCCGCCGGCCGCCAGCGCGCCGGATAATGCAACGGCGCGGAAGAGGTTTCCGACTGCGGCCATTCCCCATTGCTCCTCAGATACTTAGGCGGCTGACAACCATATCGCGGCGATAGTCTTCGGGCGGTGACTTGGGTTTTCAGCTTGACGCCGTCCAGCCTTAACATTTATAGAACGAACGTTCGTTTTATATGCGTCGCAGCATGGCGGCGCAAGCCGTTTCGGCAACCGAGCTCCTGAGGACCCCAATTTGGCCCGTCTAGCCAATCCCGAACTGGCCGAGCGCCGGCGGCGTCAAATCATGGACGCGGCTATCGCCTGCTTCCGCCGCCGCGGCTTCCACCAAGCGACGATGGCTGAGATTTGCGCGGAAGCAAGCGTCAGCGCGGGCGCCCTCTATCGCTACTTCTCAAGCAAGGCCGACATCATCGGCGCCATCGCCGAGAGCAAGCGCGGCGAAAGCGATCAAGCATTCTTGCGCGCCGCCGAGGAGCAAGGCTTTGTCCCGGCGCTGTGCCTGACAGCGCGCGATTTCTTCCAAAAATTCGCGGACGGCGACGGCGCCCTGATCGCCGACATTCTCGGCGAAGCCATTCGTGACGATGCGGTGTCGGCCTCGTTGCGCGGCGCAGATTGCGGAAGCGTAAGCATCTTCACGCAAGCGATCAAAGCCGCCCAGGCGCGCGGTGAGGTCGACGCGACACTCGATCCCGAAATCGCAACGAACACCTTGTTCGGCGCCCTCGAAGGCATAGGTCTGAGGCGCGCGTTTTGCCGCGAGACCGATGCGGATGAGGCCATCCATCAATTCCGTGCGCTCGCAGAGCGCTATCTCGAGCCACGTAAATGAATAAGCCCGAACTATTCAACAAAGCCGAAGGCTTGTTCAACCGCGCTAAGGACGCGAGCGGGACCGCACTGCGCACGGCAAGCGACGCCGGCAAGCGCATGTGGGAGCGCGCCACCGACTCGCCGGACGAAGACAAGCGCCGCAAGAAAATCCTCGCTATGCTGGGTCTCGGCATCGCAGCCGTCATTGCGGTCCTGTTCATCGTGAGCCGATTGGGCGGTGACAACAATATCGTGGCGGCACACACGTCCGACGCGCAGGCGGTCAGCGTCGTTCCGGTGCAGCTACGAACCTTTGCAACCGAAGTTTCGCTGAGCGGCGAAGCCCGGCCTGTGCGTGACATCCAAGTCGCCGCACCAGCAACAGGCGTACGGATTCTGCAGATCCTCGTCGACGAAGGCGATTTCGTCCGCCAGGGGCAAGCGATGGCGCGTCTCGACACCGCGCTCTCGGACGCGCAAACGCGCGCGGCGCAAGCGAGCGTCGCTGAAGCGGAATCCGCCGCTGTGCGTGCGCGAGGCGAGTATCAACGCGCTGAATCGATCCGCGACTCGGGTGCGCTTTCGGCTGAATCGATCGAACAACGCCGCGCAGCCGCGATCGCCGCTGACGCGCGCCTCGCCGCAGCACGCGCGCAGCTCGCTGAAGTGAATGCGCGCTTGGGCGGCGGCTACGTCCGCGCGCCAGCATCTGGCCTCGTTATCGATCGCACCGCCGAACTCGGTCGCTCCGTCGATGGCCAGGTTCTGTTCCGCATCGCCGCCGACAATCGCCTTGAAGTCGCCGCGCAAGTCGCGGAAGCCGACGCGCTCGCGCTCGCCGAGGGTCAAAGCGCGACGTTCTCTCTTGTTGATGGCTCGACCGTCACCGGCACGCTGCGTCGCCTACCCGCTTCGATCGATACGCGCACACGCACTGGCGAAGCCTTGTTTGCCTTGCCGCAAGGCTCGCGCGTCCGCGCCGGCATGTATCTGCGTGGTCACGCCGCGTTGCCGCCGCGCGACGTGATCTCCGTCCCGCAAAGCTCGATCCTCTACGAGTCGGGCCAAGCCTATGTGTACGTGGTCTCCAACGAGCCGACCCCCGCTCCTCGACAGGAGGGCGCCGGGCGTCAGCGCAGCAGCGAGGAAGCGCCCGAGCTGACTTACGCCGTGCACCGGCAAGACGTGCAGCTCGGCGGCCGCGATGGCGATCTGGTCGAAGTGGTTTCTGGTCTTGAGACCGGCGAACGAATCGTCGGCTCGGGCGCTGCCTTCCTGCAAGCCGGCGAGTCGGTTCGCGTGTTGGCGCCGCCAAGTGCCGAGAGCTCCGCGCCGACCGAAACCAACGCGAGCGAGGCCGAAGACATACGCGGGCGGGAGTAATCGCACATGGCTTGGAACATCTCCGCCGGCGCGATCCGCAACCCGATTCCGCCGATCCTGCTCATTCTGGCGCTGCTGTTCGCCGGTTGGACCGCCTACGGCCGTTTGCCGATCAACCAGCTGCCGAACGTCGATTTCGGCGGCTTCACCGTCACGGTGGCGCAGCCAGGCGCGGCGCCGGCAGAAATGGAAACCCAGATCACGCAACGCATCGAAGCCGCGCTAACTTCTGTTGAAGGCGTCAAGCGCATCGTTTCGACGATTTCGCCCGGGGTTTCTGTCACCACCGTTGAAATGGAAAGCGACGGCGATCTTGGACGCGCCGTAGATGACGCGCGCGACGCTGTGCAGCGCATCCGCGCCGATCTCCCCGCCGACATTACCGAACCTGTCGTTCAACGCATCGATGTCGCCAGCCAACCGATTGGCTACTACGCGATCGAAGGCGAAGGTATGACGCCTCAGGATCTCTCGTGGTTCATCGACAATGACTTGCAACGCGAATTGCTTGCCGTTGACGGCGTCAGCGCCGTCACGCGCTTAGGCGGCGTTGATCGCGAAATCCGGGTTGAACTCGACCCAAGCCGCATGCTTGCTTACGGCGTCTCAGCCGATCGCGTGAATTCGCAGTTACGTTCTATCAACGCTGACTTGCCGGGTGGCCAAGCACAGGTCGGCGGGCAAGCGCAGTCCATTCGCACACTCGGCGGCGCCCAGTCGGTGCAAGAACTCGAAAACTTGCGCATCGCAACCGCGGACGGCGGCACAGTGCGTCTCGCCGACCTCGGAACCGTTACCGACAGCGCCAGCGACCTGAACTCGATCTCGCGCTACAACGGCCAACCCGTCGTCGGCTTCATGGTGCAACGTTCACGCGGCGCCTCTGAAGTGCAAGTCTTCGACCGCATGGACGAGCGCGTCCGCCAGATCGAGGAAGCTCGACCGGAAATTCACATCACCGAGATCGCCTCAACGGTCGAATTCATCCGCGGCATGCACGAGAGCTCGATTCACGCGCTCCTCGAAGGCGCCCTGCTGGCGTGCCTAGTTGTCTTTCTCATTCTGCGCGATTGGCGCGCGACCTTGATCGCCGCGGCCGCCATTCCGCTCTCGATCTTCCCCACCTTCGCGAGCATCGAAGTTCTGGGCTTCACGCTCAACATGGTGACCTTGATTGCTCTAGCGCTCGTTACCGGCGTCCTTGTCGACGACGCCATCGTCGAGATCGAGAACATTGTCAGGCATATGCGGATGGGAAAATCCGCTTACGCCGCGGCGCTCGAAGCGGCGGACGAAATCGGCCTCGCCGTCGTCGCCACCACAGGCGCGATCATCGCCGTGTTCGTACCCGTCTCCTTCATGGAAGGCGGGATGGGCGTCTTCTTCAAGGAGTTCGGCCTAACTGTTGCGCTGGCCGCGTTCTTCTCGCTCGTCGTCGCGCGCCTAATCACACCGATGATGGCGGCGTTCTTCCTGAAGAACGAAGGCCACGAGGAAGAAGCTAAACCCGGCGTATTGACTTCTACTTATCACGACGCCCTCAGTTGGTCGATCCACAACCCATGGAAGACGGTCGGCATCGGCCTCGCCGTGTTCGTTGGTTCGATTATGCTTGCTTCGACGGTGCCTTCCGTCGTCATCCCGCGCTTTGACAACGGCATGATCCAGGCGCGCGTTGAAATCCCTCCCGGCACGCCCGTTATCGAAGCAGATCGCGTGCTGCAGCGCATGAGCGCGCGCATTCGTGAATATCCCGAAGTCATCGGGGTGTTCACGTCGATGAACGGCGCCGACGGCTCGGCTCCGGACGCAAACATGTTCATCCAGCTGACACAACGCGACGAACGCAATCGTTCGGCATATGCGATCCAACAGGAAATGCGCCCGATCCTTTCTGAGTTTCCGAACTATCGCGCCGCCTTCGTTCAGGATCAGGGCGGATCGCAAGGATCCGACATCACTGTCCAATTCGTCGGCCAAGATCCAGCGGCTGTGAACGCTGCCGCCGATCGCTTGGCTGCCGCGATGAGCCAGTTGAACTCACTGGCCGACGTGCGCTCCACATCCGCGCTGCGCCGCCCCGAAATCCAGGTGCGCCCACGCCAGGAGGACATGGCGCGTCTCGGCGTCACCTCAACTGCCCTGGCCTCCGCCATCCGCATCGCCACAAGCGGCGACGCGGAGCAGAACTTGCCGAAGTATAGCCTCGCCGATCGCCAGATCCCAATTCGCGTGACGCTGCGTCCCGATCAACGTAGCGATCTCGACGCACTTCGCGCCCTGCCCGTTCAATCCACGCTTGGCGCACCGGTGCGCATCGACGCCGTCGCTGACGTTCAATTCTCACTCGGCGAAGCCACGATCGAACGGCGTGATCGCGAGCGCGCTGTGACGGTGGGCGCCAATGTGCGTCCCGGCACGCAACTTTCAACGGCGCAACAGGCGGTGTTTGCGCTTCCAGAGGCGCAGGGCGGCCCCGGCGCCCGTCTCGCGGCGGGCGGCCAAACAGAGGACTTTGCCGAGATGACCGCGGCGTTCGGCAGCGCGATGCTGTGGGGCATCATCCTCATCTACATCGTGTTGGTGCTGCTGTTCCGCGACTTCTTCCAGCCGATCACGATCATGACGGCGCTGCCGCTCTCGCTCGGCGGCGCTTTTCTTGGCCTCATCATCGCCAACCAGCCACTCTCGCTATTCGCGTTCATCGGCTTGCTCATGCTGATGGGGCTCGTCACCAAGAACTCGATCTTGCTCGTCGACTTCGCCGTCGAGCGCATGCACGCCGGCATGAGCCGCAACGCGGCGCTGATGGAAGCAGGCATGAAGCGCGCGCGCCCGATCATCATGACAACATTCGCAATGTCGGGCGGCATGATCCCCGCCGCCGCGGGCTGGGGTGTCGACGGCACGCTGCGCCAGGGGATGGGCGCCGCCGTGATTGGGGGCCTGATGCTCTCGACGCTCCTCAGTCTTGTCTTTGTGCCAGCGATGTTCGTGCTGATCGATCGCTTGGAGCGCTGGGTGCAGGGCTTCCTGCCAAAGCCGACAGCCCATGCGAATGAAGAGAGCGCACGGACGCCGGCTGAGTAATCAGCGCGAGCGGCCGCGCGCGCTCACGGGCCAGATCTCGATCAGCGTTCCGTCGCGCACGACGTGGTAGGTGTCGTACAGGTTCACTGTCGGATCGCAGTGCGGCACGGCGAGACTGATATGATCGCCAATACGGAAAGGATGATCCGGCGCTATTAGCGCGCCGTGCTCATCGCCCATGAACACGAACATCGCGCCCTGCGGTGCGCCATCCATAACCGCAGGCAAACCGCCATCGGTTGAAAGCGCTTTGAAACCCGCATCGATCGTCGCCATTGACGGGGAATTGGCCGAGATCACGTGCGCATCGACGAACAACGACGTCTCAAACGGCGTCCGTCCCTGCCCGTTGAGATCGCAGTCGTTATACTGCTTATCCATGAAAACGTACGAACCGGCCTGCAGCTCGGTGAGGACGCCGAGTTCGCCATCGATATGATGGGTGCCCGTGCCTCCGCCCGTCACGACTTCCGGCGCGTAGCCTGCGCTGCTCAGCGTTTCGATAACGCTCTTCAAATAATCCGTTCGCTCCGCAATCGCGGCGCGGCGTTCGGCGTATGACTCAATGTGCTGCTGCACGCCACAATAGAATTGCACGCCCGCAAGACGAAGCGACGGCGTCGCTGCGATGCGCCGGGCTAGCGCGAGCGCGGCATCCGCGTTCGGCACACCGGTGCGGCGAATGCCTGGATCGATGTCGACGATCACATCGAGTGTTTGCTTCGCGACCGCAATGGCTGTGGCGAGCACATCGACGTTATCGGGATTATCTGCGACGACACGGAGTGCGGCGATCTTGCCATTGAGCGCGCTCAGTCGCGTAATCGCCTGCGGCGTCACAACTGGCGAGGTAATCAGAATATCTTGCACCCCGCCTGCAGCGAGCGCTTCCGCTTCGCCCAACTTGGCGCAGCACACGCCGACAGCGCCCGCCGCCAACTGCAGCTTCGCAATCTCGACGCTCTTGTGGGTCTTCGCATGCGGCCTGATCTTTAGGTCACGGGCCTTCGCGAACGTCGCCATCTTGTCGATGTTGCGCTGTAGTGCGTCACGATCGATCACTAGCACGGGCGTGTTGAGCGCCAGCCGTGAGCCCTGGCGGCCAACAAGGTGTCTATGGAGATCGAAATCGCTCATCGTGCCTCAATCGCAAAGGCCTGCATCAGGTGCGCATTGGCGAACTTCGCACCGGGATCGACCGCATCGCGCACCACTTTGAACTTCGCCGCGTCCGGATAGAGGGCGTGCACGTCACGCGCGCTCAACGTATGGCGCTTTGCCCAATGTGGCCGCCCGCCGTGCGCGCGAAAAATCACCTCGGCTTCCGTGAACAGATAGCGCCACGGCATCTTGGCGTATTGGTGCATTGATATCGATGCGCCTGGCGTACCGTTGAATGGCGAAAGCCAAATGTCGTCCGCCGCCGTGAGTCGGAATTCGAAAGGGAATGTAACCGGCAGCTTCTTCTTCCTGATCCAACCAATCACTTCCTTCAGCGCTGCGAAGCCATTCGCACGCGGCAGCTCGTATTCCATTTCCTCGAACTTCACCGTCCGGTCTGATGGAAAGATCTGATATGCTGGCCCAACGCGCCGCGTCCGAACACCCCGCCCTACGATGTGTGGCTGCAGCCGGCGGGTGAGCCACGGCGCGACCGAACAGATGTCGCACACCATGCGGAACGCGCGATCGTCCATGTCGGTCATGCGCTTCAGTGGACCTTCGCTCGGCGCGGGGTTCAGCGTCTTCAGCGCGACGTAGTCGCCGTACGGGAAAATAAAGAACTCGACGTGGCGGTTGTTCGCCGCCAGTTCTTCCCAGCGTGGCTCAATATCCTCGAAGCGATGGGAATCAACACGTTCCTCAAGGTGATACGCCGGCAGCACGTCGATCTCGATCTGGGTCGCGACGCCTACAAGTCCGAGCGAAAGTCGCGCTGCTTGGAACAAATCCGGACGCTCGCTTTCGCTGCATGTGACGACCGAGCCATCCGGCATCATCAATCGGAATCCACGCGCCGCCGTCGAGAGCGAACCGAGTTCCGCGCCCGTGCCATGCGTACCCGTACCGATTGCGCCCGCCAGTGACTGTGGGTTCACATCGCCCTGATTGATAAGCGAGACGCCCTCCAACCAGAGCGCCTCGGTGAGCTTCGCCAAGCTCCAGCCCGCGGGCGCCCACACACGCGACTTGCCCGCGTTGAACTGAACCACGCCTTCAAGCTCGGAGAGCGAGAGCAACGTTCCATCCGTCTCGCAGAGCGGCATGAATGAATGGCCGGCGCCGACCACTCGCGCTTTGCGCGCACTCTGCACCAGACCGGCCAATTCGGTTTCGGTCTTCGGCCGCGCGATCTGCTGCGGCTTGGCGCTGACGCTACCCGACCAATTTTTCCACTGCATCAACGCAACATCCCCGCACGCACATGCGCGCAGGGATGCCTATGCGTCAACAGTGCTCAGATGCTTTCGAGGCGCGACGACACGATGCCGGCGAGGATGACCGCCGCGTAGCAGGCGAACATCAAAGCTGCGAACTCGCTGCTGATCGAGGGGTCAATGCCCGGGAAAAGCACGCCGAATCTGTCGATCTCATAGAGACCAACGAGAAGTCCAGGCACCGCGATCGAAGTTGCCGCCTCCGAGCGGTCGGTTTGCGGGACATTCATGATCTTCATCGCCACATAGGTGAGGACCAAGAGCGCGAGCGGCAGCGTCAGGAAGGCCCAAGACACGCCGCCTGGCCCCGGCTGAAGCACCAAGTTGCCGAACGCGCTGAGAAGCGCAGCAAGCGCGATCCACAACCCGAAACCGAGGGCCATCCAGCGCACGGTGAGCACCGTCCTGCCGGCCATGATCACAGCCGCGTAGCAGGCGAACATCAAAATCGCGAACTCGGCGCCGAGCGAGGCGTCCAGATTCGGGAAAACGACCCCGAAACTGTTGATTTCGTAGATGCCGACAAGAAGGCCAGGCACCGACATAATCGACGCAGCCTCTGAGCGATCAGTTTCCGTCACTCTCAACGCGCCGATCAGCAAGTAAGTGATTGCCCAAAGAGCCAAGGGCAGGATCAACAACAACCACGGCACGCCCCACGGGCCGGAGTGAAACGCCAATCCGCCGACAAAGCGGAACGCCAGCGCAATCGCGATCCAAAGCGCGAAGCCGATGGCCATCCAACGAACGATCATAGTGCTTACCTCCCCAGCCGGCAGCGACTCGTGACCGGCCCTCTTGGGGTCAGTCTAGGCGTTCCTAACCGGCCCGCAATCTAGGTTCGTGCCGGTGGGGAGGTGGGCGGCGCCGGAAGTCCGTAGCGGACGCCTGCCCTATCGAGATTCTCCGCAAGGCTGGGAAACTGCGGCAAATTTCGCGCAGGCCGAATAGCCCAACAACCGTCTCGCCACCACAATGGAGCCTCTGTCGTGCTCGGATCTTCCGCCCAAAGTGCGATCTCAGCGTCTCAATTGACCAGAGAACACTGAGGGCGGGCCTGCATCAGCAAAGCCCGACATCGGTGTCGCGAGCCAGCCTAGTCCTGCTCCTCCAACAGCGATCTAAGCATCCACGCAGTCTTCTCATGCACGTTGAGACGCTGTGTCAGGAGATCTGCGGTCGGCTGATCGCCAGCGGCGTCAACGATCGGAAATGTGGCGCGTGCCGTCCGCGCGACAGCTTCGTGACCTCTGACGAGCACACGCACCATTTCCAACGCCTTCGGCGGCTTTGCGGGAGCATCGTCAACCGAACTTAGGCGGCCAAATTCTCCGTAGCTTCCCGGCGCCGCGTGCCCAAGCGCACGGATGCGCTCGGCTATCGGATCAACTGCGTTCCACAACTCGGTATATTGCGTCATGAACATCTCATGGAGCGTATTGAACATCGGCCCCGTGACGTTCCAGTGGAAATTGTGTGTGGTGAGGTAGAGTGTGTAGGTGTCGGCCAAGAGCTTCGCCAACTCGCCCGCAATCTTTTCACGATCAGCATCCGATATTCCGATATCGATTTGCTTAGGATCCGTCTTCGTCATCTTCGCTTCTCCTTTGCTTCATCGACGTGCGCATGTCGTCATCCCACACCGGACGCTGCGCGGTACGCGACATAAACAGCTACCAAGAGCACAAACACCGCGAACACCCGCTGCAGCAACGCGCGGCGCGCTGCGAGTTTGCGGCTCGCCCATATGCCAAGGGCTCCCCCCGCGATCCCGCCAGCGATCATCCAGCCAGCAATATTCCACAGAACATAGCCCGACAGCGCATAGTTGAACGCCGTCGTCGCTCCAAACAGCGCAACCGCGAGAAGAGATGAGCCAACGGCATTCAGCATCGGCATACGCGATCCGAGCATCAGACCTGGCACGATCAAGAAGCCGCCACCGATGCCGAAGAAGCCTGAGGCCAAGCCAACGATTAGGCCGATGATAATGAGCCGGACGGCGATGCGGGGGTTGAGCTCAACGTCCGCCACGCCGTCTCCCGATGCTGGTCGCCACATTGAAATCGCCACCGCAGCCATAGCAATGGCGAACATCAACATCAGCGGTTCGGGATCGATCATCTTTCCGATCGTTGAACCGAGCGCCGCGCCTGCCACGCCTGCGAGCGCGAACGTCAGCGCGCACCGCCACTTCACCGTCCCGCGTCGCGCATGACCCAAGAGATTTGCCGCCGCGTTGACTGACACGCCCAATGCGCTCGTGCCGATCGCGAAGTGGGTGTTTGGGACGCCAACAAAGTACAGCAGCAAAGGAACCGCCAACACCGATCCGCCGCCACCGAGGAGACCAAGCAAAAAGCCGACGCCCGAACCAGAAATGAGCGCCGTGATCGCTTGAAAATCCATCTCGCGGCCTCCGGCCTTGCTTTGTATTAGCGTATTCTTATATATCGATGAGATCGCGTTTCGCAAGGAGAGCGCCATGCACCCGGACGTCCATGCTTTCTTTCACGAGCCCACGAACACTGTAACCTATCTCGCGATCGATCCGACAACCAAGAAGGCGGCGTTGATCGATCCAGTGCTCGATTTCGAGCCTGCGTCGGGTAAATTATGGCGCGCTTCAATAGACGCCGTCCTTGCAGAGGTCAAACGACTCGGCGTGACAGTGGAGTGGATTCTCGAAACCCACGCACACGCTGACCACCTTTCAGGCGCACAGCCGGCGCGCGCAGCCACAGGCGCGCCAATCGTCATCGGCGACCATATCCGGGACGTCCAAAATATCTTCGCACCAAAGTTTCTGGCGGAGGACATTACGGACGACTATCAAGCCTTCGACAGACTTGTTCACGACGGCGACGCCCTCCCACTCGGCGAGCTGACGATCAACGTTCTACACACGCCCGGACACACACCAGCCTGCGTTACATACGTGATTGGCGACGCGGCATTCGTTGGCGACACCTTGTTCATGCCCGATTACGGCACCGCACGCGCAGACTTTCCGGGCGGCGACGCCGCGACCCTCTATCGCTCGATACGAAAGATTCTAACGCTGCCGCTTGAGACCAGGATCTTCGTTGGCCACGACTACAAGGCTGCGAACCGCGACGCGTTCGCGTGGGAGACCACTGTCGCGGCCGAACGGGCGCACAACATTCAGGTCAACGACGCCATCAGTGAAGCCGCGTTCGTCAGCGCACGCAAAGCACGTGACGCAACTCTGGCAGCGCCGCGGCTCCTGCTGCCGTCTCTACAAGTCAACATCCGCGGCGGCCGCCTGCCCCCAGCCGACAAGGATGGCGTGGTCCGCTTCCGCATCCCGATTTCGGAAGCGAGCTAATATCTTGCCGCCGAACACGCTCGCCGTCATTGATCGACTGGACGTCCGTTTCCTATTCCGCAGCTTTCAGTTGCGGCGTCGGCGTTGCCAGTGCGCTCGGCTGTCCATCGATCGGCTTTCCGTCATCTCGCATGACGACATAGATTGCAGGGATCACGAGCACGGTCAAAAGCGTCGATGACGCGAGGCCAAACAGAAGCGAAATAGCCAGCCCCTGGAAGATCGGATCGAACAGGATGACGCCTGCACCGATCATCGCCGCGATCGCGGTCAGCAGGATCGGCTTGAAGCGGATCGCGCCGGCTTCGAGCAAGACATCGCGCAGGGATTTCTCTTCGGTGTGAGCGTGCCGCACGAAGTCCACGAGCAGGATCGAATTGCGCACGATGATGCCGGCCAGCGCGATAAAGCCAATCATCGATGTCGCCGTGAACGGCGCGTTGAATAGGAGGTGCCCGATCACGATGCCGATCAGCGTGAGTGGAATTGGCGTCAGAATGACCAGCGGCAGCTTGAAGCTCTTAAACTGCGCGACCACCAGAATGTAGATACCAAGCAGCGCCACCATAAAGGCCGCGCCCATATCGCGGAACGTCACGTATGTGATTTCCCACTCGCCGTCCCATAACAGCGTCGGCGCCGATTCATCCTCCGGCTGGCCGTAGAGACTAACGGTTGGACGCGGCAGGTTGCCCCAATCGTGGTTCTTGATCGCGTCATCCACCGCAAGCATGCCGTAAATCGGCGCTTCGTACGCACCTGCGAGCTCAGCCATCACCATTTCGGCGTAGCGGCCATCGCGGCGAAAGACTGGATATGAGCCCTGCTCCGTTTGCGCGGAGACAATCTCACCAAGCTGCACAAGCCGTGAACCGTTCGCGGACATGGCGACAGGCATTGCCGCAAGATTCTCGGACCAAGTCCGCGAAGATTGCGGCAGACGCACAGCGATCTCGATCGGATTGCGACCTTCGCCACGGTGGGAATAGCCAACAACCTGACCTCCGAGAGTCGCCGCGACAGAGTCCAAGACATTCTGCTCGGACACGCCGAAGTATTCCAGTTGCGCGCGATCCGGTGTTAGGCGCAGGCGCGGACGCTGCTGACCGTAGCTGTCGTCGATATCGACGATGTAGGGTACGCTGTCGAAAATCTGGCGTACCTCACCGGCCACAGCGCGCCGTGTTTCCGCATCAGGCCCATAGATTTCCGCGAGCAGCGTTGAAATCACCGGCGGACCGGGGGGGACCTCCACCACACGTACCGCCGTCCCCTCGGGCACAGCGAGCGCCTGCAGCCGTTCACGCATGTCGAGTGCAATTGTGTGGCTTGCACGACTGCGCTCGTCGCGCGGCGCCAGCGTCACCTGCAGATCGCCGAGCTCCGGCCGGTTGCGCAGGTAATAGTGGCGGACGAGACCATTGAAGTTGAACGGTGCGGCGGTGCCGGCGTAGGCGTCGACCGACACCACTTCCGGGATTTGCTCGACGATGCGCGAGGCTTCGATGAGGACACGCTCGGTCGACTCGAGCGAAGCGCCTTCCGGCAAATCAACGACGACCTGCACTTCCGACTTGTTGTCGAAAGGCAGCAGCTTCACGCGAACGATGCCGAAGCCGAAGAGCGAACAGGCCACGACGGTGGCGACGCCGACGCCGATCAGGAACGTGCGGGCGCTCTTGCGGGATCGAATGATCGGCGTCGCCACCCGGCGATAGAGCCGCCCGAGCGCACCTTCGCTGTCATGACCGTGGCCGGCGTGCGGGCCACTGAGGGCTTTGCGCGCGAACCGCACCATCAGCCAGGGCGCAAGCACCACCGCAACAAAGAATGAGAACAGCATCGCCGCCGACGCGTTCGCAGGAATCGGCGCCATGTAGGGGCCCATGAGTCCCGAGACGAACATCATCGGCAGCAGCGCGGCGACCACGGTCAGCGTCGCGATAATCGTCGGATTTCCGACCTCCGCTACAGCTTCGATCGCCGCTTGCTGGCGCGAGCGTCCGTCACCCATTCCCCAGTGGCGGGCAATGTTCTCGATCACCACGATTGCGTCATCGACAAGGATGCCGATGGAAAAGATCAGTGCGAACAGGCTGACGCGATTGATGGTGTAACCCATCAGGTTTGACGCGAAGAGCGTCAGCAAGATGGTTGTCGGGATCACGAAGGCCGTCACCATCGCCTCGCGCCAACCAATGGTGAACCCGATCAGCACGACGATAGAAATCGTCGCTAACGCCAAGTGGAACAGGAGCTCATTGGCCTTTTCGTTGGCGGTCTCGCCATAGTTGCGGGTGATGGTGGCGTTCACGCCCTCGGGAATGAGCCGGCCCTCAAGTTGGTGTAACCTGCGCTCGATCGCCTGGGAGACAACCACCGCATTGGCGCCATCGCGTTTAGCGATCGCGAGGCTAACGGCCGGCGCCATGAAGGTCTCGGCGCCCTCGCCTTCCCGTGTGAAACGCCAGACCCGCGCCTGATCTTCGCGCGGTCCCATGCTGACCTCGGCGACATCACGCAGGTAGACGGTTCTACCATCGGCCGCGCGAACCGTGAGTAGGCCGATATCCGCCGGCTCATCGAGCGTCCGACCTATGACGGCCGCACTGGTATCGTTGCGTCCACGCAGATCGCCGCCCGGGAAGGATCGGTTGGCATTGCGAACCGCGTCGATCACCGAACTCAGTGGCACGCCATAGAGCGAGAGCCTGCCGGGGTCCGGCGCCACGCGGATTTCCTGCGGCCGTCCGCCGACGATGAAGGTGAGGCCGACGTCCTCAACCTTCATCAGCTCGCTCTGTAGTTCGTCGGCGATCTGATAGAGCGCTTGGTCGTTCCAGCGATCTGCGACGCTCGCCTCCGGCGAAAGTGTGATGACCGCAATCGGCACATCGCTGATGCCGCGCGCGACGATTTGGGGCTCCGGCACACCAACAGGAATTCGATTGATATTGGCGGCGACTTCCTCATGGATGCGCGTAATCGCATCGTCAGGGTCGGTGCCTACCTCGAACCGCGCCGTGACCAAAACGGAATCGTCTTGCGTCTGGCTGTAGACGTGCTCGACGCCATCAATGCCTTTGACGATTATCTCGAGCGGCTTGGTGATGAGCTCAACGGCATCCGGCGCGCGCAAGCCATCGGCGCGCACCATGATATCCACGAGCGGCACGCTGATTTGCGGTTCCTCTTCGCGCGGGATGGTGAAGAGCGCGAGCAGACCCAGTGCGATTGCCGTCATCAAGAAAAGTGGGGTCAGCGGCGAGCGGATCGTCGCCTGCGTGATGCCGCCAGAGAGCCCGAGTTTCATGCCCCGGTCTCCGCCGGTACGATCTGATCACCTTGGCGCAGACCCGAAAGGATCTCGATGCCGTTCTCCATGCCCTCCATCGGCGTCGGCGCTCCGCGCTGCACCGGCGCTTCAACGACCCCGCCATTGCGCCAGAGGCGGACGTAATCCACGCCGTAGCGCGTCACGATGTAGGTGGCAGGAATGACAAACGCCTGGCGCTCGCCGGCGGGCGCAAGCACCCGCACGCGCGCGCCGATGAATTCGCCCTCAAAGCTCGAGGCGTCGAGATCGGCGGTAACAAGTCCATTGTCGATAGCGGGATAGACCTGACGCACACGCGCGGTTCGGACTTCCGCATCGCCATCGCTGACGATTCGGATGTCTTGTCCCTCGCGCAGCGCGCTCGCCTCGCCTTCCGGCAATTCGATCCGCAGCACACGAGCGCCGGTAGAGATCGCCACGACGATGTCACCGGGCATGACCACCGCACCTTGGGGGATCGGCAAACGAGTCACGCGCCCGTTGGCGGGGGCATAGACGCGACCTTGCGCCGCAACCGCGCCAGCGGCGCCGGCCTGCGCGCGAGCTGCTC
This sequence comes from Hyphomonadaceae bacterium, assembly GCA_041398325.1. Taxonomy (GTDB): domain Bacteria; phylum Pseudomonadota; class Alphaproteobacteria; order Caulobacterales; family Aquidulcibacteraceae; genus Vitreimonas. The sequence goes on along the minus strand of JAWKUX010000002.1, from coordinate 253,803 downwards.
GCAATTGCGCCTCAGCGGCGCGCGCTTCGGCTTGCACCGCATCCATGCGGGCTTGCGCATAGACACCGCGTTCAAAGAGAAATTGAGCGCGTTGAAGATCGCCGCGCGCGCGCTCGGCGCTGGCTTCCGCGGCGGCGACGCCGGCGTTGCTGGCCTGGGCTTCGAGCGACAAACGTTGATCGGCAACGACCGCTAACAGCTGACCCCGGCGAACCTGATCGCCCTCCCGAACGAGGAGACGCTGAACCGTACCGCTGATGCGCGCGCGCGCATCACCGACATCCCGGTTCGTCAGCACAGCAGCAACTGTCTTGTAGTCTGGGGCCGTGCGCTGCTCGACGGTCATCAAACCCGCTGGCGGCGCCGCTGGTTGCGACGGCGCCTCCTCGGCCGTGCGTCCGCACCCGGCGAGCAATGCCACCGCCATTATCGGCGCAAGCGTGAAGATTCGGAGCCCACCCATGTCTTCCCCCGTTAACGCGGATCGCGGACCGCGCCGCTCGCCGGATCGATCGTGACGACCGGCAGGCCCGCAGCCTTCCAAGCGCCAATGCCGCCGGCCATGTGCGCCTTCACGGGCACACCGGCTTTCTTCGCTGCATTGAACGCTGTCGCCGAGCGTTTTCCCGAACCACATTGGAATACAATCGGCCGCTTCTCATCGCGAGGAAGCTCTGCCGGATCGAATGTTGACAACGGATAAAGCAACGCGCCGTGAATGCGCTCGGCCGCATATTCCATCGGCTCGCGCACATCGATCAGCACGATTTCGCCACGCGACAAGGCGCCGGAAATTTCCTGAGCCGTCATGGTTGGCGGATTGTTGAACATTGATCTCTCCTAATCGGCTTGCGGCGGGTCAACAAAAGTTGCGCGCCAGCGCGCCAAGAATATCCCGCGCCGCGTCGCTCCTCAGCGCGTAGTGAATGGATTGTCCGTCGCGGCGGGCGCTGACAATGCGTTCGCGGCGCAACACGGCTAAATGCTGCGAAACCACGGTTTCACGAACGCCAAGTCTCGTCGCCAGCGCGCCAACTGTCGCCTCTCCGTCGGCAAGACGGCAGGCAATCATCAGCCGGTGCGGGCTCGCCAGCGCCTTCAGCATCTGGCTGGCCTCCTCGGCGCGATCGCTCGGAACAATAGCTTGTTCTTGCATACTTGCGTATATACGGTTTTGCTTATATATAGTCAAGCAGAAGGCGCCGGCGCCCCCGCCGTATGGGCGCCCAAATGGCGCCCCTTAATAAGGAGGAAACCAATGGCCGAAGTCGTCGTTCTGGGGGCAGGGCTGGGTGGAGTAATCGCCGCCTACGAGATCAAAGCGAAGCTGCGCGGCAGCGACCGCCTCACTGTCATCTCCAAGGGAGATTCCTATTTCTTCGTGCCGTCGAACCCGTGGGTCGCGGTGAGCTGGCGCGATCGCAAGGCGGTGGAGGTCAAACTCCCGCCGGTCATGAAGAAGAAAGGCATCAACTTCATCAATACCGGCGCCAAGCGCGTGCACCCCGGTGAAAACCGCGTCGAACTCGAAGACGGCCGCTCTGTTCCTTACGACTACCTTGTCATCGCAACAGGCCCGGAGCTAGCATTCGATGAGATCCCGGGCCTCGGCCCGAACGCCAACACACAATCGATCTGCCATATCGATCACGCCGAACAGGCCGCCAACGCGTTCGAGCGTTTCTGCAAGAACCCTGGGCCAATCGTCGTGGGTGCGGTGCAAGGCGCCAGCTGCTTTGGTCCGGCCTACGAGTTCGCGATGATCCTCGACACCGAACTCCGCAAGCGCCGCATTCGCGACCGCGTGCCAATGACCTTCGTCACCTCCGAACCCTATGTCGGACATCTGGGACTCGACGGCGTCGGCGACACGAAGGGCTTGCTTGAGAGTGAAATGCGCAACCGCCACATCAAGTGGATCACAAGCGCCCGCGTCACCGCCATTGATCCAGGCATGATGCATGTCGAAGAGGTCAACGAAGACGGGTCCGTTAAGGCGACGCACGATCTCCCATTCGGCTATTCCATGATGTTGCCGGCCTTCCGCGGCGTGGACGCGATCAAGGGCCTGGAAGGTCTCACCAATCCACGCGGCTTCGTGCTGATCGACAAACATCAGCGTAACCCCGCCTTCCCCAACATTTTCAGCATCGGCGTCACCGTCGCCATCCCGCCAATGGGCAAGACGCCCGTGCCTGTTGGCGTTCCAAAGACTGGCTTCATGATTGAATCGATGGTGACCGCCACGGCGGAGAACATTGGCGATCTGTTGCGCGACAAGACGCCCGAAGCGGAAGCGACCTGGAACGCGATCTGCCTTGCGGACTTCGGTGACGGCGGCGTCGCCTTCGTGGCGCAGCCGCAAATTCCGCCGCGCAACGTCAATTGGTCGGCTGAGGGTAAGTGGGTCCACTTGGCCAAAGAGGCGTTCGAAAAATACTTCCTCGGCAAAGTCCGCAAAGGAAAGAGCGAGCCCTTCTACGAGAAGCTGTTGATGGACACGCTGGGCATTAAGAAGGTCAAACCGGAGACTTGAGCATGAACGCGCTCACTCAAGTCGCATGCCCTTCGTGCGGCACTGGCAATCGCATCGCCGCTGGACGCGATCCGCTGACCGCAAAGTGCGGTCAGTGCGGTGAGAAGCTCATCACCGGCGCGCCCATCGATGTCGATGATGAGGCATTTGCCAAGCATTTAGCCAACACTAAAGGCTTGATCGTCCTCGACGTATGGGCGCCCTGGTGTGGCCCATGCCGGATGATGGCGCCGCACTTCAGCGACGTTGCCCGGCGGCTCGCAGGCAGCGCCGTTTTCCTCAAGATGAACGCTGACCGATGCCAATCACCAACCGGGCTTGGCGTGCGTGGCATCCCTGCCCTGTTCTTGTTCGAAGACGGCAAGAAAATTGCCCATCAGGCGGGGCTGATGACCGCCGATGGGTTGGCCCAATGGATTCAATCAGCACGGAGAGCACCATGACCCTTGATCGCGCTGTTCTAGCGTTTGCCGGCTTTGTCGTCCTCGTGAGCTTGACGCTTGCGCACTTTGTCCACCCGGCGTGGATTTGGCTCACCGTCTTCGCCGGCGCAAACATGCTGCAGGCGGCCTTCACCGGCTTCTGCCCCGCCGCGATGATCTTCAAGGCGTTCGGAGTCAAATCGGGTTGCGCATTCAAATGAAGCGCGCGCACCTCGCAGCGATAAGCGCCGCAGCCATCGTGCTCGCGCCGCTCTCCGCCCAAGCGCAGAGCCTGAACGAAGCGATCGCCATCGCCCTTGAGACCAGTCCTGTGCTCGACGCCGCGGACGCCCGCGTCGACGGCGCCCGCGCGCGGGTCACCCAAGCACGATCGGCACTGCTGCCGCAGATCACGGCGCGTGGTCAGTATACTCAGGCCGAGACTGACTATGGCGCGGGCACAATCGAGATCGAGCCACGTTCCGGCGTAATCGCTGCTGAACAGCTCGTGTTCTCCGGCGGCCGGGCGATCGCGGGCGCGCGCCAAGCCCGCGCTGCCCGTGATGCGACCATCGCTGAGCGCAACGGCGTCCGCGCAGCGCTCGCCGCCGATGTCGCGGAGGCCTATCTCGGCGTCGTTTCTAGTCGTCGCGCGGTGCAACTGCGGAGCGCAAACCTCACCGCCGTCACACGATTAGCTGAACAGGCGCAGCTCCGCTTCGATGCAGGCGATATTCCCCGCAGCGATCTCGCACAGGCCCAAGCGCGCCGCGCGGGCGCTCAGGCCGCAATGGCGCAAGCTCGCGCGGAGGCAGTCGCCGCGACCTCGCGCTTTCAGCGCATCGTCGGCGTCGAACCAGGCGACTTGGACGCTGTCGCGACAACACCAGAGACGCCGGTCAGCCTCGAGGAAGCCATTCGGACTGCGCAGCAAGCCAATCCTCAGCTCATCGCTTTCCGTGAGGCCGAAAGCGCCGCGTCTGCTGGTGTTTGGCGTGCAGCAGCACAGCACGCGCCAACAGTCGCCGTCGGTGTTGAGTCTAGCACCATTCGAGATGAGTTCTTGCCGGGCTATCGTGCAGAAGGAACAGCGCTCGTCGCACGCGCGTCCGTCCCGATCTTCACAGGCGGGCGCATCAGCGGCGAAGTCCGGGAAGCGCGCGCGGCGCTTGCCGAAGCACGTGCGCTGCGGATCGCGGCAGAACGCGGCGTCGTTGACGACGTGACAAGCGCGTTCGAAGGGTTCCAGGCCGCAAGGGAGGCCGAAATCGCCGCTCAGTTGCAGGTGGAGGCTTCTCAGACGGCTCTGAGCAGCATCAGAGACGAGGCGCAAGTTGGAGAACGGCCGACGCTCGACGTGCTTGATGCCCAACGCGACATGCTTCAGGCCGAGCTAGATCTTGATCGTGCGCGCGCTGGAGCGGTGGTTTCCGCCTTTAGGCTGCGCGCGCTGACGGGCATGCAGTAAAGAGAAGCCGTTTGGGCTAGCGCCTCAATCGTGAGATGGTCCGCCATAGACCTCGCAAAGAACGCCGATGAGGCGTTCGGCAATCGGGTCAGCCAAGCGATAGTAGATCGTCTGCGCATCACGTCGCGTCGCCACGAGACCGTCGGCGCGCAGCTTAGCCAGGTGTTGTGACAAGGCGGACTGGCTCAGATTCACGTGCTCTCCAAGTTCGGTGACCGAGAGTTCCGAGCCACTCAAGCGGCAGAGCACAGTGAGGCGCTGCTCGTTGGCCAGCAATTTCAGCAGACGCGCCGCTTCAACCGCACGCGGTTCGAGATGCTCGACGGGCCGCACACTTGCAACCGCCTTACGCCGCGTGGCCGCGACCTTACGAACCGGCGCACCGGAAGACGTTCGTTTTGCAACAGAACCCATTGGGACCCCTCGATCGGAGCTAATTTAGCAAATCCGAATAAATCTTCAATGAACCGATGCTGCTGCGTTTGACACGCACCCTTGTCGCCCTTCGCCACCTATAGACGCAGTCAATTGCAGAGCCTGCGACAACCTATTGGCTTCATATCGTTAGTTGCGGATATACTAATATATGTAGAACGGAGCGATCCAAATGACCGAACAAACTTCACTGCCCCGCATCAATGAAACGGCGCCTGACTTCAACGTCGTCACCACGCACGGCCCACGCAAGCTTGCGGATTACAAGGGCAAGTGGCTTATCCTGTTTTCGCATCCAGCCGACTTCACGCCGGTCTGCACGACAGAGTTCATCGGTTTCGCGAAGGCTGCCGAACGCTTCAAGGCGCTCAATTGCGAACTCTTGGGCCTTTCGATCGATTCAGTGTTCGCGCACCTCGCCTGGACGCGCAACATCAAGGAAAAGTTTGGCGTCGAGATCCCCTTCCCGATCATCGAAGACTTGAAGATGGATGTCGCGCGCGGTTACGGCATGATCCACCCCGGCGCTGGCGACACATCGGCCGTGCGCGCGACCTTCCTCATCGATCCCGACAGTAAGATCCGCGCGATGATCTACTATCCGATGAGCAATGGCCGCAGCATCGACGAAATCCTTCGCCTGCTGCAAGGGCTCCAGACTTCCGACCAGAACGGCGTCGCCACGCCGGAGAACTGGAAGCCAGGCGAACCGGTGATCGTGCCACCGCCCAAGACTGCGGCGGACGCGGAAGCCCGTGCCGGCCAAGGCTATGACTACACCGATTGGTACTTCTCCAAGAAGCGCCTCACGGCCTGACGCAATCCGCGACCTCCCTGCCGCTGACGCGGCAGGGAGCGTCCTTTGGAGCATGACAATGGGCGACTCACCTGCGCGCCAAATCTTCCCCGCCATGGGCCGGGGCGCACTCGGACGATGTCCTGCGTGTGGGAAGGGCGCACTCTTCTGCGGCTTCCTGAATCCCGCGGCGCAGTGCACGAAGTGCGGCGAACATTTGGGACAATTCCAATCCGCAGACTTCGCGGCCTACTTCGTGATGTTCATTGTCGGTGCGATTTTCACGCCAATGACACTCATACTTGCCTTCAAGTCAGAACAATCGCCGTTCGCGATCTGGTTCATCCTCGGTGGAGCGGTGCTGACCGCGCTGTTTCTGTTGCCGCGCGCTAAGGGCGCGGTCATCGGCTTGCTATGGGCGCTGAACATTCACAACGTTTGACGACCAAATTATCGCTTGCGTCAGATCAATAAATCTCGCCGCCGCGCGGGCAAACTCAGCAACTATGACGAAATACAAAGATTGGCCGGCGATGGCCGGCGACCTCAATCCCCTCGTGGCCAAATTACGACAAGCCCAGCCCGAGGTGCTGAAGGGCTTCAGCCAAATGGCGCAAGGCGCGCTGAAGACAGAAGCGCTCGACACCAAGACGAAAGAACTCATCGCGCTCTCAATCTCAGTCGCTATCCGTTGCGACGCGTGCATCACATTTCACGCAAAGGCCGCTGTGCGAGCAGGCGCCAGCGATGCTGAAGTCGCCGAAGCCATGGGACTAGCGATCTACATGGGCGCGGGTCCCAGCGTCATGTACGCGGCGCAAGCGATGGAAGCCGTGCAGCAGTGGCGCGCATAACCGCCGTACGCACTGAGCCGTAGATTTCCGCTGCAGACTTCGAGAGAACTCGACACCAAGTCAACAGCCCGCTCGACGCGGACGATCGGTGCAATTTCTCCTCCCTCCTGGCGAGGTTTCCTGCCAGAGCCGCTCGGTGCGCTGCGCGTGGATGATTCTGACTTGCTCAACATCCCTATCGGCGACGATGACTTCCTCAAGGCGAGCGGACAAAGCGAGTTCCTTTGCGCGCCTGTCTCGCGCCGCTGCCGGCGATCGGCGTATTGTTCAGGATCAAATAGTCAATCGTTGTCATGCTCGATCTTGAGCGTTGCGCCGCAGGCCTTGCAATGCACAGCATCGGGCTCATGGCGCAACAGACTACAAGAAGCGCATGGGTGTCGTACCTTGTTGGGGCGCATGGCCACCTGAACCAGACGGAAGAAGAGCGACACGCCGCCGATCATGATCAGAATAGAGAGCCCTCTGCCCCAGAAGCCCGGCAACACGATATCGCCGAAGCCTGTCGTCGTCAGAGCAGTAACGGTGAAGTAGAGCGAGTCCATGTAGGAATTCACAGCCGGCACGCGCGCCGCGAAGCCGGTGTGAACGAGCGCCGCCATCATGAACACGAACACCGCGAGATTGACGCCGGCCTTGGTGGTGTCGGCGAGCGGAGTATCCTTCCAGCGCCCACCCCCAACGATGCGCCAGAAGGCGACGCCGTGAATGAGCGAGAAGGCCCGCAAAACGCGGAGGAAACCCAAATTGGCGGCGTAAGCGGGGATCACCAGCGACGCCAGCACGGCGAGGTCTGCCCACACCAAGGGTCGTTTGATCCAAGCCCTAAGATCGCCGAACGCCCAAGCGCGCGCTGCGAGATCAAGTCCAAGCACGAGCGCAATGAGATAGTCCACCAAGAGATAGGCGAAACCGCGCGCGATGAAGGGTGAAGCGACGAAGAAGCCAATGATCAGGATGTCGAACAACAGCCACAGCGCCTGGAAGCGCACTGCATCGCGGCTGTCGCCGAAATAGAGCTCGTTGAGCCTGGCGCGAGGTGAGTTCACCGACCCTCACCGCTTTCAGCTGCTTCCGCGCGAACTGTGATGGGCGTCGCGGAGCGAATGTGGAGGTCGCGCTGAGGAAACGGTATTTCGACGCCGTTCTCGCGGAAACGCTTCCACACTTCGAGATAGACCGCGCTTGAGACGTTGCGCACGCCGCGTTCGGCATCTCTGATCCAGAAACGAATTTCTAGATCGACGGATGAATCGCCAAAGCCAACGATGAAGCAGACTGGTTCGGGCGTCGCCAGCACACGCGGTGCAGCGCGCGCCGCCTCCACACAGAGCGCAATCGCAGCTTCCACGTCGGTCGAGTACGCAACGCCGACTGGAACGCGTATCTGCACTTCCCTCGACGTGTGTGACCAGTTGATCACCGGACTCGAAATCAGGACTTCATTGGGAATGAGCGTCTCGGTTCCGGTGCGAAGCGTAATCGCCGTATAGCGCCCGGCTAGTTCGGTGACCTCCCCGCGTACTCGCCCCGTCGACAATTCGACTTCGATGACATCGCCGGGCTTGATGGACTTATCCATCAAGAGAATGAGGCCCGATATGTAGTTCGAGACAATCTTCTGCAGGCCGAAGCCGAGCCCAAGCCCGACAGCGCCGGAGAGAACCGCGAGCGCGGTCACATCGACACCGAGGAAAGCCAACGAAAACAAGATTGCTGCCGCCGTTAGAGCCGCGCGCGCTAGCTTTGCGAACAGCACATGGCCCGAACGGCTGAGAACGCGCTCACCAGCGATGCCGCGCTCTAGAAGATCGCCCACGCGTTGGGCCAGCCACAGCAGTCCGCCCACAACCAAGATTGCGCGGATCACGAACCACAGAGAGATGCGTACCCCGCCAAGCTCAACCGCTTGGGCATCAAGCGCAGTCTCCAAAGGCGTTAAGAGGTGCGCCGCCTCCAGACCCGCCACGCCGACCGCTAGGACGCTCACGGTCCAGCCGAGCGCGGTGCGCCCGACCGTCTTGAACGCGACCGACACAACCGCCCACGCCGCCGCAGCAAGCGATGCGACGCGAACTACGTCGAACGCCAGGTGACGCGCAGCCAAAACCGCGAACGCCACCCCGGTTAGCACGGCCAGCGTGATGACGCCCGCTGGCCAGATCGGCCCTTTTTGGTCGGAGCGGGACCTAAGCCTCGCACAGAGAAGACTCGCGCAAAGGGCCAGGCCTGCGCAGATCAGAAGAACGATTGCTTGCGCCGCTAAGGGCGTCGCCGACCACAGCCCCACGACCCACGCATCGAATTGAGTTTGTTGGTCTGACCTCAGCACTTCACTCCCGTCCTAAGTCAAAGGGAAGGATGTCGGCCGAGCGAACGCGCGCGGCGCCCTCGGCAGCCAACGCCCGTGACGTTGACATTCCGGCGATGCGAGGTCGCGCGTTGATGTCCTGTGCCTGCAGAGCTCCCACGACTCCCGCCGCGCGCGCCTCAGCCAATATTCTTGAGTTTCGCGTGGCTCCGGTCGACGCGCCCGCCAAGCCCTCGACGACGACATCGTTTACGCCCCAACGTGACAGCGCCCAACTAGCGACCACAATCTGCTCGCCTTGGGAATGTGACATGCTGGAGCGGTCCTCGTCGAAGGAGATTGGAATGCGATCGACGTAGGGCGGGATCAGCCGAACGGTCCAGCCAAATCCCAGTTGTCCGAGACGCGCTTCTTCGAGCCGATAGTCGTTTAGACCCCATCCTTCCATCGGCGCGGCCATGAGGTTCACTTGGCGCGATGAGGCATCCGCCCAGCTTTGCAGAACGCGTACGCGCGCGCCTGCTCGAATGCTGTCAATTGGCGCTTGAACAGCCGCCGCCCCCGCAATGCCGTCGCGGCCAAGCGCGGCTTCTACGATCGCTTGCGTCAGCGCGGCCTGGTCGGTAGCGACGACTTGATTGAGCGATACCTCAGCCGGCGCATGAAAGCGCTCGACGAGAAAAGCGCGCAGTTCATCCTCGGCGCCATCGATGTAGGCGGGTGTAACCACTGTCGCGAAAACCCGCGGCGGGCCGAGATTAGTCCAGGTCACGCTGAGCTGGGCAATCTGCGAAGGATCGACGTCGATTAGACGCACCAACTCTCGTCGTACCGCCTGCGTTGCTATGGCTTCTTGCGTGACCCGGCGCAGCGTCAGTGTCAGAGGTGTCGCCAATGCCAGAAACGCAACCACGCCAAGCGCTACATGGACGCGATTGAATTCTACGTTCTTCAGCGGGCGCGCAACACCGCGTAGGCGCGCCACCAGCGCAAACGAGAACGCAATGGCCGCCAAGTTTGTGAGGAAGAGCAAAAGCGCTCCCATTGCAAAGTCAAAACGCGCAACGGCGATGCTGTAGCCCAAAGTGGCGAGCGGCGGCATGAGCGCAGTGGCGATCGCAACGCCAATGGCGGTTTCCCCGCGCCGATGCACTGTGGCGTAGCCGCCAGCGATGCCGGAGAGCACAGCCACGGCAAGATCGAGCAAAGTAGGCGCCGTGCGCGCAATGATCTCCGGCGTTGCGTTGCGGATGGGGCTGAGCCAGGTCAGCACCAAGCCGATGGCGACCCCGACGCTGGCGCCAACGAGCAGAACGCGCGCGGCCACCTGGGAGCGGCGCCCATCAAGTGAAGCAAAGGCGAACCCCAAACTCGCAATTGGTGACATCAGCGGGGAAACAAGCATCGCGCCAATCACCACCGCACTCGATCCCTGCAGAAGGCCAAGCGTTGCGATGCCCGCCGAGAGCGCACACATCAGCACATAACGTTCAGTGAGCTTGCCGTCTTCCTCGACTTGGCGACGAACCTCGACGGCCTCCTCTGCCGGCAGGCGACGCAGCAGCAACCGCCTGGCGCGCGCCAGCCAGTAGTCCAACCATCGCCCAATCGATTGGGCGGGCGCGCGTGCGTCACCAGTCGTCAACGAATTCCTGCCAAGCCCTTAACAAGCCTTTCATTCTAACGAGAACAGGTTAGCGCCATGCTTGCACCGATCGAGCAAGCTCGCCTTCAAAGAGCGTGTTTCCAGACCAGCAACGCCGAAAGCGTGACGATCATCAGCAGCACAAGCGGCAAGCCGGCGCGAACATAATCACGGAACTGATAACCACCCGCGCTCATGATCAGAATATTGGTCTGATAGGCTATGGGTGTGGCGAAGCAGAGATTGCAGCCAAACAACACCGCCAGCACCAGTGGCTCCGCCGGCGTCCCGGCCTGTTGAGCAAGCGAGACCGCAATCGGCGTGCCGACCGCCGCCGCCGCCGTGTTAGACGAGAAGTTAGTTAGAAGCGCTGCAAACGCCATCATCGCCGCTAGGATGATCGCCGGAGGAAACGCTTGCAGCACAAACGCCAACAGCGACCCCAGCCAATCCGCCGCGCCCGTCTCCAGCAGCGCGCGCCCCAGTGCAATGCTCGCCGCGACCAGGACGATGACTTCGCCGCTCAAGGCGCGGCCAAGTCGGTCAAAGCGCACACAACCAGTGGCCAGCATGGCGATGGCGCCGCCTAGCGACGCTATGGCTATAGGAACGATGTGGAGCGCTGCGATCACCACCACGCCGGCGAAGATCGCAAGCGCAAGAGGCGCTTTCGCGGTGCGCGGCATTTCTGCGGCGCCTTCCAGGACCAAGGCGCCTTCCGCAATCTGCAGTTTGCGCAACGCGTCTGTGGCGCCGAGCACAAGGAGGACGTCGCCGACGGCGAACCTCTCATCGCGCAGAAGCCGGTTGTCGTCGCGAAACAGGTGTCCGTGCCGATGGAACCCGATCACTGCCACGCCATAGCGATCGGCAATCTGAGCGCTGCGAATGCTTTGATCAATCAAGGCTGAATCCGCGCTGACCGCAAGTTCAGCAACCATCTGATCTTCATCGCTTTGCCAGGCGAAAGTCCGCAGGTGATGGAGCACCGCGGGGTTAGCAAGACTCGCCCGAAGGGCTTCTCCAACTTCTCGCAAGTGCTCGGGAGCGCCCTTCACCCGCAAGATGTCGCCAACCGTTAGCGAGTCTGCGTTGTTTCGCACCTCGCCCAAGGGACCAATGATAGCAACCAAGTCGACATGGTGTCTGCGCAACACTTCCTCAAACACCGATCGATCTGAGCCGTGTGCGTCCAGTGCATCTGCCGTCACATGCAGCGCCGCTTGGAAGCGGCGTTCATCGCGCGTCGTATCTTCCATGTTGACAGGCAACAGACGCGGCATGACGAGCCAGAGATATGGCAGAGCAACAAGCGCGGCCATCAGTGCGATGTCGGCAAACTCAAACACGCCAAATCGTGGCAGTCCTAAGTCCGCGGCGATCGAGACGACTAGGAGATTGGTTGAGGTGCCGATCGTGGTTGCCATGCCCCCAATCAAAATCGCGCAATTGACCGGCATCAGCGTTTGCGACGGCGCCGCCCCGACGCGTGCTCCCAGATTGAGAAGAAGCGGAAGCACTAGTACGAGCACGGGAGTGTCGTTCACGACCATGCTCATGAGACCAGCCATGATGAGGGTCAGCAGCAGGCCCACGGTGCGGCTGAAACGCCAAAGCTGCGTGAGCGCGCGCGCCGCCGGCTCCAGAGCGCCGGTTGCGACCAGCCCTCGCCCAAGGATCATCAGGCAACAGATCGCGATCAACGCCTGGTGGCCGAAACCGCCAAAGGCGAGTTCAAAGCCGGAAACCGCGCTCTCGCCGCTGATCGGAAAAACATAGAGCAGCAGCGCAAGCGCTGCGATCAAGATGAGCGAGAGAATTTCTATGCGCAGCTTTGAACGCGCAAAGAACCAAAACGCGGCGATGGCGAGAAGGATGGCGCCGAAGGCGTGAAGCGTCGGAAATTGCAACTTACGCCTCCCGTGCCGTTGACGCCATCCACCGCGCTCAGTCGATGGCGCTCACCATCTTCGACATCACCATCTGGCGCATTCAAGGCACGCTAGCGAGGCGGTGCCGTCGCCATTGAGTCGATAGCTCTCTCGATGTCGACGTGCGCTTGCAGCGCACGCACTTCGTCCCCGATGAGCACCGCCTGATGCGGGCTGCTGGGCGGTTCCATTCCTGCCGCCGACAAAGCAAGCGGAACAGCGTCTGAGATTGCCAAGACGGGAAGCTCCCTCCCCAGGGCATCGCGCACCACCTCAATAAGCACGGCCCGTTCCACGGCGTGTGTCGCGGAATCGCTACCCGTCACAATGAGCCCACATAACGGCGCGTCGGGTACGCTCGCGCCCTTTCCATTCGTCCCGACAAGAACCGCCAAACTTGAAAGGTGGTTGCGATTTAGGCGCGCCTCGACGCTGTGGAACTCCGCTTGGCGCATGCCTCGCCTCAGCACCACAGCTGCTCGCTTGCCGTATCCGGCGGTTTCGCCACCCGGGCGCTTGGTCGCTCCGATGCTTAGAGAGCGCGCAAACCGAGATGGACGGAACTGAGCGTGCTTCAGCGTCAACAGGACAGGTTCGCCCCCCGCGAGCGCGGCTGGGTGCATAGTGACCTCCAATCTGTGCGTAGCGCTTACAAGAAACGCCAATAAGAGAAATGTATTGCCACAATACAGAAACGACCAACGAGATCGACTGCAGGCAAAAGAGGCAATATAACACTCTGTATCAGCAAGCATTATTAAGGTCAAATTACGTGGCGATATCCTGTTTTCGCGAACGAATGTTCGCACTCGTGTAAAAAAACTGGAATCGACATGCGCATCATTGGCCGCGACGTCTTTTTCTGCTCTTGAGACAAGCCGCGATGCATTCAATGCATTTTCCGATGCGCCGCCGATCGCCTAGCGCTACTCGCGCGCGAACCTGCGCCACGCCTGAGAAAGCGCGCCGCGATGATGGGGTGCGGCGATCGCCATTAGACGCGACGCGCGCTCTCCATAATCACACCCGCGCATGTCGGCGATTCCGAATTCAGTTACGACGACGTCTGTTTCCGCACTCGCAAGAGTGACTGGGCCCAGCCCCCCACCAGGCCCTACAAGTCTGCTGATCCGGCCACCGTCAGCGGTCGCTGACAATGCAATGATGCGCAAGCCGCCCGCCAAGCGAGCCCCAGTGGCGAAATCGAGCGCGCCGCCGGGACCTGACATCAGCCCGGATGGCCCGGCCTCAGAATAGACCTGCCCTAGCAAGTCGACTTGCATGGCCGAATTGATTGTCACGAAGTCTCGCAGCGAACTCATAACCATTGGGTTGTGCGTGTGAGAGACTGGCCGAAACTCAAAGCGCGATGAAGCGAAGCGGGCGTAAGCAGGCTGCTGCGCTAGAGCGACGCCCGCAACCACTGGCGTCTCGAGATCAAGCGCGCCTGCACTCTCAAGATCAAATATCCAATCTTCGATCAGACCACTGTGAATCCGCAGGCGGCGCCTTGCGCCAAGTGCGCGCATACAAGCGCTGGGCGTCTTCCCGATTCCGGCTTGTACAGTCGCGCCATCGCCAACCAGCCCAGCCACGCGTGCGCCAATGGCGCGGTTCACCTCGTCGTCTCGTTGCGGGGTGCTTACGATGAGATCGTGCTCCGCCGTCACGCAAGCCGTCAGTTCGTCGAAGGGAATTCCTGGCTGCCCGCTGGTGCGCGGCACTCGCGGGTTCACGTGAGCAACACGCACCGGAATCGACGGCCAAAGCTCCGCAAGAAAATCGACCGCAACGCCGAAACTGCAAATGCCATGCGCATCGGGCGGCGAAATCGTGAAGACGGCGACATCAGGCGGCTGCGCGCTGAGATAGGCGCGAATTGAAGAATAGCCCAACGGCAAAAACCGAAGGCCGGCGGCGCCCCTTAGTTGAGGCGTTACAAAGAAGCCGGTAAATGCGGCGCCCTCGCGTGCTCCGTAAGTGCGACCATTCACGCCAGGAAGGAACACCCCGGTAAATTTCCGACCACGGAGATCGGCCGCCTCCAGCGCATCGGCCAACAACAACGACTCTCCCGCCGCGCCTTGAACGAGCGCGCGCGCCTCCGGCGCTATGAAGCGAATCGCTTCCTCGGCGTGTATTTGTTTAGGCGGCACTAGTCAGTCGTCCCTTGAGATCAGTCGCAACTCGTGTCTCCCAGCCATGCGCGGGTTACAGCTTTGGCGGTCTGCCGCTCGGCCGATCCTCGTTTTCGGTTGATCAATGCGCGCGCGCCCTCCAGCGTTCAGCTTGACGGCACGCCATCGGGCCCCGAGCAGTCCCGCCCGCAGGTCAACTTTACTCGTTCGGCACCTCGCGACAATGCACTAAGTCCTCAAGCGTCTCACGCAATCAACCGATCTGAAGGCGGCCCCGCAACGCTTGGATATTGCTCCCGGACTGAACTCATGGTGGCAATGGATGAAAGTGACGCGCGTCATCGACACGCCGCTCCGCAGATTTGGCGCCGCGCCCCTCGATTACGTGTGGCCACGATTTTCGCACTGGCTAGTGTTCGTGCAAAACGTCAGACTCTGCGCGGACACCAAATGCTTGACCAAATCAAGATCATTGTACCGGTCGGATCGCTTGGCGCTGGTGTGCGCTCTGACGAAATCGAACGCGGCATCGCGCTTGGCGCTCACGCCATCGCCACCGATGCAGGCTCGACGGATTCGGGCGCGGCCTATCTGGCGCTAGGGATCTCGAAGAACAATCGCGAGGCGGTCAAACGCGACCTAGCCATCTTAATGGAGGCGCAAGCTGATGCGAACATTCCGTTACTCGTTGGATCGTGCGGCCAAGCCGGCGGCGACGATGGGCTAGAGTGGACGCGCGACATCGCCATCGAAATCGCAGCGGAGCTGGGCCTCCAACCCAAGATAGCGCTCCTTCACTGCGAACAAGGAAAGTCGACGCTCAAGAACCTGACCGCCGCTGGTAAAGTCCGCCCCCTTCCACCATTCGGCCCGCTCGACGAAGAGGTGATTGACCAGTGCGATCACATCGTCGCGGTCATGGGTGCTGAACCCTACATCGCGGCGCTCAATGCTGGCGCCGATATCGTGCTTGGCGGACGCACCACGGATACCGCGGTCATCGCGGCCTTCGCGTTGATGAAGGGCGCCCCCAAGGGCCCATCTTGGCATGCCGCAAAAATCGCGGAGTGCGGCTCTCAATGCACAGTACATCCGATCAAAGGCGCGGGCGTTCTCATCACAATTTCTAAAGATGGCTTCGAGGTCGAACCCCTGACGCTCGAGAACCATTGCGATCCCCAAAGCGTCTCCGCGCACATGCTCTATGAGAACAGTGATCCATTTCGTCTCGTCGAACCCGGCGGCGTTCTTGATGTCACCGCGGCGCTTTACACCCAAAGCAGCGATCGAAGTGTTGAAGTGAAAGGATCCGTCTGGATCGACCAACCTTACACGCTGAAGGTTGAGGGCGCAGGACGCGGGCGCTTTCAAACGATCATGCTGATTGGCATTCAAGACCCAGAGGTCTTGGCCAATATCGGCGCCTTTCACGACAACATGTTGAAGGCGCTCTATGCGCGTGTACGCGCCACCATCGGGTCCGAGGCCGGCGATTTTCATTTATCGCTTCGCCTCTACGGCTGGAACGCGGTCTCTGGCGACACTCCGCCACCGGATACGCAGCCGCCGCGCGAAGTCGGCGTCCTATTCGTAGCAACGGCCGCCACACAGGAGATGGCGACAAAAATCGCCAAGGCCTGCAATCCCTATTTCTTCCATTTTCCGCTTACGCTCGACAAGGAATTGCCGAGCTATGGCTTTGCCTTCTCGCCGGCAGACATCGAACGGGGGCCGACTTTTGAGTTCAAGCTCAATCACGTCATAGAAATCAATGATCCGCTCGCGTTGGTGCGCACCGAATGGATTGATCTGCGCGTGAGGGGAGCCAAGTGATGGCGATCGTTAAGGACGTGTGCCGGAAAGTCCGCTCGAAGAATGCGGGTCCGTTTTGGGTAACCATCGACCTTTTCTTCAACAGCGCCGAGGCCTTCGCAAGATACGCAGATAACCCGAAGCTCGGGGGCGCACTATTCGCGCGTCTCTATGGGATCGACGCCGCGCACGTGAAGCGTTTCCCCGTTGCAAGTCTGCAAATGCTGAAGATTTCCTACCCGCGGCCACATCCACAAGGCGGTGAGATAGAGCGCGACATGCACAGCGGCCAACAATACGTGCGGCTCTTAGACGTTGAACTCGACTAACACCGCCAAACGTGCGTCCGGAGCCGCCGCTCAACCGGATCGTGCAACCGATACGTGCTACGAACCGACATGGTTAGAACCCAGGATATAATTTGATCTCGTTTCCACCACGACGATGCGCAACCGCGGAAGGGCGTCGCTCACGGGGCGTGGATCGGGCGAGGCATTGACTCGGCTTGGCAGAACCATATCCCGAAGAACCCAGCCACCCGCAGGGACCGCTCGCGTGGACATACCTGCACCTATCGGAGTTGGGCGCACTGCTCCAATCTACGAGCAGCGTCGGCTTGCTCAAACCTCTCCATCGTCGGCGCCAGGCGGCGGATCAGCGCCACACCGCGCTGGCTTGGGCTGTCAACGACCGCGAACGCTGAGCCACGTTCGGCCTCAGTCAGCTCTTGGTCAGGGCGACGAAGTATGACTGTAACGCCTTCGGCAGGCATGCTGCGGTCGTTGAGCGTGTAGTAGTTGTCCGTGTTCGCGGCGAACAGCGACAGCGACATGTAATCGCCCCAGGGCGAAACACTGATGGCAACCGGCCCACTCGCCAGATTGTAGACGCAAGCCGAATAAGCGAGATCGGGCGACGGACGAACCACCACCCGTGACGCCTCGGTGACACGAGCCACGTGCCGCCATTCGTTCTCGCCTTGAGCCGACATTCGCGCCATCGCCGCCGACATCACCACATTCGGATACATGAACATGAAACCCACATGGGCAAGCGCGGCGACAACGAGCGTCGAGATAGTCCAAACAACCCAGCTTCGCATCACTCAGCCCCCTCAACGCAGCTTTCGCGGACGATATGCGGCAGAGCGACGGTCCCCAGGTGATCACCGATCGCGGGTTCGGGATTGTAGAGACGGATAGACAAACTGAATGCGCCGCCGTTGCGCGAGCTGATCCAGTTTTCGGCGCCGTCTTGTTGTGCTGCGATGCGAGCACTCCAGCGGCCGTCGGCATCGGGCGCAACCGACGTCGCGTCGATGGAGTGACGCTCATCCCCGTTCACCGCCAGGAAGTTGTCAGGGGCATAAAGCGTGACCGACCACCACCGCGTCGCCAACGGACCACCCTCGATCCGGTAGATGCATGCGTCGCTGAAGGGCTGTCCAGAATCGTCTTCCGTGCGCGTGTAGTAGATCGTCTCGTTGCGGTTGAGCCCCAAGAGCCCAATGCGAGCGACAAGCGCGCGTGTGTACGGATCGGCATCCGTCGCCCCAATCGTACGGCTGGTGAACCATCGGTCGTTGTCGACGCGACCGATCATAGCGCCACTGCTGATCATGAGCATAGCGGAGCCACCCCCCGCCCCGATGCCGACGACAAGAACGCTCAAGACAAACAGAATGCGCTTCAGCATGATGCTTTCGTTCAGTTGTAGAGATTGACGGCGGGATCGCCGGGCGCGAGCGGCTGAGTGACCACCCGCTCACTCTCGAAGGCTGGTAGCGGCAGGCCGCGATTCCACTCTTGGAACGCGCCATTCAAGCGCGCAACCACTTCAGGATACGCGCTCGCCAGATTGTGCTCTTCGCTAGGATCGCCTTCGAGATCGTATAGGTAGGTCAACATCCCCTCACCATCGGCGCGCTCCGACACAATCAACTTCCAATCGCCGTCTCTCACCGCATAGTTAGGCGCCGTACGCCAAAAGATTGGCGCCTGATGTGCAGGCGCGGCGCCAGTACGCAAACGCGACAACAGGTCTAGGCCATCGAGTCCCTCAGCGGATGCGCCTGCTGCCTCAAGGATGGTGGCGGTCAAGTCGTAGCTCAACACCGGCGCTTCGTAGACAGCGCCGCGCGGCACGACACCGGGCCATGACACGATCATCGGCACGCGTACGCCGCCTTCAAGGTACATCGCCTTGTGGCCGCGCCACGGCCCGTTCGAACACACGCCTTCGCCGATATAAGCCGGACAGCCGTTGTCGCTCATGAACACCACAAGCGTGTGATCCGAGAGCCCCTGATCGCGCAACGCCGCTATCACCCGGCCCACGCCGTCATCGAGCGCCGAAACCATTGCTGCATAGATACGCTCGCTTTGGTTCTCGATGTGCGCGTAGCGCTGCAAATAGCTCGCGGGCGCCTGCAAAGGCGTGTGGGGGGCGCTGTAGGTAAGCGTCAGCAAGAACGGACGCTCGCGGTTGCGCCCAATGAACTCCACCGCCTCATCGGTGAGAATATCTGTCAAATAGCCACCTTCGCGCTGCTCACGCTCGTATCCGCGTTCCAGTCGCATTGGCAGAAATCCGGGCGGCAAACCTGGAACGGGATCCGGCAGCCATTCGTCGCCCGGGCCGGGAGCCACAAGATATCCTGTAGCGCCGGGCGAGAAACCAACGAACTCGTCAAAGCCACGACTCATCGGATGCGTTTCGCGCGTGCGTCCGAGGTGCCACTTGCCAATCAGCGCGGTGCGATAGCCACGCTCGTGCATGACCTCCGGGAGTATGCGCACGTTGGCAGGAATGCCGACGCCCTCCAAATCCCGCCGAACTGGATTGAACTCATAACCAAAGTTCTGCTGATGGCGCCCAGATAGCAATCCCGCACGCGACGGCGCGCACACAGCTGCTGTAACGTAACCGTTTGTGAAACGAACACCATCCGCTGCAAGCGCATCGATATTCGGCGTATGGATTCGCAAGCCGCCATACGCGCCGAGATCGCCATAACCCAGATCATCGGCAACGATCAGAACGATGTTGGGCGACCGGGTCTGGGCCTCCTCCGCGGCGCCGGCGCTGACACACGCGCTGAGCAAAGTCAGCGGGATCAGGCCAGCGAGCGCACGGGAGAAGCGCGCGAGCACGTCCACGATCAGTAACGAAAGCTCAGTTCCGCACCGAAAGTTTGCGGGTCGTTGAAGAACACGTTGCTGCTGATGGTCTGGATCACATAGACCTCATCCGTCAGGTTCTTACCGTAAATTGAGAACCGCCAATTGTCATTCTCAATACCGATGCGTGCATCCACGAGCGAAAACTCCTCGAATTCGCGAGAGTTTTCGGCGTTCTCGAATCCGCCGAGCTGCGTCTGATAGCTGGTCGAAATAAATCCATCGAGCCCGTTCACCAGCGCATGACGATAAAGCAGGTTCACCGTCCCAATGAGATCTCTCGTGCGGTTGACGCGGTTGCCAGAGATATCGACGGGGACACCACCGACAATGGCGATCGTGCCGTCCTGGAACTCGCCATCGCTCGTTGAGAGGCCCAGGCCCGCCGTGAGGCGGCCACCGAAAATATCAACCCGTCCTCTGGCCTCAAGCTCGGCGCCGAGAATCTCAGTGCCTGTGCCGTTCTGCAGGATAAACGAAGTGTTGGTCGTGCTCGCTGCTGTGACGATCTGCACGTCATCAGTTTCGACATAGAACACGGCGCCTTCCAGCGACAGCCGGTTGTCCCAGAACCGTGTCTTGAAACCGAGTTCGTACGAAGTCGCAGTTTCCGGATCGTAGGGGATCAGGTTGCCGGCCCCCGGAATGTCGGACGGGATGCCGACGTTGAACCCACCAGGGCGATAGCCTAGTGCGATGCGACCATAGATGGCTGCAGCGTCGGAAAAATTGTAGCGCAAAGTCGCCGTCGGCAGGACACGCGTCCAGGATTCGCTCAAGCGGACACCGAGGATCTCGACCGCCAGCGATTCCGGCTGGTTGCGCGTGCGATCGAAAGCAAAGGTCTTGTCGTCAACCTGCACTCGCGCCTCAAGGCCAAGGGCCAAGCGTTCAGTCAGATTATACTCGACCGCACCGAAGAGCGCCCAGGACTCCAACTCTTCAACCGAGGTGTCCAATCGGAGCTGGGCTCTCAATCCGGCAGGTGAACCTGCGAATCCGCTGGCGTCTGTGTCCACCGCCGAGTGGTTCTGCTGATACTCGACACCGACAAGCCACGAGAAGTTACTGGACGCCGGCGATGTTAAAGTGCCGATGATACCGGCGCGGTTGAAGTCTTCCAGTTGCGTCGAGATCAAGTCATAGGGCTGCGCCGGCGTAGCCGGCGGGAAAACCGAGGTTAGTCCCTGAAATCCGAGGTAGTGATCTAGGTCATCGTTCGTACGACCAGCGTCACGCACCTTGAAGCTCGCGCGCAGGTCGAAGTTCGCCCAACCAAGGTCGTGCTCGACATCAAGATAACCTGAATTCTCGACCACACTTGCGTAGCCGAGACGATCAAGGTCACGCACAAACGGACTGGGATCCAGCGGTGTGCTATTGAAACGCAGCGCGCGATAGCCATTGATGCCGAAGCTCGGGGCGAGATTGTCGAAGTACTCGTACGTGACCCGGATGGTAGTATCGTTTGTCGGGGTCAGTTCAAATACGGCGCGGGCGCCGCTGGTTTCTTCCACGTCGATCGTCTCGCCAGTGGAGGCCTGGGTAACGAATCCGCCTCGCTGGTCATGCCAGAAGCCGCCGATGCGAAACGCTGCATCCTGCGTGATGGGAAGGTTGAAGATGGCTTCAAGCTCTGTGCGCTCAATGTCATTATAACCGATCGAGCCTTCGAACCCGAACTCATGACCTGGCCGGCGCGCTACTGCATTGACCGCGCCGCCGACCGCGTTTCGCCCGTAGAGCGCGCCTTGCGGGCCGCGCAAGACTTCAATGCGCTGCAGATCGAATAGATCGAGGCGATTGAACCCGCGTCCACCGAAACCGCCGCCTGCGATGTAGTGGCCGTCGCGGTAAACACCGACCGCAGACTCCGAGAAGCCGACGCGTCCGCCACCCTGGCCACGCAGCGAAATTTCGTTCGAATAGGCCGGACCGCCGTTGACTAGCGTCGCGCTCGGCAGCTGCCGGAGAATGTCGGCTGTATTGTCGATTACGAAATTCTGCTGATCATCAGCAGAAATCGACGAAACTGCTCCCGGCACGTCGATCATCGCCTCTTCGCGACGACGCGCGGTGACGACCATTTCACCATCGCTCACCGCCTCCCCAGTCGACTGGGCTAGAACCGGCGCTGGCGCCGCAAGTGCGAATAACGCCGGCACGCTAGCTAACAGAAATTGGCGCATTTTACCGGCCCTCCCCTGGCCTTTCCGTCGAGTACGTGCCCGACAGAATTGTCGACAATATGCACCCCCAGCCCAAAGAGTCCACTCCCTGTAGCGAGGCAGGCGAAATCAACCGTTTGCTGGTGACCAAGACGACACGCGGGCTTGACGCGGAGCCCGCCGCCGCACCTTTTAGGCGCCGTCAGTGATTTGTTGGTGGTGACATGACCAAGCGCTCGCCGCGCACCAAAGCAAAAGCGCTCCGAACACCAGACGCCCGCGTGTCTGCGCTTGGCATCGCGCGCGATACTGCCCGAGATATTGAGCGTGGTGTCTACCAACCCGGCGCGAGGCTGCGCGAGCAAGCTCTCGCCGACAAATTTCATTGCTCTCGGGCGCCGGTGCGTGAAGCGCTGCGTCTCTTGGAGAGTCAGGGCAGCGTAGTCATCGAACCGATGCGCGGTGCGCGTATCGCAACGCCGCAAGATCCGACCTTTTATGAAGTGTTCCTGATCCGGCGCGCCCTCGCGGGGCTGATGGCGCAGCAAGCCGCGCTCGCAAAGCACGATGAAGCGAAAATCCACTTTGTCGCGGCGGCGCGCGGCCTGCCAGCACGCGCCCGAGCTGCAGTCGACGGTCACGCATTCGCGAAGAGCATCCGGAAAGCGATTGGCGCGTTGATCGCGGTCTCGCGAACGCCGCGCACAGTGCAACTCGTACGCAGTCTAACCTTCGGTCACGAGGCGTTTCAGGACGAAATCGTAGACATCAAAAAGAACCGCCTCGCCCAAGCCAATTTGTGGCGCGACATGGCGGATGCTGCCGAAGCAGGCGACGCGAACGCCGCGCGCGCAGCGATGGAGGGTATATTCGACAACTCGCGAGACTTCGTTGCCGGCAGGCTCCCGACTGAGACACCGAAACGCCGCCCAACACGCCGTCAGGCGGAATAAAGCAGGTCTGGTCTCCAATCGTTCAACGCGCCAAACAGCACGCCGGCGCCAGTTTGTACGCGCACAAAGGCGCCGCGCCATGCCTGCCCGTAGATCG
Organism: Hyphomonadaceae bacterium; assembly: GCA_041398325.1. Lineage (GTDB taxonomy): Bacteria > Pseudomonadota > Alphaproteobacteria > Caulobacterales > Aquidulcibacteraceae > Vitreimonas. Next base: position 231,058 of record JAWKUX010000002.1, on the reverse strand, counting down.
GAATGGTGTAGGCGTGTAAGACCTCAGCAACACCTGACAGAGCGTCGCCCTCGAGCGCTAACCGCCTGTGCGCACCCGGCGGATCAAAGCGCACCGAGCCGCTCAGAGGCGCGCCATCATCAGTCAGCAGATAGCCGCTCGATTGACCGGGTATAGCGAGCAATGTCCCTGCCATTCGCTCGCTCCACAACGTTGCGAACGTGAAGGGCGTCGTAAACCGAGGGGTCGTTTGACGCTGCTCGTGGAATTGCCCCGCCCCACTCACGCGCCACGTTCTACTCCCAATCCTCACCTCACCCACAACATGGCCGAATGCTTCCATGCGGCCCGGAAGCAAACCGGGACGAAGCAATGTTGGCACGATTTCCAATGCGCAACGCATTTCAACACCGCTATCATCGCAAACCGAGACCCTCGATGCCCCGCGCTCTGGCGACAGAGTAGGGCCGATACGCTCGAAGTGCAGCCGCGCCGCATCGTCGGCGTAACTGGCGACGGAGCTGTCTTCGGCGGAGAAGCCCTCGCTGCACGATGCATTGTGATCAACAAAGGCGAAGGATCCGTCTGGTGTGTGCGCATGCGCCCACAGCCACGCCATGCGGTAGTCGGGATATCGGCAGAGCCGCGCCGTCACCTGCACGCCCTGTTCCGGGTCGGCAAGCGACAGCATGACGGAGTCGCTCGGCGTTTCGACGCCTTGCGGCGGCAAATTGCCGTCGTTCAGAACGCTGGCACAGCCAGCGACGGAAACCGCGGCGAGAACCGTTCGTCGGCTCAGGCGAACTTGCATGAAACTCGATCCGCAAAATTGTCGACAGTTGGCAGCATGCCGCGCTACGCTCTCGTCAACAAGGCGGGGCAACGTCCGTCGGGAGGATTTCATGGTGACGCGCCGCAGCGTAATCGCAGGCAGTGCTGCACCCTTCGTTGCTGGAGCCGCCGCATCACCAAACGCTGACGCGGCAATAGATACGGTCGCGCAAGATTTGGCGCTGCTCGACGCTCAACCGCACTTGCGATCCGGCGGCGGCGGCGAAGGCGCAGTCGCCGCGGAGGTTGAAAACACGCTTCGCGGTGCTGGCTTCCGCGTGCGACGGCAGATGCTCAGCGTTCCGTGGTTTGAGCCCAGACGCACACTACTGGCGTGGCCCGGCGGTGAAGCGGAAGTGCTGCCGCAAGCGATTGTGCGCACCACCGGGCCAAACGGACTCCGTGCCCCGCTTTGCCTATGGCGAGATAGCGCCGACGCCGCAGCGGCGCGCGGCGCTATTGTGCTTGCGATATTGCCGCGCGCTCGCCATTCGCGCCTGATGGCGCCGGCGACGCGGCGAACTATTGAAGACCTATCCAACGCAGGCGCGGCCGCGATTGTGCTCATCACTGACGGCCCCACCGGCGAAACGATCCAACTCAACGCGCCCTTCGAGCGCGACCCAAACCTGCCACCCATCGCTGTACTTGGACCAGCACCCGGGACAGACGCCATTGTCGCCGCGCATGCTGGTGCAGAAGGCCGGCTCGTGCTGGATGGCGAGGCCAGCGAGCGCCGCAGTCCAAATATTTGGGGCGCCATCGAGCGCGACAGCCCCACCATCGTCATTTCCACGCCGCGGACAGGCTGGACGCCGGCTGTAGGCGAACGTGGTCCGGGCTTTGCCGCATTTACAGCGCTTGCACGCTGGGCGCCGAACGCGTTGACGCGCCACAGCCTCATCTTCGTTTCGACCACCGCACACGAATTCGACAACGCGGGCGGTCACGCATTCCTGGAGCGGCATGCACCACCGTCGCAACGGGTAGCACTGTGGGCGCATCTCGGTGCAGGCTTCGCGGCGCGTGACTTTCACGAGGTAGGCGCGTATCGGCTAGCGCCGCTGCCAAGCCCAGACTCGCAACGCTTCTTGGTGGCCAGCGATCATCTGCTGCCGACGCTTCGTAACACTTTCGCTGGGCAGCCCGGGCTTGAGAACCCGTATCCCACCTCGATGGGCGCTGAAGGCGAACTCTCCGAAATCATCGCCCGAAACTACGCCAACGTATTCGGCCTGCTTGGTGCGCATCGCTTTCACCACGTTATGCAAGATCGTCTCGACAAAGTTGATCCGCGTTGGGTTCAGACCGCGATCGAATCTCTGAAGACTTCCATCCTCGCCATAGCTCAGAGGACCATGTAATGATCCGCACTGTTCTCAACGCTCTAGCATTCGTGGCGTGCACTTCATTCGCCACGGCCCACGCTCAGCCCGTTACACGGGTCGAGAGCGGTCTATTGAGCGGCACGCTCCAAGATGGCATCGCATCTTACAGGGGCATTCCGTTCGCAGCACCGCCGATCGGGCCCTTGCGCTGGCGCGCACCCGCGCCGCCCGTAGACTGGAACGGTGTCCGTGACGCCACGCACTACGGCGCTGCATGCATCCAACCCGAGCGCGGCGATGGCGGCGGCGGCGGTCGAGCTGATGTGCAGAGTGAGGATTGCCTCACCCTCAATGTTTGGGCCCCAGAGAATGCGGCGGGACTTCCGGTTATGGTCTGGATCCATGGCGGCGGTCACCGCATCGGCTCAGGCACCTTCACGATCTACGATGGTTCCGCGCTGGCGCGTCAGGGAGTTGTGCTCGTCACCATCAACTATCGCATAGGCCTGCTCGGCTACTTCGCCCACCCGGCGCTGACGCGGGAGGCAGCGCGCAGGCCGCTCGGCAATTACGGGATGATGGATCAAATCGCTGCCCTTGAATGGATTCAGCGCAACATTGCGGCATTTGGCGGCGACCCGCAGCGCGTCACGGTGTTTGGCGAATCTGCTGGCGGCGCGAGCACGCTCTACCTTCTCGCCAATCCGCGTGCACAGGGACTATTTCAAGGCGCCATCGTTCAGTCCGGCGGCGGATTGCAACGTCCAACATCGCTCCCAGAGCAAGAAAGCCGCGGCGTCGAAGCGGTTCAACGAATCGGTCTCAGCGCCAACGCAACAATGGCGCAGTTGCGCGCTGTTCCTGCCGAACGTTGGAATGATGCCCTCGGACCGCTGCAAGGGCTTGGTTTTGGACCCTTCATCGATGGCCAATTGATCACCGAGGCTCCGTCGCGCGCCTTCGCTGAAGGCCGCGCGTTGGACCTACCGCTGATGATTGGTGCAAACGACAACGAAGCAAGCGTCATCGCCACACTCGGCGGTGACGGCGCACTGGCCCTGCTTGGCGCCGGCCAAGAGCACTTGCGTTCACTCTATGGCGAGGCGTCGGACGATGAATATCGCCGCCAAGCATTGGGCGACGCGTTCTTCGTGGCGCCCGCAGCTTGGATTGCCATGCAAGCCTCGGGCGGCGCGCCGAGCTACCTCTATCACTTCACCTACGTGCCCGAACGCCGTCGTGGGCGCACACCAGGTGCGGGCCACGGCACCGAAATCCCGCACATCTTCCAAAGCTGGGACCAATTGCCGATCCCGCACGGTTTCATCACCGACGAGGACGAGGCGTTTGGACGAATGATGTCGTCCTGCTGGGTGTCGTTCGCACAAACCGGCGTACCCCATTGCGCCAACGGTCCGGAATGGCCGGCGTACACGCGCGAGAGCGATCAGCTCATGTTGTTCGCGCCGCAAACGCGCGTCGCGCAACAGCCACGTCGCGAAGCAGCCGATTTCCTCCTCAGTGTACTGACGGGACCAACGCCGTGAGCAAGACTACGAGACGCGAAGTACTAGCGGGCGCGGCACTGACGGCAATAGCAGGATGCACTCATGTGAACCGACAAGAACCCGACTATCTTTCGGCCTATTATTTCGGCTTCCCGATCTTCGAGTTCATGCGTACGGGCTGGATTGCCGCCGCGCAGACCGAACGTCGCCCGCAACACCGCTTCAACCAGGTCACGCACCGGCGCGGCCTCACTAATCACAATAATCGCGGCATCACCGCGCCCAACAACGACACGGTCTACTCCTCTTGCCGGCTTGATCTCAGCAACGGCCCAGTGTTGATGGACATTCCAACGATCCGCGACCGCTACTTCTCGGTCGCCTTTATGAACGCGTACACAGACAACTTTGCCCACATCGGCACTCGCGCGACGAGTGGCGAAGGCGGCCACACACTAATTGTAGGTCCCGACTGGCAAGACAATCCGCCGGAGGGAGCGCGTCTCATTCGCTCTGAAACCGCCGATGTCTGGATGGTGGCGCGCATCCTGGTGGACGGCGAAGAGGACATTCCCGCTGCGAACGCCCTGCAGGATCAGCTGCGCGTACTCGACGCGCCGCCGCCTTCACAGCTGGACATCGCGCCAGGAGACGGCCCCGATTTGGAAAACTTCCTCGCAGTCGTCAACGCAACCTTGGCCCGCGCTTCGCTGCGCGACCCGGTGGGCGCCCAGGCGCGTCAATTCTCGGCGGCAGGCGTGAATCCCGGCGCTATTGACGCATGGGGATCATTGGCTGAGGGACAGCGAGCAGCTTGGCGCACCGCCGCGGATCAAGCCACCACCGTCATGCGCCAAGGCTTTGCACTGAGGGGCGAGTACGTCGCCGGTTGGCGCTATCCACCTCACGGCATCGGTGAAGCGAGCGCCAGCTTCCAAGTGCGCGCAGCGGTCGCCCTCTCCGGACTCGCAGCATTGGACGCCAAAGAAGCCACCTACGGGCGCGCCCAGGAAGACACTTCCGGCGCTGCGCTCGACGGCGCCAATGCCTACGAACTTGTAGTGCCGAACAACGTCCCTGCATCGGCGTTCTGGTCAGTCTCAATGTACCAACTCGAGGCGGACGGCCGCCTCTTCTTCGTCGACAACCCGATCCACAGGTACGCGGTCGGCGACCGGTCATCAGGCATCGCGCGAAACACCGATGGCAGCATTTCGATCCGGATGCAGAGAGGCGCGCCCAGGGATAGCGGCAACTGGCTCCCCACACCACAGGGGCCGTTCGCACTCATTTTCCGCGCCTACCTTCCGCAGGAACCCTGGCTGAGCGGCGCTTGGCGTCTGCCCGCAGTACGACGTCTCTAGCCCAGTCGCTCCGTATGCTGGAGCTAGTGACTGGATTGGGCCAATCAGCGTCGCCCAGTCACAACGTTTCAATTGCGCTGGCCTTCGACCCGCTTCTTATCTCTGTCGATTGAGTGAAACCTGGCGGACAGAGAGGGATTCGAACCCTCGATGGGCTTGCACCCATACACGCGTTCCAGGCGTGCGCCTTCAACCACTCGGCCACCTGTCCGTCCGGCGGCGGGTTATGGCCGTCGCCGCCCGCGCGCGCAACCCGCGTAACCGCGTCACAGGCGCCCGCGTACTTTCCAGCGTTCGCCGCCCGCGCCCGCTCCTCCCCGAGCCCACCCCCGCCCCTCCAGGGGTGCACGCGGCGCGGCGACAGCCTACATTCAAGCCAAATCCAACGAGGTTCTTTATGGCCCGATCCCAAACCATGCCCGCCGCCGACCAAATCCTGCCGGGCCGGTCCACTCCGATCCCCACGGCCGCGACCCATTTCGTTAGCGGCAACCCGCTGAAGCCGCCGTTCCCGGCAGGGCTTGAAGAAGCCGTATTCGGACTCGGCTGCTTCTGGGGCGCTGAGCGCAAGTTCTGGCAAACCCCGGGCGTCTGGAGCACGTCGGCCGGCTATGCTGGCGGCGCGACGCCGAATCCGACCTACGAGGAAGTTTGCTCGGGCCGCACCGGCCACACCGAAGTCGTGCGCGTGATCTTCGATCCGAAACAAGTGAGTTACGATCAGCTGCTCAAGCTCTTCTTCGAGAGCCACGATCCGACCCAAGGCATGCGCCAAGGCGGAGACATCGGCACGCAATATCGTTCCGCGATCTTCACGACTTCGGATACGCAGAAGCGCACAGCCAAAGCCGCGCTCAAAGCCTACGACGAGAAGCTTCGCGCGGCCGGCTACGGCGCGATCACGACGGAACTAGGTGATGCGCCCGAGTTCTTCTACGCCGAAGACTATCATCAACAATACTTGGCCAAGAATCCGAATGGCTATTGCGGGCTTGGTGGAACCGGCGTGACTTGCCCGATCGGACACAACATCGCCTAACGGCCAAGTCGCGCAACTGAGACAAGGACGAGACGATGTCATCGGCGGCGGACAGCAGGCGCCGGATACTCCAGCTGCCCTACTATACGCCGCCGATGACGACATCTTCGTTCAAAGCGCCATGATTGCGATCGCGCCCTTGCGGCGCGCAACGAGCCGGCTTAACCCGGCCAGCGCAGGCCGACGCGACGGCGTTGTTGCAGCGTCTGCTCGGCCCGTTGTAGCGCGCGCAGCGCCACTTCGGCTTGCTGCAACGAGTCCGTCGAACGCAGCGCATCCATCGCCAGACGCAGACGCGAGGCGCCTTCTTCCAGCTTGTCGCGCGCGCCTTCGCGCTCGCCCAACGCGGTCAGTGCGCGGCCAATCTCTTGCTGCGCTGCGCCCCACGAGATCGGATCGGTCGTGCGATCGACCGCATCGAGATAACGCTGACGCGCATCGAGCGCCTTGCCGAGCCACTTGATGTGGCCGCCGCGCTCGCCGAGGCTCAACGCGCCCGAGGCGAAATCCGAAAGAATATCGAGCTGCAGGTTTTCGCTGATCTCAGCCGGACGCGCTTCAACCATCTGGTCGAGCGCCTCGACGATCGGCTGCAGACGCTCAGGCTTATAGTCCTGAGGGCGATGCAGAACTGGGCGCGCCTTGCGTGCGAGCGCAAACGCCAACGCGCGTTGCACCGCCTCGTCCGGACGGCCAACCTTCCAGCCGAGCGAAAAGTCCTGCACGTCGTGCGTGCGGCCATAGCCTGGCAGCGTCGTGATGCGCAGATCGATCTTGCCGGTGAGCGTGCGCTTGCCCCACACGATCACGTCAGCCGCCGAACGCTCCAGCGCTTCGCCGGCTTCGACAGCGATACGGCGGCGCGCTTCCGGATGCGCGCGCGGCGACACCGTCTTCAGTTTTACCGGGAAGAGATCGACCTGCACGTCGTGCTCGAAAGAGAACATGCCGAAATTGTCTTCGATCGCTTCCTTCATCTCCTGGCGCAGCAGGCCGCCACCGCCTTCGATCTCAGCGATGAGCACCAGCGCGCGGTGATCTTTCGTGCGCTTCAGCGCCTGCCCGCGCAGCGCCATCCGCGCCATCGAGCTCGCCTTGCCCATGCCGGTGAGCATCCAGAACGCAGCGACGAGCACTGCGGCCAGGAAGATCGACGAGAAGAACATGAAGACGTCGGGCTGCTGCACGAACGCGTCTTGGAATTCGCGGGGCAACAGCCGCATGACTCGCGACGCCAGTTCGGGCGCGAGCGCTGCAGCGGTTGCTGTAAAATTAACCATTTAGCGTCCGTCAGTCCCGCCCGAAGGGATGAGCCATAGCCTGCCGCAGGGCGGCGCACAACGGCTTGCGGCGCCTTGCGGCGCCACAAACTCTCGCCTCCCTGCCTCCAGTAAAAGCTCTAGTTGCCCCGCCGCTGAGCGGCCTCAAGGGCTTGATTGAACGCGTTGCCCAAATCCAACGTTTGGACGCCTTCCGGTAGCGCAAAGAGCTCAGCCGACTGCGGGCCGCGCTGGACGCTCGTTGTCTCCCAGGCGACTCGGCCGTCATCGGTGGCGCGCAGGATGATGCCGTCCTGGGTCACGCAGACGGTGTCAGTGCCGTCCTCAGCGGTGGTCTTGGTCCACTCGGCGCCGGTCTCACCGGCAACGGTGCAAGTGCCTGAGCGCGTGGCGCTCTCGGCCAGATCGCCCTGCCATTCGTCCACCGGATTTTCCAAACCCTGACCCAGGCTATCGGCGCGGATCGCGATCTGGCGCCCGGCCTGCGTGCTGATCACGAAGCTCTCGCCGGTGTCGCCATTGGTGATGATCGTTGCCGCGCCTTGGGGGGCATTCACTTCCATGCGCATCTTGCGCCCATCGCGGATCATCACGACGGGGATGGTTGTCCCATCCGTGCTTGTGATCGTTGCTTCAGCCCGAAACGCCGCCCCATTCAAATCCGGGAACGCACCACTGCCGCCAGCGTCATTCGCAGCGGTTTGACCGGCCGGCGCTGCTGGATTGCACGCAGCCAGTGCGCAGACGGAAACCAGTGTCAAAATTGCGCGACGCATGCAGCTCTCCCTAAAATCAAGGCGGCTTTGGTAGCAGTTGCGACCTGCCCCTGAAACCCCGTTTGACGCCGGCGCGGGTTCGCGGCAACGTTACCGTACGGGGAGGGAAAATGCTGCGCATCGCCGTTATCGCGACTGCCTTGGTGTTTTCCCAGGCCGCGCACGCGCAAGCGCCGACAATCACCAATCCCGTCTGGCTAGCGCAACCCGATGCGCATGACTTCGTTGAAAACTACCCGTCGCAAGCAACGGAACAATACGTAGAGGGCCGCGCCACGATCGAGTGCTTCGTGCGTCTCGACACGACTTTGACCTGCTCGGTCACCGCTGAGAGCCCGGCATCATGGGGCTTCGGCGACGCCGCGCTCGCTATCGCGCGCACCTTTCGCGTCGAACCCGCGCGTGTGAACGGCGAACCGGTCGAAGGCGGCCGCATTCGCCGCACTATCCGCTTCGTCATGCCGACGTCGGGATCTTCCTATGAAGGCCTCAATCCAGCCCAGCGCGCAATCGCGGAAGCCTACGAGTCTATTGTTACCCTGCCGACCTGGGACGAAGCGCCACCGACAGCGGCCGTGTTGCTCTCGACACCCGAAGCGGCGCGCGTCGCCAACACCCAAGGGCGCGGAATCCTCTCTTGCCGCATCAACCCCGAGCGCCGCCTGAACTGCGAACCACATAGCGAGACGCCCGCCGGAAGCGGCTTTGCGGCGGCAGCGATGACGCTCGCACCGATGTTTCGCGTCTCACCATCAAGCCAGGACTTCGCCGATGCGCACGCGGTCGAGCCCTTCATCCTGCCGATCAGTTTCGGCGGTCCCCCTTCGGTCACGCCAGTCAACCGCTACCACCCCGGGCTAGGTCCATTCGAAGCTCCGCCCTTGTTTGCACCGCGCGAAGCGTTTCCGCCCGAAGCCCTCGCTGCTGGCATACGCGGCACTGTCAAACTTCTGTGCACCTACACCGGCGAAGACCTCGACTGCGCCGTTGAGGAGGAAACTCCGGCTGCTTGGGGCTTTGCCAACACGGTAATGGAGGTGATCAACTCGCTGCCTCCACCACCACCAGACTTGGGCCTGATTGCGGGCGATCAGCTGCGCTTCAGGGCTGAATTCATTCCAGATTGAGCGGCAGTTCGTCGCAAAACCCCGCCCCCTCATCAGCCAGGCGCCGCCCGCCCTTGCTACCACCTCCCCTAAGCGGCCAAAATCGCCTCCAACGCCGCCCGCTTGCTCGGGCCGTTCTCATTTTTGGGGGTTCTATGAAGAAGCAGCTTCTCGCCGTTTGCCTCGCCGCGAGCGTGCCCATGCTCGCCGCGTGCGCCACGACCGGCGCGGAAACGGCCGCGTCCAATTTCGGCAACGCCGCCACTTACCAGCAAGCGCAGTCCGACGTGCAGACACTTACCGCGCAAGCCAACCAAGATCCGCTCCTGAAGCCATGGAGCGGCCCGCATGGCGGCGTGCCGCCGTGGGACCAAGCACGCGCTGAACTCGTCGGCCCGGCGCTCGAACTCGGCGTTCGTCTGCAAGAGGCGGAAGTGCAAGTCATCGCCAACAACCCGGCGCGCCCGACGTTCGAGAACACCATGGTCCCGCTGCAGGACAGCGGCCGCCACCTCGATCGCGCGCTGACCATCTTCGGCGTGATGACCGACAACGTCAGCAACGAGCAAATCCAAGAAGTTGAAGCTGAATGGTCGCCGCGAATCACCGCGGCCTACAACGCCATCACCTTCAATCGCGCGCTCTTCAACCGCATCAACGATCTCTACGAGCGCCGCGCTACGTTGGGCCTCACCGCCGAACAACTGCGCCTGCTTGAGCGTTCGCACAACCAATTCGTGCGCGCGGGTGCTGCCGCCACGCCGGAGCAACAGGCTCGCCTCGGCGCCATCAACGAAGGACTCTCCACCAAGTTCGCCGATTTCGGCCGCCGCCTGCTGGCGGACGAAAACACCGCGATCTTCATTACCAACCGCCGCGATCTGGCCGGCTTGCCGCAGAACATCGTCGACTCGCTCGCCCGCGCCGCCGCTGCACGCGGTCACGAAGGCCAGTGGGCAGTGGTCAACACCCGTTCCAGCGTCGACCCGTTCCTGACTTTCTCGCAAAACCGCGCGCTGCGTCAGCGCGTCTGGACAGCCTTCAAGAACCGCGGCGACAACGGCGATGCCAACGACACCAACGCTGTGATCGCCGACATCCTGCGTCTACGCGCTGAACGCGCGCAAATCCTCGGCTTCCCAACCCACGCTCACCTGCGCATGGCCGACACCATGGCCGGCACTCCGGAGCGCGCGCAGGATCTGATGATGCGCGTGTGGCCCGCCGCCGTAGCGCGCGTGCACGAAGAAGTGCGCGACATGCAAGCGATCGCCGATCGCCAGCGCGCCGGCATCACCATCGAGCCGTGGGACTACAATTACTACGCAGAGCAAGTCCGCCGCGACCGCTACAACCTCGATCAAAACGAAGTGCGCGAGTACTTCGTTCTCGACAACATGGTCGAGGGCGCCTTCTACATGGCCAACCAGCTCTACGGCCTGTCGTTCCGCGAAATCACTGGAACGGTGCCGGTGTTCGAGCCGAGCGTGCGCGTGTTCGAAGTCAGCGATCGCGACGGTTCGTATCAGGGCCTGTTCTATTTCGACGCCTTCGCCCGCGCCGGTAAGCGCTCCGGCGCCTGGGCCAACGGCTACCAAGGTCACGAGACCTTCATGGGCCGCGAAGTCACGCCGATCACTTCGAACAACAACAACTTCGTTGGCGGCGGCGACGGCCCGATCCTGATTTCGCTGGATGACGCCGAAACGCTCTTCCACGAATTCGGCCACGCGCTGCACGGCCTGCTCTCGGAGGTGAACTATCCGGGTCTCGCCGGCACGCCGCGCGACTATGTGGAGTATCCGAGCCAAGTGCACGAGCACTGGGTGCTCTCGCGTCCGATCCTCGATCGCTTCGCGCGTCACTACCGCACCAACCAGCCGATGCCGCAGGCCTTGGTCGATCGCATCAACAACGCCTCGACCTTCAACCAAGGCTACGCCACGGTTGAGTACCTGTCGTCTGCATTGGTCGACATGTCGCTGCACAATCGCGCCGAGCCGATCACCGACGTCGATGCGTTCGAGCGCGAAACGCTCGCTTCGTTGAACATGCCGCGTGAAATGGCGATGCGTCACCGCCTGCCGCAGTTCGGCCACCTGTTCTCAAGCGACTCCTACTCGGCCGGCTATTACTCGTACCTCTGGTCCGAGACGATGGACGCCGATACGTGGGAAATGTTCGAAGCCAGCGGCAACGTCTTTGATCCAACCGCCGCCGCCGGCATGCGCAACATCATCCTGGCCCCCGGCAACACCACCGACCGCGCGGAAGCCTATCGCCAATTCCGCGGCCGCGATCCGGACGTGAACGCACTCCTGCGCACCCGCGGTTTCCCGACCAGCGAAGGCGCCGGCTCAAGCGGCGGCAGCAACTAGACCAGACGCCAAACCCATCAAGGGCGCGGACAGCAATGTCCGCGCCCTTTTTGCTGCGCGTCAGCGGTTCCCGTGATTCAGCCCTCGTTCAGCCGCCAAGTTCCAGGGTTACATCGGGAGCATATTCAGATGATGCGTAAGTTCGCGACCATTCTTGCCGCCATGGCCTTCGGCCTCACCGCCCTCGCGCCCGCGACGGCCTCCGCCCAACATCGCGGCGGCCACGACCGCGGCTATCACGGCGGCGGCCACTACACTGACCGTTACGGCTGCCGAAGGGACAACAATTACGGCTGCGAGCGCGATCGCGACCGCCGCCGCTATGGCCGCGACGACAACGATGCCGTCGCCGCCGGCGTGATTGGGCTCGTTCTGGGCGCCGTGATCGCGACCGCCATCAGCAACAGCAACAACGAACGTCGCGACGACGACCGCTACTACGAGCGTCGCGATGACGACTACTACCGCGGCGGCGATTATCGCGACGGTGGTTACTACGAGCCGCCGCCACCCCCGCCGCCGGAATGCACGCGTCGAGAACGCCAGTGGGATCGCTACGCGAACCGCTACGTCACCGTCGACGTGCCCTGTTAATCAGCGCCAACGCTAAACGGAGGCGTGCCTTGTGGACCACAGGGCGCGCCTTCGCGCATTCTACCTGCAGCTCTTTCCATAATTTGTTCCGCATCGTGCGCTACACTGCGTTCCATGCGGTACGTGTGCGATGCGCCGGACGGCGCAACCTGGTTCAGATTTGAGACTGAGGCCGAGGCGGAAGCCGAAGCGGCGCTGATGCGCCATGTCGTCGACAAATACTTCCGACGCTACGAAGGCGCCGCCCGCGAAACCTACCGCGCCCCCAAGGGCACAGCGACGTTCGAACAAGCCATTGGTTTGAAGGATCACATCGCCAAGACGATGCCGCTTTTCCTGACCCTCCGGTCAGCCGATGGCGAAGGCCTCGCCACCGCAATGTTGCCGCCCGGCGGGCGCAATCAGGCGAACTTCCGCATCGTGATCGTAGGGCCGGAGAATTCCGATCCCTACGACGAGCACGAAGACGCGATCGAAGCCCTCGCGCAGCACTTCGGCATCGAATTGCTGCGCGAGGATTGCTTCCCTTATGCTTAGGGCTTGCCCGGCGTGCCGCCGCCGCCCGTCGTCTCGCCACCGCTGGTGCTTCCGCCGCCAGTCGCTGCTGCTGGCGCATTGCTGACGATCCGCGCCCCTGCAAAGCAAGGCGCCGTCGTGCAGGCCTGCATCAGCAGGCGGACCATGTACTGGCCATTCGCGGCCGGCGTGTACGGGAAGATCGGATAATCATCCGGCAGCATGTCATTGGCGACGACGCCGCCCGTTTCCATGCTGATCAGCTCAAGATCGACGTTCGAGCAATCGCCGTCGCAGGCGCCTATAAAGCCATATTCAGTGCCGCCCGTCAGATCGACCAGGAAGCGGTAATCACGACCCGGCTGCATCGGCACGATCGTATCTGTGCCGACTTGAGCATAATTCCGGGCATTCGCACCCTGCAGCTGTGTCAGTTGCTGGCCGATATTTTCGACCAGCTGTTGGCGCACCTCGTCAGTGATCTGCGCCTGCTGGGTCGGCGAAGCTGGCGATTGCGTCGACGGCGGCGTCGCGCCCGCCTGCACCCGCGGCAACGGCGGCCCATCGGCGCCTCCCTGGCCGCACGCCGCGAGCGCAAGTGCCGCTGCGGCGGCGATCAAAAGTTGACGCATGAGATTCCCTCCTCCGTTTCGCCGCCCGGCCTAACCTCAGCGGACACGCCTGTCCACGTCTGAACCACCCCCTCAAACGCGGCTGTGTCCCCCGTCACAATCGCGCCGGCTTGGGAAAACTGTCAGCGCCACGTCACGCCACGGTCACTCGAATCAAATACCTGCCGGCCACGGAGAAATTCACAGATGTCGTCTGCAAACCACGTCCTCGCGCTTGCCGAGCAACTCCGCGAAACGTTCGCCGCCCAAACCGTCGACCGCAACGCCGTGAACCTCCTTGTCCATGACGCGCTGATGAAAGCGCTCGACATCAAGCCGGAAGACCTGGCGCCGCCCGAGAAGAAAGCGGCGTAAGCTCAGCTCACCACCTCACCCAGTTTCTTCACAAGCCCCACCGGCTCATTGCGATCCAGCCGTTCGCGCGCCTCCATCCAGCGCGCCTCGACATACGCGCGCACATCCTCCGGCAAGTTCTCGCGCTCGCGTCCTTCGATATGACGCCGCTGCGCCGCCGCGATCACCGCCGCGCGCTTCTCCGCATCCGCTTCGCTTTCGCCCAGATTGATTTCGCGCCAGCGTTTGATCATCCGCAGGAACACGCCCGGCGCCGTCTCCGGATCGTGCACCATCGCCGCCGCGACGATCGCCGCATGGTGGAAGAGCTGCATGTAGAATTCTTCCTTCTGCGCCTGATCCACCTCGATGCGCTCGACCTCAGCCCGGGCCGCCGCCTCGGCTTCCTCCATCCGCTTGCGCATCTGCTCGGCCACCGCCGTCAGCGCTTTCGCTTCCGCCGCATCGCCACGCGCCAACGCCTCACCTGCCTGCGCCAAAGCACGGCGCTCCAGTTCCGCCGGCGACGCCATCTGCGCCTCACGCTGCATCACCAACGGCGTTACCGGCGGTAGCTTCACCACGCGCTTGCGCATCATCTCCGCCATCGACGCCAACGCCTGCGCCTCTTTCGACCGCCCCTGCACCATCGCCGCGCTCGCCTGCGCCAACGCCCGCCGCTCAATCGCCGCCGCAATGTCGGAAGCGTCCTCCTCGGCCGCGATCCGCTCCACGAGCGATGTCATCTCATCGTGTTGCTGCTTCGCCGCCGCCGCTGCTTCCGCCGCCTCGCGCTCGGCATCAGCGACCGACTTCCGCGAAACCGCCTCCGCCATCGCCTCCTTCGTCCAGCCCTCCTGGCACGCATGGCGATAGATGCTCGTCGGCGAGACGCGATACTTCTTCGCCAGCGTGCGCGCGGTCGCGCCGCTCAGATACTCGGTCCTGATCATCGCCCAGCTTTCAGCTGAAAGGCGGAACCAGGTTGGCTTGGGATCGTCGGGATGTCTCTTCGTCATGCGCGCATTGTAAGCGCTGAGAGAACCCGGTCGGATTGAGAGCCATCTGAGAGACGGAATTCTCAAGTGAGACAAGGCCCTGCGGTAGCTTTGATCGTGGGATAGACGCGGTTCGAATCCGCACTTCCGCGACCGCTAGCGTGGACGCTCAGCGGGCCTTCTCGACCCGCTCGTCTTCGGTCTTTTTTAGGCCAGACCGGATCGCCATCCGCAGCTTCGGTGAAATGAAGCGGTATGCATCGTTCTTGGGTGTGCGTCGTAGGATTGGGTTGTCCGCCGTCGCGAACCCGGCAAGCGTTTGCGACATGTTCAGCGAGACTCCCTTCGTCCCATCAGGGAATTCGCGACGAACGAGCTTCTCGATATCGCCGTAAGTAAAGTCTTCTTTGCCGCACAATCCCAGAGCGTAGAGCGTTTGGTTCTTCCGGCCTGCCTTCGTTTCGCGGGCGTTCATGTGATGCTCGATGACCGCCCAGTCTGCCGACAGCGTCTCGGCGGTCCACTTGCCTTCGGCCCGTTCACGCACCTCATCATCGATGAGGCCTTTGTTCTTGATCGCTTCCTTGGCGATCTTCAGGCAAAACTCTTGAATGTGCTGCGCAATGCGGTCGGTCTTCCAACATAGGCTGTTGTAGAAGTCCGCGTCATCGCCGTCGATCTTAAGTCCGAGCTCGTTGATCAGGCCGCGCTTCATCAAGTCGTTCGCCTCGGCGGTGGTCATACGCGCCACTTCGGGGATCTCGATCAGCCTTTTTGCGATCGTCGCGGCGTTTGACACTCGCGAGACCATCGAGCGAATGTCGCCGGGCACGCCGACGATGAACAGCTTCACCTTCGCTTCGCTGATATCGTCATCGTCCGCGGATATGATCAGCGCCGCGAGCTCACGCAGAATGCTTTCGTCATGAGCGACATGTTCGAAATTGTCGAAGATAATCGCGGCAGGCTTCTTGCCGGCCCGCTTTCGAAGGAGTGACACCAAAGCAAGGAACGAACCTTTCGACGTAATCTTGCGTGTCGTGCGCCGCTTCGCTTCAACGCCCGTATTCATTGGGCGCACACCGGTCGTCAGCTCTTCTTCGTACTTCTCTTCCTCCGCATGACCCAAGGCGCCGAGCTTTTGCTCGATCGCCGCAGCGAGCGATCCCGCCGACACGGCGTCGGCTAGGTTCATCGTTTCGAATTCGACACCGTTCTGCTTGAAGACCTTCTTGTATAACCAGGTCTTCCCGTTGCCGCTCTCGCCGTGGATTACGACGTACTTGCTTGATTTCAGGGCGTCCTGAAGCGCCTCCTCAAGCGCCGGCCGAGGCACGAACATTCGCTCGTTGATCTTTGCCGCACGCGGCGTGAAAACCTCTTCTGGAGCCTTCTTTGCCATGCCATCACATTAGCGGACGGCGCAGAGTACCTCAATCCCCATCCATCTTCAGCGCCGCAATGAACGCTTCCTGCGGGATGTCGACCTTGCCGAACTGGCGCATCCGCTTCTTGCCCTCTTTCTGCTTGTCGAGGAGCTTGCGTTTGCGACTGGCGTCGCCGCCGTAGCATTTCGCGGTCACGTCTTTGCGGAGCGCGCTGATTGTCTCGCGCGCGATGATGCGACCGCCGATGGCGGCTTGGATCGGAATCTTGAACATGCTGCGGGATCAGCTCTTTGAGCTTTTCCACCATGGCGCGGCCGCGTATTCAGCGCGGCCCGCATGCACCAGCATGGCGAGCGCATCGACAGGCTCGTCATTCACCAGAATCGACATCTTCACCAGATCGCCCTCGCGGTGATCGATGATCTGATAATCGAAGTTGGCGTAACCCTTCGAGACGCTCTTCAGGCGATCGTAGAAATGAACACGACTTCGTTGAGCGGCAGCTCATAGACGAGCATCGCGCGAGCCGACGTAATTCAGATCCTTCTGAATGCCGCGCCGATCCTGGCAAAGCTTGATGATCGAACCGAGATATTCGTCCGGCGTCAGCAAAGTGGCTTTGATCCACGGCTCTTCGATCGCCTTGATGTGGACGACGTCGGGCAGATCGGCGGGATTGTAGCCTCGCGCACTTCGCCGTTGTTCATGTGGACTTTGTAGACGACCGAAGGCCGTCGCGATCAGATCGAGATCGAACCGCGGCTGAGGCGCTCTTTGGATGATCTCAAGGTGCAAGAGCCCGAGGAAACCGCAGCGGAAGCCGAAGCCGAGCGCGGCTGAGGTTTCCATTTCGTAGCTGAAGCTGGCGTCATTGAGACGGAGCTTCGACATCGCGGCGCGCAGATCTTCGAAGTTCGCCGCGTCCTGCGGGAAGAGCCCGCAGAACACCACCGGCTGCGCCGGCTTGAAGCCCGGCAGCGCTTGGCTCGTCTCGCGGCGATACTCGGTGATGGCGTCGCCAACGCGGGCGTCCGCGACTTCCTGATCGAGCCGGTCAGCACGCCAATCTCGCCCGGCCCAAGCTCGGCCACATCTTGCCGGTGGGTCTGAGCACGCCGAGCGTATCGACGTTATAGTCCGCCCCGGTCTGCATGAGCTTCACGCGCATGCCCTTCTTAACCACCCCATCAATGACGCGGAAGAGCACGACGACGCCGAGATAGGCGTCGTACCAGGCGTCGACGAGCATCGCTTTCAGCGGCGCATTCGGGTCGCCGGTCTTTGGCGGCGGCAGGCGGGTGATGATGGCGTCAAGCAGATCGGTGATGCCCTCGCCAGTTTTGCCGGAGGCGAGGATGGCTTGGCTGGCGTCGAGGCCGATGACGTCCTCGATCTGCTGCTTGACGCGATCGGGTTCGGCGGCGGGCAGATCGATCTTGTTGATCACCGGCACGATCTCGAGATCGAGATCGAGCGCCTGATAGACGTTGGCCAACGTCTGCGCTTCGACGCCCTGCGAAGCGTCCACGATCAGCAGCGCCCCCTCGCACGCCGCCAGCGAGCGGCTGACCTCATAGGCAAAGTCGACGTGCCCGGGCGTGTCCATCAGGTTGAGGACATATCCCTTGTATTCCAGGCGCACCGTCTGCGCCTTGATCGTGATCCCCCGCTCCTTCTCGATATCCATGTTATCGAGAACCTGAGACGTCATCTCCCGCGCCGTCAGCGCCCCCGTCTCCTGAATCAGCCGGTCAGAAAGCGTGCTCTTGCCGTGGTCAATATGGGCCACGATTGAGAAGTTACGGATGCGGTCGCGCGGTGTCATTGACGCCGTGAAGTATAGGCGCTCGAGCAAAACGCCAAGGCTCAGGACTGCGTCAGTTCGGCAAAAGGGCGAAAAATGCAACGTAGAATAAGAGCCATCCGTCAATGCGGAGCGTCACGCGCCTGAGCGCATCGGCGGCAGGTCGAGGCGGACGCCGAAGTACGCCCGCTCCCCGCGCGCGGTCTCGAAGCCGCCGACGATGCGGGCTTTGCATTTCACCGTGACTGACGGCGTGCCGGCGGCGGCGAGATCGGCGCGATAGCGGCGCGCGATGTCGCGGCTCAGGTAGCCAACGAGCGCGCCATCGATTTCGATCCGCACGGCGTTGGCGTCATGCGGGTTGGCGTCTTCGAGGATGAGCAGCGCGTCGACGGTTAAGGTGCAACCGCTGCGCCCATGGCGCTCGACGATCGCGGCCAGCACATCCTGCCGTCGCAGCTCACCGACGACATCAACCGCGAAATCGCCAGGGCCTCGAAGCTCGATTTTCATGCACGACCGCCTTAGCCCGATCACAAGCTGCGCTCAGGGCTGCCGTACTCGTAGTGTCGGAAAGATGGTGCCCGGAAGAGGACTCGAACCTCCACGCCCTTGCGAGCGCCAGCACCTGAAGCTGGTGCGTCTACCAATTCCGCCATCCGGGCACAGGGGTAGAAGACGGCGGGGTTTAGGGGAGCGGCGCCCGCCCGTCAACTTCGGCTTTTGGTCGCTTCCGGGGTGGGAGCAGACCGAGCTGCGTGCTAGCGCTTTGGTATGAGAAATCTGAGCTTCGCCCTAGCCTTGGGCCTCGTCGCGTGCGCTACGGCGCCGGCCGCAACCGTCCCTCCCACCGCCGGTATCGCGCCATCATTCGATCCAGTCCGCGCCGACGCGATCCTGGCGCGCACGCAGCGTCTGCATCTCGCGCCGGATCTTTCAGCGTTGAGCGCCGGCGAACGCGCCGCGGTCGAGGAATTGCTGCAAGCTGGCGAGCGTATGCACCGCCTCTATATGGCGCAGCGCCACCCGCAGGCGCTGGCGGCGGAGGCCTATCTAACAGCGCACCCCGAACTCACGCGCGAGAATGACCTCTTCCGCATGAATGCCGGACCGATCGCCACGACCCTCGACAATACGCGCGAGCCTTTCCTGACCGTCGCGCAGGAAGCGCCGGCACGGAACGTCTACCCCGCCGGCGCGACGCGAGAGGCGCTCGACACTTTCCTTGCCGCCAATCCAGCGCGCCGCAGCGAACTGCTTGACGACCGCAGCGTGGTTTGGGCCGCGACAGCAGAGAACCGCCGCCAGGCGCTCGCGGCTCTGGATCGCCACCGCGCACTCGACACTCTGCACCCAGGTCTGCGTGAGCGGCTGGAACTCAGCCAAACCTATTTGGCTGTGCCCTATTCGGTAGCCTACGCCGAAGACATCCTGGCGATCCATGATCACCTCAATGCCGCGGCCGATGATGTCGAAAACGGCGACCCGGCGTTTGCACGCTACCTGCGTCTGCGGGCGCGGGACCTGTTGGCCGATGATTATGAAGGCGGCGACGCCGCTTGGGTGACGGGCGCGTTCACCGGCAATCTCAACGCACAGATCGGCTCGTACGAGACCTATGACGACGCGCTCTATGGCGTGAAGACCTTCTTCTCACTCTCCTTGCTGGTGCGCGATCGCGCACGGAGCGAGGAGCTGCAAGAAGCGCTGGGCGATATCCAGCGTGTCGAAAACGCCTTGCCGTACACGCACCACCGCGAAGTCCGCAGCAACATCCCGGTCGGCGTCTACAACATCATCGCCGATTTCGGCCAGGCGCGCGGCGCGAACACTGCCACGATTCTACCGAACGAGGCCTATCTCGCGCGCCAGTACGGGCGCACGATCCTGATGCGCGGCAACATTCTGCTGAACGAAAACCTCTTCGCCGAGACGCATCGCGCCTTCGCCGCCGCCGTGATCCCCAGCCAAGCAAACGACCTCACGCCAGAGAGCGGCTTCTATCGCACGCTATGGCACGAGATCGGACACTATCTCGGCGTCGACCAAACCGCCGATGGTCGCGACCTCGATGCGGCGCTGGAAGATACGGCTGATCTCCTGGAGGAGATGAAAGCCGATCTCGTCTCGCTCACCTCTGCGCGAATTCTGAACGAGCGCGGCCGCCTCACCGACGCACAGCTGCGCGGCATCTACGCATCCGGCATCCGCCGCGTGCTGCAGAAAAACCGGCCGCGCCGCGAGCAGGCCTACAACACCATGCAGCTGATCCAGTGGAACTGGTTCATGGATCGCGGCGCGCTGCGGTTCGAAAACGGGCGTCTGCGTATCGACTACCGGCGTTACCCGGAGGCGGTGACGAGTCTGCTGCGCGAAGTGCTCGCGATTCAGCGCGCTGGCGATCGCAATGCGGCGAACGCCTTCGTGGAGCGCTGGACGGCATGGCAACCGAATCTACACGAAGTGATAGCACAACGCATGCGTGAGAGCGAACGAACACGCTTCACTCTCGTGACCTATGAGGCTCTCGACGGGCCACAAAACGACAGGGACCAGTAACGGTGGAATGTCAGGCGGCGCCCGAAGACTTGGTCATCGTTGCGCCGCGCCTGCCGGAAGCAACGGGCGACGTCGCTTACTCCGCCTACGAGGTCGACCCGCTTGTTCTGGAAACGGCAACGCGGCTTGACGAAGCGCTGCGTTCGGCGCCTGGCGTCTCGACATTTCGGCGCAACGGCAGCGCCACAGCCAATCCAACGATTCAGGGTCTATCTATCCGCGCCACCGCGCCGTCGGGTGCGGGGCGGGCGCTGGTGACGCTCGACGGCCAGCCGCTCAACGATCCGTTCGGCGGCTGGGTGATCTGGGGCGCCGCACCGCCGGAGGCGATCGAACACGCGACCGTGCTGCGCGGCGCCGGTGCAGGACCCTACGGCGCCGGCGCGCTGACCGGCACGGTGCGACTGGAAGAACGGCGCGGACAAGGCGCGACGCTCTCGCTCGAAGGCGGCGAGCGCGGTCAGGTCCGCGCCGCAGGCGCCGGCGAAGCGCGTGGGGATGCGTGGTCATTCATGCTGGCGGCGGCCGCGCAACAGGATGACGGCTGGATCCCCGTTCGCACGGGACGCGGCGCGGCCGATACAGAAGTTTGGTCTGACTCGCTCTCGGGCGTCGCGCGCATTGAGTGGCGCGACGGCGAACACGTCTTCGCGATCCGGCTTGGCGGATATTCGGAAAGCCGTGGCGCCGGGCTGGTTGGCGCAGAATCGCGTTCCGATGGATCGAGCTTGAGCGTCACGCTTGCTGCGCCGTTGGGCGATTTGGCGTGGCGCGTGCAGGCTTGGACGATGATGTCCGACCTCTACAACACCTCCGTCGCCACCGCGCCCGATCGTAGCGCGACGACACCTGCGAACGAGCAATATGAAACGCCGGCCCTCGGCTGGGGCGGCAACGCGGCGCTGCGGTGGACCGGCGAAGGCTTTGGCGTTGAGCTTGGCGGCGATCTGCGCACCGCGGACGGCGAGACGCGTGAGCGCTTCTCGTTCAGCGGCGGCCAGTTCACACGCAATCGTATTGCTGGAGGACGCACGCTGACGGCGGGCGCTTATCTCGAAGGCTGGCGCGAAAATGGCGATTGGCTCTTCACTGGCGGCGTGCGCGCAGACCTCTATCGCGCCTGGGATGGGAGCCGCGTCGAGCGCCTGATCGCGACCAGCGCGCCGCTGTTGCAGTTCACGCCGGAAGACACCGAAGTTATCGCGCCGACGGCGCGGCTCGGCCTGCGCCGCGCATTCGGCGACACCTTCGTGCGAAGCGCGGCTTATGCCGGATTTCGTCCGCCGACCTTGAACGAGCTTCACCGCCCTTTCCGTGTCGGTAACGACGTCACCGAAGCCAACGCAGCGTTAGAGCCAGAACGAATCGTCGGCGTCGATGCCGGCATCGGCGGCGTGTATGCGAACTGGTCGTGGGAAGCCGGCGTATACGCAACGCGGCTTGAGGACGCCATCGTCAATGTCACACTCGGCGCAGGTCCCGGCACGTTCCCGCCCGGCGTGTTCGTGCCAGCGGGCGGCGCGTACCGGCAGCGGCAGAACGCTGGCGTGATCGAAGCTGTGGGCGTCGAGGCGGAGGCACGCGGAGATTTCAGCGACCGTCTCGGCTGGCGCGTGGCGCTGAACTACACCGACGCGACGTTCGACAACGGCTCGCTCAGCGGCCTGCGCCCAGCGCAATCGCCAGAGCTGAGCGTGAGCGCGGGCGCCGAATGGCGCGTCACCGAAGCCACCACGCTCTCAACGGCGCTGGTCTATGAGAGCGCGCGTTTCGAGGACGATCTCAACACGCGCGAACTCGGCGCGGCGCTCGTCCTGGACCTGCGCGCCGAGCAACGCATGCACGACGGCGTCTCAGGTTTCGTCGCCTTGGACAACGCGTTGGACGCCGAAATCGAGACGGCCGAGAGCAGCGTTGGCATCGAGAGCTTCGGCCCGCCGCGCGCGTTCCGCTTGGGGCTCGTCCTGCGGCGGTAGCGCCGCCATTCGCTCAGACGGCTGGCGTATCGCGGGGAATTGCCGTAATCCCCCGCCCATGACACGGAAACTCTCTCTCACCGTCGACGGCAAGAACGTGGCGGTGCATCTGCACAAGGGCGATTTGCCCGATAGCGTGAAGTTCAACGGCGCCGTCGCCGTCGACAGCGAAACGCTCGGTCTCTCGCTCATTCGAGACCCGCTCTGCCTGGTTCAGCTCTCCGACGGCGGCGGCGAAGCGCACTTGGTGCAGCTCGATCGCGCCACTTATGACGCGCCGAACCTGAAGCGCGTGCTGACCGATCCGGCGCACCTGAAGCTCTTCCACTTCGCGCGCTTCGACATCGCCATGTTCATGCGCGATCTCTCGATCATCACGACGCCGCTCTATTGCACCAAGATCGCATCCAAGTTGGTGCGCACTTACACCGATCGCCACGGCCTGAAGGATCTGACCAAGGAAGTGCTTGGCCGCGACATCTCCAAGGATCAGCAATCGAGCGATTGGGGCGCGCCGGAGCTCTCGGATGCGCAGCTCGCGTACGCAGCCTCTGACGTGCTGCACCTGCACGCCCTGAAAGAGCGCCTCGACACGATGCTCGCCCGCGAAGGCCGCACCGAGATCGCGCAATCGTGCTTCGATTTCCTGCCGACGCGCGCTGCGCTCGACCTTGCAGGCTGGGAAGAGACAGATATCTTCGCTCACGCATGAGCCTCGACACAGTTCTTCACGAGCGCTGGCGGGCTGTCGCGCGGCATTTTCCTGCCTGGGCATTCGGCTTCGATGTCTTCTTCAACCCGGGCAGCTACAGGTTCATCGGCTCTGATCTGACGACCTCGATGCGCGTTGATCCGCGCGTGAAGCGCGCGTTTGCAGCGCTCGAGCAAACCCCGTCGCGCATGCTGGAGGCGCTTTCGATGATGGCGCACATCAACGTGCGTCGCACCGACGATGCCTTCAAAGCGATCGCGGTCGGCTATGTTACCGTGCCAATCGCATTGGCCGCCTTGGTTTCAGAGGCCGCGCCGGACATCACGCGGTCCTTGATCCTTGGCAATCTGCACACCATCGCGCCGGTCCTGGGCGTCTTCATCGTGACACCAGTGACCTATTTCTGCGGCGCTTGGCGCGCCAAGCAGATCGCGTGGACGATAGATCTCTACCGCGCAAACATTGCAGCGCAGGAGCGGAGTCGTGAAGATCAATCTAGCTGAAAAACTCGCCCTGTTCGAAGGCCATTGGCAGCCGCGCGTTGTCGGCGCGTTCAATGGCCACGACTTGATGGTGGTGAAGCTTCAGGGGCAATTCCCCTGGCATTCGCACGCCGATACCGACGACTTCTTCCTTGTCCTCAAGGGCGAGATGATCATGCGCCTGCGCGATGGCGATGTGCGCGTCGGACCGGGCGAAGTGTTCGTCGTGCCGCAGGGCGTTGAACATGCACCGTTCGCGGAAGAAGAAACGCATGTACTGCTCATCGAGCCGAAGGGCACGCCGAACACCGGGGACGCGGCGACGGCCGCGCCACGGCGGGAGATTTGAGATGAGCACCGAGGCGTTCAAGCCGCTGCCAGAGATGATCCGCGCGCATGCCGAAACGGCTGCTGCGCAGATCGCCCTCATTCAAGACGGCCGCCAGCTAAGCTTTGCCGAGCTCGACCGGATGATGGATCGCATTGCCGCGGCGCTGCAGCGCGAGAACGTAAGGCCGGGCGAGAGCATCGCAATTTGCGCCGCCACATCGATTGAGTATGCGTGCGTGTTCGTCGGCGCCTTGCGCGTGGGCGTTGCAGTTGCGCCGATCGCGCCCTCATCCACGCCGGATAGCATCGTCGACATGATCGCCGATTGCGGAGCCAAGATTTTCTTGCTCGACAAGAGCGTTAGCGATGCGCTGGGCGAACGCCTCGACACGATAAAGGCGCAGCCGGTTGCGCTTGACGACGGCGCACCCGGAATAGGTTATGGGCAGTTCCTAGCGCCCGAAGGCGCGAAGCCATCGCCGGTGACCATCACCGACGACATGCCGTTCAACATCATCTACTCGTCGGGCACGACCGGCACGCCGAAGGGCATCGTGCAGAGCTTTGGCATGCGCTTCGGCCATGTCATGCGGGCCGTGCCAATGGGCTACGGGCCAAACACAGTCGCGCTGCTTTCAACGCCACTCTATTCAAACACCACGCTGGTCAGTTTCTTCCCGACGCTCGCATGGGGCGGCACGGTCGTGCTGATGAAGAAGTTCGATGCGGGCCAGTATTTGGAGCTAGCGCAGAAACACCGCGCGACGCATACGATGCTGGTGCCGGTGCAATACTCGCGGCTGATGGCCCGCGAGGATTTTGCCTCATACGATCTCTCAAGCTTTGCGATGAAGTTTTGCACCTCGGCGCCCTTCTCCGCCGCTCTGAAGGCCGATGTGCTGAAGCGGTGGCCTGGCGGGCTGGTCGAGTATTTCGGGATGACCGAAGGCGGCGGCACCTGCGTGCTGATCGCGCATGCCTATCCCAACAAGCTGCACACGGTTGGCCAACCGGCGCCCGGGCATGATATCCGCGTCATTGATGAAGACGGCCACGAACTGCCGCGCGGCGAAGTCGGCGAATTGGTCGGCCGTTCAGAGCTGATGATGAGCGGTTATCACAACCGCCGCGAACAAACCGACGCCGCGACTTGGGTTTCGCCAGAGGGCCTATCGTTCATCCGCACCGGCGATGTCGGACGCTTCGATGCAGACGGTTTCGTCGAACTCATGGACCGCAAGAAGGATATGATCATCTCCGGCGGCTTCAATATCTATCCGAGCGATCTCGAAGCCGTGCTACGCCAACATCCGGACGTCGCCGATGTCGCCGTCGTTGGCGTGGCCAGCGCCGATTGGGGCGAGACGCCGGTGGCGTTCGTGGTCTCGCGCGGCGCCGATGCTGTCGCACTGAAGGCGTTCGCAAACGAGCGCCTCGGCAAGACCCAGCGTGTCAGCGCCGTCGAACTGATCGACGAACTGCCGCGCAGCCATATCGGCAAGATTCTAAAGCGCGAATTGCGCGACGGATACGCGACAAGACCTGCGTAGCGCAAGGCGGCGTCGAAGCCGCTTGGCGCTGACGACAACGCCAAGTACCGTCCTCCGAGGAGGCCCAAATGAAGCTGAATGCGCTCCTTGCCGTCCTCATGATGGCGCTGACGCCGTTGCCGGCCGCGGCACAGGCACTTGTTGGCAATCCGTTTGCGGAAGCCTCCACCTATCGCAACCAACGAGACGCGCTAGACGACGCCCGCTATCGGGTTCGTTATGAAGCGACGCACGTCACCGGTAGCGGCGCACCAGAGGTCACCGAACTAACGCTCGACGTTGCCGATGACTGGGCGCTTGCGCGTGAAGGTGAGCGCACCACGCTTTATGATTTCCAACTCAATCGCGTGTTCACCCTGAGCGCCGACAGTTTCACTGGCATCAACGGTTTCAGTGGCCTGACGTTCAGGATCATGGAACGTCAAAACCGAAGCTATCTCCAGCGTATCGTTCAAGCAGCGGGCGCCCAGGCACAGCAATTGCCCGATGCATGCGACGCGGAGACTGAGCTCTCGCTGGTGATGCCGAACGCGCCCGACTCAGGTGTTGCCGAAGTCCGGGAACGCCAAGGCGTGTTCACGTTCGTCTGCGCTGATCGCGAGATGGGCGGTTTTAGCGCGGGTGACGGTGCCGCGCCGCCAGCCGCGCTTTGGCCGGCTGTGTACGCCGAGATGCCCACGCATCCAGTTCTGCACCGGCGCGTGCGAGAGAGCGGGCGTGCGCCCGCACAGATGAGCATCTCGTATCGCAATGGCGCTGGCCAATCGGCGGAGCGTACGTGGCGCTTGATCGCCGTAGAGACAATCTCCACGCCCTACCCACTGCTGCCTTCAATGCGAAACGCAACGGCCGAAGCGCTCGATCAGGTCGTGCCCGGTGCTGGGCAGATCGGCGTCGAAGCCATCGCAGGGCGCGCGCTCGGCGGCGCGCCGACATTGCAGAGCTGGGACACGTATCTGGGCGACATCTCAAGGCGCGACGGTGACGCAGCTGCCTCGATGCTGATCGCCGGGACCATGAGCATGTTCCCTGAACTCCAGTGCAACGGCGCGCATGCGCGGCTCACGGCGTGCCGGTTGTTGTTTGGACTACGCGCACTGCGCGATCCGGCGCCTTGGGCATTGATTGAAGTGAGCGTGGCCGAACAGCGTGGCGACTCCGCAGGAGCCATCGCGGCAATGCAACGCGCCCAGACGTCGCCGTTACGAGATCACCCCGCGCTAGGCGCAGCCTTCGCGTTGGCGATCCTGCGTTTCGATCAGACCGCCATGGAGCAAGCACGCGCAGCGAACTTGCCGCTGGATGTGGCGGCGCTGCAGAATCGCGCCTTACTCGCCCTGCCATACAATCCCGGGTACTGGACCGACGTGGGCGACCGCTATGGCCGCAACTACGATTGGGCCAACGCGCTTACATTCTATGAAATAGCATTCGCGCTACCGCTGCCAAGCACAAGCTCCGGCTCTCCGGTTCTGGTTTCGAAGCGGACCCAGCTTGAGCGTATCCGTCGCGACTTCCCTGAACCATTCCTGCCCGCTAGACCTTGACCACTTGCTGATCGATCCTACCGAAGATCGAGTGCTTCTTGGCGTCGAACATCTCGATCTCGACGCGGTCGCCGTGCTTGAGGAACGGGGTTGAGGGCTTGCTGCTTTGGATCGTCTCGATCATGCGCTGCTCGGCGATGCAGGAATAACCCAGGCCGCCTTCGTTGATCGGCTTGCCTGGACCACCATCAGCGCCACGGTTTGAGATGGTGCCGGAACCGACGATCGAGCCGGCCGCAAGCTCGCGCGTCTTGGCGGCGTGAGCGATGAGCTGACCGAAATCGAAGGTCATGTCTTCGCCGGCATTGGCCGCGCCGAAGAACTTGCCGTTGAGGCTGACGTGCATAGTGAGATGTAGTTTGCCGTCGCGCCACGCATCGCCGAGCGAATCCGGCGTCACCGCCACGGGCGAAAACGCCGAGGCTGGCTTCGATTGAAAGAAGCCGAAGCCTTTCTCCAATTCCGCCGGGATGAGATTACGAAGGCTTACATCGTTGACGAGCATGATGAGCCGGATGCGTTTGCGCGCCTCCTCAGCGCTGATCCCCGCTTCGCAATCATCGACGATGACCGCGACTTCCGCTTCGAAATCGCAGCCCCAGGCTTCGTCCTTCAGCGGAATCGCATCGCGCGGGCCGAGGAAGACGTCGCTGCCGCCTTGATACATCAGCGGATCGGTCCAGAAGCTCTCCGGCATCTTCGCGCCACGCGCCTGACGCACGAGCGCGACGTGATTCACGTAGGCAGATCCATCCGCCCACTGAAACGCGCGCGGCAGCGGCGAGGCGGCTTCGCGCTCATGGAAGCGCTCGCGCAGCACCGTGCCGGCATTGACGCCTTGGCTCAAAGCTCTGAGACGCGGTTCGGCATGCGTCCAATCATCAAGCGCCGCCTGCATCGTTGCGACGCCCGGCTCGTACGCACACCAAGCTAGATCGTCTGAAACAACAACGAGACGGCCATCACGGCCATGACGCAGGGAGGCGAGTTTCATTGTTTCACTGCGTCCTTCTGATTTTCGGGTGCGGCTTTGATGAAGGCCGGATGCTTGCGGGCTTCTTCGTCCCAGGCGAGCAGCCGCGGAAACGGCGAGAGGTCGGTCTTGAACCGGCGCGCATTGGCCATTTGTGGCACGAGGCAGACATCGGCGAGCGTTGGCTGATCGCCGAAGCAATATTTGGTTTGCTCGCGCTGCTGCGCTTGGTGCTCCAGCGCGTTGAAGCCAAGCTTGATCCAATGGCGATACCATTCGCCAACATGATCATCGTCAGCGCTGAATTCGAGCTTGATGCGCGTCAGCACCGAGGTGTTGTTCAGCGGGTGAATGTCGGTGGCGATGGTAAGCGCGAACGAGCGGATCTGCGCCCCGAGCCACGGATCGGCCGGCATTAGCCGCGGCTCCGGGTAGGTCTGATCAAGCCATACCAGGATCGACATCGACTGGGTGATCAGCCCCTTCTCTGTCTCCAGCGCCGGCACCCGCATTTGCGGGTTCATTGAGCGATACGGCTCCCGCATCTGCTCATCGACGCCCGACATGATGTTCACCGGCACGGCCTCGTAATCGACGTTCTTCAGAGCCAAGCCGATGCGGACGCGATAGGCGGCGGACGAGCGCCAGTAATCGTAGAGCTTGAGCATCCGCCCTTGTTACTCCCGCTAGCGGAGCAACGCTAGCCGTGCTTGCCCGGCGACCAGCCGCGCGTTGCCAGATGTTTGTCTCCGCTCTCGACCGCGCCGGCTTCGATCGAGGTCGCCATCGAGTCATTCCAGCGGTTGAGATAGCCGAAGAGCGCGATCACACCGAGAATCTCGACGATCTCGTCATCGCTCCAGTGCGCGCGCAACTCGGCGCCAATCTGCGCGTCGACGGCGTTCGGGACACTGGCCGCCGCTTGCGCGAAAGCGAACGCCGCCTTTTCGGCGGGCGAGAAGAGGTCGCTCCGTTCGTAGTTCCAAATTTCCGCGAGGCGTTCATCGCTGCCGCCATAGCGTTCTGCGGCGCGGGCGGTGTGGGCCTGACAGTAGCGGCAGCCCGCCGTGAGGCTCGCGATATAGCCGATGAGGCGCTTTTGCTCGGAGGTCACGCGCCCCTTGTTCTCCATCACCGCCTTGTTCAGCTCGATGAAGGCTTTGGCGATAGCCGGACGGCGCTGCATGGTGAGCACGCTGTTGGGCGGAAAGCCCAGCGTCTCGTTGAAGAAGCGCGCCAGCTCGGCGACCTCCGCATCGTGATCGGCTGCCAGTGGTTCAACTAACGGCATCATTATTCACCGATCCGTGCTTTCGCGGCCGCGTGCGCGGCGCGTGCCTTTTCGTGGAGCCAAGCGGCGTGTTGCGGCGCTTTCTTGGTGCGGCTCCACTCCTCCAGCATCTCCGGCGCGACCCGTCTCAGCTCGGCAAGCTCTTCTGCGGTTCCGGTATCGGCGGTGAGTTCGAGCCGGTGGCCGTTGGGATCGAAGAAATAGATCGACTGAAAGATGCCGTGATCCGTCGGACCGAGCACGTCGAGGCCTTGGGCCTCTGCGCGCGCCTTGGCCGCCATCAGCGCATCCAGGCTCTCAACCTTGAATGCGATGTGCTGCACCCAAGCGGGCGTATTTTCGTCACGGCCCATCTCCTTCTGCTTCGGCAGCTCGAAGAAGGCGAGCACGTTGCCGCCCCCGGCGTCGAGGAAAACGTGCATGTACGGATCGTACTCGCCAGTCGAAGGAACATGATCCTCCGCAAAGGCGGTTGTGTAATCCATATCGAAGACGTCGCGATAGAACTCGACGGTTTGCTTCGCGTCCTTGCAGCGATAGGCCACGTGATGAATACCGGAGGTTATTGGCACTGCTCTATTCCTCGTCAGCGAAAATCTGAACGACGGGCGCGTCGCCTGCGGTTTGTGAAGCACGGTACATGCCCGGCGTGTTCATCGCCCAGGCGACGTTGCCCCGGCCGTCGAGCACGATGACGCCGCCATCGCCAGCTGCGCCTTGATTGTTCGTCGTTGCCCCGACTTCGGCCATCACCGCGTCCGCTGCTTCTTGAGCGCTTTCGCCATGGAACTGCATGCGCGCACAAATATCGCGCGCAACGCCGACGCGAATGAAGAACTCGCCGGTGCCGGTGGCGCTGACGCCGCAGACGCCGTTCTGGGCATAGGTGCCGGCGCCAATGATCGGCGCATCGCCGACACGGCCCCAACGCTTGCCGGTGGTGCCGCCGGTCGACGTGCCAGCGGCGATGTTGCCGTGCGCATCGAGGGCAACGACGCCAACGGTGCCGAACTGGTGGTCGTCGGGATAGGTCAGCTGCGCCTGCGGCGCGCGCGGCGCATTCGCGGGGCGCTGCGGGACCGGCAGAGTGTTGCTGCGCAGATTGTCTTCGAGCTGCTGCCAGCGCCGCTCGGTGAAGAAGTAGGACGGATCGACTTCTTCCAGATTTTGCGCCCGGGCGAAGGCCTCGGCGCCCTCGCCGATCAACATGACGTGCCGCGAGCGCTCCATCACGGCGCGCGCCGCACTGATCGGATGACGCGTGCGCGTGAGGCCAGCCACGGCGCCAGCGCCACGATTGCCGCCATCCATGATCGACGCGTCGAGTTCGTTGCGACCCTCCGCCGTGAACACGGCGCCGCGGCCCGCGTTGAACAGCGGATCGTCTTCCATTTCACGAACAACAGCTTCCACAGCGTCGAGCGAGGAGCCGCCACGATCGAGGATCGCGCCGCCTGTATTGAGCGCGCGCTGCATGGCGGCGCGGTACTGCGCTTCGACCTCCGGCGTAAGGCCCGCGCGTTCAATCACGCCAGCGCCGCCATGGACAACGATGGACCAGCGCGCAGCCGGCTCCGGCGCCGTAGCACAAGCGCAAAGGGCCAATACGGCAAAGGCGAGCAGCCCGTTTCTCATGCCGCAACCTTCTCCTGAATAGTCCGCAGCGGACGCACGTTGTCGCGCAGCACCTGCGCCATACGCCGGAGCGTACTCTCACTCATCGACGGTGCGATAGGCAAATAGACGACCTTTTCGATCAAGCGCGCCGCCTCGGGCGTGGCGACGTTCGTTCCCTCGGTGATCGCACGCAAGCTCGTCGCGCCGCGCGTTGCGTCAAATCCTGCGGCGCGCATCGTCGCCATCGCCGCGACGGGATCGTCGATAAGCACTGCATAAAGCCAGAACGCCTGCGTCTGCGCGGCGGCGCCCGCGCGTTCGAACGCCCCATCAAGCTCCGCATCGAGCAGCGCGCCGGCACGCGCACGCCACGCATCCTCCGCAGCGTTTGCTGTGCGCCGCGCCAACAGACGCAGCAGCGTGCGCGATGGCGAGCGGCGGAGCGCGCTCATGAGGTCGGCGCCGCTGAACCCTCGCGCCGTCCCGCCAATGGCCTTGTCCGGATCGATGCCGCGCGCGCGCAACACATCGAATGCGAACCCATAGAGCAGCGGTGACGACAGCAGCTTCAGCGCCGCGTACTTGAGCGCTCGGGTCCGCAGCCACGCTTCAGGCATTGGCGCATTTGCTTCGAGAACCGCGCGGATAGCGCTTGCGGTTTCAGCTGTGCGGCAAACAGCAACGGCGCCTCCGAGACAGGTCTGCGCTTTGATCGGGCCGAAACTGTAGAGCGAGATGTCGGCGAGCGGCGGCAACGCCGGCGGCACGCCTGTGTACCCCTGCGCGCAATCTTCGATCAGAACGACACCTCGCGCATGGCAGACGGCGGCGATCTCGGAGAGATCGTTGCGCGAACCGTAAAGGTGCGCGTGGATGTAAACCTGAGCGCCCGTGGTCGCGACCGCGTGGTCAATCTGCGCGGCGGGGGGCGCGAGCGTGGCGATATCGAGATCGACAGGCACAGGCTCGAGCCCGTGCGCACGCACGACATCCGCCATGTTCTGGATCGTCACCGCGCTCATCGCGACAGCGGCGCCCTTCGGCAGCGCAAGCGAGGTCAGCATCGCGTCAAGCGCTGTGCGCACGGAAAGCGCAGGCACTGAGTTCGCGGGCCAGGCCGCTTCGATGCGGGCAATCAGCTCCGCGCGCGACTGCGTGAGCGGCATGAAGATCGAGGCGATGTCGCCCCAGCCAATATCGAGATGAAGGCGGGGTTGCAGCGGCACTCGGCTCAGCCTGCCTTCAGCACGCCACGGCGGATTTGGTCGAGCTCAATTGACTCGAACAAGGCTTTGAAATTGCCCTCGCCGAACCCTTCATTGCCCTTGCGCTGAATGAACTCGAAGAAGATCGGTCCGATCGCGTCTTTGCCGAAGATTTGCAGCAAGAGGCCCTGCCCTTCACTCGGCGCGCCGTCGATCAGAATGCGGCGCTTGCGCAATTCTTCCACCGGCTCTCCGTGGCCCGGCAGACGTTTGTCGATGAGATCGAAATAGGCTTCGATCGTATCTTGCAACTCAACGCCACGCGCCTGCAGGCGATCGACGACGTCGTAGAGATTGTCCGTGCCGAAGGCCAAGTGCTGGATGCCTTCGCCCTTGTAGCGCTGCAGATATTCTTCGATCTGATCGACCTTGCCTTCCTCGCCCTTCGATTCGTTGAGCGGGATGCGGATCTTACCGTCCGGGCTGGTCATCGCTTTTGAGAAGAGGCCGGTGACTTTGCCTTCGATGTCGAAATAGCGGATCTCGCGGAAGTTGAAGATACGCTCATAATAATCCGCCCAGGTCTTCATGTTGCCGCGAAAAACGTTGTGCGTGAGGTGATCGAGATAGGTTAGCCCGATGGAATTCTTCTTCTCATCGGCGTCGTCGATCGGTTTGAAGTCGATGTCGTAGATCGTTTGTGCGCCGTAGCGATCGACGAGATAGATGTAGGCGCCGCCAATGCCCTTGATTGCCGGGATATTGAGCTCCATCGGGCCAACTTTGCCTTCGACGGGCTCGGCGCCGCGCTTCACCGCCTCGCGAAGCGCGTGCTGCGCGTCGCGGACACGGAACGCCATCGCGTTCGCCGATGGACCATGCGCCTCGCGGAAATCAGCGGCTTGGCCGGCAGGCTCCATGTTGAGGATGAAGTTGATGTCATTCTGCTTGTAGCGGACAACATTCTTGGAGCGGTGTTTGGCGACCGCGGTAAAGCCGATCTGTTCAAAGTACGCGGCAAGCTTTTGTGGCTCGGGCGAGGTGAATTCAACGAACTCAAAACCATCGGTCCCAATCGGATTCTCGAACAGGTCGGCCATGAGCATTTCCTCGAAGCTTGCGTTTGCCGGAGATTTAGTTTCATCTGTAACCAATGGCAAGCGCGAAACGGAAACCTACACCGTCGGATTTGCTGGTCCTGGAGGATTTCCTCCCTTACCGGCTTTCAATCCTTTCGAACCGGGTCAGCCGCGCGATCGCGACGCGGTACGCCGAGGCGTTCGATCTCACAATTCCGGAGTGGCGGATCATCGCCGTGCTGGGCCGCAGGCCAGGATTGACGGCGAAAGAGGTCGCTGAGGCCACGGAGATGGACAAGGTCGCGGTGTCGCGCGCGGTGGCGAAACTCGTTAATGCGCGCCGCGTGAGCACCCGCAGCGATGCGGCCGACGCGCGCAAGCAACTCTTATCTTTGACATTATCGGGCGAAGGCCTGCACGCGCGGATCGCGCCAATGGCGCTGGCGGCGGAGCAAAAGCTGTTGGCTGCGCTTGGCGCGCAGGACCGTCGCCACTTGGATGACCTGATCGGCCGACTGCTAACAGCAGCAAAGGATCTTTAGCGGGAACAAGACACTGCCGTCGCGCGTTATGTTTCCTCTCGAAGACCGACAGGAGGAGCAAATATGCGCACATGGCGCACATTCGCAGCCGCCGGCGTTTCCGTCGCGGCTCTTTCTCTGGCCGCTTGCGCCGGATCGGGCGCCGCGACGAGCGCGTCAACCACGGGCTCAACCACAACAGCGAGTACACAGGCGGTCACCGATCCCACCGCAATGACGGACGATCAGCTGCGCGCGTACGCCACCGCCAAGGCAGCGATTGAGCCACTGCAAGCTCAGTTCGCGACTCAGACGCCCGAGCAGCAAGCTCAGACGACGGCGCAGATAACCCAAGTGCTGCAAAGTCATGGTCTCACCCCGCAACAGTTCAGCGCCATCAGCGATCGCGCGGCGCAGGACACCACGTTCGGTGCACGTCTGGCGTCGTTGACACCTGACACGTTCAGCGAGACCAACCTCCGAGCGTTCGCTGCGGCGAGCATCGAAATCGAGCCAGTGACAGCTGGGCTTGCGACGGCCACACCTGAGCAGCAAGCTCAAGCGACCGAACAAATTCGCCAGATCCTGGAACGCAACAATCTCGACTCTGCTGCCTACAACGCCATTGCGACGCGCGCGCAAGCTGAGCCGGCCTTTGCGCAGCGCATCCAAGAGGTGCACCGTCAGGCGCAAGCCGAAGACAACGCCAACGGCAGTGGCGAGTAACTAGGACTGGGGCGTCAGTCGCAGAACGCGGCCGTTGTCCTCGTCGGTGACGATCCAAAGAGCGCCGTCTTCGCTTTCGGCGATGTCGCGAATGCGGCCAACGCCGAGAGCGAAGCGTTCTTCACCGGTCACGCGCCCGCCATCGACGTCGAGGCGCACAAGCGAGCGTGTGTTAAGGCCCGCGATCAGAACGTCGCCACGCCATGGGAAGAGCGAGCCGGTGTAGA
Organism: Hyphomonadaceae bacterium; assembly: GCA_041398325.1. Lineage (GTDB taxonomy): Bacteria > Pseudomonadota > Alphaproteobacteria > Caulobacterales > Aquidulcibacteraceae > Vitreimonas. The sequence goes on along the minus strand of JAWKUX010000002.1, from coordinate 196,409 downwards.
AATCCATGTCGCCCGGCGCGATGACCGGATCCCAATAGTAGATCGGCTGCTCCATGCCCTCGCGCGCTGACGCTTCGTGCATGCGCGATCCGTTGTAATCTTCGCCATAGCCAATCACCGGCCAGCCATAGTTGAGACCAGCGCGCGCGATGTTGAGTTCGTCGCCGCCGCGCGGGCCGTGTTCAATCGCCCAGAGTTCACCGGTGTCCGGATGAAGCGCCGCGCCCTGCACATTGCGGTGACCGTACGTCCACACTTCAGGCTGGTGGTTGAGACGACCAACGAACGGATTGTCTGTTGGCACGCTGCCATCGGCGTTGATGCGCACAATCTTGCCGATGTGCGTCGAGAGATCCTGCGCGAGCGGGCGTGGTTCGGGCCGCTGACGATCGCCAAGCGTCACGTAGAGACGGCCTCCACGATCGAAGACGAGCCGTGAGCCGAAGTGACCGCGCGATTGCCACGACGGCATCTGGCGAAAGATGACCTGCGCATTCTCAACCCGCCGCGCGTCTTCGCTCAGGCGTCCGCGCGCCACGCTCGTCCCGTTGCGGCCGCCTTCACGAGGCTCAGCGTAGCTCCAATAGATCAAACGATCCGTCGCAAAGCTCGGCGACAGAACAACGTCAAGTAATCCGCCCTGACCATCGGCGAAGACTACGGGGAGACCAGCAACAGGATCGGAAATATTGCCCTCGCGCGTGATGACGCGCAGACGTCCCGCGCGCTCCGTCACCAGCATGCGGCCGTCCGGCAAGAACACGATCGCCCATGGGTGATTGAGGCCTGTCGCGATTTCCTCTGCACTGATGCGCACGCCTGTTGACGCTTCAGGCGCGCGGGTTTGTCCGGCAAAGGCAGGCGTGAAGTCCGTATTCGGCTCGCCCTGCGCCACCGGCGTATTCTGTGATTGCTGGCCTCGGCTCGGCGCACCGCTACAAGCGGCGAAAATCAACGCAGCGGCGAATATCCAGGTGCGCATGGTGTGTCCCCGTTACCCTTACTGAGCGAAAGCCAAACTCAACGCACGGATTGCCTTGCCGACGCCCTTTTCTCTCGCCACCTCACCTTTCCAGGCGTTAACATGCGGCCCGCTGGGGGCAGCGAGGACGGCAAAGAATTTGGCGGACGTCTTCATCTCCTGTTCGCGGCTCGACCGTGATCGCGTGACTCATATTGCGGAGCGGCTGAGTTCTCTCGGCTATTCCGTGTGGTGGGACAACCGCGAAGGTCAAGCACGCTTCGATGAGGTCGTGCGCCAGCACGCCGACGCGCGTGCGATCGTGACGGTGTGGAGCGACAATGCACGGAATGCCTCCTCGGTGATCGCACAATCGGCGCAAGCGCTCGACGACGAAAAGCTGCTGCAAATGCGGATCGACGATGTGCGGCTGCCGGCCCCGTTCGACGATCTGAAGATCGCGGAGCTTCACAGCGGCAAGAGCGAATGGGGCATGCTTGAAGCAGCGCTCGCCGGCCTCGTGCGCGACGCGCGGCCGCTGGAGCCTGTCGACCATCGCACCGTGCTGCAGGCGCGGCCAAACCTCGCTCCCATGCCGCGCGTATTGCTGGCGACGGTGACGGCGACGTTCTTTGCGTTCGCCGGAGCGCTCATCGCTGCATTCAACGGCGTGATGCGCACGGATCAATTGCAGCTTGCCATGATCGGCGTTCTTGTTGTCGGCGCGCTCTGCGCGTTAGTGGCGGCGCAGCGTCTGCTTACCATCCGGCGCGCGGGGGGCTGAGCGCGCATGGCGAAGTCCCTTCTCAGCACTTTTGTGACCAGCACGCGGGCGCTGCTTGTCGCGCAACTGATCGCGTGCGTTGGCGCGGTGGCGCTGGCGGGCTGGACGCTCGGCGTCACCAACCAGGTCCTGCGTGAGCGCAATCGTTTGCAAGAGCGCGTTATCCAGCTTGAGGAAGCGATGGCGGCAAGCGGCGTCATTCCGCCGCCGCCTACCGCTGTCGTTGCTCCGGCGTCGCAAGGTGAAGCGTATCCGGGCTCCATCGCCAACGCGCGCGCACCGAGCGCAACCGCGGAGGACACGTCGGACAGTATTGTCGCTGCCGCCGACACCAGCGAACAAAATTTTGGAAGCGTCATCAGCGGGCTGTTTGGCCCAGCGCCGCCACTCCGGACTGTCGTGCTGCACGTTCGTGCCGGCGCCGACACCAGCGCAGCAGAGAAGATCGCGCGCGAGCTGCAATCCAACGAGGTGCGCGCGCTGATCAATGTCATGCCCGCGAGCGACCAGCGCCAATCCGGCTACGCCTATTTCGATGGCCGCCAGAGCCGCGCGGCCGCAGAGATCGTCGCCCGCTTCCACGACATCGCGCGCGAGCAACAAGTGGCGCAATGGTCAGCGCAGCTGCGCGGCACCGCACTGCCGGCGCGCGACGAATATGCCGCCGACCGGCTCGACATCATCCTGCCGCCGCTGCCGCCACCACCGCCCCAACCAGTGCCCGACCCTGCTGCTGCCGTCACCAACCCTCCCCAGCCGTAGCGGTTGAGCCGCCTTGCTTCCGCCCCCAGGGCAGGTGAAAAGCCGATCCGTGACAGCAGCTGGCGCCGCCCTCGATTTCGGTTGGGAGCCCAAACGGGCGCTCACCCTGAAGGCTGCGCGCCGCCGCTCGCGTCTGATCGCTGCTTTGCGCCGTTTTTTTGTGGCAGGTGCAGGCGCATCCTTCGCAGCGGTGTTTGTGTTCATGGCGCTCCACGCCGTTGAGGGCGGCTTCAACGCCGGCCAGTATGCCGCCGCTGAGCCGCTGCGGATGATCAACCCCCGCTTCGTCGGCCGCACTGAGAATGGCGGCCCCTACCAGCTCTCCGCCGAGGTGGCCGAGCGCGCGGTAGGCGGCGAAAACCAGCCGATTGAGCTGGTCGCTCCGGTTTATCGGACCGACGCCGGAACGATCATGCTGGCTCCTCGGGGCATCTATGATGAACAGGCCCAGACCGTCGTCTTTGAGGGTGAGGTCCTGTTCTCCGACCGGAACGGCAACCGATTCACCACCCCGAACATGATCGTGGACCTCGAAAAAGGCACTTTGACGGGCCGCGAGGGGGTCACCGGCGCCGGGCCACTTGGCGTGCTCCAGGCCGGAAGTTATGAATTGAGAGACAGTGACCGTGCTTTGGTGCTGGGCGGCGGGGTCCGGGGACAAATTCCCGACCGCGACGAAGAGAATGGGGAGACGCCGCAATGAAGCCCGTGAGCTTTTTCATCGCCGCCGGCGCGTTCCTATTGTCGGCATTTGCCGCAGCGCCGGCTCATGCTCAGCTGAGCGAGGGCGGCGGCCCGGTTTCCTATTCCGCGCAAAACCTCGAGTATTTCGACAGCGAACGCCGGCTCGTGCTCGTGGGCGATGTCGACATCGTCCAAAACGATGCGCGCCTACGGGCTGACCGGATTACCCTCTATTTCAGCGGCTCCAGCGGCGGCGGCGCGACTCAGCAGGGTCTGGGCTCCGGCGATATCGAGCGCATGATTGCCGAAGGCGAAGTCTACTACATCCGCCCCTCGCAAGACGCGCGCGGCGACCGCGCCGAATACGACGTGCGCGCCGACAGCGTGACGTTCACCGGCAATGTCATCATTATGTCGGAAGAGAACGTCATTCGCGGCAACACGCTCGTGCTTAATATCGGAAACCGGCGCACGGTCATTCGGCCGCAGCCAGGTCAACGGGTGCGCGGTGTCTTCGTGCCGAGCGAGGGCAATCAGCAAAACCAAGGCAACCGCGGGCAGTGACGCTCCAAACGTCCCCCAAGGGTTCACGAATTCTTAGCGCCGGCGGGTCGAAATGAGCCCCGAGGGCACGGCACGCCGTTCGGCTCAGCCTGAGGCTTCCACTGGGGGCCTTGGTGTGGTTCGGATCGCCAAAGCGTATCGCGGCCGCCAGGTGGTGAAGGACGTTTCGCTCTTTCTCCGCCGCGGCGAGGTCGTCGGTCTGTTGGGCCCCAACGGAGCAGGCAAGACCACCTGCTTCTATATGATCACGGGGCTCGTACGCGTGGACCAGGGAGCAAATCTTGTTGGACGGCCAGGACGTCACAACTCTGCCTATGTACCAACGCGCCCGGCTTGGCGTGGGCTACCTCCCCACAGAGCCATCGATCTTCCGTGGTCTGACCGTCGAACAGAACGTGATGTCTGTCGTCGAGTTGAGTGAACGCTCTCCTCAAAGCGACGCGAGATCGTGAACGGTCTGCTCGCCAGTTGCGCGTCGACCACTTGAAGATGCGCCGGCGTCCGCCCTCTCGGGCGGCGAGCGGCGCCGGGTTGAAATCGCGCGGGCTCTGGCGACCAGGCCGTCCTTCATGCTGTTGGACGAACCTTTCGCCGGTATCGACCCGCTCGCCATCAGCGACATCGAGACCTGATCACGTTCCTGAAGGACCGCGGCCTCGGCATTCTGATCACCGACCACAATGTGCGCGAAACGCTGCAGATCGTGGATCGGGCTTCGATCATGTTCGACGGTGAAGTGATGTTCGAGGGCACGCCCAACGAGGTGCTCTCGGATCGAACCGTGCGCGAAAGGTATCTCGGCAACTCATTCAACTAGACGAGGGACCCGCAATGGCGATGACCCCACGTCTAGAGATGCGCCAGGGCCAGGCCCTGGTGATGACGCCGCAGCTGCAGCAGGCGATCAAGCTGCTGCAACTCTCCAACGTCGAACTTCAGGAATTTGTCGAAGGCGAACTCGAGCGCAATCCGCTGCTCGAGCGCGAGGAAGGTTCGGCAGAAGCCAAGAAATCCGAAGACGGCGGCGACGCGCAAGCTCTTGAGTTCGAAAGCGGCATGGCCCCGGCGGAAGCCGCGCTCGATGTCAGCGTCGCCGACATCGCGCCCGACTTAAGCGCAAGCGAACTGGCCGAAGCCGGCGCTGCGCCGCTGCAGGATTGGTCGAAGGCCTCTTCCGGCAAGAGCTTCGACGATCTTCCCGGCCTCGAAGAAACGCTCACCAGCGACAAGACGTTGGCCGAACACCTCGACGCGCAGCTTACCGAAGCCGGCCTCTCCCCGGTCGAGCGCATGATTGGCGGCGTGCTGATCGATGCGGTAGATGATTGGGGCTACATGCGCGCCGATCCACTCGAGATCGCCGCCCGCATCGGCGCCAAGGATTCCGACGTGCTGCATGTGCTGCGAGTCATGCAGGGCTTCGAGCCCACCGGCGTGATGGCGCGCGATATCCCGGAGTGCCTTACGCTTCAGCTGAAAGAGCGCGGCCGCTTCGATCCGGCGATGGAAGCTCTGGTGACAAACCTCGATCTCTTGGCGAAAGGCCATTTCGAGCGCCTGATGACGCTCTGTGGCGTCGATCGCGAAGATCTCTCCGACATGATCGCGGAAGTGCGCGCACTGACGCCGAAGCCCGGCGCTGGCTTTGGCGGCGGCACGGTGCAATCTGTCGCACCCGACGTCTACATCAAGCAAGCGCCCGACGGCGCCTGGCTGGTCGAACTCAACACCGACACCATGCCGCGCGTGCTCATGAACCAGCGCTATTACGCGACGGTGTCGAAGACCGCGAAGCGCGAGGAAGACAAGCAATTCCTCACCGAGTGCGCGGCCAACGCGTCATGGCTGGTGAAGAGCCTCGATCAACGCGCCAAGACCATCCTCAAAGTCGCGCGCGAAATCGTGCGTCAGCAGGATGGTTTCTTCGCCCACGGCGTCGCGCACCTGCGTCCACTGAACCTCAAAACTGTCGCCGCCGCGATCGAGATGCACGAGTCGACTGTCTCGCGCGTCACCTCGAACAAGTATCTCTCCTGCGCGCGCGGTGTGTTCGAGCTGAAGTACTTCTTCACCGCCTCGATCAACGCCGCTGACGGCGGCGAGAGCCACTCCGCCGAAGCCGTGCGCTTCCAGATCAAAGGCCTGATCGACACTGAGACGCCCGCGGAAATCCTTTCCGACGATCGCATCGTCGAAATTCTCCGCGAAAAAGGCATCGACATCGCTCGCCGCACAGTCGCGAAATATCGCGAAAGCCTGCGCATCCCTAGCTCCGTCGAACGCAAGCGCAAACTCGCACACGGGCTTTAGGCGCGCCTCCGAAAGAGAACGTCGAACGCAGGCGTCCAGCTCACGCCTCCATCCCGCGACAGCACCGCCGTCTCGCGTACGGCATCGCCCTCCGCTCGCCAGGTGATACGTTGCAGCACCGTGCCGCCATCGTGCAGATGCACTTCACCCTCAAGCACGAGCGCTCCGTCACGCAGCTCGCCCCACAGTATCATGCTTGAACCGCGGTTCGTGACCCAGGTCTGTTGCCACTGCCGGCGAACGGGATCGAAGCTAAGGATGCTGTCGCCCACAAGACCATCGGACTGTTCGTAGCGCTCGTGGAGCGCACAACCATCAACGAGCGATGTTATCTGCGCTCGCGCGATGGACGGACCGTTCGGGTCTTCCGTTTCGAACGTGTCCCAGTCGCCAAGCCAAAAATCGAACTGCCGATACTCGACCGCACTGCAACGCGTCGAAGGAGACGTATCGGCTGCAGCGCTGGCGAGGGCGAGCGTGCCAGAGAAGATCACGATCACGGCCAGTGCCTTGCGAAAGCAATGTAGTGGGGAGTCCATGGGGTTCTGCTCCGGTTTGATCCGCAGTTCGCGGCGCAACGGCCTTACAGCTTCCCCGAGCAATGGACTCGCCAACTTCGGACATAGAACATAGGCTCAAGTCATGACTCCCCTTCTCCTCCGCGAGGGGTGGTCGCGCAGCGACCGGATAAGGGGGCAACCTGATTGACACTCCGAGACCGCCCAAGTGACCAAACGGGCGAGCGCCATAGCGCCGTTCAGCCTTGGCGCAACCCCTTGCTCCGACGACATCATCCCGCCCACGCGGGTGAAGACCGCGCTCTTGCCTCTCTCCGCACGCCTCTTGTAGAGCGCCAGCATGAGCGCCGTGTATCCGGACGATAACAGCAGCGCGCCGCGCATCGCCGCCGTTGTCCTATCGTTCGGTCCGCGCCCGACGTTGGCGGACGCGATTCGCTCGCTGCAAGCGCAGGACGTTCCAGCGGAGATTGTTGTCGTTCACTCAGGCGACGGCGATGTCCGCGACTACCTCAAAGACGCCGGCATTCAGGTGCGCGTGGTGCAATCCGCACAGCGCTTGCTGCCCGGCGCGACACGCAATGCTGGCATCACCGCCACGCAAGCGCCGATTGTCTCCTTTCTCGCCGACGATTGCCTCGCCGAGCCCGGCGCCCTACGCGAACGGTTGAGAGCCCACGACGCCGGCGCGCGCGCCGTCGCCAGTGCGCTTCTCTGCCACCAACCGCGTAATCCCTGCGCGCTCGCGGCGCATCTGAGCTTGTACGCGCGCCGCATGCCGCGCGCGGACCCAACCGTTGCACTCACGTACGGCGCCTCCTATGCGCGTGAACTGTTCGACGAGGTCGGCTTCTTCCGCGAGGACGTCGAGAGCGGCGAAGATACAGAGTTTCATCAACGGTTGAGCGAAGCCGACAAGCCGATTTGGCGCCCCGAAGTGCACACAACCCACGCCGGCGTCTCGACGCTGCCAACGCTGATCAGCAGCCAGTTTCGGCGGGGACGGCGTATGGCCGGCGCCTGGGCCGCGCTTGGCGCCTTTGATCGCAACGTCGTTGCGCGCAATGCGCTTGCCCGGACGTCGCTGGTGATTCAGGAAGGTCTCGCCGCCGTCGACCCCGAGCACAGGATGTCGGCCTGGCTCGCGGTTCCCCTCATCGCCTGCGGCAACGTTGCGTATGCGCTGGGCGCGTGGACATGGAAGGGTTCAGCGCCATGATTTCGGTCCACCTGCGCGCCGGACGTCCTATCCGTGTTCTCGGCGTTTTCTCTTTCCGCTACGACGCCCATCTCGTCCCGGCGCTCATCGCCAACATCGATCCGTTGGTTGATGGATGGATTTCCTACGATGACCGGGACGCGACGGGCGTGTTCAGCAATGAGGTGCAGCGGCGCGTCGCATTGCTCAATGCGGCGCGTGACGCAGGCGCCGCGTGGGCGCTTGCCGTCGATCCGGACGAACGCTTCGAAACCGTGCTCGCCGACGCGATGCCGGAGTTGTTGGCGCATACCGAGGCCAGTGCTCACACAGTCCCCGTGCGTGAAATGTACGGTTCAGCGCACTACCGAGTCGACGGCGTGTGGGGGACGAAGCGGCAAGCACGGCTCCTCTCGCTGCGTGAGGGTGTGATCACGCCGGCTGGAGATCTGCACCTGCCTTGGTCCTACTTTATTCCAAACGCACAGCTTCACGGCACAGATATCAACCTCTATCACTTGAAGATGATTACCGAGGAACGCCGCAAAGCGCGCGCCGCACTCTACAATCACTTGGACCCAAACCGCGTCATGCAGAGCATTGGTTATGACTATCTCGCCGATGTCACGGGCGCGCAGTTTGAGGTGATCGCCCCCGCGCGAGGCTACCACCCGCCCCACGACGAAGATGGCGGACTATGGATGGCGCACGTGAGTCCACAGTGTTGAGGGCGCATCTCCTGCATCAACAACAGCAAGCGCGCTAACCATGCGCGTCCTAGTGTTGACCAACCACTTCTCGGAGTTTGCCGGCTCGGAGGTCGTCGCGTTGGAAGTGGCGCAATGGTTCCGAGCGCGCGGCGATCAAGTCGTGCTCGCCACCAATCTCGCGCGCCCGCCGATGAGCGAACTCTTGGCGTCAATTGAGCTACGACAAGACATCCAAGACATCGATCTTTCCGCCTTCGACTTGGTGTGGTGTCAGCACGGCCTGCTGGCCCTTCTGCCGCTCTCCGCCTTCGCATCGGCGGCGGCGCGCCCGCCATTGACCGCGCTCGTGTCGCTCTCGCCGTTCGAGCCATACGAACACATGAACGGCATTCTCGCCGCCGCGCTTTCCGCAAGAGTTGTCGCCAACTCCCCAGAAACTGCGGACGACATTGTTCGGCGCAACCATGGTCTCATCAAGCGAGATCGGATCATGGTGTTTCACAATGCCGCCCCGGACGCCTTCTGGACACCGCCAGCACCGGCGCCCTCTGCGCTTCGCTCGCTCACTCTCGTCAGCAATCACGCGCCGCCTGAGCTCCGCGCCGCCAAGGTATTGCTGGAAGCACGCGGCATAATAGTTCGCCATCTGGGCATGCACAGCGACTATCGGCGCCTTCAGGTCAACGACATCGACGAGAGTGACGCGCTCATCACCATCGGCAAGACCGTCACCTACGCCCTAGCGCGCGCCAAGCCCACCTACGTGTACGATTACTTTGGCGGCCCCGGCTGGCTGACGCGCGCCAATTTCGGCGAGAGCCTCACGCATAATTTTTCGGGGCGTCCCGCGATACGGCGCCTAACCGCCGATGCAATCGCGGCGGAGATCGTTGAGGGCTTTGAGAACGCTGTCACAGAGATGGTCCTGCTTCGCGGCGCCTGCGACCTGAACAGATTCCGTCTCGACACCTACCTGGCGCCCTTGCGCGAAGCGGCGCTGAAGCCAAGCCGGTGGCGCGCGTTCAAACTGCAGAGCGCGCTCGCATCACCAAGATTCCGTGCTCACCTCGAGTTCGCGAGGCAAGCCAATCTGGTGATACGCCGGTCCTACCTGTTGGCAAACAGCGCCGCGCTGTCGGAGCGCGATCACAACCCGAACCTCTGGCCGAACCGCGTGAACGGCGGATCGAGTTCGTAGCCGAAGCGCGCGAGCAGGTGTTGTTCGGCGTCGTCTAGAGCAAAGTCTGCGCCCGCATTGAGGTAAGTGGGATTGTGGTCGGAAAAGCTATCTGCATGCACAGGCAAACTCGAAACACCCGCCAACGCCCAGACCTGCTCCAGCGCGCCATTCAAATCCGCCGCCAAGTCCTCGTAACGGACGCAGCACCTCCGCCTCAGGTACGACATGTCTTCCATCATGATGCGATGGCCTTGCAGCCAGTGCCTGAAGAGATGCTCGTCACTCGCATGCGACCACTTGCGCGTCGCACGCGCCACGGCGAGGGGATGTCGTACGATGAAAACAAAGCGCGCGTCCGGGAACGCCGCCTGCAGGAAGCGCGCGCGAATAAGATTCGGCGGCGATTTCTCGATGCGAACAGCTCGGTCGGCCGCCCAGAGACACTCCCAAGACGACATCAGCTCCGGAAGCCGCTCCGCGTAGGCCGGCAGGTCGCGTTCGGTGAGGTGCGCACCTCCGTGAAAGCAGAAGTCGCCTGGCCCTCCAAAATCGCCGTCGACCCCGATCACGCCCTGAAGATGCTGCCCCTCATCCTTTGGCTTTCCAGTCCCCGAAAATCCGGTGATCTCGGGATGCAGCTTCAGAATTTCATGCAGCGCTGTGGTGCCGCTGCGATGCAATCCGCAGATGAACAGATGTGTCTTCGCCGCTTCGTTCATGAATCTCCTCAGCGCGCCTCAAACCGCGCCGGCGCGTCGCGAAGGATCTGCTCCCACGCCACGTCGTCGCCCGTCCAGACGTAGGGTTCCGGTTGCCGGAGGAAGACGTTCGCAATGCCATCTTCATCCCAAGCATCGTCCTGGTTTGCGGTCAGGTAGAGGAGCGAGAACGCCAAGCGAGGCGCCTTGGCGGCTATCGCGTCGCGGAGGCGGACGGCGGTTGCGCGCAAATCAGGATTCCAGGCGTGCTGACGCACAAACAAGATCCGTTTCTCGGACGAAAGCAAGCTGCGCCAACGATCCGCCAGCATCTCATAACGACCGACGTGCTTGGCGTGCTGAGTGGCGAAGTCGGCGCCTTCGGGGAACTCATGCAGGAATCGCGCGTCTGTCGCGCGATCAACGATGCAGTCCTCTGGACCCATGATGAGCCGCTCGCGGGAGAAAAAACCATCCAGTTCGGTGTCTATGAGCTGCGCCAGGCAATCATCGGGCGTGATGATCCAGTCGAAGACGTGCGCCTGCGCATCGGGATGGAGTCGCCGAATCTGATGCGCCGGTTGGCATCCGCGCCCAAGGCTTACCACCTGATCGTATTGGCGCGGCATGCCTTCCCCTTCGACCCATCTATCCCACACCAAACGTCGCTTCCGCTCAATAGAATCAACGCCGCCCACAAGATCTATCCCACAGCGTTCGAGCGGCCGTATCATGCACGCATCCCTCGCACGGGAGGCTCAACGGCTAGCCGAGCCAAGCGAGCGCGAGGGTCGCGATTGAGCGTGATGCGCGGCGAACCTATCCGCCATGCGGAAGCCCACGGGAAAGCAGCGTAAGGCGCGAACCGTGGGAGCGTACCGGAGCAAGGCAAAGCTCCGCACGCCGTCGGGGACCGATCCAAGAGAGTGAAAAACCTCCCCGTGACGGCCCGGCGCACAACAATCGCAAAGGGCGCGTGACGACGCGCGGCGATGTTCGAGCGATCGAGCCTCGCATCTAGCACTACCCCAGCGCGTCCCACGCGCCCTGCTCCCGATTTTGCGGTGTTTCGGCAGACGAAACACAAGGCAATGCCGCATGCCCATTCGAATTCCCGCCTATTCCCGATTATTCCAGTTGTATTCAAGGCATTCCTACCAATGACTGGACCCATGAAATTCGGCGATTACCTCAAGAACCGGCGCGCTGAACTCGGTTGGACACAGCCCGAGGCGGCAGCGAAGGCAAGCATCGAGCAATCCTATTTGTCGAAGCTCGAGACCGGGAAATCGTTTCCGTCCGAGGACGTCTATCAGCGTCTGGTCGAAGCGTTCGGCCTCGACACCGAAGCCATGGTCGACGCACTCTACCCCGTCGAACTCGATCGCCTCCGCGAAATCGAAGCCGTCCGCAAACACCTGCTCCAACGCGAGCACGACACGCGCTCGACGACTCGCCGCTGGCTCTATGCCGGCCTCGCGGGGCTCGTCCTCGGCGGTGCGCTCGTCGGCCTCGCGCAAGTGGATCGCGGCGGCAACAGCATGCACTACACCTACCAATCTTCCGGCGTCATCCTTGCGGGGGAAAGCGCGGACGTCTTCGATGACGCGGACAGCAATCCAGCGCTCGCTGCGCGCGCCGATGAGCAAACCATCTTCATTCCCGAGATGCGCGGCCCAGCCTTCACCGAAACGGTGCCCGAAGGACGTCGCGAGTGGCATCTTGTTGGAGCCAACGCAGTGCTCATTCCGGACAAATTCGGCTGGGCTCTAGTCCCAGGCCTGGCGTTGATCGTCGGCGGGCTTGGATGCTTCTTCATCAGCTGGCGTAGACCCTGAGGACAAAATGAAATTCTCCGCACTGATTCTCGCAGCGGCCCTCGCTGGCTGCGTTACCAGCGCGCTGCCTGCCCCGCAGCGTCTCGACAGCACGACTCTCGACGCACGCATTGAAACTCTGATGGCGCGCGAACATGTTGTTGGCATGGCTGTGGCTGTTGTCGATCACGGCGATGTCGTTCACCTGAACGCATACGGACTGCGCAATCGCGATAACGTGGCGCCGCTGGAAATCGACACGATCATGTACGGCGCGTCAGTTACCAAAGCTGCGTTCGCATACATGGTGATGCAGCTCGTTGACGAAGACCGCCTCGACCTAGATCGTTCGATCGCGGACTATCTGCCGCGTCCACTGCCGGAGCTTGAAGATTACACAGATCTCGCCGGCGACGAACGCTGGCGCCTGCTGACGCCGCGCATCCTGCTCACGCACCGCAGCGGCTTTGCCAATATGCGTTGGCTGGATGAAGGCCAACGGCTGCGCTTTCACTTCACGCCGGGCGAACACTACGCCTATTCGAATGAAGGCATCTGGGTGTTGCAGGTCGTGCTTGAACAAGGCCTTGGCCTCGATGTCGGCGCGGAAATGCAGCGCCGCGTCTTCGATCGCTTCGGTATGACGCGCACCTCGATGCAATGGCGCGATGATTTCGCCGGAAATCTAGCCGACGGCTACGCGATGGACGGCACTTTCGAACCGCACGATCGCCGTGACAACGTCGCCGCTGCGGGCTCAATGGACACTACCATCACCGACCAAGCCCGCATGTGGCGCGCCATGTTCGCCGGCGAAGGCCTCTCCCCTGCGGCGCGTACGGAATGGGTAGCGGCGCAATTCCCAATCCGCACCCGCCAAAAATTCCCAACCATCCAGTTCTTCAACACCACCGACACGCGCGGCGAAGCGAGCAATCTCTCTGCCTCCCTCGTCGGCGAAACCTGGAACGGGCCTAACGACCGCTATTTCTCAAAAGGCGGCCACAACGATTGGACCGGAAACCTAGTGATCTACGCCGAGCGCCAGCAACGCTGCTTGATCATGTTCGGCAACAGCGTCCGCGCCGAGGTGATCTATCCGGAGATTGTCGAACTGGTCCTCGGCGACACCGATTTCCCATTCTGGTGGACCTACCCCGAGCTACAGGCAAGCCGCGAATAACCTGCGTCAGAATCGCCCCGCGACTCCGCTTTTGCGTAAGAATCCCTTAGAAGCGCGCGCATGACAAACATCCTCCCCATCAAGCGTGCGCTCATTTCGGTTTCGGATAAGACCGGGCTCATCGACCACGCGAAGGCGCTTTCGGCGCTCGGCGCAAAGCTCATTTCCACAGGTGGCACGCACAAAGCCATCGCGGATGCTGGAATGCGGGTTGAGGACGTTTCATCCATCACCAACTTCCCGGAAATGATGGATGGCCGGGTGAAGACGCTGCACCCGAAGGTGCACGGCGGCCTGCTGGCGCTACGCGACAACAAGGACCATGCCGCGGCGATGAAGGAGCACGGCATCGAGGGTTTCGATGTGCTCTATGTGAACCTCTACCCGTTCGAGGCCACAGTCGCGCGCGGCGCCGACTTCGAGACCTGCATCGAAAACATCGACATTGGCGGCCCGGCGATGATCCGCGCCGCAGCGAAGAATTACGGCTTCATCGCCGTCGCCACCGATGCGGACGACATGGCCGCGATCCTCGAAGAAGCGAAGGCCCACGGCGGCACCACTTTGGCGCTGCGCAAAAAGCTCTCGGCCAAGGCGTTCGCCCGCACAGGCGCCTATGATGCCGCGATCTCGGCTTGGTATGCCGACCAACTTGAAGACAAAGCGCCCGCCTATCGCGTGCTCGGCGGCAAGCTGAAGCAATCGCTGCGCTACGGCGAAAACCCGCACCAGAACGCGGCGTTCTACGTCACGGGCGAGAAGCGCTTCGGCGTCGCCACGGCAACCCAGCTGCAAGGCAAAGAACTAAGCTACAACAATCTCAACGACACCGACGCCGCCTATGAACTTGTCGCCGAGTTCGATCCAAAAAACGGCCCCGCCGTCGCGATCATCAAGCACGCCAATCCCTGCGGCGTGGCGCTCGGCAGATCGCTCGTCGATGCCTACAAACGCGCCCTCGAGTGTGACCCCGTCTCCGCTTTCGGCGGCATCGTCGCGCTGAACCAGCGTTTGGACAAAGCCGCCGCCGAAGCGATCGCTGAAATCTTCACCGAGGTCGTCATCGCGCCGGAAGCGGACGAGGACGCGGTGGCGGTGTTTGCGAAGAAGAAGAACCTGCGCTTGCTGGTGACAGGCGGCCTGCCCGATCCGGCAGCGCCGGGTTTGTCATTCAAGACCATCGCTGGCGGCTTCCTAGTTCAGAACCGCGACATTGGCCGCGTCACCCGCGCCGATCTGAAGATCGTCACCAAGAAGCAGCCGACCGACGCGCAGATCAACGACATGCTGTTCGCCTTCACGGTCTGCAAACACGTGAAATCGAACGCCATCATCTTCGCCAAGAACGGCCAAACCGCAGGCATCGGAGCTGGTCAGATGAACCGGCGCGATTCTGCCCGCATCGCTGCGCTGCGCGCGGGCGAAGCGGCCGAGATGGCGAAGCTGCCGGCTTCGTTGGCGGCGGGTTCGGCGTGCGCGTCCGACGCGTTCTTCCCTTTCCCCGATGGCTTGCTGCAAGCCGTCGAAGCCGGCGCGACGTGCGTCATTCAACCAGGCGGCTCAATCCGCGATGAAGACGTTATCAAAGCCGCCGACGAAGCAGGAGTTGCGATGGCGTTCACGGGGATGCGCCATTTCAGGCACTAATCGGCGGGCGGCTTCTGCGTTAAGCGCAAGAGCAATTCCAACTCCCGCGCATCGCGTTCACGGGCGCGCTTTGCGAGCGTCACAACGATCGCACCAAGCACCACGAAGAGCAACGCGTTGATAATGACGCCTGCGCCAGCCGACTCGCGTCCGCTGGCGATGGAGACCGCAACGATCTCAACGAATGGGAACGTGACCGCCATGATCACGTACGCCATCCAGCTAGGATTGAAGTTCCCGAGATAGACCAGCCCGAGAATGAGGAAAATCACGTGCCCAACGCCGCGGTGATTGCGCTGCGTACTTCTTCAGACGTTGGCTCAGTTCGCGTGTCGAATGCACGAATGATGCGGCCGTCGCGGCCGATCAGGATTTTGTGGAAGTTCCACTGCGGCACGGCGCTTTCGCCGATTTGCTGTTCGGCCCAGGCGTAGAACGGATGGCGGCTTTCGCCGACGACGTCGGTCTTCGCGGCCATCGGGAACGTCACGCCGTAATTGAGCGTGCAGAATTCCTGAATCTCTTCCGCGGAACCCGGTTCCTGCCCCATGAAATTGTTGGCCGGCACGCCGACAATTTCAAAGCCCTGCGCGTGATACTCGTCGTAGATCGCCTGCAAACCTTCATATTGCGGCGTGAACCCACAACGTGACGCCGTGTTCACAACCAACACGACCTCGCCTTCGAACGCCGTCATCGGCACGCGCTCGGCCCAAAGGCCGGGGAACGAGAACTGGTACACGGTCGCACTGTCGGCGCTCGCCGGATCGGGCGCGGCGGCAAAACGGGTCTGTTGCGCCTGCACGGCGGCGGTGACCGCGGCGCTGCGCTCGGCGGCCACATCAGGCGCCGGCGCTTCGGGCGCGCGGCTGCAAGCGGCTAGTCCGAAAGCGGCGAATGCGAGTATGGTGCGTGCAATGGTCATTTGGCGTGGCTCCCCAGGCACTCTGGCGCAAGCGCGTGCGCAGCGCCAGCCTTGTGCGATGGCGCGCCTCGCCCCCATCTTAGCCCTGGCTCTCTTCGCATTAGGACTGATGATGCCCGTTCAGGCGTTTGCGGAAACTGTCGAACAGCGCATCACGCGCCTTGAGCCGCATTACACCATCCGCCGGCCAGAGAGCGCCGCCGCGCGAACACCCGTGGTGATCATGCTGCATGGCTGCGGCGGGCCGCGTCCGTTCATCAACGAGATGGCTGACGCGGCCGCTGCAGCGGGCGCAGCCGCGATCGTGGTCGATTCGTTCGCACCGCGCCGCATCAGCCGGGTCGCTGCGTTCGCGACAGTCTGCACCGGCGCCCGGCTGCAAGGCCGCGAACGCGCCGGCGATCTCTACGCCACCATCGCATACGCACGTGCGCAGCCTTGGGTTGATCCGGGCCGCATCAGCGTCATTGGCTGGAGCCATGGCGGCTGGACGATCATGGATGCACTGGCTCTGCGCAGCGGCGAAGAGATGCGGCGCGCCACTGGCCTGGAAAATTTGAACGACGAGCCGCTCGCGGGGCTGGCGGCGACGATGATCGTTTATCCATACACTGGCGTCGGCACTTACGCAGGCCAGCGCGATTGGCGCATCGCCCCGCGCAGCACCGCGATCATTGCACAACGCGATTACATCGTCGGCTCATCGCGGGCGGCGCTTGAGCGTCAACGCGCGCGCGGCACGCCGATGGAAATCCACATTTTCGAAGATGCGACGCACGCGTTTGAGGACGACGCAGCCGAAGACCCGCGCGTGCGCTACAATCCGGCAGCGACTGCGCGTGAGCGCGATCTTCTGCGCGAGATGATTAGCGCGCTTTAGCGAACGGCGGCGACGAGGCCGTTGAACTCGGCCGAGATCAACATCAGCTTCGCGAACGACCACGGCCCCTGCCCGTCGAGCTCGGCGAACGCCGAACGCGTGCGGTTGACCGGCTGGCCAAGCGAGGCGAGCCAGGTCTTGGCTTCTTCCGTCACCCAGGCGTCGTCAGCGTCCTTTGGCGGCGCGCCGATGGCGCGGGCCGCGGCTTCCGCCAGCTTCAGCTGCGCTTCGCCGAAATCGCCCGCCGCCCGGCGTACGACCAAGCGATCCCAGTGCTGCTCAAGCTTCATGTTCGTCGCCGAATCACGCAATGCGTCGAGGCCAAGCTCGGCGCCGATCACGCAGTGAAGCGAAGATGCAAGTGGGATCGGCCAAGAGGTATCGCGCGCCATGTCGGCGACGTCGAGCGAGAGCGTCAGCGGCGACAGCAGCGCCGCTTCTTCGGCGATCTCTTCCGGCGCACCGAGTTCGATGAGCGCGGCACGGCGCGTGTTCACGCGCTCACGCTCGATGGCGCTGAGATCCTTTGCGATCGTTGCGCGCTGGAGACGGACCGGTTCGAGATAGCGCTCGACCACTTCAACAATGGTCGGCGGCTTTTCGCTTTCGAAGCCGGCGTTGCGCGCTAGGTACGTCACCGCCCGGCGCAACGCGCCGCCGACACGTTGATGCAGAGCTATCTGCGCGGCGGCAGAGGCCTTGTTGTCGAGCGCGTTGATGCGGTCGACCAAGTCTTCAAGCTCAAAGATACGGCGCGCAGATTCGAACGCTAGCGCGACGGTAACCGTGCGGGCGCGCGAAATCTCCTTGATGCGGTCCACAAATGAAGGTCCGCAGCGATTGACGAGATCGTCGGCCAGTTGCGTCGCGATGATCTCGCGGCGCAGTCGGTGACGCGCCATTTGGTCTTCGAACCTCCAGAGCTCCTTCGGGAAGTATTCTTTCAGCGGCGCCTGGAACGCCGGATCGTCGGGCGCAGAAGAATCGACGATCGCGTCGAAGAGATTGATCTTCGAATACGCGACGAGCTTCGCCAGTTCGGGACGGGTCAGGCCGAGCTTCGCTGCGCGCAGCGCAGCGAACTCGCCGGTGAGCGGCAGACCTTCGACGCGACGCGATAGCTTTCCTTCGCCCTCCAGGCGCTGGATGAAGCGCTCGTGGCTATCGAGATCGTTCACGGCGCTGGCCTGCGCGATCGAGATCGCGCCGGTCTGGTCGTAATTGTTCATCAGCACGAGCGCCCCGACCTCATCGGTCATCGACTCAAGCAGCTTGTCGCGTTTGTCTTCCTTCAGCGAACCTGACCGGATCACATCGCCCAGCAAGATCTTGATGTTGACCTCGTGGTCCGACGTATCGACGCCGGCCGAGTTATCGATGGCGTCGGTATTGATGCGGCCGCCGTTTCGGGCGAACGCGATACGGCCCTTCTGGGTGACGCCAAGGTTTGCGCCCTCGCCCACAACGAGCGCGCGCACCTCTTCGCCGTCAATGCGGATGCCGTCATTGGCTTTGTCGCCGACTTCGGCGTGGCTTTCGGCGCGGGCCTTGATGTAGTTGCCGATGCCGCCGAACCACATCAGTTCGCACTCGCTCTTCAAGAGCGCCGACATCAGTTCGATGGGCGTTACAGACGACTTGTCGATACCGGTGAGCGCAGCGATTTCCGGGGTCACGTCGATCGATTTGGCGTTGCGCGGGAAGACACCGCCGCCCTTGGAGATGAGCTTCTTGTCGTAGTCCTGCCACGAGGTGCGCGGCGTATCGAACAGGCGCTTGCGTTCGATCCAGCTCTTCTCGCAGTCCGCCGGATTGGGATCGATGAAGATGTCGCGGTGGTCGAAAGCGGCGAGCAGACGGATCTTGCGCGAGAGCAACATGCCGTTGCCGAACACGTCGCCCGACATGTCGCCGACGCCGATGACGGTGAATTCTTCTTCCTGGATGTTCTTGCCGATTTCGCGGAAGTGACGCTTCACCGCTTCCCATGCGCCTTTGGCGGTGATGCCCATGGCTTTGTGGTCGTAGCCGACCGACCCGCCGGAGGCGAACGCATCGCCCAGCCAGTGGCCGTAATCGGCGCTGATGCCGTTGGCGATGTCGGAGAACGTCGCTGTGCCCTTGTCGGCAGCGACGACGAGATACGGGTCGGCATCGTCCCAACGCTCGACATCAAGCGGCGGCACGATTTCGTCGCTCTTGATATTGTCGGTTATGTCGAGAAGGCCGCGCAGGAAGGTCTTGTAGGCTTCGACGCCAACTTCCTGGAAGTTCGGCGCGCCGCGTGGCGGTAGACGCTTCGGGAAGAAGCCGCCCTTCGCACCGACCGGCACGATGATGGCGTTCTTCACTTGCTGCGCTTTGACGAGATCCAAGACTTCGGTGCGGAAGTCGTCGCGGCGATCGGACCAGCGCAAGCCGCCGCGCGCGACCG
Organism: Hyphomonadaceae bacterium; assembly: GCA_041398325.1. Taxonomy (GTDB): domain Bacteria; phylum Pseudomonadota; class Alphaproteobacteria; order Caulobacterales; family Aquidulcibacteraceae; genus Vitreimonas. The sequence continues at coordinate 177,154 of JAWKUX010000002.1, read as the reverse complement.
GACCGAAGCGAAGGTGCACGCCTTCGACTTGCGGCGAAGCAACCCAGATTTCACGATACGGTTTCGGCGCCGGCAACTCGGCTACAGCGTGGCTGTCGATCTTGAACGACATGTAGGACTTCGCCTCGCCGTTCTTGTCGATCTGATAATAGTTGGTGCGCAGGATGGCCTTCACCAGCTGAGCGATGCGGCGAAGCGCACGATCTTCATCCAAGCTCACAACTTCGGTGAGTTTGGACTCGATCATGAACTCAAGCTTCGATGAGCGCGCAATCCGTGTTTCCTGACTTTCGGGCAGATGCGGATCAAAGCGGGCCTTGAAGAACGCCAGGATGAGCGCAGCGATGCGCGTATTGTTGGCGAGCGCTTGCTCTTGCATCGCCTGCGTCGGATCGAGGCCGGTTTGCTGGCGATAGCGGGCAAGTGCGCGGATGAGCGCCGCTTCACGCCACGAACACGGCAACGCGAGGATGAGCTTGTTGAAGCCATCGCTTTCGGCTCTGCCAGTCCAGATAGCTTGGAAGGCCTGCTCGAACAGCGCCCCGGCGCGGTCGATATCGATCGGATTGCCATCAGCCGACCGGCATTCGATGTCGTGGATGTGGATCCGCTGAGCCGGATGAAATGCGACGGCGTTGAGATGTAGTTCGAAGTTCACTTCGGAATCGACGAACAGCCCCATATTCTCAAGGATCGGCACCGTCGCCGACAGCGCTAGAACATCGCCGCGCGCGTAGAACTTGCAGCGCATGATGTTTTCGGCGTCGCCAGCGCGGCGATAGACGCGCGCGCGGATAGGCTCGTCATCTCGTGCGCTCATTATCTCGGCGGTGTCGACCAAAGCTTCATCGACCGGATAGCGCTCCCGATAAGCGGCGGTGAAGGCGCCCTCGAAGCGGTTCACTGCCTCTTCGCGCGCGCCGGTGTCGAAGCGCTCCGAGCGCATGAGCGCCCGGCTGTAATCGTCGTCCCAGGTGCGGGTGAGCGCGGCGATGTCGAGATCGAGAGCGTGGACATTCGGATCGGGCCGGGTCTTGTCGATGTCGCCAATCACAAACAGCACGCGCGCAAGCTGGCCTTCGCCAAGCTGCGGCTGGAAGCTATCGACCTGGCCGCCGTAATAGTTGGCGATCAACTTGCCGGCGCGTTCGCGCACGTCGGTGTCGTAGCGATCTTTCGGCACATAGACGAGCGCGGTGACGAAGCGGTTGTAGCGGTCTCGGCGCAAGAAGACGCGCGCACGCGGGCGGTCGAGCAAGTGCAATACGCCACGCGAGGTTTCGAGCAATTCCTCGCGGCTGATCTGCCAGAGTTCTTCGCGCGGATAGTATTCGATGATCTTGCGCAGCGTCTTGGCGTTGTGGCCGCCGGGCGCGAAGCCCGCTTGGTGCATCACCCACTCGGCTTTCTTGCGCAGCATCGGAATGTTGCGCGTCGGCTCGGTGAAGCTTTCGCTGGTGAAGAGGCCTACGAAGCGCACTTCGCCAATAACTTCGCCCTGATCGTTGTAGCGCTTCACACCGATATAATCGGCGGTGGCGCGGCGGTGAACGCGCGCCCGCAGCGTGGACTTTGCGACGATCAGCGGCGTCGGTTCAGCGACCAGGCGCTTTAACTCAGGCGTCAACACCATCGGTTCTGATGAGGTGCGGAGCACGTAACGGTCGTGGTCGCGGAGCACGCCGAGGCAGCTGTCCTCGATGATGTCCGGCTCATGCGGGGTGAACGCACCGCTGGCGTCGCGGACATATTGGTAATCGCGCGCGCCAAGGAAGGTAAATTTGTCAGCCGCGAGCCAGCGCAGTAGCGCGACGGCCTCGGCGACATCGCTCGGCGCCGCATTCGACTTCGCTTTCTCAAGCTCATCGACACAAGCGAGCATGCGCTCGCGCATCGCCTGGAAGTCGCCAACGGAATCGCGAACATCCGCCAGCGAGGCGCGGACGCCGTCGAGCAATTCCTTGCACTTCAGCGCCGAAAGTCGCGGCACGTGAATTTGGATGAGCGAGTCGCGGCCCTTCCCTTTCGCGGACGGCGCCAAGGGGTGGAACATTGCGAGTGACGAAATGCCCTGGTCAGCGAGTTCGCCCATGACCGAGTCCACCAGGAACGGCATGTCGGGTCCGGCGATCTCGAGGATGTCGCGATCGAGCGGCTTGCCGCCGACGCCAACGCCATGGCGGATGCGGATGCATTGCTCATCGCACTCTCGCTCAGCACGCCAGATCCAGAAATCGTGGGCGAGCGCGGCGAAGTCTTCGACCGAAAGATCGCCCAGTTCGTCGTCCGAGGCGTCCTCGTAGAGGCCTCTCAAGAACGCCTCGGCGGCGGCGTCGATCGCACCGTTTGCGCGGAAGGCTGGCCATGGCCCCTTCGCGGCTTGATCGACAAATTGGTCTGCGGTTTTGGGGAGTTCCTGGCGCGCGGTAGCGGCGTCCATGAGGCGTTTCCTTATTTTGGCGCGAACCTACTCGCCCCCGCGTCAACTTCAACCGCCCGAACGCTTCGATTTGACTTCAAGAGCGGGTCCGAGGTGTGCATCGGCGGATGGCCGGGGCATAGGCGATCCGGCCGGTCCCACGGCGCAGCAAGACATCAAAACACGCCGCGCGCACGCTCAGCTTCTTGAACAGCTAAAAGTCAGAAATTGGCGGCGCCGTCGGACGGGGACAAGCTGTCCGACGGCGCCTGCAGGCCTCGCAGCAGGCTGGGTGGGGGACGCACGCGGAGGCCTGTTCCGTGGAGACGGCCGCTCTGCGTATGATGAAAGCCCCCCATGAGCCCACGCACGCAAATCGACACGCCAGTAACTGACGTGAACGCGCGCCGAGACAGCAGCGAAACTAGATTGCGTTTGCCGAAACGCCCCTAGCCCCGGCGACGTTCTTCACATCAGCGATACATGTTCATCGCCGATTCGCAACATCAATTTGAGCCGGGTTCGGACTTACTAACGCGCTTCGTTTCGGGAGTGGGTTTGCCATCGGCGGAAAGCAGAATCGCGATCCATCGCGTCGCTGGAAATTGCGCCAATACAATCATGATCATGACAGTCATTGGCGCCGCAAGAAACGCGCCGACAATGCCCCAAACCAAACCCCAGATCGCCAGGGCCAGCAGCACGACCACCGCAGAGAGATTCAATGAATCTCCTGTCATGCGCGGCTGCAAGAAGTTGCCGATGGCAAACTGCCAGAAGCCGACGCCAGCAAACACGGCGACAACCGGCCCCAAGGTCGGAAATTGCACAAGTGCAACGGCTGTCGTCAGCACAGTCGCCGCGATCGAGCCGATGGTCGGGATGTAGTTCAGAAAGAAAATCAGGAAAGACCAGAAGAGCGCGTTCTCAAGGCCAATGATCTGCAGGGTGATGTAGGTCAGCGCCGTGATGATGATGCTCATCAGCGTCTGCACCCAGAGGTACCTATCAATAGACTCTCGGATGCGCGCGAGCACATCGCGCGCGGCCTCGCGCTGGCCCTTTGCGCGGAAGATCAGATCAAGCTTGTCTTTCATCACGGCTGCCGCCGGAAACAGGAAAGCCAGAAAGATCAACGTAAACGTGGCGGCGGAGGCAAAGTTTTGCAGGCTGCCCGCGATCTCTCCGGCCAACCGATTATTGGGATTGGCTTGCGCCAGCAGATCATTGACAGTTGGCGCAATCCCGGGTGCCCCCAACGCAGAATGAGCCTGTCCGATCACCTGATTCAGCCGGAATTGGTAATGCGAGAGATCGCCCATGATTTGGGAGATGTTGTCGATCACCACAAAGCCGATCAGTGCGATCAGGCTCAGCACCAGCGTCAACGCAACCGGCAAAGCCAGCCAGTGCGGTAGGAACGGAATCCGCTTGTGGAGACTGTTGGAGAGCCCGTCGATGGCCAGCCACAGGATCATCGCCATAGCGAACTGAGTGAGCGGCTCGCGCAGAAAATAGAGCCCCGCCGCGATGACGCCGGTCGCGACAATCCAGAGCGCCCCGCGTTGCGAAATATCCAGACTGGCCATGCGCCCTCTTGCTTTGCGCGCGCCTGCGGCGCAAGGCCCGGGTTGGCCGGAAAGGCCCGTTGCGCCAAGCTGTTGGCGAAGCAGGAGTCGCAAGAATGGCGGAAACGATCGACATTGGCCTGGCGCCAGAAGGCGTGCAGTCACTCGCGCTGAAGCGCGCAAACCGCCACGGTCTGATCGCGGGCGCGACGGGAACCGGCAAAACGGTGACGCTGCAGGTGCTGGCGGAGGCGTTCGCGCGTGAAGGCGTCAACGTGTTCGCGGCCGACATCAAAGGCGACCTTTCGGGCTGCGCCGCCGTCAGCGATCCCCCGCCCGGCTGGGCCACGGCCCGCGCCACCGAGATCAACATGCCGCTGACGCCGGAGGCGGCGCCGGTCGTGTTCTGGGATGTCTATGGTGAGCTCGGCCATCCGGTGCGGACCACCGTCACCGAGATGGGTCCGGTGCTGATGGGCCGCGTGCTCGAAGCGACCGACGCGCAGGAAGGCGCGCTGACGATCGCGTTCCGTATCGCTGACGATTGGCTGAACGAAGGCAAGAACGAAGGCCTGCTGCTCGATCTCAACGACCTGCGGGCGCTGTTGACCTATCTCTCCGACAATTCGGAAGAGATCGGTAAGAAATACGGCCTGGTGACCCCGCAATCGATCGCAGCGCTGCAACGCAAGGTGCTGCAGTTGGAGATGGACGGCGCCGACCGCTTCTTCGGTGAGCCAGCGTTCAAGCTCGAAGAGCTGCTGCGCACGCGCCCGGACGGCAAAGGCACCGTCAACGTACTTGCCTCCGAACGGCTGGTGCAGAGCCCCCGCCTCTATTCGGCGTTCCTGCTTTGGCTGATGAGCGAACTCTGGGAAGAGATGCCGGAAGTTGGCGATCCCGATAAACCGAAGCTCGTCTTCTTCTTCGACGAAGCGCACCTTCTGTTCCGCGACGCGCCGAAGGAATTGATCAACAAGGTTGAGCAAGTCGTGCGCCTGATCCGCTCGAAGGGCGTCGGCATCTATTTCGTCACCCAGTCGCCGACGGACATTCCGGAATCGGTGCTGGCGCAGCTGGGCAATCGCTTCCAGCACGCCCTGCGCGCCTACACGCCAACGGATCAGAAGGCTGTGCGCGCCGCTGCACAATCGTTTCGCGCCAACGAGAATGTCGATGTCGCGAAGGAAATTCAGGAGCTCGGAGTCGGCGAAGCGTTGGTCTCGACGCTCGACGCCAAGGGCGCGCCGACGCCTGTTGCGCGCACCAAGATCCGTCCGCCAAACAGCCAAGTCGGCCCGATCCTGCCGGCGGAACGCGCCACCCTGATGAAGGCAAACACGGCGGGCCGAGCCTATGAGAAAGCCGTGGATCGCATCAGCGCCCACGAAATCCTGGGCAAACGCGCGGCGCAATTGGCGGAAGCCGAAGCGCGGGAAGAAGAACGCGCCGCACGCGAGAAGGAAGCAGCAAAGGCTTCGCGCTCACGTTCCACCACGAGCAGCGGGACGCGATCGCGTTCGCGCAGCAGCGGCGGTTCTCGAACAACGCCACTGGAACGCCAAGGCGGCCGCGTCGCCAGCGGCGTGTTCAACACCATCGTGCGCGAACTGATGCGCGGAATCTTGGGTACGCCTTCGCGGCGGCGGCGCTAGTCCACAAGCCCCTGCTTCCACTCCGCGTCCCGCCTCGGCAGCGCCAGATACGCTTCGCTGCGCATTTCCATCAGGCGTGAGGCGGTGCGTTCGAATTCGAAACTCTGATCGCCCGCGGGATATAGGTCCTGCGGCTGCGCGTCGGCCGAGGCGACGAGTTTCACCTTCGCCTCATAGAGCGCATCGATCAGATTGCGGAAGCGTGCGGCTTCCTCGCGCAGTGACGGCGCGAGTCGCGGGATATTCTCAAGCAGAACCGTGTGAAAGCGCTCCGCAACTTCTAGATAGTCACCCGAGCCCAAAGCGCGCGCGCAGAGTTCGTCGAAGCTGAAGCGGGCTACGCCGGCGGCCTGACGCTCGACGCGCAAGTCGCGGCCACTGACGTCCAGCACTACCGCATGCGGCGTCGCACCGGCGGTGAGCCGCTTCCAGGTGCGCTCCATTGCTTCGTCGGCGGCGGGGCCGAGCGGTGCGTAATAGACAGGGGCTGCCATCAGCTGACGCAGGCGGAAATCGTGCGGACCAGCGATCTGCACGACGTCAAGCTTCTGCTTCAAGAGATCAATGAATGGCAGGAAGAGCTGGCGGTTGATGCCGTTCTTGTAGAGATCATCGGGTGGCCGGTTCGAGGTGGCGACGATGACAACATCGTCCGCGAATAAGCGCTCGAACAAGCGGCCAAGAATCATCGCGTCAGCGATGTCGGTGACCTGGATTTCGTCGAAACATAGCAATGCCGCATCCGCCGCAATGGCTTTGGCCGCGTCTGCTATCAAACGATCCTGCCCTGCCCCGCGCTCGCGCGCCTTCCGCAGGAACGCGTGCTGCTGCAGCATGAACTCGTGGAAGTGGACGCGACGCTTTTTCTTCACAGGCGCCGCTTCAAAGAAGAGGTCGAGCAGCATCGACTTGCCGCGCCCGACCGGACCCCAAAGGTAAAGACCACGAGGCGGCTTCGACTTGATCGGCCAGCCGCCGGGCTTCCAGCGCTCAAGCGCATTTGCGAGCGCTTCTAGGCGCTCAGCCGCCGCCGCCTGGTCGGCGTCGGGCGTAAGTTCGCCCTCGGCCAGGCGCTGGCGGTACGCGGCCAGAAGCGAAGTCATTGCATCCCCAGGTGATTTGCGCCGCAAAAAAGCCTGCTCAGACGGGTGAAGGCAAGCCCCGAAGCCCTTTGCTGGGGTTCCGGGCCGTGCTTCCTTGGCGCCCGGCTTTCGAGTCGCGAGAAAAATCGGTCCATGACGGACATCACTGCTACGCACAACCCGAGCCAGCCGGTCGCGCGGCCGAAGCACATTGTCGACGTCTTGATCGAAGAGCGCGCGCCCAAGCTCTCTACGGGCGCCGCGTGGCCGGCGCTGCGGCCGATTCTCTACGCGGTGCTAAACTACAACAAGGCCGTTCGTATGGCCGACATGATCGCGCCGATGAGCGGACGCGATGCGCTGGAGTCGATCTCGGATCTGCTCTCGGTGAAGCTCGATGTCAGCGGTCTGGAGCGGATGCCGAAGGACGGCGCCTTCCTGATCTTGGGCAATCACCCGACCGGCATCACCGATGGCATCGCGCTCTATGACGCCGTGAAGCGCGCGCGGCCGGACGTGTTGTTCTACGCCAACTCGGACGCCGAGCGCGTGTGTCCGCGCTTCAATGAGACATTGATCCCGGTCGAGTGGGTGCAGGCGAAGCGCACGCGTGAACGCACGCGGGTGACATTGAAGATGACGGACGAAGCGTTCGAGGCGAACCGTCCGCTCGCGATCTTTCCGGCGGGACGTCTCGCGCGCATGCGTAACGGGTTGTTACTTGATCCGGAATGGATGCCGACCGCGGCCTCACTCGCGCGCAAGTACGAGCTGCCGATCCTGCCGGTGCACATGAGCGGCCCCTACTCGTTCTGGTTTCACACCTTCGCGACGTTTTCGGCCGAGCTGCGCGACATCACGCTCTTCCACGAACTGCTGAACAAGCAGGGCAAGACCTACAAGTTGACCTTCGGCCCGCTCATTCCGGCCGAGCATGCGACGGGCGACAGCACAGCGCTGATCCGTAAGCTCAAATACTATACCGAGCGGGTGCTCCCGCATGCACCGGATACGCCCTTCGATCCGAACGGTCCGGAGTGCGACTTCCGCGATCCGCCGAAGCCACAAGCCTAGAATCGCCTGATTGTGAAAATTTGGCCATAGACGGCGCGCGCGACGCGGCGCAGATTGTGTCGTGCGAGGGGCGGGTTTGGGAGAAGAGGACTTCCATGCGCGCCCATGTGCTGGCGATTGCGATTTGGACGGCGACAGCTGTCAGCGCGTTCGCGATTCCATATTTCCCGCCCCCACAGCCTGTTTACGAAGCGCCGATTGATCGTGCGCTCGCGAACGTCGAGGCAATGGAAGGCGTCGATCCGGTCCAGCGCGAACTTCTGCTCGGGCGCCTGAACTTGCTGGCCTACGCGCGCAACGACGCGGCGTTCACATACATCACCGAGAACAATCAGCTGAGCCCGAACGGCAGCGTTCTCTGTACGGAGGTTCCGCAGATGCGGCCGCCGTCACCGGACGAGCCGGGACCGGCCTTCGGCCCTGAAGACCGCTGCGCTGCGTTTCACTTTGCGATGGGCCCACAGAACGAAACTGTGGGAACTGGACCAGACTCGCCGAACACTGCGGCGCTTGCGCGGTTGAACGCGGCGCGCGGCCACTATGCGAATGCGCTGCGCGCTGACCCCAACAATCTGCGTGCGCGCTTGGGCTATGCCTATGTGCTGGATCGCTTGGGCCGCACCAGCCAAGCGCGCCGCGAACTGCGCACAATCATCAAGAAGGGTCTACCACGCCTCGCGGGTGAGCAATCGGAGTGGGAAGATCACGCCGTGCTCACCGAGACGGCCGAGCATCTGAGCCATCTCGCGACATCGCGCGGCGACCGGGCGCGCGTGCAACGCTTGCGCTCGCGGCTCGAAGCGAGCCAGCCAATCATCTACGTGACGCCGATTGTGGTGCCGATGCGCGACGTTTCGTTCTCACGCCTGATCGATGAAGCCTCCCCTGTCGCCTTCGATTTCGCCGGCACCGGCGATCGCCGCGCGCAAGGCTGGCTTACCCCCGACGCGGCGTGGCTCGTGTGGGACCCCGAATGGCGCGGGCAGATCAATTCTGGCTTCGACATGATCGGCCAGCGCACCTGGAGCGTGTTCTGGAGTGATGGCTTCGAAGCGCTGCGCGCACTGGATGACAATCGCGATGGCCAACTCACTGGCGGCGAACTCGGCGGCTTGGCGCTGTGGCGGGATGAGAACCGCAATGGCGTCAGCGAACCGGGCGAAGTGATCCCGGCAAACGTGCACGGCATCGCCGCGCTTGCCGTCCGCGGCGATCCAACCCAGCCCGGACTGATCACCGCGCGCGACGGCGTGCGCTTCGATGACGGCTCAACCCGCCCGCTCTACGACTGGACGCCAGGGCTTGGCCGCGCGCCGGTTAGCTGAGGCTGACTGTCCACGGCGATGTGCGTCTCCGAGCGTACAGCATCGAACGTCACAGCTTGCGCTCAACCATCGCCTTCTTGATTTCGGCGATGGCCTTGGCTGGGTTCAGACCCTTTGGGCAAACCTGCGCGCAATTCATGATCGTGTGGCAGCGATAGAGCTTGAACGGATCCTCGAGCGCATCGAGGCGCTCGCCTTGCATCTCATCGCGGCTGTCACTGATCCAGCGATAGGCTTGCAGCAGCGCGGCTGGGCCCATGAAGCGATCGCCGTTCCACCAATAGGATGGGCACGAGGTCGAGCAGCAGGCGCAGAGAATGCACTCGTAGAGGCCATCGAGCTTGGCGCGATCTTCTGGGCTCTGGCGCCATTCGCCGTCGGGCTCTGGGGTGACCGTTTGCAGGTACGGCTGGATCGCCGCGTATTGCGCTGTGAAGTTCGTCAGGTCCGGCACTAAGTCCTTCAGCACCGGCTGGTGCGGCAGCGGCGAGATGGTGATCGTGCCGGCGGGCAGTTCGTCGATGCCCTTGGTGCAGGCCAGCGTGTTGCGCCCGCCAATGTTCATCGCACACGAACCGCAGACGCCTTCACGGCAGGAACGGCGGAAGGTCAGCGTCGAGTCGATGTCGTTCTTGATGGCGATCAGCGCATCAAGGACCATCGGACCGCAGGTCGAGAGATCAACTTCGTAGATGTCCCAGGTCGGGTTCTCGCCAGACTCCGGCTCGTAGCGATAGATCTTGAACTCGCGGATCTTCTTGGCGCCGGCGCGCGCCTTGTGGCGCTTTCCGGTTTTGACCTTGGAGTTCTTCGGGAGCGTAAGTTCGACCATGGTTCCGCATACCTGACGAGCGCCGAAGCGCCCGTCAAGCATGCGAATTGTCCTAGGTTTGTCCGGTAGTTACGGACACGCCTCGGCCGTACCAATCGATCCGCCGGGTGGCGATCATGGTGGCGGCGATAACCACGAAGGCGACCACAGAACCAGCCAGCAGCGCAAAGTCCTCCAGCGTCATTAGCACGTACATGGCGCCGTAGAGCACCCCGAGGCCGACGAGTGCGCGAGCGCCCACCGCGCTCGAGTGGAACGAGGCCCCGGCATAATAGGCAAGCAGCGCCACGGTGGCCGCTGCGGCAATCGCAAACGCCAGTGTGAATCCGATGATCTCAGTCATCGAGAGCAGCAACAGGTAGAACACGCACTGCGCGAGGCCCACGAGGATGTACTGCGCCGGGTGCGCCTTGCGGCCGCTGACCGCCTCGAAAATCAGCGTCGCCAGGAAGACGATGCCGATGAACATGATGCCGTAGGCCACGGCACGAGCGACGCCGCGATAGACGTCGTCCGACGAGACAAAGCTCACCGCCATGTCGCGGCCGGTGATCAGGCCAAGATTGAAGGACGAGAGATCGGCCGCCTCCTCCGCACCGCGCGCGACAAGCGGCACCCGCCAGCTCACGGCAAAGCCGTTCTCCGCGGTCGTCTGCGGTGCTTCGAGCGCTTGGAAATACCCCTCAGCGCTGACGTCGCGGCGATCTCCGCGGATCGTCACTTCCGTGTCCTGCGCAAACGCGGCGACTGAGAAACGCTGCGCGCCGGTCAGTGTGAGGCGTGTCTCGACGCTGAAGTCGCGCGGGCCATCTGTCAGCGGTGCGCGCGCGGCGAAGGCTTGCAGCGTGGTTGGCAGCGGCGTAGTTGGCGCTGAAAAGATGCCGGGACGCGAATAGGTCTCGCTGCCCGCGGGCACGAGGCTCAGATCGGAAATCGGCTCCATCGTAGCGGTCGAGCCATCTGCGAAACGCAGCTCGGCGGCGTTACGGATGGCGCGGCTGTCGCTGACGAACATGACAATCCGCGCTTGGCTCCAGTCGAAACGATAGGAGCTGTCGACACCGTCCAGCGCCTGGGCTGGAGCGAACGCTGCGTCAAACTCGGTGTCCGAGGAATAGATCGCGGCGCGATAGATGCCGCGGCGGCGATTCTGAACCGTAAGCTCCGTCTCCGCCTTGCCCGTTTCCGGAAACACGACATACGTGCCGCGATCGACGCGGCGCTGCGCGCGGCCCTGATCGTCAGTCACTTCCACCGCTCGTGTGTACGGCACCAGCAGCATCGGACCACCAAGCACCTGAGAGCCGCCAGCGGCGCTACCGATCTGACTGGTCACCTGCCGCGCGCGGTTTTCGCGCTCAGCGACGAGTCCGCCGACGACGAGCAGCGGAATGCCCATCGCCAGCACCAACAAACACACAAGCAAGAGCTTCAGGCCCAACGATCCGCTCGGGATCAGGCCTGCTAACGGATTGGTCGCCACAGAATTCCCTCCTTGCGCGCCGGCTCAACATGACGCGCAAGCAAACATTTGTCGCTTCGATCAAGGCGAGATGTCGACAGAGACGGCGCTATCTGGCGGCGTCCACTCCTCTATTTGTGGGGCTGGCGGTTCGGACGTATATGCGATCACGAACGCGGCAGCGCCCGCCAGCGCGCATGCGAATGCGAAGAGGCGCGCCACCATATCGTATGTTGCCGCTGTCTTCTCGGCCTCGCCGCCTTTCGCGAGCGTCGCTTGCCGGCGCCAGTCGATCAGCAAATAGCCGATCACAAAAACGAGAGGCACGAAGAAGCCCCAAGCGGCGACGCCGATCATCCAAGGCCGCAGATAGAGCCCAAGCGAGCCGAGCATCAGGCCTGCGAGAATCGCGAAGCTTGCAAACGCCTGTCCGCGATCTCCAAGAGACTTACGCAAGCGGCGGCGGCGCTCGCCCAGCTCGTCAAACAGATTTGTAAAGAATCCGGCCATTCGCGGAGGACTTAGCCTAGCTGGTGACGTTCCGCAAAGCCGCCTTGCGGCTCGATTTTGCCTCACGCCGGCACTAAGTTTCGGGCGAAGAGGTTATGCGATGAAGCTCAACTGGAAATGGATCGGCATCGGCGTTGGCGGTTTCGTCGGCGTCTTGGTGCTGGCGGTAGTGCTGTTCGTCGCCTTCTTCCCGAAAGAACTGGCCGCACGCGAAGCGGAGCGCCGTATCGAGGAAGCGACAGGCCGCGACCTCGTTCTCGGCAACAATATCGAAGTGTCGTTCTGGCCGGCGCTGGGCTTCTCGGTCGACAACGCCGCCCTCTCCAATCCCGAGGGGTTCAACAACCCTGCGCGACGTGGCGGCGTTGACGCCGCCGAAGCGCCGTTCATTGCCGCTAATCGCATCGTGTTCGCGGTGAAGGTCATGCCGCTGCTGCGCGGCGCCATCGAGGTCAAGCAACTCATCTTCGAGGGCGCGCAAGTGAATATGGTCGCGCACGAAGATGGCGCAAACAACTGGACATTCCCGACGGAGGAAACGGCGGAGAACCAGACCACGCTCGAAGACTTGCGGCTTGATGATGTGCGATTAACCGATGGCGTCATCTCCTTCCAAGGCGCCGAAGGTGAAGCACCGCTGGTGCTGCAGGACGTCGATGCAAGCCTTGCGCTGGAATCGCTCGACGCCCCAGCGCAATTGCAAGCCGCATTCGATTATCGCGGCGAGCGCATGAACGTTGACGGCGAGATCGCCTCGCCGCGCGCCGTGCTTCAAAAAGGCGAAACGCCGATCACCGCGCACGTGAACACCGCGCCGCTCGAAGCGTCGTTCGATGGCACGTTCAACAGCGCGAATGGCGCGCTCGTGGGCGCGCTCGACGCCAGCGGCGCCAATCTGCGCAACCTGCTCGCCTGGATGGGTTCACCGATGGGCGAAGGCGGCGGCTTTCGCAATTACAGCCTCACCGCGCGCATGGAGCAGCAAGGCGAAACGACGAGATTGTCGGACGCCACTATCCGCTTGGATAACATCAACGCGACCGGCAACCTGACGCTGACAATGCCGGAAGGCGGGCGCATGCGCGTCGACGGCGCGCTGAATGCGCCGGCGCTTGACCTCAACGCCTATCTTCCCGCGCCGGCGCAACAAGGCGCCGAAGGCGTCGAGGTTGATACGGCATGGAGCAACGCCCCGCTTGATCTCACCGGACTGCGGGCGCTCGACGCCAATCTCAACCTCACGCTCGGCGCGCTGCAATTCCAGCGCATGAGCTTCACCAACGTAGCGTTGGCGCTTCGCCTCGCGAACGGCGCGGCTGATGCGCGACTGACGCGCATCTCGCTCTATGACGGCGGCGGCACAGCGCGACTGATCGCCGATGCCTCCGGCCCAGTGCCGCGGATCGCGGTAGAGCTGAACGCACAGAACGTTCGGGCCGAGACGCTGTTACGCGATGCCATCGGCTTTGACCGCATCGCCGGCCGCGGCCGCCTCACCGCCTCGCTTGTCGGCCAGGGCGGCTCGCAGGCCGCAATCATGCGCAGCCTGCGCGGCAATGCATCGTTCAACTTCAACGATGGCGAGCTGAAAGGCGTGAACCTCGCGCAAGTCGCGCGCACGATTCAGGCGACGCTCTCTGGTCAAGCCGTTGGCGAAGCGGCTTCGACTGATTTCGCCGAGCTCTCCTCCACCTTCACCGTCGCGGACGGCGTGATGGCGACGGACAATCTTCGCTTGCTCAATCCGTTCGTGCGCCTCGACGGCCAGGGACTGGTCAATGTCGGGTCGCAGACCATCGACATGCGGATCGCGCCGCGTGCGGTGAACAATGCGCAGGGCCAAGGCGGTGATGCGACCATCGCTGGACTTGGCGTCCCGTTCCGCATCACCGGCCCGTGGTCACGCGTTCAGTTCCGCGTTGCGATAGAAGAAGTGGTGCAGAACCAGCTGCGGGACATTCTCAACCGTCAGGGCGAAGACAATCCGCTCGGCCGCTTGGGCGAGGCGCTGTTCGGACGTCAGCCAGCCGCAACCACAACGCCAGCGGCCGAAGGCGAAACGCCGGCGCAGCAACCAGCCCAAGGCGAAGGGCAAACCGAACAGCCGGCGCAGCAGCAACAGCCGGAACGCCCGCGCAATCCATTGGCGGACATCTTCAATCAAGCGATTCAACGCGGGCAGAAGCAGGAGCCCGAGGAGCCGGCGCCAACGCCCGCCCCGACACCGTAGGGCCCCTATTTCTTCTGACGCTCGGTCCAGAACACCGCGATCTTGTTGCCGTCGAGATCGCGGAAGTAGGCGAAATCACCAAAGGCGCCGCGCGCGCCTGGCTTGCCTTCGCAAGTCGCGCCGAGCGAAAGCGCCTTTTCGTAGATGCGCGGCACGTCGGTCTGCTCATCGACATTGATTGCCAGCATCGTGCCGTTGCCCGGATGTTGAGTTCCGCCGTCGTAAGGCCGGGTGACCATGATCATCGCGCCCGAGCCCAGGCGATACATCTGCCCATGCGGTGTCGGAAAAAGCTTCTTGCCGCCGAGTTCAGGCGTCAGCGCATCGTAAAATTGGCAAGCGCGATCAAAATCGCTGGTGCCGAGACAGACGTAACCGATTTGAGCCATGGCGTTTGCTCTCCCTCGCCGCCTCGCGGGCAGCTCTTGGGCACAGTGATCGGCGCGGCGAAATCGAGCGTCAAGGCGCCGTAGCGTCGGGCGCCTCTTCCGCTGGCGCTTCCTCGGCCTGCGACACCGGCGGTGGTGAAGGCAAGCCAGCCAGCCATTCAACGCCCCCGCCCATGTTCGGATCGCTTTCAGTGCGGCCGCCGACGATCTGTTCGCTTAGGCCATTCCAAATCGGCACCGCGTAGGGCTGGAACAGACGCACGGCCAAATCCTGATCGCACAGATTGCGTTTCACACACACTTCCAGTGCGTCAAAGAAATCGAGCGTAAGCCAGAGATCGTGGCCGACAAATTCCGTGCCGCCGTTCGCGGCGTCGAGGATGCGCTGACGCGCCGCCAAGCGTTCTTCGCTGCTGAACATGTCGTAGAGTGCGAAGGTTTGAACGACGCGCGCGTCCTCCATCTTCGCGACTTCTTCGTTGTAGGTTTGCAGGCCCAAATATCCGCCGCCCGCTGCGGCAGCGATGCTGACCCAAGTGCCGAGCACGCCGGACCAGGACGCGAGATTCATTCGTTCAGACATGGATGCTTCCCCCTCGCCCGCAAGCCAAGCATGGAGGTCATGTCACATCAAGCGTTGGCTCGCCTCTTGTGAGGTGGAAGCGAACCTACCTTGGAAACAGCGCATCCAGCGATTCAAAAGAGTAGCGCGCAGGCAATGCACCACGGAAAGTCGCGGTCCATGCACCGGCCGCGGCGCCGTATCTGGCACTCAACCGGGCGTCACCCGTCCGACTGAATTTCACCAAACAGGCGGCCGCAAATGCGTCGCCGCAGCCCGTCGTATCAACAGCCTCGACTGGAAACGCTTGAATCTCGAATGTCTCCGTGGGCGTTGCGACCGATGCGCCGTCGGGACCCGAGGTGACAAAGACCGATTTGGCTCCAAGGCGCTTTAGGTGGTCCGCGGCGCCTACTCCGACCTGCCCCGTGATGTCGCGCGCCTCATCCTTATTCAGAAAGAGCATATCTAAGTATGGTAAGACTGGAAACAACCGCGTAGGATCGCGCGTGTTGCGAGACAAATTCGCCGAGACTCGTCCGCCCACCGCTTTGACCGAAGCCAAGTAGTCAGCGAGTGGTTGACCATCAAGCTTCGGCAACTGCAACAGTCCCGCGACATGAATCCAAGTGATGGCGTTTGGCGCAGGCAAGTCTTCGATACTGAGCGCAACGTTTGCGCCTTGAAAATTTGCGACCCCGATCTGCCCACCCGAAGCAACATTGATTAGGCTGATCGACGTCTGCTCATCTGGCGCCGTGCGGACCGAGCTATGGTCGACGCCAAGATTTGTAAGCTCATCGACAAGGTACTTACCCGCAAAATCTTCGCCGACACACGCACGTAGTCTGACGTCCTCGCCGAGAAAGGCTAGATTGGCCGAGACATTGGTGGCCGCCCCGCCAGGGTTGATGCTGTAGCCATTCAGTTTGGTCAGCAACCCTTCAGACCACCGCTCGCCGCCTGTAAAGCTAACGTCCAAGACCACTCGGCCAATGACTTCAAACGCCACGGGACTCCGTGTAGTAACCAACGATGTGCTCCAGGGTCTGAGATTAGGTTGCCACGATGATGCAACAGAAGCAGTTTTATTTTGCCTTGCGCAGGGCGTGGGGCCCAATCACACTTTTACTTTCTTCAGCTTTGATCGCGGTGCTGGTTTGGTTGAATAAAGCCTTCGTCGAAGAACACCTAACTTGGGTCTTTTCGCTCGGCAGCTTTGCGGCGCTCTACGGTTTCGGTCAGATTGTCGCTGTCTCGGCCGGAAATAGTTTTCGCAGTGCATGGCAAAGCTATGACCATGTCGCGTTCGTTAGGCTCTTTGGAAGTGAGCTGGTCGACAGCGAGTACCTTCTTTCTCTGCCCTCTTTCGAGATCGCTGAGCAGGCACGAACGGCACTGAAAGATGTCGGCCTGACAACTTCGCTGCAGTACTTTCGTCCGCTCGGAGTGGACGGCCAGTTCAAGTCTGGTCACATCAGGGAAATCATCGCCTCGTCGGACATGACCGGGCTTGCCCATGTCGTCAACGCACTTGGAGACCACACGAAGCGAGGCCCGAGGGTCGCCCTTCACACAAACCTATTCGACCATGCGGATCAGAGCGGTATCGCCTTCGGGTTGCAGACCAATCCCAGCACTCCGTTATTTCTGGATCGGTTCAATGTCGCCACGCAAAGTCAGGTGCTTACCAGGGGCATCCCTCCGCTCGACGCTCACCAAAACTTCAAAAGTCTGGCTTCAGCAGGCGCAATCAAACTGCTTGAGATGTACACGACGCCGAAGAACGCAGCGGCTTGCTTTGCGGTGACTCTAGATGATGAAACTAAGCTGGAGTTCAACGCTCTTGATGATCGACCATTCAATCTTGGCGTAATTCTAATCGTTCGAGGTGATCGCAGCCGGAATGTGCGTCACGTCTTATGCGCTGGCGTGGGCCCGGGCGGCACGAGCGGTGCCAGCCGTCTCTTGGCGAGACAGTGGGAAGAAATCGCGTCATCTGTCGACGAAGACTTCGATGTACTTGCAATCTTCACTGCGACAAGATTGGTCCGCGATCCCGACCCCGTTCCCGGCTTGGATGGCAATCGCCCTCAAGACGCCGGAACGGTGGAGCTAATAAGGATGACCTCCAAGAGGTCTCATGGATCGGCTGTTCGCTAATACACCCGCTTCTTCGGCGGGATGTATTCGACTTCGTTGGTCATCGTGTTGGTGTGGACGGGGCGATAGTCGATCGTGGTCTTGCCGGTCTTCGTGTCGAGCCAGGCGAGCGTGTGCTTCATCCAGTTCTGATCGTCCCGATCGGGGAAATCTTCGCGAGCGTGAGCGCCGCGAGACTCAGTGCGGTTCAAACCACCGACGACGGTGACGATAGCTTGGCCGAGCAGATTGTCGAACTCGAGCGTTTCGACCAAATCGGTGTTCCAGATCATCGAGCGATCCGTGATCTTCACGTCCGGCGCCTCGGCCCAGACCTTCTCCATCCGCTGCACGCCCTCTTCCATGACCGGCCCGGTGCGATAGACGGCACATGTCTCCTGCATGGTCCGCTGCATTTTCTCGCGTAGGCGCGCTGTCGGCGTGCCGCCATTGGCGTTACGGAATTTGTCGAAGCGCGCGAGGTGCGCGTCGCCGGCGTTGCCCGGCAGCGTCGGCTGCGAAGCGTTGGCCTTGAGCTTATCGGCGCAGCGTTGGCCGACAGCTCGGCCAAACACGACCAAGTCGATCAACGAATTTGAACCCAGCCGATTGGCGCCGTGCACCGAAACGCATGCCGCTTCGCCAACAGCCATCAGGCCCTGCACCACTTCGTCCGGATTGCCGTTCTTCAGCGTGACGACTTCGCCGTGATAGTTCGTCGGGATGCCGCCCATATTGTAGTGGACAGTCGGCAGCACCGGGATCGGCTCGCGCGTGACATCGACGCCGGCGAAAATTTTGGCGCTTTCGCTGATCCCCGGCAGACGCGCGTGCAGCACTTTCGGATCGAGGTGATCGAGGTGCAGGTAGATGTGATCCTTGTTCGGGCCGACACCGCGGCCTTCGCGGATTTCTAGCGTCATGGCGCGGCTCACCATGTCACGCGGGGCGAGATCCTTCACGGTCGGCGCATAGCGCTCCATGAAGCGTTCACCGTTTGAGTTGGTGAGATAACCGCCCTCGCCGCGGGCGCCTTCGGTGATGAGGCAGCCAGCGGGGAAGATGCCGGTCGGGTGGAATTGCACGAATTCCATATCCTGCAACGGCAAGCCAGCGCGCAGCACCATCGCGCCGCCGTCACCGGTGCAAGTGTGCGCGGAGGTGCACGAGAGATACGCGCGGCCATAGCCGCCGGTGGCGAGGACAACAGTTTGCGCGCGGAAGCGATGCAGCGTGCCGTCATCGAGCTTCCAAGCGGTCACGCCACGGCAAACGCCTTCATCATCCATGATGAGATCGAGCGCGAAGTACTCGATGAAGAAATCGACGCTGTGGCGGAGCGATTGGCCGTACATCGTGTGCAGCATGGCGTGACCGGTGCGGTCCGCAGCGGCGCAGGTGCGCTGGATCGGCGCCTCGCCGAAATTCTTGGTCATGCCGCCGAAGGCGCGCTGGTAGATCTTGCCTTCTTCGGTGCGTGAAAACGGCACGCCCCAGTGTTCGAGTTCATAGACGGCGGCGGGAGCGTTGCGCGTCAGATATTCGATCGCGTCCTGGTCGCCCAACCAATCCGACCCCTTCACAGTGTCGAACATGTGCCACTGCCACTTGTCCTCGCCCATATTGCCGAGCGCGGCCGATATGCCGCCTTGCGCGGCCACCGTGTGCGAACGCGTCGGGAAGACTTTGGTGACGCACGCCGTCTTCAGCCCCGCTTGCGCGGCGCCAAGTGCGGCACGCAATCCCGATCCGCCCGCGCCGACAACGACGACGTCAAAGGTGTGATCGACCCAAGTGTAAGCGGCCAAAGGATCAGACTCCGAAATTCACGAGTAGTACGGCAAAGATCGCGCCGACAGCGAGCACCAACGGGAACGCGGTGTTCAAGAAGAGAAGAACCATCTTGGTCGACGGCTTGTGGATGTAATCGACGATCACTTCCTGCATGCCGATCGACATGTGGTAGAGCCCAATCGTCACCAGCAGGATGACGCCCACGGCGTTCACCGGGTTCGAGATGAAATCGATGGTGGCGAGGTAGCTCGCGTCACGGATCGACAGCGCCGCCGACACCGCAAACCAGGGCGCTAGAATGCAGAGCGCAATCGCGGTCACGCGTTGAGCGATGAAATGGCCGGTGCCCTCGCCCGAGGCGCCGTGCGCGCGAACGCGGCCGAGGGGGGTGCGCATGCTGCGACTGGAATTGCTCATGAGCTTAGCCCCCGAACGTCAGCAGCGCCCACAGCCCGATGGGCGCGGCGAAAGCAAACAGAATGGCGAACCAGGCGCTGGTATCAGCATCGGCCGGCACAAGGCCCGCGCCAGTGTCGAACACAAGGTGGCGAATGCCGTTGGCCAAATGATACGCGAGCGCGGCGATGACGAGATACATCGCCGCCTGCCCGTACCAGGCCGAGAGGATCGTATCTACGATCGCGTAAGCCTCCGGGCCCGCCGCCGCCGCGATGAGCCAGATCGCCAAGCCGATTGCCGCGCCGTAGAGGCCGACGCCGGTCACGCGGTGGATGATCGAACTCGCCATCGTCACGTGCCAGCGCCAGACGCTGACATGGGGTGCGACGGGACGGTCTTGCGGGCTCGGCGCGCCGGCCATCAGGGGACCTCTTGATGCTTGATATGGGAACGGAATCTGCGGGCGGAACATAGGCCCGGCGACCCCCAAGTCAATCAAACGAATTGACGCTGCGGATAGTCGAATTGAGGCGGACAGACACACGCCGCGTGCTATTTTTTGGACGCTCTCCGGGGGAACGCCATGATCCGCACTATCGCCTTTTGCGCCGCCGCTCTGCTTTCTGCGGCAAGCACGCCAGCTCTGGGACAACAGCGCGGCAACCGGGCGCTCGCCACCGTCGTTGCGGCTTATGAAGAGATGGCGCGGCGCTACGATCCACTGACCTCCGCCTCCGAGGGCGACCGCGCAGCGTTGAGCTGGCTGCCCGATGGGTCGCGCGAGGCCGAACTGGCGCAGCGCGCAGAACTGGTGGCGTTGCGCACGAGGCTCGAACGGACGCCGACGCGCGGACTGAACAGCGAGGACTCGCTCAACCGCGCATACCTGCTGCGCGTCATCGACCAGAACATTCGCGGGATCGATCTGGATTTCGGCCGCGCGCCGATCAGCAATGGCGACGGCTATTTCACCTTCGGCGATTACCTCGCCTATACAACGCCGATCCAATCTGGCGATGACGCCGAAGCTTGGCTGGCGCGCCTGGAAGCGCTGCCGACCTTCTATCAGCAAGGCACGACAAACGCCCGACGCGGAATTGAGACGGGCTACACGCAGCCACGCATCGTCGTTGAACGCGCGCTGGCGACAGCGCGGGCGCAGGTGGGCACGCTCGAGAGCACGCTGCTGACGCCACTCGCTTCGATGCCCAGCAACATTCCGGCCGCTCAACAGGAACAATACCGAGAGCGTGCCCGGGTCATTATCCGCGATCGCATTCTACCGGCACACCGCGAGACCGTCGCCTTTATCGAGAACGAGTATCTGCCAGCAGCACGCCCTGGTTTGGGCCTCCGCTCAGTGCCGGGCGGCGAGGATCTCTACCGCTTCCTGGTGCGCAGCTACACGACGACTGAGATGACGCCGGAGGAAGTCCATCAGCTCGGCCTCTCTGAGGTCGCGCGCATCCGCGCGTTGATGGAAGAAGAGATTCGCGCCAGCGGCTTCCATGGCGATTTCGCCGCGTTTCAGCGCTTCTTGCGCACCGATCGCCAATTCTATGCGCGCACGCCGGAAGAGTTCGTCGATCGCGCCTCCGAGATCGCCAAGCGCGCGGACGGCCAATTGCCACGCTTGTTCGGTACGTTGCCACGTCTTTCCTACGGCATCCGCGTCATTCCCCCCGAACAAGCAGAGGGCTCCACCACCGCGTACTACACCCAAGGCAGCGCCGCGCTTGGACAATCCGGCACTTATTGGGTCAACACCACCCGCCTCGACCAGCGGCCCTATTACGAACTGCCGGCGCTGACACTGCATGAGGCAATGCCTGGCCACCACTTGCAGATCGCCCGCGCGCAAGAGCTAGGCGAACTCCCCTATTTCCGCCGCAACGCATTCGAGACCGCCTTTGTCGAAGGCTGGGGCCTCTACGCGGAGACGCTCGGTGAAGACATGGGCATGTATCGCACGCCGTACGAACGCTTTGGGCGCTACAGTTATGAGATGTGGCGAGCGTGCCGTTTGGTCGCGGACACCGGCATCCACTGGATGGGCTGGGACATCGAACAAGCGCGCCGGTGCTTCGCGGAAAATTCCGCACTGTCGCCACACAACATCCAGACGGAACTCGAGCGCTACATTGCGACGCCAGGCCAAGCGCTGGCCTATAAGATCGGCGAACTCACCATCCGCCGCTTGCGCCGGGAGGCGACCGAAGCTCTGGGCGATCGCTTCGACATCCGCGCCTTCCACGATGAACTCTTGAGCGCTGGCGCTGTACCCATGGATGTGCTGGAAACACGCATGCGCGCATGGATCGCGGCGGAACAACAGGCGGCACGCTGATGTATATCGATTTCAACCAGATCGCGCGCATCGGCAAACTTGTCGCCTTGCTCGGCTTCTTCCTGCCGTGGGTGACGGTGTCGTGCTCGAACACCGAGATTCTTCAAGCCACTGGCTGGCAACTGATGGCTGGCGATCCCCAACCCGCCGGCCCGCTCGAAAGCATGTCGGATCAACGGCAGCGGGCTGAAGAGTCCGAACCGGCCGTGATCATTATTGCCGCGTTCGCGGTGATCCTCATCGGCTTCGGCACTGGCCTGGTGACGCGGGCGCAGACGGCGGCGATTTCGATGCTCGTCTGCGCCGTGCTCGGTATCGGCATTTCGTACTACGGCGTGCAGAACATGCGCAGCGAGTTGCGGCGCGAGATCACCGAGACGCAGAGCGGGCAGCAAGAAGCTGCGGCCGACAATCCGTTCTTCAGCGCCAGTCAACAGCGCGAGATGTCTACAGCTGTCGCGGACTCAATCGATGTCGAGGAACAGGAAGGTTTCTTCGTCACCCAGATCGGTTTGCTGCTCGCAGCTTTGTTCTCGTTGCTGACGCTCTTCCGAAAGCAGCAGCCTGTGGTCGGCGCACCGCCAGCCGCAACGAGTTAGCGCTTCGCGATCGCGGCCCAGTAGTCGAAATCGAGGACGACGCTGGGATCATACTCGCCAGCTTCATTTTTGAACGGGAACGCCGCTGCGTTCTGGTTCTTCACGGCGACAAGGCGCAGCCGCAGCGCGCCGGTTTCACCGAGATCTTCCTTGGCCAGCACTTCCGACCACGCATAGAGCGTATCGCCCGCGAACAGCGGATTGACGTGACGGCCGCCATTGATGCCCAGCATCAGCTGCGCGTTGGCGAGGCCGTTGAACGATAGCGCGCGCGCCAGCGAGATGGTGACGCCGCCATAGATGAGGCGTTTGCCGAAGCGCGATTCTTTCTGCGCCAGCGCGTCGAAGTGAACCTTGGCTGTGTTTTGATAAAGACGGGTCGCAAGCTGATGCTCGGCCTCTTCCACCGTCATGCCATCGACGTGATCGATCTTTTCGCCGACCGCGTAATCCGCGAACGCGTGCGGCGAGCCGGCCAGCGTCCAGTCGTAGTTTGAGAAATCGAGGCCCGGCGGCAGCACAAGCTCGTTCGCGGGTACGACGTTCTTTGGCGTGACCGGCGGCGAGTCTGTCGTCGTCACGCTGGCGTCGCGCTTGTTGACCATCACCCAGCGCACGTAGGTGAGCACCGGCTCTTGATCTTGATTGAAGCCGGTCGTCCGCACGGTGACGACGCCGGTCTTGCCGCTAGAGTTCGCCTTCAGTCCGATCACTTCGGACACCGCCGAGAGCGTATCGCCCGCATATACAGGCGCTAGAAAGCGCCCTTCCGCGTAGCCGAGATTGGCGACCGCGTTTAGCGAAATGTCCGGCACGGTCTTGCCGAACACCGTATGAAACACCAGCAGCGGATCAATCGGCGCGCCCGGCAGCCCGCAATCCTGCGCAAAGCTGTCACCGCTGAAGAGCGCATGGCGCGCGCCGGTCAGCGCAATATTCAGCGCCGCGTCAGCCTCCGACAACGTGCGCGGCGTCGCGTGCGCGATCTGCTGACCGGGCGTGAAGTCCTCGAAGAAATTGCCGGGGTTCGACTTGGTGCTCATGCGTCTTCTCTTAGCGACGCGCGCGGCGCCGGCTCAACCTCTTCCAGCTCAAGCCAGCCAGAATAATGCGTGAGGCGCCCGATTAGCGGCAGCGCAATCGGCACGTCGAAGCGGAAGCGGCCCTGCGCGTCCTGGCTTTCGGTGGCGACAGAGCGCGGTGCAAGCCATCGCGGCAATGGGATTGGCCCCATCCGCCAGCCAATGATCGCCATGCTCAACGAGCCGGATGTGACTGCGAGCTTCATGTCAAACGTGAACGGACCGAAGCTCTCGCTGACGACGCCTGGACACACAAAGCGCAGCCGGCTTTTCATGCGCCGTTCGCCGAAGCGGCGGGTCCAGACTTCTTTGTCGGCGTCGAGACGCATGGTGACACGGACCGGTGTCGCAGCGGAAGCCGGCGGCATGCCAAACAGCCGAGCGAACAGTGACGCGAGCAGCGAGGATGCGCCCTTCACTTCGGCCTCGCCGGCAAGGCGTGTGACTGGTCCCGCACGATGCGAATCGCGAACGATCGGCGGCGCGGTCTCGAAGTCTGCGCCGAGCGCCATTTCGAATGGCAAGCGAAGCAGAGTTTCATCGATCCGTGTCTTGAAGGCGTGGCGTTCGAATTCAGGCGCGAAGTCTTCGAGCGTTAGCATTGCGACGCATGGGCGCGCGCCCGCGGGCAAATCACCGCCAGTCGCGAACCGTCGCGCCAATGCGAGCGCCGCGAATGTTGGCGTATAGGGACCAAGGCCATTTTCGGCGGTCATACTCCAGCGCGCATAGGTCGGGCGATCCTGGCCATCGCGGCCAGTTGCCTCCACGATCATGCCGCCACGGTCGCTGCCAAACGGTAGCAACATATTGCCGGCAAGCCGCAGCACTTCCGCCAAGCGCACTGGATCGGCAATCACACCCCAGCGCCGCAACGCCCCCAGCACTTCCATGCCCCGCTGCATCAGCGGCACTTCGAGTCCTGCCATGAACAAGGCTGTGTCGCGCGCTGCGTAGCGCGTCGGCAGCAGATCGAGATCGGGTGTCTCAGCGATCGCGAAGCGCCGCTTGCCCAAACCAGGAACCTCGATAATTCCGCAATCGGACCATCCGCTCCGTTGCCGCCACCCGCCGTCTTCGAACACCGGCGTCGGGGCGCCGGTCCAGGTCAGGATCGCCTTCATCACGGCTGGACCGCGATCCATTTTGTTCGCTGGCGCGATGCCGGCGCGGATCGTATCGATGCGCGTCCAGCCAGCGCAGATATGATCGAGCACCGCGTGGGTGAGCGCTGGCGTAGAACTCGCGCCCGTTATAGCCGCGACACCACGCTCGCGCGCCAGCGTATCGAGTTGAGGAAACGCCGCGACAAAGTCGCGCGCATCGGCCAGGTCGAGATAGTGCGCGCCAGCCTCGATCGTCGCGCGTGCAAAGCGCAAGTCAGCGCCCTGAAACGGACCGGCCGCGTCGACGACCAGATCGGCGCTTAGCTTCGCAATATCACTCGCCATCGCCGTTTCACGATCAAGCACAACCGCGTCCGCCGCGCCGACAGTGTCAGCGGCCTCTCGCGCTCTGGCTAGTGAGCGACCCGCCAAAATGATGTACGCGTCAGTTGTCGCCCGCAATCCCGTGGCCAGGCGCCGTCCGAATACGCCCGCTCCGCCGACAATCAGCACACGCTTCATAGCGCCGAATCCAAGATACGCGCAGTGAATGCCGGATCACCGGCCCAGCACTGCTCTTTGCGTCCGAACCAACGATACCGACGGCGCGCGATATTGTCGTAGAGCCAATTTCTGAACGCGCGTGGCGCGACGCGCACTGAACGACTCCACCTCCACCCAGGCAAAGCGCCAAGAATCTCGATCGCGGCATCGGACTTGAAGTACACACGCCCTTCCAGGGCAGCGAGGTTCGTCCGCGGTGCGTCGGCATCGACGTCGAATCGCGCCGCAAGCGCGCGCCCGAACGGCGATTGAATAGCGACGAATTTGAAACGATGCGCCACGTCACGGTCGTGCACGAACCGTGCCCAGTGGGAACACAAGACGCAATCGCCGTCGAACACGATCAAATCCTGATCCATATCTGGCGCGGCGACGGCTTCCCATGCCATGCGCAAAGTGTAGCGCGAGGCAGCGCACGGCGGTATGGGACAAAGCGTCCGGAGTCGTCGCTATGGATTGGAGCTTAGTGCTGCGCTGGCTGCATGTGATCGGCGCGAGCGTGCTGCTTGGCACCGGCGCGGGCATCGCGTTCTTCATGCTGATGGCGCACCGGACGAAGGATGCGGCGTTCATCGCCGGGGTCGCGCGCATCGTTGTGATTGCGGACTGGGTGTTCACGGCTTCGGCGGTGGTGGTTCAACCGATCACCGGCTTCCTGCTTGCGCAGGCCATTGGTTGGCCGATGAGCGAAGGCTGGATCGCGCTCTCGCTGGCGCTCTACGCGATCACGGGCGCGTTCTGGATTCCCGTGGTCTGGATGCAGGCGCGGATGCAGAGGCTCGCGGCAGCGGCGGCGGCGAACAACGAGCCGTTGCCGGCCGCGTATCACCGCCTCTTCCGTTTATGGTTCGCCTTCGGCTTTCCGGCGTTTGTGGCGGTGCTCAGCATCGTCTGGCTGATGCTGGCGCGGCCGAGCATTACGCTCTTTGGCTGATCGCCTCGGCAACGGCGACGACGCGCTTGGCTTCGTCCAGGTGCAACAGCTCGGTCATACGGCCATCAACTTTGATCACGCCTTTGCCGGCGTTCTCCGGTAACGCGAATGCCTCGATCACAGCGCGAGCGCGAGAGACTTCTTCCCCCGTCGGCGCGAAGATCGTGTTGCAGGCGTCGATCTGGCTCGGGTGGATCAGCGTCTTGCCGTCGAAGCCAAACTCCAGCCCTTGACGGCACTCGGCCTCGAAGCCAGCCGCATCAGCGATGTCATTATAGACGCCATCGATCACGGTGAGCCCCTCCGCCCGCGCCGCCATGACTGCCAGCGACATCGACGTGAAGAACGCGGCGCGGTTGGCGCCGGCGCGAGCGCGCGTTTCTTTGGCGAGATCGTTCAGGCCCATGACGAACACCGCCAGCCGCGTTCCTTTTGCCGCGGCGGCGATCTCTGCCAAGTTCAGAATCGCGCGTGGCGTTTCGATCATCACCCAGAGCGAAGCATCGGCGCCGAAGCCCACCTTGTTCATCTCAGCATCGAGCGCGCGCACCTCATCGCCGCTGTCCACTTTTGGTGCGAGGACGCCATCGGGCCGGGCCTCGCCGGCGGCGGCGATATCGTCCCGCCCCCACGGCGTCGCCAGCGCATTGACGCGCACGATCACCTCGCGCTTGCCGTAGCCGCCCGCCTTTACCGCCGCCGCGACCTGCTCGCGTGCCGCTTCCTTCGCTTCCGGCGCGACAGAATCTTCGAGGTCAAGCAACAGCACATCTGCAGCGAGCGTCTTCGCTTTTTCCAATGCCTTTGCGTTGGCGCCTGGCATATAGAGGCAGGAACGGCGCGGTCTTGCTGTCATGACTTGCTCAAGCGTGCGACGCAGGCGAACATCGCCAGCTGAGGTTTTCTAGCCGCGTGAAGACTATTCTGTCGATCCAGAGCCAGGTTGTCGGCGCCCGTGTCGGCAATTCTGTCGCAGCGTTCGCGATGGAACGGCTTGGCGTGCGTGTTCTGCAGGCGCCAACGACATTGCTTGGGCGCCGCCCGGATCATGGTCCGCCCGGCGGCGGGCCGATCCCAGCTCAAACGCTCGCCGCTCTGCTCGAAGGCTTGGCCGCGGACGGCGTCTTCGCCGAGATCGACGCGGTGCTCACCGGCTACCTCGGTCATAGCGAGCAGGTCGCGGTGATCCTTGATGCGGTTCAGCGCATCAAGCAGGCGAACCCGAGGGCGATCTTCGTCTGCGATCCGGTGCTGGGCGATGAAGGCAAACTGTTTGTGAGCGAGCCCATTGCCGACGCCGTGCTCAACGGCTTGTGGCCGCACGCCGACTGGCTGACGCCGAACAGCTTCGAGCTCGGTCTGCTGACCAGCCGCCAGATCGATAGCCTCGACGCGGCGCGGCAAGCGGCGAAGCGCATTGGCAAGCCAGTACTCTGCTCCTCGATCCGCACGGCGCTCGGGCTCGGCAATCTGCTCTCGCAGCCGACCGGCGATTGGTTCTGCGAGACCGCACGCCTGCCGCGCGCGCCGAAGGGCACCGGCGATCTGCTCTCCGCCCTGTTCGTTGGCCGCCGCGTGCGCGGCGATGCGCCGGCGATCGCGCTCGAGGGCGCGACCGGCGCGGTGTACGACGTTATCGTCCGCTCGATGGCCGCCGACAGCGAGGATCTCCTCTTGCCTGAAGCACAAGCATTGCTCGATGAGCCCGTAACATGGCCGCGCGCGCGCCATCTGGAGATGGCGTGATGGCAGAGGGATATGTAGCGCCGGGCTTCGAGCGCGTGCGCGCGGCGTTCGATGCGCAACTGCCGGAGGAGATGGGCGCCGGCTTTGCCGCGATCCGTGACGGCGAAGTCGTTGTCGACATCTGGGGAGGCTGGGCCAACCGCGACCAGACGCGGCCATGGACCCAGGACACGATCGTGCCGGTGTATTCAACGACCAAGGGCATTGGCGCACTGGTGATGGCGATGCTCGCCGATCGCGGCTTGCTTGATTACGACGCGCCGGTCGCTTCGCTGTGGCCGGCGTTCGGCGCCAACAGCAAGGACAAGGTCACCATCCGCCAGACACTGGCGCACCAAGCGGGCGTGCCAGGTTTTCTTGAACCGATCGATCCCGATCTCTGGCTCGATCCGCCCGCTTGCGTGGAGGCGATAGCAGCGCTTGCGCCGATTTGGCCACCTGGCACGGCGAGCGGTTATCACCCAATGACGTGGGGCTACATCGCCGGCGAGATCGCGCGGCGCGCCGCAGACCGCTCGCTCGGGACGATTCTGCGCGAAGACATCTGCGTTCCGCTCGGCATCGATTTTCAGATCGGCACGCCGGAGAGCGATCACGCGCGCGCTTCCGAGATGCGCAAGCCGACACGCGGCGGCGACTTTGGCGAGATCACACCACCGCGCAAGGCGGCATTCTTCACCAAGTGGGCAGCCCCCATTCGTGGCTCGACGATCTGGCGCAAGATCGAGATCCCGGCGGCGAACGGCCATGGCACGGCGCTCGCGGTCGCGCGCCTCTACGAAGCTTACGCCACGGGCGGCGTGATCAACGGCGCACGTGTGCTTTCGCAAGAGGGCTTCGACGCACTGACGAAGCGCGTCTGGAAGGGCGACGATCTGGTGCTGCCGTTCAATGTCGATTGGCGCGCGGGCATCATCGGAAATTCCAACCGTTTCTATGGACCTAACGCGGAGGCGCTCGGCCATTCCGGTAACGGCGGCAGCATGGGCATGGGCGATCCGGTCGCGGGCGTCTCGGCCGGCTACGTGATGAACAAGCAATCTCATCACATCATGGGCGATCCGCGCGCCCTTACCTTGATAGACGCGCTTTACGCATGCCTGTGAGACGATGGGTTTTCGAAGTTGCGGCGATCTCCATCGCTGCTTCGATGCTGATCTATTTCTTCTCGCGCGCAGCGGGCACAGCGAACATGACGCTGCCCAGCGGACAGCCACTGTTCGGCGACTTTATGGCGTTTTGGAGCGCTGGCCGCGCCGTGCTTGATGGCCACCTCGCCGAGATCCACGATCGCGCAATGCTTTGGCCGCTGCAGCAAGCGACGGCGCCGGACGTCAAGTTCTATGCGCCATGGAATTCGCCGCCGACATTCTTGCTGTTCGTTACGCCGCTCGCGCTCGCGCCATATCCGGTGGCGGCGATCGGTTTTCTGCTCACAACCACCTTCCTGTTTGGTTACGCGATCCGCCGCTTCCTACCGGATGCGCGCGCGTTGCTCTTTCCTGCGACGGCGCCAGCGGTGATCTATCAGATCGGCACTGTGCAAGCTGGCATGCTGATCGCCGGCATCTACGGACTGGCGCTGCATTGGCTGGATAAGCGTCCGCGCCTCGCGGGCGCGTTCGTGGCGCTGCTGGCGATCAAACCGCACATCGCAGTGATGTGGCCGCTGTTTCTCGCTCTCTCTGGCCGCTGGCGCGCGTTCTTTGCGGCGGCGGTCGCCGGCATCGCTTTCGCGGCGCTCGCGGGGTTCGTGTTCGGGTTCGACTCTTACGCACGCTGGTTCGAGAGCTTAGCAAACTCGCAGAGTCTGATCAGCGAACAGCGGGTGACGACGCCCGCTTATGCCTCGTTGTTTGCCAATCTGCTCGGTCTCGGCGCGCCGCAAGCGGCGGCAATTGGGATTCATGGCCTGAGCGCATTGGCAGGCGTCATTCTCGCGTGCGTCGTGTTTCGTCGGGGTGATCTTGCAGCGGGCGGCGCGGCGCTTTGCGCTTCGACGCTGCTGATTTCCCCCTACCTCTTCTTCTACGATTTCACGCTGCTGATCGTGGGCGTGGCGATGCTTGGCGCTCCGCGCACGCCGCTTCACTTCGCGGCCGCGATCTTCACATGGACCGCAGGTCTGACGGTGGCGATCGGCTATTATTTCGCACTGCCGCTCTGCCCAATTGCGGCGTGGCTTGTGCTCGCCGCTGCGTTCACACACGCAAGAAGCGCGGCGCCTCGTTTGGCGCCAGCACCACAGCTGTAAGCGTTCCGCCGAAACAGGCGCCGGTGTCGACATTGATGCGCCGGCGTTCCAGCTCCGGCTCAAGATCGGCGGGCGGCGTGTGACCGTGGACGACCAGTATGTTCTCGGTCTCTTCGCGCTCCGGCCAAAGCTCGGAACGAAAAAAAGCGCGCGAGCGTGTCCACATCCGGAGTTCATCGGAGCAGTTCGGAAACGTCTTCGGATCGATGCCGCCGTGTACGAACACTAGGCCACGCGCTTCGTCGCGGATCATCGTCGGCAGACCGCGCAGCCATGACACGTGATCTTTGTCGATTGCGTCGCGGAAGTCGTCCTTGAAGCCGTTAGCGCGTGCATACGACAGGATTGTCTCGTCGCCGCCATTCTCGGCCCAGAAGTAAATACCGATCGATTCCTGTTTATCGACGGCGTGGATCATAAGCTCTTCGTGATTACCTTTCACGGCAAGGGCTTCGCCACTCTCGCACAACGCCTTCACCAGCACGACAACACCACGGCTATCCGGCCCGCGATCGATCATATCGCCGAGAAACACGACCCTGTGCGCCGTCTTCCGGCGCTTGGCGTCTTCGCGAACGAAGCGCAGCAAGTCGTCGAGCTTTGCCAGCTCGCCGTGAACGTCCCCGATCGCGTAGTAGGTCAGGTCACTCATGGGCCTTTGCGCGGCGCAGGGTGTCCCATGAGAAAAAGGCCAAACCTAGCCAGATCAAGAGAAAGCTTGCCGCGCGCAATGGCGTGAATGGCTCGCCAAAGGCGAGGCCGGTGCAGAACTGAAGCGTGGGCGCCAGGAATTGCAGCAAACCCAGCGTTGTGAAACTCACACGTCGCGCGCCGAACGCGAACGCCATCAGCGGAATGGCTGTCACCGGTCCGGCGATCGCCAACAGTGTCGCCATCTGCCAGTTCGATGTGAAGCTCAGCGGCGCTTCGCTCGCGGCCCACCACAAGAGGCCGACGACCAGCGGCATCAGCGCCAAGCTTTCAATCAACAATCCAACGGCGGCCGGCACCGGCGCACGCTTGCGGATGACTGCGTACACGGACCAAGTCGCGCAGAGCGCCAGCGCCATCCACGGCGGCGCGCCAAGCGCAAAGCCCTGCACGACGACGCCGACGAGCGCCAATGTCAGCGCGATGATTTGCGGCGTCCGGATTTGTTCTCTGAAAAACAAAACGCCAACGGCAACGCTCACCAACGGCGCCAGGAAGTATGCCAACGCCGATTCGATCACGCGCTCGTTGAGCACGAGATAAACGTAGAGGCCCCAGTTCAAGAAAATGAAACAGGCGGAGGCCGCGAGCGTGCCGATCATGCGCGGCTTCAGCGCCGCGCCGATTTCGCGCCAACCTGGACGCCAGCCACTCATCAGAAAGACGGCGACAAAGGCGGACGGCGCCGCCCACAGAATCCGTTGCGCCAACACCTCGCGCACGTCGACGCTCGCCATGAGCTTCAAATAGAGCGGCAGGAAGCCCCAAATGACGTAGGCCGAAGCCGCCGAGATAAACCCGGCGCGGCGCTCAGCCTCCGACGGACTCTCCGTGATGGGCGCGGTCGTCATGATGCCAGCAAGCCGTAGGGGTTCGGGTTTTTGATGTGCATGAGCCGCTCGGGCGCTTCGACCGGCGCGAAGCCAAGCGGGGCATAGACGCCGTGTGCGTCCTTGGTCCCGAGCAGCCAGCGGCGCAGGCCTTGCAGTTCGGGATGCCGCTGAAACAGCTGCACCAGCCCGCGGCCGACGCCTTTGCCTTGTTTGCCCGGCAAGACGATCACATCGCAGAGCCAGGCGAACGTCGCTTTGTCGGTGACGAGCCGCGCGAAGCCGATCAGCTTGCCGCTATCATCGCGCGCGATCGCGCACATCGAATTAGCGCATGCGCGCGCGACCACCTCGCGCGGAATGCCGGGAGACCAATAGGTCTCGCGCAGCACGGCGTGTATTGCGTCTACGTCCGTTTCCGACGGTTGTTCAATGGCGATGGCAGGCATGCGTCCCCTCGCCGGCTAGATAGGAACGGAAAGACGTTTGCGCCACGCTCGAACGACGAAACCGCCTACACATTTTGTAACAGCAGATGTCAGTTTCGCTCACGGGTTTTGGCCATGAGTCGCGCGCCATCGCGCAGGCGCGCTTTGGCGGGAAGGGAGAGCGGGACGCGCTTCGGATGAAGCTTCAAAAGAGTGTTTCGTGTGGGGTTTGCCGAAGCGCGCCCTCGCGCGGATTGTTGGGCAGCCGGCGGAAGCTTGGGGCGTTCTGGGATATCCCGGGTGGCCATGCGTTTACGGACAGATGGGCCTTGGTCGTTCGATCAGTGCGGGACTTCTCCCCGCGCATTGCTGCCGCTCTCAACGGACTGATCACCCACGACGCTGGGTTTCCGGCGACCTCTTAGCGCCTTGCTTCACGTTCCCGGCTGACGCGCAGACGAAGACCAATTCTTCGCACTGGGCCTCGGCTTCCTTGTCTTGCCGAGCAGCGATTTCCCTCCTCGCGGACTTCCATCGCATCACGTTCAAACCACATCTCCCGCGCTATCAGCCATTGGTGCACCGTAGCCTCCATGCAGGAGATGCGGGCATTCTAGGCGCACGCGATGGCGGTCGGATTGAATTTTGCCCGGGGGCTTTGGATTCAGAGGGTTAGTGCGGGAATGCGAGGGATAGAGCTGGTATCTGTCCCCGTATTTCGGGACGGACGCACGCCTGGCGGTGCGAGGGAAGCAGATGCTGAACTGGAAGATCGGATTTGAGGTCGAGCTCGTCGCGCCCCAGGGCGTCAGCCGCGCTGACCTTGCTGCACGCGTGGCGCGGCGCATCGGCGGCGACGTCCGTCGCTACTTCCACCAGCAGGCCGAACCCAGCAAAGCGCCCAACGTCCCGATCTTCGAGAACCTTACCCTCGGCTTCCAAGTTCGCGAGGGTGACAGACACCTCGCATCGTTCGTCGATGATCTCACGTTGCAACGCGATCTCAACCGCGCAGCAGGGCCGGCGGACGGCTGGTATCGGATCGTCGCCGACGATGCCCGCATTCTCCGTCTTGTTTGTCAGCACTGCGACCCGGCCGCGCCGCTGGAGTCGGTGCTCAATCCGTTGGCGGCGCTGTTTGCGACGGCGCCGCGCGCGAGTGCCGGCATGGTTCGGGTAAGCGACGACGAAGACCGCCCCGTCGCGATCGCGGCGCCGCTGCCCGGCGAGCGCGAACGCCCATGTGAAATTGTCACCGCCCCAATCGAACGCGAACATCAGAAAGTGCTCGAAGAGCTATTGGCCGACGCGCGCGAACTCGGATTTGCAGCGCCGATAGAGGGCGCGACACATCTTCACTTCGATGCAGCGCCTCTGCAATCCGCTTCGACCATCGCGACTCTGGTCGATGTGCTATGGCGGCACGGAGACGCGCTCAAGACGCTGTTGGGCGTCAATCCCAATTGCGTAAGACTGGGATCATGGCCCGAGGCATTGCCAAGGCTCACCAAGAGCCAAGAGTTTCGCGCATTACCCTGGCCCGAGGCGCAGGCGGCGCTGAGGCACGTCGGGCTCAGCAAGTTCTGTGACTTCAACCTGCTCAACGTGGCGCTCGGCGCGCGGGCCAAGAACACGTTCGAGGTGCGGATCTTGCCAACGCACCTTGCGGCCGCGCCTATCATCGAGGCGGCGGCCCTGTTCGAGACCCTGTTGCGCGCGTGCGCCGGACCCCAGGCGCATCAGCTCGCTGAATGCGATTCTTTGTCGGATCTGTTGGCCACGCTACGTGCGGCATCGGGCTGATAGCGCCTCTAATAGCGCGCGGCCTGGCCGATAGACGTTGAGTTGCCGCGCCGGTCCGAATACGGTCATACCTGCGGGAGGGAACGACGATGACGGACGTATTCATCAGCTACAAGAAAGAAGATGTTCGTCGCGTTGAGCCGATCGCGCGGGCGCTAGCCAATGCTGGCTATGACGTGTGGTGGGACCATCGCATTCCACCCGGCCGCACGTATCGCGAAGTCATCGGCGCAGCGCTGCAGTCCGCCAAGTGCGTCATCGTCGTGTGGTCTACGCTGTCGGCAAATGCGCAATGGGTGCTTGATGAAGCCGACGAGGGCAAGAAACGCAACGTCCTGCTGCCGCTGCTGATCGACGACGTCGAAATCCCTTACGGCTTCCGGCAGATCGAGGCTGCGCGACTCGTCGGATGGAACGGCGACACGAGTGACTCCGAATGGAATGGCGTTCTGTCAGCCGTGCACCATTTCGTCGGCCGTGCACCGGGCGGTGCGCCGAGGCCGCTGACAACACCCTCGCTCGCCGCAGCTCCGCGCGCGCCTTCGCACGAGGCGAAGAGCGGCGGCCGCCAGATGACGGGTCCATTGCTTGGAGCGGTCGCCGTCGCCGCGCTCGGAGCTGGCGGCTATTTTGCTTGGCAATCAGGACTTCTGAACCCGCCAGCTATTACGCCATCTGACGGCGAGACGACGACAACCCCATCCGTCGACGCGCCCCCAACCGATACGCAGGTGACCAACACCAACCTGCCGACTTCGACACGGCGCGACATTCAAGTTCCTGGCGACGAGTATGCCACCTACTTCCAATCGGGGTATGTCTATTGCGACGCGAAAATACTCGGGGCGTTCTGGGGCCAGGGCATCGGTGAGACCAAAGCGACGGTCGGCTGGAAAATCCTCAACGGGCTAGGCCAGAACGTGCCTGCGATCCTGCAGCATGCGCGAAACGCCGGACACGCCTGCGAGTGGACGGACACGGGCCACAGCTATTCCGATGCCGAGCGCTTGGCCGCAGCCTGGGGCATGAACGACCCCTATCAAGCCAAGCTCCGCACCGCTGAACTCTATACGCTTGGCCGCAGCGATGTCGTGCTCAGCGCCTTGGGCGGCGGCTGAAGGTCAGCAAAGCGCCAGAAGCCGTCTCACGCCGCCTTTAGGCGCTTGAACAAACCCTTGTTCAACATCAGCTCGGCGATCTGTACAGCGTTGAGGGCGGCGCCTTTGCGGAGATTGTCGCTGACGCACCAAAGCGAGAGACCGTTCTCGACCGTCGCGTCCTCGCGTACGCGCGAGATGAAGGTCGCGAACTCGCCAACGGACTCGATCGGCGTGATGTAGCCCTCATCTTCGCGACGATCGACGAGCATGACGCCCGGCGCTTCTCTCAGGATTTCTTGCGCCTCATCGGCCGAAATCGGGTGCTCGAACTCGATGTTCACCGCCTCAGAGTGGCCCACGAACACCGGCACGCGCACGCATGTAGCGGTCAGCTTGATGGACGGATCCATGATCTTCTTGGTCTCCACCATCATCTTCCACTCTTCCTTCGTGTATCCGTCCTCCATGAACACATCGATGTGCGGGATGACGTTGAAGGCGATCTGCTTGGTGAAGCTCTCTTTGACGATCTCGTCGCCAACATAGAGCTTCTTGGTTTGATTCCAGAGCTCATCCATGGCGTCCTTGCCGGCGCCGGAGACGGATTGATAGGTGGCGACGACCACGCGCTTGATCTTGGCGCGATCGTGCAGCGGCTTCAGCGCCACGACGAGCTGCGCGGTCGAGCAATTCGGGTTGGCGATGATGTTGAGCTTGTCGTACCCGTGCACCGCGTCCGGGTTTACTTCCGGCACAACCAGCGGCACGCGCGGGTCCATGCGCCAGGCGCTGGAATTGTCGATCACCACGGCGCCGGTCGCGCCGATCTTAGGCGACCATTCCTTCGACACCGTGCCGCCGGCGCTCATCAGCACGAGATCGACGCCGGAGAAATCGAAGGTCTCGAGGTCTTTGCACTTCAGCGTCTTGTCGCCGTAGCTCACCTCGACGCCGATCGAACGGCGCGACGCAAGCGCGATGACTTCGTCAGCCGGGAAGAGACGCTCTTCCAGAATGGCCAACATTTCCCGGCCCACATTCCCCGTGGCGCCGACGACGGCTACGCGCAATCCCATGAATTCGCCTCCCGCAGCACTGGCGCTCCACCAGGCTTGCGTGCCTCTAGCTAAGCAGAATGCTGGGTTTTTCCAAGGCATCGCACGGGACAGAAGCGCATAGCCGCATTACATTTCGGCGCCGATGAGGGGGACAGGACATGGCCGATCAAGCCACCAATCTCGAAGTCTACAAGCTGCTGGTCGAGGATGTCCGCGAAGCGCGGCGCGCGCGGCGCGAACTCTCCAACGTGTTCATGACCCTGAACATCGCCGGCATCAGCGCGCTGGGCTTTCTGGCAAGCTCCAGCGGTCTGCCGAACCCGGTGCTGTTCACGCTCTGCACCATCGCCTTGGCGCTCACTTGCGCGATCTGGCGGACGTCCAACTCGTATTACACGGTGCTGCTCGCGGCGAAGTACAAGAACATCTACGCCATTGAAGACGATCTTGGCGTCCACCCTATCCGTGACGAATGGCAAACCATCACCGGCAAACGCCGGGTCATGAAGTGGTGGTCGCTTGAGCGCGCCATGCCGTTACTCTTCATCATCGGCTACGTGGTGTTCTTCGCCGTGCATGTCGGTGGTTGGGACCTTGAAGGCTGGTTCACCGCCTTGATCAACGGCGTCGCGGATCTGATCCGCGACGCCGGGATGTTGATCTGATCAGTGCATCACCATCGCCTCGCGCTGGCTCGGGCTGCGCGAGGCCGCCGGGCCATAGCGCATGCGTTTGCAGGCAACGCTTTCGCCCCGGCCAAGTGAGAACATGGTCCGGGTCTCACCAGTGTAGGCGAAGCCGATCTTACTCAGCACACGCCCCGAAGCGGGGTTGTCGATGAAGTGCCCTGCTTCGAGTCCGCCAAGCTTGCCCGCTTCGGAAACGAACGCTGTCGCCGCCTCGGTGGCGAAGCCTTGGTTCCAGTAGGGCCGACCAAACCAATAGCCGAACTCGAAGGCTTCGCCGCGCTGATGCGCGCCGAGAACACCGATGAGCCCATCGCCAGGCAGATCAACCGCGTAGACGAAGTCACGCCCGAGCGGCGCACGCGCGTGCGTAATCATAATCC
Organism: Hyphomonadaceae bacterium; assembly: GCA_041398325.1. Classification (GTDB taxonomy): domain Bacteria; phylum Pseudomonadota; class Alphaproteobacteria; order Caulobacterales; family Aquidulcibacteraceae; genus Vitreimonas. The sequence continues at coordinate 140,080 of JAWKUX010000002.1, read as the reverse complement.
AACCTTCAGCGGCGGACGGGAGATACGGGAGCGGTGTCTGTGCGAGGTTTCGGCCAACGCCGGGATCGTCGCAGAACTGAGCAATGCGCTGCGCATCCGACATGCGCAGGCGCCGCAGCTTCAGTCTCTTGGTCTCGATCTCAATCACGTCACGCATGAGCCGCTCCTTCTGGCTCTATCGCGTGGGGCAAAAAGAATGGGGCGCCTTTGATCCGGGCGCCCCACGCTATCTTGGGAACCGGATCGCCCTGTTGTCAGGCGATCCGGGAAGGTCTCTTCCGTTCTCGCCTATTCCGCGGCCACCGCGAGCGGTGCGATGGATACGTACGTGCGGCCGTCGCGCTTGGTCGCGAACTGCACCTGACCCTGACAAAGGGCAAAGAGCGTGTGATCGCGGCCGAGGCCGACGTTAGTGCCCGGATGGAATTTGGTGCCGCGCTGACGGACGAGAATCTCGCCGCCATTCACGGATTGGCCGCCAAAGCGCTTCACGCCCAGGCGTTGGCCCGGCGAGTCGCGACCGTTGCGCGTAGTGCCGCCAGCTTTTTTGTGCGCCATGACGCCCTCTTATTCCTTGCCGCCAATGGCGGTGATTTTGACGTGCGATTCAGTCTGACGATGACCGATCTTGCGGCGATAGGTGTTGCGACGGCGCTTCTTGAACACCGTGACCTTGTCGCCCTTCTCTGTCTTCACGAGCGTGCCGGTAACGGTGAAGCCCGAGAGATCCTTGCCAAGCTTCACGGTCTTGCCGTCGCCCGACATCAGCACATCGCTGAACGTGACCTTCGAACCGGCATCGCCAGCGAGCTTCTCAACGACGATCACATCGTCCTTGGACACTCGGTACTGTTTGCCGCCCGTCTTAATTACCGCGAACATCGTTACCGCCAAAAAATTCGTGCGCCCGGACGTAGCTCGCCCGGGCGGGGAGCGGGGGATATAAGGGAAAGCCACCTCAAGCGTCAATGCGGAAGCGGGACATTTTAGCGGGATTTTGAAGGGCGCGGGCCAGCACTGTGGAGCGCGCGCCCGATCACATTTTTCCGTTTAATATCCATATATTAGGTCCATGACGCCTCCCGGGATGGCACTGCGTGGTCTATCCCTCTGAATGCGGAGATCAGGCCTCTCTGAGCCGCCTGAGCTCCGCCCCGCCACCGCCGAGGCAAAGAAACGTCGCCGCGCCTCAGCTCGGCGAATCCCAATCGTAGCTCGGCGGGCGGATCACGGTCCGCTTAGCCATCATCGGGTGCGGATCGAAAGCGCCAGTGAACATCTCGTCCATCAGATAGTCCGGCCGCCGAGCTGTGATCCCGCGGGCGCCGGCCGCTTGCAGCGCCAAGTGTCCACGATCCATTTGCCGCAACTCGTCTTCGGAGAAATCACCGAGCACGTGCGCAAGATCGGACGCCATTAAATGGTTCGGCACGCCGAACACCTGAATGGCGGCGGCGTTCGTCAGCACTGTTTGCCACTCGTTCGGCAGCATCCGCTTGATCTGCGCCAGATCCTGGAAAAACGCCCACACGCGCACGCCGTACGAACGCGCCAGCGTGTAGACCATCGACAGCATCGAGAAATCGCCCAGCTGCGCGCACTCATCGATGGCGAACAAAGTCCGATACTTCGGGAGTTCGGTCTCGCGCGAGAGCACTGCCGCCATCAACGCCGAGGTCCACAGACGAAACAGCGCCGCGTGACTGGCGAGCTTCGATGGCGGCACGACGAGATAGATCGTCATCGGCTCGCCGCGAGCGACAGCTTTGAGGTCGATGCTCGATGAGATCACGGTTTTCTGCGCCGCGTCCGAACCGATCACGGAGAAATAGCTGCAAGCCGTTGCATGGATGCCCGACCGGCAGCGATCTTCGGTCTGCAAGAAGCTCGATATTTCTTCGTAAGCAAAGCGGTGCAACTTGCCGCCCTGGGTGTCGAGCATAACGGCCAATGTATAAGTTGGGTCGTCGCCCTTCAGATACGAACGCACCTTCTTCAGGGAACGATCCGCGGGCTCCGTCGTCGACGCCACAGCAGAAATCACGCCCGCCGCGAGATCGTGGCCGCGAATGTCCCAGAACGGATCCTTCAACGACAGGCCGCCGCCGGACAATTGCTTGGCCACATCCATCGCCAGCGACGATGGATCGATGCCAGGCACGTCGAATGCATCCATTGGATTGAGGCTATCGGTCTTGTCGCTGACGACACCGAACGGATCGATGACGTGCACTTTGTGACCCATCTCGCGCCGCCGCCGCGCCGTGACGCGATACGCTTCGCCCTTCGGATCGATCACAATCGCCGGACCTTCGTACATCAACAGATTCGGAATGAGCCCGCCGCGCCCTTTGCCCGCGCCCGTCGGCGCAACGGTGATGAGATGACCCTCGCCGTCGAGCCAAATCGGCTCACCCGCTTTAGGCGACCGCTCCGGCGCGTCGACAAATCCCATGCGCGGCGCGGCGTTCTCAAGGCGATAGCCCATAAGCAATTTGTCGCCAACGCCGCCACCCGCTTTGCCGCGACGGCGCTTTCCGGACGCGACCGAAGGTGCGCGTGCATCTTCGTTGGACTCACTCATCTGCCACTCCTTGCGAAATGCATCGGAGCGACACGTAAGCAGACGGCCTCCGTTCAAATGCGGCGCAAATGAGAAGCCAAAGTTGCGTGGCCGCTTTCACGCACAAACGCAGAAGTGGAGCAACGACAGCGAGACTTATCTCAGGCTGAATACGAGCTGCCCAACGGCCACAGAAGCACGCGCGGGTGTCACCGCTTGACGACAGTTGGTTTGACTTCGCGGCTACTTTGGAACGGCACAGCCCGGCGCCTGGTTCGAAATTTATTTACCCCCCGCACCGAACCATTCAGCCCCGCCCGCCGACTACAGACTAAAGTTCTGAGCCCGACCTACGCGGGCAGAGGTATAAGTCCGCATGATTTCCGTTGACGGCCTGACATTCGCCTACGGCAAGGCGCCGCCCGCCATCCACAATTTGTCGTTTGATATCCCGGCCGGAGAGATCTTTGGCTTTCTCGGCCCAAGCGGCGCCGGCAAGAGCACGACCCAGAAGATCCTGATGCGCCTGCTCAAGGGCTATCGCGGGCGCGTGACCGTGATGGAGCGTCCACTGACGGACTGGCGCGAGGACTATTTCGAAAAAATCGGCGTCTGCTTCGAACTGCCCAGCAATTACCGGAAGCTCAGCGCCTTGGAGAATTTGCGCTTCTTCGCCAGGTTCTTTTCCGGACCGACGACGGCGCCGCACCTATTGCTGGAGCGCTTGGGATTGGGGGATGTCGCCGACAAGCGCGTCGAAACCTTTTCCAAGGGGATGCAGATTAGGCTCAACCTGGCCCGCGCCCTCCTGAACCGGCCTTCGATCCTATTCTTGGACGAGCCCACCGCCGGACTTGACCCTGGCAACGCGCGCAATGTTCGCGACATCATCCTCGAACAGAAGAGTCGCGGCGCGACCGTGTTCCTGACCACGCATGACATGATGGTCGCCAACGAACTCTGCGACCAGGTAGGCTTCTTGGTTGATGGACGCCTCGCCACCGTGGGCGCACCTGCGGCGCTTCGCTTGGAGCACGGCCGTCGCGCGGTTCGTGTTCAGTACAAGCTCGATGCAGGGAGTGAGGCGGAAGAATTCCCGCTTGATGATCTGGGTTCAAACGCGCGCTTCCAAGAGCTGATCCGCACCCGCCACATCGAGACCATTCACACGCAGGAGCCGAGCCTCGAGGATGTCTTCCTGAAAGTGACCGGTAAGGGCTTGGCATGAAGCACCTGCTCGCCCTGGCGCACAACGACTTTCGTGTCCTTTATCGCACCGGCTATCTCTGGGCGACGCTCGCGGTGTTCGCATTGCTGCTGCTCATCGCCACACAAGTCTCGCGGCTCGACCTTGCGGGATACGCCGATTTCGTCGCCGCAATCATTCTGTTCGATGTGGTGCTGACACCAGTGATGATCATCGGACTCATGGTTCTGCTCGAGCGTGGCGAAGGCAGCTTCATCGCGCTCACCGTGACGCCCTTGCGCCGTCAATCATACGTGCTCGCGCGAACCGCGACGATCAGTCTGGTTAGCATCGCGGAGATGCTGCTTCTCGTCCTCATCGCCTACGATGGCGCCCTGGCGCCGGCCTCCTTGGTGGCGGGACTTCTGGGCGTGGGAGCGATCGCGTCGCTGTTCGCCTTCCTTGCCGTTGCCCCGTTCAACACGCTCTATTCGTTCGTGCTGCCGATGATCGGGTGGATATTCTTTCTCGGCATGCCGGGGTACGGCGTGTTGCTGGGCTGGGACCCGCTCTGGCTCGCCTGGCACCCGACGGTGCCGGCGATGACCCTGCTGAAGGGCGCCTTCACGCCCCTACCGCTTGCCGAGGCGCTCTACGGCGCCGCCGGCGCCATCTTTTGGTTGGGCCTCGGCGCGATCACCGCCAACCGCGCCGTGCGCCACATGCAGTTGCGCGCTGTCGGAGGTTAGCGCCATGTCTTCCACTAAGGCATCAACATCATTCCCGCTGCGTTTGACATTCTCGCTCTTGCTGGCGGATGCGCGCAACGTCACGCGCGACAACTTGCTTGCGTTCCTGATCGGATCGCCTCTGTTGATCGCGTTGATCTTCCGCTTCGCCATGCCCGACACCGCAGCGCTAGCGCAAGTTGTTGATACCTATCCTCAGCTCGAGTCGCTCGTGGACGCGCGGGGCCCCGTGCTCATGAGCATTGTCGTCAGCATGTCGGCGGGACTGATCGGCGCCGTCTACGGGCTATTGCTGGTCGATGAGCGCGACGAACGCACGCTTACGGCCCTGCGCGTGATGCCAGTGTCGTTTGCGCACTATCTATTCGCGCGTCTGGCGACGCCTTGCCTGATGTCCATCCTCGTGATCGTCGCGGCCTATCCGGTGGCTGGGCTGGCGCCCTTGCCGCTGCCAACGGTCGCGATCATCGCCATGGCCGGGGCGACAACTGTTCCGGTCGTGACGCTGACGATTGCAGCTTTCGCGCCCAACAAAGTGGCTGCGCTCGCGATCATGCGTGTGGCCAACGCCTTTCTGGCGCTCCCGATCCTCGCCTATTTCGCCTCGCCATTGCAGGAGATACTGGCATGGCCGGTTCCCAGCTTTTGGCAAATGAAAGCGCTTTGGCTGGCGACGGAGGGACAGCCCTACCAACTCGCCCTGCTGCTAACGCCCGCGCTGAATGTGCCGCTCACGCTATGGCTCTACCAACGCTTTGCACGCCGTTCCGAAGCGTGAGATCACCGACCACCCGCAACCAGAATTCGATGGTGTCGCCACCACGGCCGGTTTCCATCTAACGGGCTACGGAGACCATCGTTTCTTGATCCTGACGTTGAAGGCGTAGCGCGGGCTAGGCGTCGCTTTGGCGAAAACTGTTGATGTCCAAATTGAAGCGCTTGAGCTTGTCGTACAAAGTCTTGCGCGGAATCTGCAGGTATTCGAGAGTCTTGCGGACATCGCCAGCGGTGAGCGCCAGGGCATCGCGGATGATGTTCTCCTCGAATTGCTCGACGCGCTGCGGCAGGCTGGGCGTCTCGACGCCCGCCCCCACCCGCGTTGGCCTGTCGTCGAGGCCAAGCACCACGCGCTCGGCGAAGTGCTGCAGTTCGCGCACGTTGCCTGGCCAGTCATGCTCAAGCAGACGGCGGCGCACCCCATCGGACATGTTCGGCGCCGCGCGACGAAACTTTCGCGCGCTTTCAGCCAAGAAGTGCGCAAACAGCAGTGGAATGTCCACGCGGCGTTCCCGCAAAGGCGGCACGCGCATGCGCACGACATTGAGTCGATAGAAGAGATCGCGCCTGAATAAACCGGCGTCCACAAGAGTAGCGAGATCGGGTCGCACTGAGGCGACGGCGCGAAAGCGCACATGCCGTGGTTCGGTCGCGCCCACCGGTGTGATCTCGCGATCCTCAATGATACGGGTAAGTCGCGTCTGCAACGCGGGTGATGCGGCGTCGATATCGTCCAGAAACAGCGTGCCGCCCTCTGCCGCTTCCACGCGGCCAGCGCGCCGCCGCAACACGCCCGCGACCACACCTGCTTCGTGGCCGAACAACTCAGTCTCCGCCATCGCCTCGGGGATGGCTTCGCAATTCAACACCACGAACGGACGGCTGCGCCGCGCGCCCTGCATGTGCAGCGCCCGTGCGAGCAGTTCCTTGCCAACACCGGTCTCGCCTTCGATCAGCACATCCACATCAGCGTCGGCGATCTGGCGGACGGTGGCGCGCAGCGCGACAATGGCCGGCGACTCGCCAATCACCAATTCTCCCGAAGCGGCGATGTCAGCGGCGCTGCGCAAGCGCCGATTCTCAAGCACGAGCGCGCGCTTCTCCAGCGCGCGTCTGACGCTGGCGACCAGCTTCTCGGCGGGGAACGGCTTGGCGATAAAGTCATAGGCGCCGGCGCGCATGGTTTCGACAGCTTCGGCGATGTCGCCATGGCCTGTTATGAAGATCACCGGAATGTCGGCATCGATCTCCTGCAAACGCTGGAAAAGGTCGTTGCCATCAACCACCGGCATGCGCATGTCGGTGACGACCACGCCGGCAAAACCGGCGTCTATGCTGCGCAGTGCGGCTTCGGCGCTTTCGAACGCCCGCACGTCGAAATCGGCGAGCTTCAAGGTCTGAGTGTTGGCGCGCCGGACGTCAGCGTCGTCATCGACGAAGACCACTGTATTGGTTTCGGCTTCCATCACGAGCCCACCGGAATGCTGATGACGAAAGCCGCGCCGCCGAGTTCGCTCCTCGCCGCGCACAAGACGCCGCCAAATTCCGCGCAGATATCGCGACTGATCACCAAGCCGAGTCCCAAGCCCTGATCCTTGGTGGTGACGAACGGTTGAAACAGCGCCGCCATCACCGCATCAGACAGACCGGGGCCGTTATCGGCGATCGTAAGCAGCGCCATGCCCTCGTCGACGCTGACCTGAACCAAGATGCGCGGCTTGGCGATATCAGCCAACGCATCAAGGGCATTCTGCAGCAAGTTGACGATCACCTGCTCCAATCGCATGCGGTCAGCCACAACCTTAATGTTCTCATCCTCAAGCCGCCGCTCGATGGCGACGCCGCGTGCGCGTGTGCGCGCGGAAACCAGCAGCAACGCGCCATCGATGGCGTCGACGACGCGTAACGACTGCGGATTGCTGGCGGCTTTGCGCGAGAACGAGCGCAGCTCGTTGGTGATGGCGCCGATGCGTTCGGTCAGCGCAGCGACGATCCCAAGGTTCTCGGTCGCCTCGCTTGTCTCGCCGCGTTGGATGAAGTCTGCGGCGTTATCAACATAGGCGCGGATGGCCGTCACGGGTTGGTTGATTTCGTGTGCGACGCCGGCGCTGATCTGGCCAAGCACGGCCAGTTTATTGGCCTGCACCAACTCGTCCTGCATCAGGTGCACGTTGCTTTCCGCGCGCCGGCGCTCATCCATTTCATGCAACAATTGCGTGTTGGCGGTCTCGAGCGCGCTCGTACGCTCGGCAACGCGCAACTCCAGCTCGCGCCGGGCCGCTTCCTGGCGCGCACGTTCGCGCTCAGCGCGACGACGCAACGAATAGAGCGCGATGCCCGCGCCCCATAGCAAAAGAGTCGCCAGCGCGCCGATCACTTGGCCTGCCACCTTCGCATCGGAAACTGTGGGCCGCAGCGGCGCTAGAAGATGCAGGCGCCAGTCGCCCGACGACACAGGTGCGGAGATTGCCAGAAAGCGATGCTCATCGGGCGGCGCTAGCGGCGCCAAGGTGGCGTCGGCGCCATACTGCCGGCTCTCGCGCAATGCCGGAATTTCTTCGGGTGGAATCGGCGCCAATGTTTGGAAGCGCCATTCCGGTTCACTGGTTATCAGAACGACGCCGCGCTCGTCGGTCACGAACGCGCTTTCGTCGCCGTTGGCCCATTGCGCTTCGATAGCGTCAAACACCACCTTCACAACGATGACGCCAGCGCCGCCGCCCGGCCGGTTCACGCGCCGCGCCAAATAGAGACCGGGCTCACCACTGACCGTGCCGAGCGCGTAGAGTTCGGCGTAACCGTCCGCCATGGCGCGCCGGAAGTACGGACGAAACCCATAATTCTGCCCGACAAAACTTGTTTCTTCGCGCCAATTGCTCGCGGCGAGTGTGACGCCGTTGGCATCCAACAAGTACACCACCGCGGCGCGCACTTCGCTGGCCAGCGATTCAAGCTTTTGATTCAGCGCCGGCGCGCGGTCGACGCCAGCGAGCGCGCTACGCACATCCGGATCTTGCGCCAACACAAACGGCAGCGTGCGAAACTTTTCCAAATCGCTCTGCAAACTGGCCGCGTGCAATGCAGCCGACACGTCGGCGCGGCGATGTACCGTGTCCGTCGCCTGAGCCGCAAACCATTGGCCCATGCTCCACGACGTCAGCACGACGCTGGTGATCAGAGCCAGCGCCAGAGCTACCCGCGAACGACGCGAAAACAGCGTCCGAACCTCGCTGAGAAGGCCTGTGCTCGCGGCAGAGTCGGGCGACGTCACCATGGCGCAACACACTACGGTGAGCCGTGCGGAAATCCACACACAACCCGCAACTGGCGTGCGGATTTCCGCCAACTGAGTCCTGCGCCGCCAGGTAAATTATGTTATTATCAATGTGTTAGCTGCCTCCGCTTTGCGTTTGGCGCGCTGCTCCTCTCCCCGCAACCTTGGAGAACCAGAGCCGATAAGGCCGTACGGGGGAGACGCATGCAGATTGGGGCCTCGACCGAGCCCGCGCCCGAGAAGCGCTCGCTGTTTGGCAACCTCTACCTGCAGGTCATGGTCGCGATCATCGCGGGCGGGCTGATCGGCTATTTCTACAGTGACCTCGGCGTTGCTCTGCAGCCGCTGGGCACCGGCTTCATCAAACTTGTGAAGATGATCATCGCGCCGGTGATCTTCCTCACCGTGGTCACCGGCATTGCCGGCATGCGCGATCTCAAGGGCCTGGGCAGCGTCGTCGCCAAGGCGCTCGGCTATTTCTTCGTGGTATCGACCCTGGCGCTCATCGTCGGGTTGATCGTCGCCAACGTCGTGCAGCCCGGCGCCGGCATGAACATCGACCCTTCGACGCTCGACGCTAGCGCCGTCAACGGCTTTGCCGCGGCCGCGCACGATCAGACCGTCGTCGACTTCATCATGAACATCATTCCGAGCACCGTCGTTGGCGCATTCGCGGGTGGCGAAATCTTGCAGGTGCTTCTGTTCTCCGTGCTGTTCGGTATCGCCTTGGCAATGACCGGCGACGCCGGAGAACCGCTTGTCGACCTCCTGAACGTCGCCGCGGGCGCCTTCTTCCAAGTGGTGCACATCATCATGAAGGCCGCGCCAATTGGCGCGTTTGGCGCTTTCGCCTTCACCATCGGCCGATACGGACTCGACGCGATCACCAGCCTCGCCGCGCTTGTCGGTACGTTCTATCTCACATCAGCGTTGTTCGTGGTGATCGTGTTGGGGTTAATCGCCTGGGCCAACGGCTTTTCGATCTTTCGCCTGATCGCCTACTTGCGCAACGAACTGATGCTGGTGCTCGGCACGTCGTCATCAGAATCGGTGCTGCCGAGCTTGATCGAGAAGATGGAAGTCGCGGGGTGCCGTAAGTCGGTCGTGGGGCTGGTCGTACCCACCGGCTATTCGTTCAATCTCGACGGCACCAACATCTACATGACGTTGGCGGCGCTGTTCATTGCGCAAGCAACAGGCGTGAATCTCTCGTTCGGCGATCAGCTCCTACTGCTCGCCGTCGCCATGTTGAGCTCCAAGGGGGCTGCAGGCGTCACCGGCGCGGGCTTCATCACGCTGGCGGCCACGCTAGCCGTCGTGCCGTCGGTGCCGGTGGCGGGCATGGCGCTGATCCTCGGCGTGGACCGCTTCATGTCCGAATGCCGCGCCATCACCAATTTCATCGGCAACGCCGTCGCCACTATTGTCGTGGCGCGCTGGGAAAACGCCATCGATGCGAACGCGTTCGCAGCCACGCTTGGCGGCAGGACGCCGAGAGCTGCCGCGCCAGGGCACGCCGCCGCCGCTTGGGCGATCGCAAGCGTCGCCATCATCGCCGGCATCGGCGCGACCGTGTTTCTGACCGGACCTGACGCACTCGCACGTAACGCTGAGGGCGTGTTCTCGGCCAGCGCGAACTGGCTTCACACGGTGATCAACTAAGAAAACAAATCTTGGGGAGGAAAGTAATGAAGGGCTCAAAGAAAACGCTGACCGCGGCGAGTTCGCTGGCTTTGATCGCCGCACTTTGCGGCGTCGCGCAGGCGCAGGACGCGCCGACGCAGGATCCAATCGACGAAGGTGAGATCGTCGTTACGGGCTCAAACATCCGCGGCGCCAGCGATTCCGGCGCTATCGCTGTGAGCATCATCGACTCCCAACAGATCGAAACCTTGGGCCAATCCTCGACGGGCGAAATTCTCGAGAACCTGGCACAAGCCGGCACCTTCGAAATCAACGCTGCGGCCGACGGTCCCAATGACGCGCGCGGCGACGTTTCAACCGTCAATCTCCGCGGCCTGGGCACTGGCAACACTTTGGTGCTGCTGAACGGGCGCCGCATCGCTGCGCACGCGGTCAATCAGGACATCGGCTCAACGCCGCGCCAAGTGGTCAATGTCAACGCCTTCCCGTCCACTGGCATCGATCGTGTCGAAGTGCTGCGCGACGGCGCATCCGCGCTCTATGGCGCGGACGCCACGGCCGGCGTGGTCAACACCATCTTGTCGGCGGACTTCGACAATACGCGGTTGGCGGTGCGGCGGAGCTTCCTGGAAGATACCGACCACGAAGATCTCACCCTCGACTTCGCAACCGGCTTCGAGTGGAATAACGGCAATACGCGGGCGATTTTCGTCGGTTCCTACTACGAGCGCAACGGCCTTTACGCATCCGAGCTCGATGAGCAATTCAGCACTGTCGACAAGCGCGGCATCCTCGGCGACAGCCCGTTTGCAACTACTACAACCGATTTCCGCAACACCTCCACCTCCTCCCCCTTCGGCCAATTTCAGGCCGGGCGCATCGTTGACGGCGTCTTTGTTGGCCAACGCGTGCGACAAGGCACGACATCTCTGACCAATACGACCGGCGTGTTTCACATCCAACCTTGTGCGTTCACCGGCACGCGCGCCACGCTCGGCACCTACGCCGAAGGCTGCATGGGTTTGGACGACGCCAATCTGGATACGGCGCTGCGCTTCGACTTCAACGCCAACCAACCTAACAACGCGCTGGGTGAAGGTGTCGATATCGCACTCGATCCAATCAGCGCACTGGGACGGCAGTTCATCTCCGAAGCCGAGCGCTACAACGCCTACGCGCGTATTGAGCAGGATTTCACCAATACGCTGCAAGGTTTTGCCGAATTCCTCTATTATGGCTCGACCACCGACTCTAATCGCGCCACGCAGCCGCTCGACTCCGGTTTGGCGTTCTTGATTGTGCCGGCCACCAATTATTGGAATCCCTTCGGCGCCGTCGGCAGCCCCAACCGTTTGCCGGGCCTCAACGCCGCCGACGTACCGGCACAAGGGCTTGACGTCTTGCTCCAAAACTGGCGGCCAACCGATCTCGGGCCGCGCTTCATCTCCACCGAGAGCGAGACTTGGCGCATGATGGGCGGCATGCGTGGCAACGTCGGCGCGTGGGAGTGGGAAAGCGCGCTGGCCTACAGTGAGAACACCACCTCAGACACCGAGTCCAATCGCTTGTCGAAGACGCTGCTTGCCGAGCAGCTGGCGCTCAACACACCGGACGCCATCAATCCGTTCGGCGGCCCCAATGCCAACACCCAAGCACAATGGGACCGCGTGCGGATCTCCAGCACCAATACCGGCAGCACGTCTTTAGCCACCTGGGATGCGCACATTACCAACTCGGATGCGTTCCGCACCTGGGCCGGTCCCGCCGGCGTCGCCTTCGGCGGCGAATGGCGTGCGGAATCCTACGAGGAAGACCGCGATCCGCGTCTCGACGGCACGATCATATTCTCGACCGAGAATGTTTCTGGCCTCTCCGATGTCGTCGGCGTCAGCCCGACTGCGGACTCGCATGCACGCCGCAACGTGTTCTCGCTGTTCGGCGAAACGCTGATCCCGCTCAATCGCGGCAGCGGCGCGTTCCCGAACGACCTGACGCTGCAACTGGCAGTACGCGGCGAGTACTTCGACGATCTTGAAGACGGCGCCATCAAGCCGAAGATCGCCCTCTCTTGGTTCCCCTGGGAGCACCTCAATCTGCGCGCCGCCTACTCGCAAGGCTTCCGCGTGCCCAACCTGGTGCAGCTCAATCGGGGCGACGTGAGCCGGCTTAACTTAGGGAACGAGGATTATTGGCGTGAGCCGGTGACGGGCGATCCGGTCTCCTCCGGCGACGCCTACCTGGCCTCGGTGCGCCAATCCAATCCGAACCTAGAGAACGAGGACACCGAAACGTACGTTGTCGGCGGTAATCTCAATCTTGCGCCCGTATTCAATCAGTCCTGGCTCACGGAATTCCGCGTCAGCCTGGACTACTGGCGCTTCGAGCAGGAGGGCGTGATCGGCGCATTCGGCGATCAGGAAGCATTGGCGCTCGACTTCCTGCGCCGTCGTGCCGGCGAGACCAATCCAAACGTCGTGCGGGCGGCCGTGACAGCAGCCGATCAAGCGGCGTTCGACGCGTGGAATCTCGCCAATCCGCTCGATCAACGCACAGCAGCGGGTCAAGTGCTCTACATCATAGACCCGTACATCAATCTCGACCGCCAGGTGGCGGACGGTTTCGACTTCGGCCTCTCGGCCGGCATCGATGCAGGCGCTTGGGGTGAGTTCGACTTCAGCTTGGAAACCACCTACCTGCGGACGTTGGATGTGGTGCGCAACGATCTGCTGAACGCCCTCGCTAACGATCCGACCTTCGGCGGCGATTTCACCGAGTTGCAAGTCGACCGGATCGAGGTTGACGGCAATCCGCGCTGGCGCGGCACCGCGTCCATCCGCTGGCGCAACGGTCCATTCGGCGCGGGCGCCTCGCTCCGCTATGTATCCGGCTTTGACGACACCGGCGCCGACGTCGATCTCAACAGCGACGGCATTCCAGAGTATTGGCGCGTGGACGACTATTTCCGCGTGAACCTGTTCGGCGATTATCGGCTGCATCCGGAGGTCGTCGACTCAGTGCGCCTGCGCATTGGCGTAAACAACATCTTCAATGAAGCGCCGCCACTCGTTGACGAATCCCTCGGCTATCGCCCCGACTATCACTCGTTGAAGGGCCGCGAACTTTACTTCCAAGTCAGAACCACGTTCTGATCCTAAAGCGGCGCAGCGAGGAGCTGCGCCGCCGCTCTCTTCCTCACGAGGACGACATGCTCAGATACGCGATGCGAGCCGCAACCATGGCCGTCCTCGCCTTGTTCGCCGCTTGCGCCAGTGTACCGCCACCCGCCGCGGCGCGCGAAACGCCAGTGATACGCGTCGACTCGGTGTATCCGGGCGCGCGCCGCTTTGCGTTCCGCGACTGGCCAGGCCCCGAGATCGACGTTTGGCTCTATCGCCCAGCGCGCGCTGGCGCCGACGCGCCGGTCGTGTTCGTGATGCATGGATTGCAGCGCGACGCCGACCGCTATCTGCAGGAATGGGCGCCCGTCGCCGACGCCTACGGCGCAGTGCTGGTTGTGCCAGAATTCTCAAACGCCAACTTCCCCGGCTCAGCCGGCTACAATCTCGGCCGCGTATTCGATCGCGATGGTGAAGCAACGCCGCGCGCTGGTTGGAGCTATTCGGCGCTAGAGCCGATCTTCGACGCGGTCGTGCAACGCGAGCAGTTGAGCGCAACCACCTATCTGCTCTACGGACATTCAGCCGGTGGCCAGTTCGTGCATCGCTTTGTCATGCTTGGCGCCGGCGTGCGCATGGCGCGCGCGGTCGCAGCCAATCCCGGCTGGTACACACTACCAGCCACCACAACCGACTGGCCCTATGGCCTGCGCGAAGGCCCACCCGCACCGGCGCCGGAGCAGATGTTTGCCGCCCCGATGTTCCTTGTTCTTGGCGACCGTGACATCGACCCTAATCACCGCTCGCTCTCACGCGAACCCGGCGCCATGGCGCAAGGCGCGCATCGCTTTGCGCGCGGACAATACTTCTACTCAGCTGCGCGTACCGCCGCGACCGAAGCCAACGTGCCGCTCAATTGGGGATGCCTCGTCGCGCCGGGGCTTGCGCACGACAACGCCTTGGCGGCGCGCTACGCCGCGCAGGTATTGTTCGGCGGCGCCTTGCCCACTGGCGGCGACTGCCTCACCATGCCATCGCTCGTACACGATGCCCATTAGCCGCCGCTCAACCCTCGCCTTTCTACTTGCCGGCGCAGCCGTCACGCCGGCGCGCGCCACAGAAGCGGACGCTCAGATTGCCGCACTGGCCACGCGCTCCGATGTCGCTGCAGCGCTCGCCCACATCGAGCATCAGCACGACCAATCGATCGCGGACCTGATCGAGCTGACGCAAATACCAGCGCCGCCATTCGGCGAACAAGCGCGCGGGATCCGCTTTGCGGAAATGCTGCGCAATGCCGGCATCGGTGATGTCGTAATTGACGAGGTGGGCAACGTGATTGGGCGCCGCCGCGGTGTGGGACGTGGGCGGCGGCGCACGCTTGCAGTCATCGCGCACCTGGACACTGTGTTTCCGGTCGAGACCGATGTGCAAGTGCGCATTGAAGGCAACACCTACCGCGCGCCCGGCATCGGCGATAACAGCCGCGGCCTGGTCTATGTGCTGATGTTGGCGCGGGCCATGCAGGCGCTGCAAACGCGCGGCGATGTGCTGTTTGTCGGCAGTGTCGGCGAGGAAGGCTTGGGCGATCTGCGCGGCGTGAAGCACCTGTTCCGCCGCGGAGGCCCGCGCATCGATGCCGCGTTGGTGGTCGATGGCGGCGATCCGGGCCGCATCGTCAATGTCGCCGTCGGCTCGGTGCGCTATCGCGTCGTCGTACGCGGCCCCGGCGGTCATTCCTGGGGTGCGTTTGGGCTCGCCAATCCGCATCACGCGCTCGGCCGCATCATCACTCACTTCGACGAGGCCGCGCTTCCCTACACGGCTAACGCGGCCGCCAAGGCGACTTACAATGTAGGCCGCATCGGCGGCGGCACCTCCGTCAACTCCATCCCGTTTGAATCGTGGATGGAAGTCGACATGCGCTCGGCCGAACCGCAGGCGCTGATCGATCTCGAAGCGTTATTGCGCAACGCCGCCGCGCAAGGCGTGGCCGAAGAGAACGCCGGCCGCAGTGCCGGCCCAGAAATCACCGTCGAGCTCGAACCGGTCGGCGTGCGCCCGGCTGGGCGGGCCGACATGCAATCCTCGATCGTCGCCAACGCGGTCGCCGCGATGGCGCGGTTCGGCATAGAGCCCGAATATGAGGCCTCCAGCACCGACGCCAATGTGCCGATGTCGCTCGGTATTCCAGCGATCACGGTGGCGCGCGGCGGCGCCAGCGGCGGCGCGCATGCGCCCGACGAATGGTGGCGTGACGAAGACAGCGCCGTCGCACCGCAGATCGGACTGCTTATCGTGCTCGCCGAAGTCGGACTGGCGGCGTGATACTACTCCGCGCCGTCGTTGTGCTCTGCGTTATGACGGTCCCGGCGTTTGCGCAGACGCCGATCTGTGAGTCGCGCGGCGTCAGCGTTTCCGTGGATTTCGAAGGCGGTGGCCGGCACACTTGCAGCGTCGCCGAGGACGGTGAAATCCTGCTCGGCGTCGTCCCGGAAGGCATGCCGATCAACGCCAGCCCCTGGTATGCTTTTCGCCTCGATCCGGCATCGCCCGCGCACGTGCAGGTCACGCTCGACTATGGCGACTACACGCATCGATACGCGCCGCACATCAGCACCGACGGACGCAACTGGACGGACATCGCCGCCGCGCGCGTGCAGATCATGGCCGAAGGCCATCGCGTGCGGCTCAGTCTGGATCTTCCCAGCGGCGGCCACGTCATCGCCGCTCAGCCGATCGAAACTGCGGCCGCGACGCATGCCTGGGCCGGCGACATCGCCACCACTATTGGGCTGGAGGCCGTCACGTACGGCGCGTCCGTCGACGGCGCGCCCTTGGTGGCCTATCGCGGCGGAGAAGGCAGTCTGATCGTCGCGCTTACGCGCCAACACCCGCCCGAAACCACCGGAGCGCTGGCGTTCCGGGCCTTCGTCGAACGGCTCGCCGCTGACGACGCTGAAGCAACAGCGTTCCGGGCCGCACACCGTCTCTTGCTGGCGCCGCTGCCAAATCCGGATGGCGTACGGCACGGTCACTGGCGCTGGAACAATGCCGGCATGGATTTGAACCGCGACTGGCGCGACTTTTCCCAGCCGGAGACGCGGGCTCTGCGTGACCTCATTCAAGACGAAGCCGCGCCCAGCCGCGCTGTCGTAATGCTCGATTTCCACTCGACCCAGCGCAACTCGATATACGCGCCGCCGCTCGACGCCGACGCGATCGACATCGATTTCTTGCTCGTGCTGCGCACGCACCTAGACGCCGCCATCACCGATCCGCCGCGCTGGAGCTACAGCCACGGCGAAGACGGCGTCACCGCCAAACGCTGGGCGCTCTCGGCCCTGCATGCGCCCGGTTTGACCATCGAGATCGCCGACGACGCCAGCGATGAGGAAGCCCGCCTCATCGGCCGCACCGTCGCGGAAGCGGTGATCGCTTATGGCGCGCAATAGAGCGTCAGTTCTTGCTGGCCCGTCTTCAAACCGAAAATGTGGGCGCAAGGTGCTTCACACGTGAGGGCGCGCGCAAGAACTGTCTTGTTGAATTTTTCCTGACAATCTGGCGGAGAGGGAGGGATTCGAACCCTCGGTACGCTTGCACGTACTCCGGTTTTCGAGACCGGCCTATTCAGCCACTCTAGCACCTCTCCGGAGGCCCGCTTAATGACGAGGGCCGGGGCCGGTTGCAAGTCCAGCGCCTGGGTTTTTTCACGTGACCGGCCGAGGAGTGGCGGTGAAGGCGGTTAAAGCTTCGATTTTGGCGGCCACGGCAGTGGCTTTGGCGGCTTGTGGGCAATCGCCGGATGCGCCTGCTGCGGCGACGGCGCACTGCGCGGCGCTCGCCCCGTTCGCGCAGGTCAATATCGCCGGCGGGCGTCTGGATCGCGGCGAAAATCGGTTTGAGCCCGAGGAGCAAGTGGGCGGCGCGGGCGATGTCGCGGCGTTCAGCATAGACCTGCACGAAGTCACCAACGCGCAGTACGCGGCGTTCGTGGCCGCCACAAACTACGTGACCGTGGCCGAGCGGTCAGGTCCGGACGGCGCGCCAATGGGGGCGGCCGTGTTTGATCGCTCGCAGGCGCGCTGGCGCATCGACCCGAACGCCAATTGGCGTCACCCCGCTGGCGCCAATTCATCGATTGAAGGACGAGACACTTATCCGGTTGTCGCCGTCGCCTACGAAGACGCGGCGGCGTACGCGCGCTGGGCTGGCCGTCGCTTGCCGACAGAAAACGAGTGGGAGTTCGCGGCGCGTGGGGGCGCCCCGGCGCCAGCCGACCGCCGCGCGGAAGCGTTCGATGCGCACGGTGCGGCGCGCGCCAATACGTGGCAAGGCGTGTTTCCAATTCAGGACACGGGCGAAGACGGCTTTGTCGGTCTCGCGCCTGTCGGCTGCTTTCCAGCCAACGCCAACGGCCTCTACGACGTGATGGGAAATGTCTGGGAATGGACCAGCGATCGCTTTGTGGGTGGCGATGGGCTCGACGCCGCACGCGCGGCTGACGCGCCGATGCGCGTGCTCAAAGGCGGCTCGCAATTGTGCGCGCCAAATTTCTGCTCGCGTTATCGCAGCGGTTCACGCCAGCCTGGTGACGAGGGCCTCGGCATGTCGCACATCGGTTTCCGCACGGCCGCGGATACGCCGACTAATCCACCAACGCCTTGACCAGGTGGCGTAGAACGACCTGCGCTTGCTTGATGCTCAGCCCCTGCTCGTAGCGCAGACGCCGCCAGGCTTCGAAACTCAACGCCAGATCGAGCGCGTCGATCTTTTCGTTGGACGCCAAGCTGGTTGGCACGACTGCGAGCAATGTCTGACGCTGTAGGCGCGTGACCTTCTTGTGCTCTCGCTTCAGAAAGTTCGACGAGTAGCGGCGCGCATCGGCGGCGGTCTTGATCGGCAGCATTTCCTCGAACGCCTTGGCGCGGCGCTCAATCAGTTCATCGAGCTGAGCACGCCAGGCCGTCGACTCGAACGGGCGAGCGAATTCGGGCGTGAGGCGATCTGTCATGATCTCGTGCATTTCGCTGAACACGCCCTCCATATCGGAGAACAGGCGAAACACCGTGCGGCGGCCAACACCGGCTCGTTCGGCCACCATGTCGGCGCTGGGATCCGCCTCACCTTCTCGCAGCAGGTCGAGCATAGCGAGCGCGATCTTGCGGCGGCTTGCACCTGAGCGCTGGCGACGGCCATCAACCTCCGCCGCCAGCGCGATCTTGACCGCGCGTGCGCTCACGCTGTTGCCTTCATGAATCCATCGATCACATCGGCGATCTCTTCGGGCTTGTCTTCCTGCAGGAAGTGGCCGCCGCCGATAATGGTCGTGTGGTTCTGACCCTTGCAGCCAGGAATGCGCGCCTGCAGCGCTTTGTCGGCGCCGCGCGTGATCGGGTCCTGGTCGCTGAAGGCCGTGAGAAACGGCTTGTCGAACGCTTCGAGCACTTTCCACGCTTCGAGATTTTCTTTCACCGACGGCATGTCAGGCGCGATTGGAACGAGTGCTGGGAACTGGCGCGCGCCGGCTTTGTAGCTTTCATCGGGATAGGGCGCTTCGTATGCATCCATCTCGGCTGGGCTGAGTTCGCGAACGGTGCCGCCGTTGAGAATATTGCCGGTTGGGAAGACCGGCACGGTCTGGCTGAAATTGCGCCATGCCTCAAACGCCGGATTGGCGCCGGAGCCCGTGGGTAGAAAAGTGTTGCCGGCGACGACACGCGCGAAGCGTTCCGGAAATGCGGCAACCAAACGCAAACCGATCAACCCGCCCCAATCCTGGCAGAACAGCGTGATGCCTTTCAGGTCGTTGGCGACCAGCCAATCGCTCATCCACTTCACATGCGCTTCGTAGGTATAGTCGCTGCGTTCGGTTGGTTTGTCGGAGCGGCCAAAACCGACCAGATCCGGCACAACGACGCGATGACCGTGCGCGACTAGCCGTGCGATTATCTTGCGATAGAGGAAAGACCAGCTCGGTTCGCCGTGCATGAGCAAGACGGGCGGCTTTCCGCGTGGGCCTTCGTCGACTGCCGCAATCCTCAGCGTGACGCCCGAGGCGTCGCGCACATCTGTGTAATGGGCTGTGTAGGGAAAATCCGGAAGGTTGGCGAAGCGTTCGTCGGGCGTGCGCAGCGTTTGCATGGACGTTTCTCCCCTCGCGGGCCGTTGACAGGTTGGGCGCCGCAGATATATTGGCACTGATAGTGCCTATTGTTACGGCGTGACGCAAGCGCGAAATCGGACGGCCGGGGAGGACACAATGAATGCAAGGGCTTGGCTCGCTGGGCTGGCCGTCGCGCTTCTCGCCGCAGGCGCCGCGACCTACAATTTCCGAGGCGAAATTGCGACGCGTCTGGTTGAACGCACAGCGCAAAACGCGATGCGGACGTCGCTGCGGGCGACCTTGCCCGATGGGCTGCACGCGGCCTTCTGCGGCACAGGCTCGCCTCTGCCGGACCGTGCGCGCGCGGGGCCATGTCTTGCCGTCATCGCCGGCCCGCACACATTCGTGTTCGACGCCGGAGAAGGCTCCTCGGAAACACTCACGCTCATGGGCATCGGTCAGAGCGAAATCGAAGCGGTCTTCCTTACACACCTGCACTCAGATCATATCGACGGTCTCGACACGGTGGCGCTGCAGCATTGGATCAACGGACCTGCCTCGCAGCCGCTCAATGTTGTTGGCCCGCCGGGCACGGCACGCGTCGTCGCGGGATTGAATGAGGCGTACGCGATCGATCAGGGCTACCGCCTTGCCCACCACGGGCCGGAGATCGCTCCGCCGAGCGGCGCGGGCATGACCGCCCGCGAATTCGAAGTGCCGCTGGTCGATGGCGAGGAGATCGAGTTGCACGATGCCGACGGCGTTCGCATCCTCGCCTTCCGCGTCGATCATGCGCCGACCGCCGCTGTCGGCTATCGGGTGGAGTATGGCGGGCGTAGCCTCGTCATCAGCGGCGACACCTCGCGTTCAGCATCGTTGACGCAAGCGGCGCACGGCGCAGATCTGCTCGTTCACGAAGCTATCTCGCCGCGGCTGGACACCATCATGCATGAGGCTGCCCAACGAAACGGTCGCGAGAACATCGGTACGATCTTCAACGATATTCTTGACTACCACACGTCGCCCGAGGATGCAGGTCGCGTCGCGGAGGAAGCGGGCGTCGGCGCCCTCGCCTTCACCCACTTCCTGCCGCAAACACCAATTCCTGGGCTCACGCAAACCTTCGTGGACGCGGCTAAGACCACTTATGACGGCCCTGTCTTCGCGATGCGCGATGGCGATGTGATTTCGTTACCACGCGAAGGCGGCTTGCTGCGTTCACATCATCTGCGCCGCTGAGGAGGACACGCCCTTGAAACGTCTTGCAATCATCGGCGGCGTCTTGGCGGTCATCGCCATCGGCGGCTTCCTGCTCTGGAAGCAGTATTGGCACTACCTCCCCGGCATCATGGGAAACTTGCGCGATCCGATCGCGGAATATCATGATGTCACGTGGGCGCAGGGGCCGGCGGAAACGCCGGTTGGCGCGCGCCCACCGAACGTGATCGTCATCGTCGCCGACGATCTCGGTTTCAACGACATTACCTTCAATGGCGGTGGTCTTGGCGACGGCACGGTGCGCACGCCCAATATCGACGCAATCGCGCAACAAGGCGCCGTGATCGAACAGGGCTACGCCGCCAACGCCACCTGCTCGCCCTCGCGCGCCGCGATCATGAGCGGCCGCTATCCTTCGCGTTTCGGTTTTGAGTTCACCGCGACGCCGCAGGCTTTCTCGCGTTACCTCTCGCACGCGAATCCGCATGCACTGCAACAGCCGATCTTCCATGAAGAACGAGTTGCGCAGATGCCGCCGCTCGAACAGCTTGGCATGCCGGCCAGCGAAACGACGATCGCGGAAGTGCTGCAAGGCCAGGGTTATCACACCATCCATATCGGCAAGTGGCACTTGGGCGAAGCGCCCGAGCTACGTCCCGAAGCACAAGGCTTCGATGAGAGCCTGGGCTTCATGGCCGGCGCAGCGATGTTCTTGCCGCCGAACGATCCGAACACTGTGAACGCGCAATTGCCGTTCGATCCGATCGATCGTTTCATCTGGGCCAACCTGCCTTACGCGGTTCAATGGAATGGCGGCCAGCGCTTCCGCCCGCGCGGCTATCTCACCGACTATTTCGCTGACGAAGCCGTGCGCGCCATCGAGGCGAACCGCAACCGGCCGTTCTTCATGTATCTGGCCTTCAACGCGCCGCACACGCCACTGCAGGCGACGCGCGAAGACTACGAAGCGCTTTCCAGCATCACCGATCACACCGAGCGTGTGTATGCGGCGATGATCGTCGCGCTCGATCGCGCCGTCGGCCGCGTGATGCAGTCGCTCCACGACCAGGACCTGGACGAAAACACCATCGTCATTTTCACCAGCGACAATGGCGGCGCCTGGTATGTCGGCTTGCCCGAGATCAACCGCCCTTATCGCGGCTGGAAAGCGACCTTCTTCGAAGGCGGCATCCGCACGCCATTCTTTGCGCGCTGGCCTGGGCACATCGCGGCTGGCTCGCGCATCCAAGGCCCAGCCACGCACATGGACATCTTCACCACCGCCGCAGCCGCCGGCGGCGCGCCAGAGCAGCCACAAAGCGACGGCGTCAATCTGCTGCCCTACCTGACCGGCCAGACCCCCGGCGCGCTGCAGCGCACCCTGTTCTGGCGCTCTGGCCCCTATCGCGTCGTGCGCGACGGTGATTGGAAACTGCAGGTCTCCGAAACGCCTGACCGCGTGTGGCTCTTCAATCTCGCCACAGACCCCACCGAACAACACGACCTCTCAGCGGAGAACCCAGATCGCGTCGCTGCCATGCGCGCGATGATCGAGGCGCAGAACGTCGATCTGCCGCCGCCGATCTGGCCTGCCTTGCTCGAAGGGCCGGTGCGCATCGACGTGCCGCTCAACACGCCCTGGAGCGAGGACCAAGAATACATCTATTGGTCCAACTGAAGTGACGATTGCGCTCATCATCTTCGGTGTGCTCGCCGCGCTGGTTGTCCTGCTCTCGATGATTGGCGCACGCGAGCCGGTCTACGCCATCTCGCAAGGCGATGAGCCGCATTGGTTCATCGCTCAGCGTGGCGACGCGGGGCCGCTCGCGCCAGGGGTCACCGAACGTTGGAGCAGCCGCACCGACTTCACCATGATTGGCGGTGATCCCGACGGCGCCTATTGGCAACGTTTCGTCATCGCCACCGGCGGCGATCCCGCGCTTCTGCCGCTTTCGCTTGAGAGCGCCGAAGACGCGTACGTCGCGCGCATCAAGCTCCGCCGCCCGCCGCCGATCCTGCTTGGCATCGTCAAGACTCTGATCGCGCTCGGCGTCCTCACTAAGCCGCGCGGAGAGATTGTGCAGGACGCGCAGAAGCTGCAATTCCGCGCCGACGTGATGCCCAGCGCCGCCTCGATCGCGCGTCTGCTGGCGCAGCCGCCGAGCTACGCACCCGCGATGATCAATTTTCTCAACTACTACCAGGACTCGCAGTATCGTGCGCCACAGGCAGGCGTATCTGGACGCACGGCTTACATGCGCTACGGCGTTGTCGCGATGCGCACGGTCTACCGCACAGGCGGCCATTTGCTCTTCAGCGGACGGATTCTGAGCGTGCTCCGAGAACCCAGGGGCGGCCCAACCATAGGCCGTTGGGATGACGTAGCGGCCATGCGCTATCCGAATCCGCCGGCGATCCTCTCCATGGAACACGCGTCGGATTATCGTGCCGCCCTCGACGACCGCGACGCCGGCCTCGAGCGCACGCTCGTGATCGCGACGACGCCGGAGCGCTAGCCGCGGGTCCGACAAATCGGACCACCCAGCGCAGATCGGTTGCGATCAAACCGCTTCCGTCGCATTCTGGCCTACTACCAATTCGGAGGTTCCCGTGCGCCTGCTCGCCGCCACCGTCATCCTCGCCGCAACCCTGGCGGCAACGCCAGCGTTTGCGCAGGCCGGTCACGGCATGTCCAATCCGACAACGGGCGCCACAACCAGCCTAAGCCAGCTCAGCCCGACCCACCGCTATTGGGAATCGTGCCTCACCAGCGAGGGCGAGACGGCGGTGCGCGCCTGCGGCCGAGTCATTGGCGCACGCGTGTCGCGCATGCACACGGCCACCGCCCATTACTTCCGTTCGATCGCACTTCACTCGCTCGGGCAGGACGAACGTGCGTTGCGCGACCTGCGCCGCGCCTACTTTACCTTCGGTGACCTCGTGTTCGAGAACGAGAACAACGCCACCGCCCGCTACGGACGCGGCCTCAGTCTTCAGCGCCTGGGGCATCACCAGGAAGCTGAGCAGGAATTGGCGCGCGCTACCATCAGTTCCAACGGCGAGGCCAGCCACTTCTTCGAAATAAGCGACTAGTCGCTCCGGCTCACCGCCCCGGTTTCACTTGCTCGCGGCATTATTTAATATATAAAATACTTTATGCGTATCGCCTGCGTCGGCGGCGGCCCGGCCGCACTGGTCTTCGCCATCTCAATGAAACTGCGCGACCCGCGGCATGAGATCGTCGTGTTCGAGCGCAACGATCCAGGCGACACCTTCGGCTGGGGCGTCGTCTTCTCCGATCAGACTATGGGAAACCTCCGCGCCAACGATCCCAAGAGCGCCGATGAAATCGAAGCCGGCTTCGCCCACTGGGACGATATCGACGTCCACATTCACGGCGAGACCATCACCTCCTCCGGCCACGGCTTCGTCGGCATCGGCAGAAAGCGCCTTCTGAATATCCTGCAAGATCGCGCCAGCGAGCTTGGCGTACGGCTGGAGTTCGAGACCGAAATCGATCCCTCGCCCGAGCTCTGCTCCGCCTATGATCTGGTGGTTGCCTGCGATGGCGCCAACTCGAAACTCCGCTCGGCAGATGCCGAGCACTTCGGCGTCGACATCGACATCCGGCCGAACAAATACATCTGGCTCGGCGCCAACAAAGCCTTCGAGGCTTTCACTTTCGCCTTCGAAAAAACCGAACACGGCTGGATCTGGGCCCATGCCTACAAGTTCGAAGACAACGCCTCGACCTTCATTGTGGAATGCAGCGAAGCCACATGGGCAAGCTTCGGCTTCGACACGATGGGTCAGGACGAGACCTGCCGCGCCGCCGAAAAGCTCTTCGCCAAGTACCTCGAAGGCGCGACGCTTTCCACCAATGCAAAGCATCTGCGCGGCTCGGCTTGGCTCAACTTCCCGCGCATCGTCTGCGAAACGTGGCACAGGGATAACCTCATCCTGATGGGCGACGCGGCGCACACCGCGCACTTCTCCATTGGCTCCGGCACCAAGCTCGCCTTCGAGGACGCGATCAAGCTCGCCCAGGTTCTGCATGGCGGCAAACCACTCGCGGACGCGCTAGAGGAATATCACGCAGAGCGCCAGGTCGAGGTGCTGAAGCTCCAGAACGCGGCGCGCAACTCGACGGAGTGGTTCGAGAATATTGATCGCTACGCGAACCTCGAACCGCTGCAATTCACCTATTCCCTGCTCACCCGCAGCCAGCGTGTGAGTCACGAGAACCTGCGCCTGCGCGACAAGAACTACCTCGGCCGCGTCGAGTCCTGGTTCTCGGGCGTCGAACACAATCCGCCGCCGCCGATGTTTACGCCGCTCAAGCTTCGCGGCATGGACGTCGCGAACCGTGTCGTTGTCAGCCCTATGTGCATGTACTCGGCAATCGACGGCGAAGTGAACGACTTCCATCTTGTTCATTACGGCGCCCGCGCGAGTGGCGGCGCAGGCCTCATCTTCACCGAGATGACGGACGTCTCCGCTGACGCCCGCATCACCCCCGGTTGCGCCGGCATGTACGACGTCAAGCACGTCGCCGCCTGGAAGCGCATCGTCGATTACGTTCACACCTACACCGACGCCAAGTTCGCGCTGCAACTCGCGCACGCCGGCCGAAAAGGCTCAACTCGCAAACCTTGGAGCGAAGAGCCAAACGATAAGCGCGACTATTCTGATTTGCCGCTCGGGTCCGGCAACTGGGAACTCATCGCACCTTCACCGCTCCCGTGGTCCGCCGCCAACGCAACGCCGCGCGCAATGACGCGCCTTGATATGGATCGGGTCAAAGCCGACTTCGTCCGCGCCACTCTTATGGGCGAGGAAGCCGGCTTCGATATGCTCGAACTGCATTGCGGTCACGGCTATCTGCTCTCCTCTTTCCTCACGCCTATCAGCAACCAACGCACGGACGAGTACGGCGGCAGCGTCGCAAACCGGCTTCGCTTCCCGCTCGAAGTGTTCGAAGCCATGCGCGCCGCGTGGCCTAAGCACAAACCCATGAGCGTCCGCATCTCGGCAACCGATTGGCACGACGACGGCCTCAGCGCGGAAGACTCCATCGCCATCGCCGAAGCGTTCGCAGAAGCTGGCGCAGATCTCATTGATGTCTCCGCCGGCCAGACCACGCCGCTCGCGAAACCCGTCTACGGCCGCATGTTCCAAACGCCCTTCTGCGACCGCATTCGCAACGAAGCGCGCGTGAAGACGATGGCCGTAGGCAACATCTTTGAACCCGACCACATCAATTCCATCCTCGCCGCTGGCCGCGCCGATCTCTGCGCACTCGCGCGGCCGCACTTGATGGACCCCAACTGGTCGCTTCGCGCCGCCGCCGAACTCGGTTACGACAAACTCGCGCCGCCCAAACAATACAGAACTGGCTACGCTCAAATGCAGCGCATGCTTTCACGCAAGGACTCGTAATGGCTCACCACGTCTTCATCACTGGCGGCGGTACCGGCATCGGCCTCGCCACCGCTCGCGCACTTGCCCCGACCGGTGCGCGCTTCACGCTCGTCGGCCGCGACGGCGCGCGTGTGCAGAGTGCCGCTGAAGAGTTCGAGCAAGCTCAGGGCATTTCCTGCGATGTTGCTGACGAGACCTCCGTCAACGCCGCCTTCACCACGGCGCGCGACCGCTATGGTTCGATCGACATTCTCGTCAACAACGCCGGCATCACACCGTCCGCACCGCTGCACAATATGGATCTGTCCATGTGGAACCAAGTGATAGCGGTCAATCTCACCGGCGCTTTCCTCTGCTCGCGCGCCGCGCTTGCCGACATGTACACAAACAAATGGGGCCGCATTGTCAACGTCGCTTCGATCGCCGGCTTGAAGGGCGGCATGTATATCTCCGCCTATTGCGCTTCGAAGCACGGCCTGATCGGCATGACGCGCGCGCTCGCCATCGAAGCAGCGAAGCGTGGCGTCACCGTCAACGCCATTTGCCCGGGCTATGTCGAGACCGACATCGTCACCCGCGCCGCCGAGAACATCGCGAGCAAGACTAAGCTCAACGAAGATGAGGCCCGCGCCATGCTCTACGCCGGCAACCCGCAGGGCCGTCTTATCACCGCTGACGAAGTCGCGAGCGCCATCGCCTGGCTCTGCAGCGGCGGCGCCGCGGCCACGAACGGCGCAGCGATCCCGATGAGCGGCGGGGAGATCTAGTGGCTGGCACGCGCGACTCCGTCCGCCTCTCGCTCCGGCTGCTCACCACCAGCCGCCTAATCGAGCGCGAAGTCGACGCGCTCATGCGCGCGAGGTTCGACAGCACCATCGCCCGCTTCGACTTCCTCTCCGCACTCGATCGCCACGGAGCCCTCACACTCGGCGAGGTCTCGCAATATCTGCTCGTTTCAAACGGCAACATCACGCAACTGCGAACGCGCTTGTCAGAAGACGGCTTGATTGAAACAAAGCAAGATGTGAACGATCGCCGCATCCAACGCGTGCGGTTGACGCGCCAAGGCGAAGGGGTATTCAAGCAGATGGCCAAGGCGCACGCGGCGTGCGTGGACGCGCTGCTGCGCGATCTCACGCAAGTCGACAAGAACGCACTGTCGCGGCTCCTCGATGCAGCCAAGGCATCGTTGCGCCGCAAGCTGACGAAGGGAGCGGCGCCGTGATCAACGATGCCTGGAAGAGTGCCAACTATCAGGCCGAACATTTTCTGTGGTCTGTTCGCGACCGCGTGGCGACGATCACGCTCAATCGTCCCGAACGAAAGAATCCGCTGACGTTCGAGAGCTATTCCGAGCTCCGCGACCTCTTCCGCCGCCTTTCCTACGCCGACGATTGCCGCGCCATCGTCGTCACCGGGGCTGGTGGCAATTTCTGCTCCGGCGGCGATGTGCATGACATCATCGCTCCACTGACCAAGATGACGATGCCCGAACTCATGCGCTTCACACGCATGACTGGCGATCTCGTCAAAGCCATGCGCGTCTGCCCGCAACCGATCGTCGCCGCAGTCGAAGGCGTCTGTGCCGGGGCCGGTGCGATCGTCGCGATGGCGAGCGACATCCGCTACGCCTCAGCCAACGCCAAGACCGCGTTCCTCTTCACTCGCGTCGGCCTTGCCGGTTGCGACATGGGCGCGTGTGCAATCCTGCCGCGCATCATCGGCCACGGCCGCGCCAGCGAACTCCTCTACACAGGCCGCAGCATGAGCGCCGAAGAAGGCGAACGCTGGGGCTTCTTCAACCAGCTCACCGAAACGCCGCTCGCCGACGCGCAAGCGTTTGCGGCGAGCCTCGCAACCGGCCCCGCCTTCGCGCACTCCATGACAAAGAACCAAATCAACATGGAATGGAACATGAGTCTCGAGCAGGCGCTCGAGGCCGAAGCGCAGGCGCAAGCCATCTGCATGCAGACGAAAGACTTCGAACGCGCCTACATCGCCTTCGCCTCGAAACAGAAACCTGTGTTCGAGGGTGATTGATGAGCGCGCACGTCGACACGTTCGTTCGCGACAACCTGCCACCGCGCGATCAGTGGCCAGAGCTGAAGTTCACATTGCCGGAGCTGCAATTTCCCGCCCAGTACAATGCGAGCTGCATGCTTGATGCCGCCGTCGCGCGCGGTCAGGGCGCCAACAAGGCCGTCTTGCTTCCCTCCGGCACGCTCACCTACGACGCGCTTCTCGAAGAAGCGTCTCGGATCGCACATGTCCTCACGGTACTGTTCAAGCTGACACCTGGCAATCGGGTGCTGATCCACGCCTCAAACACCCGGCTGTCGCTGCCTGTCTGGTGGGGTGTCTTCCGCGCGGGCGGAATCGCCGTTGGCACCATGCCGATGCTGCGCGCTCACGAACTCGCGGTTATTCTCAACAAGGCGCAGGTCTCTCACGCTATCGTCGATGACCACCGCGCGGCCGAACTCGAGGCCGCCCGTCCGGATTCTCCTCCGCTCACGCTGATCACGACCAGCGAGCTTCAACGGCAGATGAAGAAGGCGCCGAGAAATCGCCCGCCAGTCGCCACCACAGCCGACGATCCGGCGCTGATTGCCTTCACATCCGGCACCACCGGCGCGCCGAAAGGGTGCGTACACTTCCATCGCGACATCGCCGCAATGGCCGAAACCATCTCGCGCCACATTCTGCAGCCGAAGCCAACCGATGTGTTCATAGGAACGCCGCCGTTCGCGTTCACATTCGGCCTCGGCGCCGGCATGGTCTTTCCCGCCAGCGTAGGCGCGGCGACCGCAATCTGCGAGAAGCCCGGCTTCGACGTGCTCGCCGACACCATCGCGCAGCACAAGGCGACCACGCTCTTCACCTCGCCCACGGGCTATAGGGCGCTGATGAAGCAGGATCTAAGTAAGCTCGCTTCGCTCCACACCTGCGTCTCCGCGGGAGAGCACCTGCCCCACGCTACCTCTGACCAATGGTTCGAACGCACCGGCATCCGCATCATCGATGGCATCGGCTCGACCGAGATGATCCACATTTTCGTCTCCGCGCGCGGCGAAGACATCCGCCCCGGCGCAACCGGCAAAGCCGTCCCGGGCTATGAAGCAACCCTCCTCAACGACAGTGACGAACCGTTTGACGGCGAAGGCGAAGGGCGGCTTGCCATCAAGGGTCCAACCGGCTGCCGCTATCTCGCCGACGAGCGCCAGAAAAACTACGTCGCCAATGGCTGGAACGTCACCGGCGACATCTATCGCCGCGATGCCGACGGCTATTTCTGGTATGTCGCCCGCGCCGACGACATGATCATCTCCTCCGGCTACAATATCGGCGCGCCGGAAGTAGAGAACGCGCTGCTCGGTCACGAGGACGTCGCCGAATGCGCCGTGATCGGCATTCCCGACGAAGAGCGCGGCCAGATCGTCAAGGCCTTCGTGGTGCTCAATCCGAACGCCAGCGTCACCGAGCGCGCGCTGCAGGATCACGTCAAAGCAACAATTGCGCCCTACAAATATCCCCGCGCCATTGAGTTCGTCTCCGAACTGCCGAAAACCAACACCGGCAAACTGCAACGCTTCAAACTGCGCGACCCGAAATGAAATTCACCCGCGACCTCATCATCCGTTTCGAGCATTGCGACGCCGCCGGCATCATCTTCTACCCACGCTTCTTCGGCTTGGTGAACGAGACTGTGGAGGATTGGTTCGCCAACCTCGGCCACTCGTTCAAATCACTGCACGTCGACGACCGCAAGGGCGTGCCAACCGTGCGCTTCGAATGCGAGTTCGTTGGTCCAGTGCGCATCGGCGACCTGCTGCATCAGCAGCTCGGCGTCGATTCTATCGGCAACAGCTCGCTCAATCTCAAGCACATCGCCTCCATCGGCGAGCGCACCGTCGCGCGTTTCGATCAAACCATCGTTTTCACCGATCTTGCGACCATGAGCGCGCAGCCTTGGCCCGCCGATCTCCGCAATGCCATCACCGATTTCGCAAAGCTTGAACCATGAGAACCCTGCTCCCCGAAGGTTGGCCGCGCCCGAAGGGCTATTCAAACGGCATCGAAGCCGAAGGCCGCATCGTATTCGTTGCCGGCCAGATCGGCTGGACGCCCGAGGGCAAATTCGAGGCGACCACACTTGCGGCGCAGTTTGTGCAAACACTCGACAACACTCTCGCCGTGCTTCGCGAGGCCAATGCGGGCCCCGAGCATATTGCACGCATGACCTGGTATATCACTGACAAGAGCGCCTACTTGGCGTCACTCGCCGATATAGGCGCCGCTTGGCGCGAGAAGATGGGACGGAACTATCCGGCCATGGCCGTCGTCGAAGTGAAAGCACTGATCGAAGACGCCGCGCTGATCGAAATCGAGACAACCGCCGTCGTGCCGCGCTAAACTCGCGCTTAGGAGTTCTCAATGGCAGACCACAGCCTCTTCATCTTCGTCCGCGTGAAGGACGCAACGCCCGAAGCCGTCGGCAACACGCTGCGCGATTCCAGCGACAAGATCATGGATATCTATTCGATCATGGGCGAATGGGATCTGCTCGTGCGCATCGAGCATCCCGATCTGAACTCGATCCAGCGGGTCGTCACCGACACGATCCGCGCCAATCCGAATGTGGCGCAGACCTACACCATCCTCGGCTATCAGCTTTACGGCTCGAAATGGCCGGGTTTCGATTACCCCGACTCCAAATGAGTCTCGATCTCGAGAGAGAATACAACAATCGCGCCGCGGTGCCCGAACATCCCGCGGTCATTGCGCGCTGGGCGGCGGAGAGCAGAGCGTACCGCAACATCAATCCGCCGCGCGTGATCGAGTACGGCCCTGGCGAACGCAACACGCTCGACCTCTTCGACGCCGGCGACGGCCCAGCCTTGATGTTCATCCATGGCGGCTATTGGCAGGCGCTCGACAAGAGCTTTTTCAGCTCAATGGCCAAAGGCATGAACACGCTCGGCGTCACCGTAGCAGTTCCGAGTTACGATCTTTGCCCCAATGTGCGCATCGGCGACATCGTCGAACAAATGCGCGCCGCCGCGACGATCATGCATCGCGCGCTCGACGCGCCTGTCATTGTTGCGGGGCATTCCGCCGGTGGCCATCTCGCCGCCTGTCTGCTGGCGACCGAAGCGCATGTGCCGGCGGCGTACGCCATCTCCGGCCTTTTCGAGCTCACGCCGCTCATTTCAACCAGCCTAAACGAGAAGCTCTGCCTCGACGAAGCCGAGGCCGAAGCACTCAGCCCTCTTCTATGGCCCGCGCCGGCGGGCAAGACACTCGACGCCATCGTCGGCGCCAATGAGAGCAGCGAGTATATGCGCCAGAGCGCCGCGATTGTCGCGGCCTGGGGCGAGGACGGCGTCGAAACGCGCTACGAAGAGGCCGAAGGCGCGAACCACTTCACCGTGATCGATCCGCTAACCGATCCGTCGTCCGCCATGTGCCAGCGCCTGAAGCAACTCGTCTCGCGCGCCTAACCCACCGGCAAGAGCTTTCGGCCAACCGCAAACAACGCGATCAGCACGACCTCAACCACCATCGGCTGCAGCATGATCGGCTCATAGCCCGACATCGCGATTGTAAGAACGCGCCCGGCGAAACCAATCCCAATCAGCAACAACGGCGCAGTCAGAAAGCGTGCATTGTTGCGCACAGCCGCCGTCAGCGAGAACAATCCGACTGCGCCGAACAACGCGCCGAAATCCGCGCGTAGCGTCGAATACCCCAAGGCGTCACGTGCGGAGACGCCAAACTCTGTCGCGAGCCGGTCCGGCTGAAACCAAAACCCCAACGCGATCGCCACGCCCAGCAAACCAGCAACGCCAAGCAAACCCCGAAGAACCAGCGTCATGATCACTCCCAAGCCCCATCACCTCACGCATGCCACATGGATTGCGATCACGACAAGGTACATCAGCTCAGAAGCGCAGAGCCCGTTCCAGGTCCGCGAACAGATCCTCCTCGTGTTCCAACCCGATCGAAAGGCGCAGCAGCGTATCGCTGATACCCGCCGTGCGCCGCGCCTCAGGCGCCATCGAGGCGTGCGTCATTGATGCCGGATGCGCGATTAAGCTCTCCACGCCGCCGAGCGACTCGGCCAACGTGAACACATTGAGCCGCTCCAAGACGGCGCGCACTTCGCGTTCGCCGCCATCAAGCTCGAAGCTCAGCATAGCGCCGAAGCCGCTCTGCTGGGCGCGGGCGATTGCGTGTGTTGGGTGTGTTTCGAGGCCAGGATAGAAGACGGCGCTGACGCGGGGTTGCGCCGCGAGCCATGCGGCGATCTTGCCCGCGCTCCGTTGCTGACGCTCCAGCCGCACGCTCAACGTTCGCAAACCGCGCAACGTCAGCCATGAATCGAACGGCGCGCCGGTCACGCCCGTGCAATTCGCCCACCAAGCCAGCTGTTCGACATCCTCGGCCTTCGCGGCCACAACCGCGCCGCCGACAACATCCGAGTGCCCGTTCAGATACTTCGTCGTCGAATGAACAACATAATCCGCGCCGAACGCGATCGGCTTCTGCAGCGCAGGCGATAGAAACGTGTTGTCCACCGCCACGCGCGCGCCTGCCGCCTTTGCGCGCTTGGCGATGGCGGCGATGTCTACAACGCGCATCAGCGGATTGCTGGGCGTCTCGACCCAAACCAAACCTGCGCCGTTGTTAAGCGCAGCATCCAGCGCATCGCCGTCGCCCTGGTCGACGAACGCGACATCGATTGCCTTCTTCCGCGCCCGCGCCGCGAACAAGCGCCACGTGCCGCCATAGCAGTCATGCGGTGCGATCATACGCGCGCCTGGCTCAAGTTGCGTCAGCACCAGATCGACCGCCGACATGCCGGTGCTTGTAATGACGGCGCCCGCACCGCCTTCGAGCGCCGCAATCGCTTCCGCCAGTACATTGCGGGTCGGATTGCCCGAACGCGTGTAATCATACGCGCGTTTGCCGCCATAGCCGTCGAAGCTGTAGTTGGCAGAGAGATAGAGCGGTGGGATCACCGCGCCGTGGGTGGGATCGGCATTTACGCCGGCCGAGCACAGAATCGTATCGTCACGTTTGGTCATGTCACGCACCCTCCAGGCACGAAGTGATAATGGCAGCGACTTGCGCCGGTTCTTTCAGGAATGCGTCGTGGCCGTAGAGCGATGGCAGCTCATGCAGTGCTTTGAGCCGCGGCACGCGGCGCGACAGCTCTTGGATCAACGCAATCGGGGCAATTTGATCGGTGGGGCACGCCGCGAGTGTCAGCTCAACGCGCACAGACGCCGGATCAACATCAAGCCTGTCGATCGCTTCGCTGAGCGAGAGCCAACGCTGTGGCGCCATCGCGCTTACATAGGCGTCGCCGCGCGCGACTAGGTAACGATCGAGATCGGAACGCCCATCGACCCCGACGCTGCCAGGAAAGCGTTCATTGAACTCTTCGGCGCTGCGATAAGTGATCATCGCCAACTGGCGCGCGAGCGAGAGCCCCTCCTCCGCCGCACCCTGGGCGATCGCGAACTCCACCATGCGCCGCTGCACGCCGCGCCAGCCGCGCGCCAGCACGGCCGGCTTGTGTGCTGCCGAGATCGCGCAGAGCCGCTCCAGGCGCTCAGGTGTCTCGACCGCAAACGCCAGCCCAACCATCGCGCCATACGAGGCGCCAACCCAAGCAGACACGCGCCCAACGCTAAGCGCGTCAAGCGCAATCGCGACCAAGCGCGCTTGGTCGCGCGGCGATACTCGTACGCGAGAATCTTCCGATGGCGAGAAATCGAAGCCCAAAGCGCAAAAGCGCGTCAGATCAATCGCGGCGCCTTCGGCGACCTGATCGCCCCACCATTGGTGCAGACACCGCCCGCTCGAAATGCCGCCCGACACAACGATCAGCGGCCGGCGGAGATCGCCGTACAAACGCAACCGCAATTGGGTTTCCGGCAGTGCATCGCCGCTTTCGCAACGAAAATCACTCGGCACATCGACGAAGAAGTCGTCGCCGCACGTGTCGCACGCCTCTGCCTTAAGCGCGCGCATGATCTGGCGCCTTTGCGAGGATGAGGTGCTCGACACACGTCACGCCTGACGCGAGCACGCCAAGCTCACGCACAAAGGCCCGCGCGCGCGACGCTGAAATCCCCTTCACCCGGCACTTAAACACAAACGCGCCAGCCTGCGGGCTCACCGAAAGCGCATGCAATTCGGCGCCCGCCGCGGAGAGGCGCTGCAGAATAGAAGCCGAACCCGTCCAATCACGCAGGGTCAACAGCAATTCATGCTGCACCTCCAAGCCGGGAAGACCGAAATCGTCTTCATCGTTTTCAGCGGGGAGAGGTCTCGTTGCCTCGTAAGCCATGCGCGTACGCCTTCTTCAACACGTTCCGCGACGATGTTGAGAGGCGCTTGCGGGCATGGAACATCGGCCCGAGGGCCGCAATGCTCCTACGCTTTAGCTGTATTTCTTACGCGCCCGCAAGCTGAGCATCAAATCGGCGCAGCCGTATGCAAGCACACAAAAGGCGCGGCGTCATCAAGAATATTGCGGTGCGGCGAGATCGGCGGGCCCAACCTCGACAAGCCCTGCACACGGTCTTCTACGGCCGCAGACCTTGGCAACGCCGGGGCGGGTAGCGCACCCACCTACGACCGGCGCCAATTTCAGGGGTTGGCGCGGACCGCATCGGGGACCGGGGAGGATGCTGCGACTAGACCATGCGCTCGGCGGCCAGCTGCAAGACTCACCTCGATACCGAGCACGCGCATCACGCTCAACTCAACCTCGAACGAACTCGATGCCTGCGATCGCACGGGCTCCGTGGGCGCGGGTCAATTGCACGACGACATCGATAGTACTCCGCGCATAATCGATTATGTCGGCGCGTGTGAGGTTCGCGCCGGCTTGCATGGTCATGAAGGCGATCTGTTCAAACGCTCCGCGCGGACTATCGGCGTGGATGGTCGTCATGGAGCCAGGGTGCCCCGTATTGATTGCGCGAAGAAACGCGAACGTCTCTGCACCACGAACTTCGCCAACTAACAACCGATCCGGACGCATCCGCAACGCCGCCTTCAAGAGATCTTCGGCGTTCACGCGCGTCTCGCCCAGTTCGCCACGCACCGCGACCAAACCGACCGCGTTGGGCTGAGAAACAAAGATCTCCGGTGTATCTTCAATGACTATGACGCGCTCGGTTCGCGGCACCTCCTTAAGCAACGCATTGAGAAAGGTCGTCTTGCCGGAGCCCGTGCCCCCAGAGATCAGGAAGGTCTTCCCCCCGCGCACAGCTTCACTCAGAAAGGCCTGCAGCTCGCGTGCATCGAGCAAAGCCGATAGGCGGGCGTCGAGTTCCTCCTTTTCATCGCCGCGCAGGCGCATCGCCCGCGAGAGGAGGCCGCTGGCCGCATAGTCATCGAGGCTAAGATCGCCAATGTCGTGCTTGCGAATAGCAAGCGCATAGTTTCGCCGCGTGGCGGGCGGCGCAATCACCTGCACGCGTGCTCCGCTCGGCAGCGTCGCCGCAAGAAGCGGATGCTCGCGGTTCACGCCCTGGTGCGAAGCCGCGGCAATCTGCTGAGCCAAGCGTTGCAGCATCTGCGCGCTGACTTCCGGCGCCTCCGCCCGCTGCATCGGTCGGTCATTCGTTTCGAACCAAACTTCCCCAGGCTGATTCACGAGAATGTCAGTAACGTCCGCGCGTTCAAGCCAAGGCGCGAGTGGCGCTAGGAAGGCGCGCAAGTACACTCCGCCTTCGCTTGGCTTGATCGTGTTCATGGCGCGCGACTGCTCACTCCAGAGAAATCCAGATCTCGCGCCACGAATATCCTCACCGGCGTACCCTGCGCGACACTGATCGTCGGGGGGATATTGATCTCCTCCGCAAGCGCAGCAGAAGCGGCTTCACGCCCGCTACTCGCGACACCGACAACAATTTGTGTACCGCCGTCGTCTCCCACTGCACTCGCTGCGCCGCCAAGCAACGTCAGTAGCATCGCGCCGCCAAAGCGACGGAAGAAGTGCCGATCGGTTTCGCCTTCGAGCCCACCACGTCCGAGGGCATCCGCGCCGGGTGAGTTGAGCTCGATGGATACGCCGTCGGGACGGATGAGGCGCGTCCAAATAACAAAGGCGCGAGACTGACCGAGTTCGGGACTCGCGCGATACTGCCCGATCAAGCGACTTCCTCGCGGCACAAGAACGGCGCCGCCGCTAAATGCACTCACGTCTCGGCTCACCAATGCGCGTACGTAACCGGGCAGATCAGAGTTGATCGCTGTCTCTAGAACGGCGGATATGATCACGCCTTGCGGGATCGTCGTGCCCGGGTTTGCGAGCGGACGTGCTTGCGCGGCCTGCCCCGCGCCAAAGCGTGCGGAGAAGCGCTCATTGCCCGTAAGCGCATTACCACCGACTGCGTTGGCGAGGGCTTGCGCACTTGCACCACCACCTCCGTTTGGCCCCTCCTCACGACTAAGATCTACGATCAAAGCCGGAGCATGCAGCCGCGCATCCGCGCTCAACGGGTCCGGCGTTGAGCTTTCGGGCGATGGCAACTCGCTTGCCGCGTCCTCAAAGGCGTAAGGTTGCTCAACCTCTGCCATCGAATCATATTCGCGAGATCCGGCATACGAATAATTTGGGCGAACCTCCGAACTTGCGGGCGAGATCGGGTCGATCTGCGCCGCTTGCTGCCGGCTGGCGGCCAATGCGCTGAAAACGAGAAAGCCGAGCACCACGGCGGAACCCAGACCGACCACGAGCGCCCAGGGCGAAGACCTAAGGCCAACGCTCGGCGCCGTTCGGAACGCCGAGAGATTATCGCGTCGCATGGGCTCAAGCTCTGGGGTCTCACTCACCGCCGCCTGCCTCGGCGCATACGCGCCCGCCTTGCGTTCGTTTCCGCTGCAGCCGCGGCCGGAACCACCGCCCCCGTCCGCCGCACGGAGATCACATCGCTCCCATGCCGCAAGACAAAACCATCTGCGATCCGATCGACCACAACGGTGTCGCCTTGGATCTGCGAATTGACGAGCTCCTCGCCTCCATCTCGGCCGATGGCGAAAATCGCCGGCACTTCGCCGCCTTCACGCAATTGGAAGTACGTAGATCGCCCGTCATCGAACACGCGGAGCGGGGCCAGCGCCTGCGCGCCTGAAGACTCGTAGTCAAAGTTCAATGAGGCAGGCGCCGTCACAGGCGCATCAGGCTCGTCCGCATATGTGAAACGCAGGCCATAAATTATGCGCTGATCGTCCGGCGCGGCGGTTTCGCGCGCACGCAAGGCGAAGGCGTAACGCCGGCGCGTGGTCACGACGGTCATGTTTGTGGCGGCATGAGCCAAGACCGGCTTCACGAAGAGCAAGGTCGCCGCCTGATTGGGCGTTACTTGCCAAGCGAGGCTGTCGCCTATGGAAACGTTCTCAATCCGCTCCTGCGGATCGAACTCTATCATCATCTGATAGCCGAGATGACCATCTAGGGAGATCACCTGACCTTCTTCATACGGCAAGACTCTCAGCCTCGGATCACGAGGTCGATCCTGCGCAGAGGCAACTCCGACTGCGCAAACCAATGACATGATCAGTATGAGTGCCGCCTTCATACGCGCCTCACACGGAGCGAATCGCGCCCAATACGGCGATAGGATTGGCCGAGGCGCTCGCTCGCAGCCAAGCGATCGAATGACGGCTCGCGCGACGACACTGAATGCCGCGCCGCTGCGACGCTTACGCTTGTCTCCGTTCGGGGTCCCTCGATGGTCGCCGGTCTGCCCGTCTCCATTGTCGCATTCTGTAGGTGTGTTTTCATCGACGTATCGCCCATGATTCCACTGCGATGCCGGTTCAGTGCGAACCCGCTCGCAATTGTTGCTGTCGCTCGAAGCATCATCAGCATTACAATCGCAAACACTGTGATGATCAGCGCAATCGTCACAATCGGCCCCATGTCGAAGACTTCCGAAGCGGAATTCTCGGCCAACGTCGTGAGAAAGGGCGACATCATGACGATCATAGCCGCGCTAAACACATTGGCTGCTGCCGGGGTAATGGCGAAGGCCAGCGTGGCTCGCACCCACCCAATGAACAACCCACGCGTGGAGTCGAACAAGAACAGAGCAATGAAGACGGGCCCCACAGCCAGAAGAAAGGCCAAGACGATCTTTGCGGCCAGAATGACACCCACGGTCGTTAGCAAGAGGCCCAGTGCGGAGAGCCACAGTATGCCGGACCCCAACATCGGCCCGCCCTGAAGAATGTTGGCGTTGGGATTGGCCTGTCCGCCATACACGCCGGCTCCGCTGGACAATGTCATGTAAGCGGACTCCACGCCGTCATAAGCGTCGCGTCCAAAGCCCATAGGCGAGAGTAACGCCCCGATCAGCTCGCGAGGACCGTCGAATAGGAAAGAGAAGATCACCGTCTGATAGGCCGCCCAACTCGTGAGAAAGGCCATGATCAGACCGATCTTCAGCGCGGTCGCTGGCAGCATGGTTAGCCTGAGGCCGCCCCGGCCCAGCAACAACTGGTAGCCGATGAGCGCGATATAGATCGTGAGCAAACCCGTCAGCGCGGCGGCAAACGTCGTGCCCGGGCCGACCATCTCCCGAAACGAGTCTTGCACCAACGTGCGAACATTGCAGTCGACGGTATCAATCAGTCCGCGGACAATGCCGCTGGAAATGGGACAGGCCATCGGTCAACCCATCCTTTCCATGAAGCGCGGCAGCCACGATTGTGGCGCGTCGCCCGCTTCCGCACGCAGCTCGTCAAGTAAGCGAATGGAGCGCTCGCGACCGGAGAGTACACCGAGCGCGCCTTTCATTCCCGAAAGATCCAGCCGCACCACGACACTGTCGCTGCCGTGGCGGATCAAGCAGCATCGCGAGGACTCACCGAGCGACGAGATAATCTGAAACTCACGCTCGGTAAGGCCAAAGCCATCGCAGTACTCCTTCGCCTGCGCCTTTGCGTTCGGCAGAAAGATTTGCGTCGGTGATTGCTCGATAACCGCGTTTGCGATGCGGCTATCGAGTGCGTCTCGTGCGCTTTGGGTTGAGAAGCCAACGATGCCATTGCGCTTTCGGATCGTCTTTTCCCAGTCGCGAATTCGGGTGACGAATGTCTCGTCATCCAGGGCTTTCCACCCCTCATCCACCACGATAATCGAGGGCTCGCCGTCCAACCGTTCTTCTACGCGATGAAAGAGGTACATCATGGTTGGAGTGCGCGCAGTTGCATCGTCGAGCAGCTGCGTTAGGTCAAAACCAATCGTGCGAGCATCCAGATCAAGCTGATCCGCCTCGTTGTCGAACAGCCAAGCACGCTCCCCGTCTCCCACCCACGGCGCCAAACGAGCCGACAGGTCGCCGGTCGTGGGGCGGCGCGTGCCCGCAAAGAGTTCTCGGAAGTATCTCAGCCGCCTATACTCAACCGGCTGCTCAAAATTCGCTGACACGGCCTCGGCAATCAGCTGGAAATCGTCGGCCGACAGCGACTCGCCGTTGGCCGTCAGCAGCTTCGCCGTCCAGTCGTGCAGGAAACGCCGGTTTGCGGGCGTGTCAGGGAGTCTCAGCGGATTCAATCCCGACGGCACGCCGGCTCGCAATACGTCGTAGCGCGCGTCCATGGCGCGTAGGAAAATCTCGCTGCTTCGGTCCTTGTCGAAGAACACAAGTCGCGGCGAAAATCGTTGCGCCTGAGCGAGCAAGAAATTCAGTAGCACCGTCTTTCCGGCGCCCGACGGGCCAATGATAAGAAAGTTACCTAGGTCGCCGCTGTGAAAGTTGAAGAAGTATGGCGAGGCCGCCGTGGTCTCCAGCACGGTAACTGCGGCACCCCAATGGTTCCCTTCTGCACGACCTGTAGGATGGTTGTGGCAACTGGCGAGGCCTGCAAAATTCGCGGTCGATACCAGCGCCTTGCGCGGGACATACGAACCGTTGCCTGGAAACTGCGCCCAGAAGCTCGGCTCCATCGCCACGTCTTCACGAACGCTGATCGCTCCGATCTCGGTGAATCCGGCCTGCACGTCAGCGACACGCTCGTCGAGCTCACGCGGGCTTTGTGCCTTCACCATGATTGTCAGGTGATGTGTGCCGAAAGCCTGACGCCCGGCGGCGGCATCATCTTTTGCCGTCGATAGATCGCGGCGCAAGGAAAGCGCCTCATCGTCGGCCGCCCTCATGCGACGAAGCGCAAGGTTCATCCGGTCCAGCGCGACTTGGCGATCCACAAACTCGAAGCTCTCTGTGAGAACAAATTCACACGGAAGCGAGAACAAGCCGTCGAGCTGCCCGGGCGCCGTATGAGGCGGATACTCCTTCACTGCGATCATGGCGCTGAACGCTCGCGCGCTATCGCCCGCCGCAGACAGCTCAAACATGTCGAGCCCGAAGCTCACACGCCTTTGTGCGATAGCCTCGCTAACCTCTCCCGCCGGCATCAACCGCGGACGCAGCTCTCCATCGAACACACAGCCCAGATACTCTATGAGTTCGGAACAACCACAGCCGTTCGCATCATAGGCAGTGAGCTGACGCGCGCCATATGGAGCGAGTGAGGCCAACAAGGAATCACGCGCGGCGTCTAATTCGCGTAGATCTCGGGCCGTCGACGCCACGTCGATCGCAGCCCCGCGACCAAACAGGTCTCCAAGAAGTCCAGAGCGGAGCGGCGGCGGTCTGCGCAACAACGTGATGTAGAGATCGTTCACGTAGAGTCTGCGCTCGGCCATGCGCCGGCGCCAGTCCGCATCAAGCGTCGAAGCGAACGGCGTGGCGACTTCGCCCGAGACCTCGGCAGCCACCTGGCGGCGTATGACATGGTGATACAAGTTCAGACGCGATGAAGCGACAGCGCGCAGCATCGTGTTGCGTACGGTCTTCCGGTAGTTGAGGTCGTCGCCATCGGCGGTCTCGAACGCCAAGCCATCGATCTTGATGACCTGCATCAACGAGCCGTCGCGCGTTAGCAGCGTCCCGTCGTTGACGTGCCGCGTATAGGGGAGCATCTCGGAGATGGCTTTCTCGCGCCGCCAGAGACGGAGCCGATCAGCTGCGGTCAGGGGGGCGCTGGTCATGGTGCGTATGAATTGCAGCGCCAGAAACTAAAGTTCGATACGCGTGGGCACTTGCTTCCGCGTAGGATCCATAGATCGAGGAAGCGAGGCTCGCGACGGCAGACCGCCAACCCGACGCAGTGAAGAACGAGCGCAGCAACAATCGCCCAGAACGACTTCGTGATCAGGAAGAATTCCGTGGTCACAACGAGGTTGAGCACGAAATAACTATACGACACGCCCGCGAACATCTGCGGGCGGGTGAGAGCCGTGAACACGATATCGCGGTCAAGCGGCGTCATTCGCGTCAGCCTCCGGCAGCGCGCGCCGCGGCCTGAATGCCAGCGACAATGGCAGCTGCGCCGAACAGAATGAAACACCCTAGGATGACCGTGATCCCGTGGCGCCAGTTCATGCGCCCGCTCAACATCATGAAACCAACGACAGCGACCGCGATCACTGCAACGCTGGTGGCGACGTTGCCGAGCAATGTGCCCTGAATCCACTGGATCGCCGCAAGAACAGGTCCTGAGCCTTGCGGGTTGCTCACTTGAGCAGCTGCGTCGCCCCACGCCAAGGATGCAACCGTGAGGGGCATGGCGACAGTGATCTTCATGGCGCTCCTCCGCTCAGCTCTTGCGCAAGGCTGCCTCACGCAGCCCACACGCCGCAGTGCCAACGCGCGGCGCGCGAACTTCCGGCGCCTTGCGCACCCGTGAACACACTTTGTGTACCCTTCCGGCGCCGCGCAAAATTACGCTGCAAGCGCCCCGCCATAGGTTAGGGAACGACCTGACCCGCCTCGTCGACAGTGGCCGAATAGGTTCCCACGATTGAGCCTCCCTGACGGACGGAAGCACGGAAGACGTAGTTCGCGGTGTTTAGGTTAAGCGGGATTCGATAGCGGGTGTCGCCGACGGGCGCCGGCAAGCCACCACCGCCAGCGTTCGGCGAAGTCATGACCTGCCAACTGGCGCCGTTATTGGTCGAGTATTCGACAACGATTTGATCGATCTGCGTCGCGAAGAATGGGCTGACAGCGGGTAGCGGATTGGTTGAGAGCGCTATCATTCGCGACAGTGGGCTGCCAGTCACATTGTCAGCTTCAACCAACGTTGGGTTTGTCGAGCAATTGGGGTCGGTGGGAGTTGGGTCCGTCGCGCCAACACACCAGAGCACGTTGTAATAGCGGATCGTGGCGGTGTTGTCGTAGACCCAAGCGTGCGCAAATCCCGGCGCAACGTTAATGATGGAATTCACGATCGTGATTTCTACGCCATCCCAGGCTCTAAGCCCGCGATTGGCTCCCGAGAACGTGACATTCATCAGGTTGACGCCCGTCGACTTGGTGTCGACACCGCCGTCGCTTAGATTCCGGGCGGTCGCGCCGCGCACGTAGATCGGGGCGCCATTGAACTCAACACCAAGGAAATCAACGTTTCGCACGCTGTAGCTTGGATCGGGTTGTTGTTGCTCGTCGGCAAAGACCCGCTGAATGTAGGTTGGCGCGGCAGCCGACCGCTCCACTTTGATGGCCGCACCATGGATGCTCCCGCCACCGTCAAAGCCGACAGAAGAGAAATTGTAGATCGAGACCGCCCCGGTTCCGACGATGTGAACGCCATACTTCTCCTGTGAGACACTCACGTTGGTGATGGCGGTGGTTTGACTGC
The DNA here is from genome assembly GCA_041398325.1 of Hyphomonadaceae bacterium. Lineage (GTDB taxonomy): Bacteria > Pseudomonadota > Alphaproteobacteria > Caulobacterales > Aquidulcibacteraceae > Vitreimonas. The sequence goes on along the minus strand of JAWKUX010000002.1, from coordinate 97,295 downwards.
CATCGATGTCGGGAAGGAAAGGTACGTTCGTGAACGTGCGCTGCGGTGTGAATGGACTATAGATTTGCTCAAGGACACGGACATAGGCGGTCCCGTCCGGATCGCGCTCGACAAATATCTCGGGCTGGTAGACGCCCGGCGGCGGCGGCGGTGGTGGCGGCGGTGGAGGTGGCGGCGAGCTTCCACCGCCTCCGCCTCCACATGCGGCGGCAATGAACAGCGCCAGAAAGGCGGCGACTAGGCGAAGTTTGCTGCTGGCGGACACGCTGCTGCTCCCGCTGGGTTGCGGCGCCCCCACGCCAATGCAAGCGATCAGAGCCTAGTGGCTCCATGAACGGCAGGGCACAATGTTCACGGCAAACGAGAGTTCGCTGGTTCGCGTGCACCAACGACGAGAGTTCTTTGTTCCCCGAAGCCGCCGTTCATCGCCTGTGCGCAGACGGCGAGCCTCAGGAGCGGCTAGCATCATCCATCTCCGCGCACCTCCGGAAGAGAACGTCAATGCCGGTTCCCAGTTTGGACCTCGATCCTTGGATACGACCGCCGCCCTGCTGATCGAAATTCGCAGCGTATTGTTGCCGAAAGCGGGAGACTGGCTAGGCGCCCCCGAACTCAAATTGCTGCAGTTGCCGACGAACGCTAGTTGGTAAGGGCAAGCGCCAGAGAAAACACGCGTGAGTGGTTGGAGATTAGTGTGCAGGTCGTCGCCCCGTCGCACTGACCATCGCTGTCCGGATGCGCGGGTGTCCTCCGAGCAGAGCACGCACGCTTCCGATCCAATAGATATGCACCGCTAGCAGAGACAGCTTGAGCCGTATCCGTTGGGACCGCCACACACGCTGCAAACGCTTCCGCGCAGAAGCTCGCAAAGCGAATTCGCTCGCTGTAAACCCATCCGAGAGCTTGCAGGCTCTACGGGCATTCACGGCATTGCCGAAAGGTTCGCAGGAAAGTGCCTGCAGAGATGGTGGGCGCGACAGGGATCGAACCTGTGACCCCCACGATGTCAACGTGGTGCTCTCCCGCTGAGCTACGCGCCCTTTTGTCCTGGCCGAACCAGAACCCAATGCGTTGGGTGGAGCGCCCTATACAGGCCCTCCCGGGATTCCTCAAGCCGCCGCGATCACCCGCTCGATCTCGACGACCAAGTCCTTCAGGTGGAAAGGCTTGGACAGCACCTTCGCATCCTTCGGGGCTTGGCTTTGGGCCGATAGCGCCACCGCGGCGAAGCCTGTAATAAAAACAATCTTCATGGCTGGATCGGCTTCCGCGCCGCGGCGCGCCAGCTCGATGCCATCCAGGCCAGGCATGACAATGTCGGTCAGCAGGAGGTCAAATGAGCCGTGCTCAAGCGCTTCCCAGGCGGCGTCGCCGTCGCCGAAGCCGGTAACGTCATGCCCCGCACGCGACAGACTCGACACCAGGAAACCCCGGAGCGAGTCATCGTCTTCGGCCAACAGAATTCGCGCCATACGCCAGCAGCTCCGGAATTTCCGGCCCCCTTAAACCGGTAACCTCTAGCACAATTCGGGTAAAGGGCGGCTGAACCGTCACACACAGCTCGTAAAGAGGCGTAAAGATTGACGTCGTGATAGGCGGCGCGAACAATACCTAAGCATGGACCCGACAGACCTCGGCTCGAACGCGGTGACCGCCGCTGTGGATGGCGAAAGCCAGGCCGTTGCTCACAGCGAGCCGCCCTTTGTTCTGATCGAGCCATTGCGCCGGACCACGCCGCTTATCTTCGCCTCCCCCCACAGCGGCCGCCGTTACCCACCGGAACTCCTGGCTGACGCGCGCGTCAGCCTCATCAGCCTGCGCCGTTCGGAAGATGCTTATGTCGATGAACTGTTCGCCGGCGCCGCAGCGCATGGCGCCTGCGTGCTTTCAGCGTCGGTGGCGCGCGCCTATGTCGATCTGAACCGCGATCCGGCGGAACTCGACCCGGACATGTTCAGCGAGCGCCCGCCGCAATCGCCACAATCCAACTCGGCGCGGGTGCAGGCCGGTCTGGGCGCCATCCCTCGCATCAGCGGCGACGGCCAGACCATCTATCGCCGCAAGCTCCCGCTTGATGAAGCCGAGCGCCGCATCAACGCAGTGCACCGCCCCTATCATGCGCTCCTGCAAAATTTGGTGGCGGAGACGAGAGAGCAATTCGGCTGCGCCGTGCTGATCGATTGCCACTCAATGCCAAACAACGCCCGCGGCGCACACGCACCGGATGTCGTGCTCGGCGATCGCTTCGGCGCGTCTTGCCACCCTTCAGTGACGGCGTTGGCCGAGGCGACTTTGCGCCGCCTAGGCTATCGCGTCGCCCGCAACACACCGTTTGCCGGCGGCCACACCACACAAAGCTACGGCCGCCCCGCAGCGCAGGTTCACGCGCTGCAGATTGAGATCAATCGTGGTCTCTATATCGATGAGCGCACGCTCGAACGCACCAATGGCTACGTCCGCGTCCGCGCAGATATGACGCGACTGGCAGAAGCATTGAGCGCGGCGGCGCTGCATAAGAGCTTAGCCTAGTCGACGCTCGCGCGATCAACCGCCGTTCTGCAGGCGCATGACCGCATAGGCCATACACGCAATCGAGAGCACCACCCCGGACAGAAACACCAGTAGCATTAGCACCAGTGTGTAGATCAATGACTTACCGAGGGCGCCGCCGAGACTATCCGCGATGACACCGCGTCCGCCGCGGAAGATCGTCAGAAAGTAGGCTGCCGCGACGCCGAGGACGCCCAGCCAAACCGACAACGTAAAATTTTCGGACACGATCAGCGGCATACTCAGCAAGCCGATGACGGTGCCGACGCACAGAACGCCCATCGCAATATTCATGCGGCTGGGCCATGACAGCTGCGGTCGAAACCAGCCCAGCACAAAGACGCTCAGCGACGTAAACAGCGCGACGAGGATTGGCTGACCAAAATTTGCCGCATCCGCGTAATGGCTGATGAAGCCTGGGAGATCGCCGCCTGCAATTCTTTCGTAGAGCGCTCGTGCCTCCGGCGGGCCGGATTCGATCTGCCGCGTGAACAGACCTTCCCAACCGCCCCAGAGCACCGAAACGAGAACTTGCAGGCCAATCAAGCCAAAGAAAATGCGGATGGTCGGCGAATAGGTCACGCGATCGCGCTCGGCGTAGGATTCGAACACGCGCCGCGGCCGCACGAATAGATCGAACAAGGTCCGCAGCGAGCGGAAGTTAAAGCCTATCGCGTCCTCGACGGCGTCGTTCAGGTCTTCGCGCTTGTTCGGTTCACTCATGGCTCGGCCCCCAAACCAGCTATAATCTATCCCGTGGCTTCGCTAGCGTTTTCACAGCGCCGCCGTCGTGTTGTGCTTCGATGTCCGAAGTCCGCGAGCGCGCTAAACACGCACACTTGTGGACGTTCTGACACATAGATGTCGGGACGCGCCTGCGCCGTTCGTTCCTGCCATAGGAAGCAAGAGGAGCACCCCCATGCGCGTCATCGTTTTTGTCAAAGCCACCGCCGATAGCGAAGCTGGTCTCATGCCTCGGCCGGAAGCGCTGGCCGAGATGGGCAAGTTCAACGAAGCCCTGGCCGAGGCCGGAATATTGGTTGGCGGCGATGGCCTCAAGCCAACCTCGTATGCCAAGCGCGTGTCATTTGACGGCCCGGATCGCACAGTGACCGACGGCCCCTTCACCGAGACGAAGGAAGTTGTCGCCGGCTATTGGCTCTGGGAAGTGAAAGACATGGCCGAGGCAGTCGAATGGGTGAAGCGCTGCCCAAACCCAATGCCCGGCCCCAGCGATATCGACATCCGTCCGCTCTACGAGATGAGCGACTTTGGCGAAGCCGTGACACCCGAAGTCACGGAGATCTTCGAGCGCGTTCGTCAGAAGTCGAGCTGACGCCACGCCAAATCCGCGAGCGCGCGACACAAACTTACGCATAAGATAATTTCGCGGCGCAGCCTGCAAAACTTTGCCATATCTCTGAACAACGCACGGCGAGAGTTGCAGCTAGCGCTGGCTCATGTTTGCGGAATTCGAACCACGCTTCGCGTTTCACCTGAACCTGCTCGCCAACAAGAGGCCGCCGCGCGTTGTTTTTCTGCACATTCCCAAGTGCGGCGGCACGTCAATCAATCATCACTTCAAATCGAACTTCGGCGGCAAGCGCACCAAACGCAGCATTCTGCTCGATTCCGTCGTAGGCAACGCCGCGCACAGCGAAACAATAGAGGCGGCGAAACACGCTCAGTATGTCGCCGGCCATTTCGGCTGGAACACGCTTGAGCGCGTGCGCGAGAGCGCGATCGCCTTCACGATTCTCCGGGAACCCTTCGATCGACTTCGGGCGCTTTACGCCTTTGCCAGAAAGCCGCGCCAGATTGCGCACATTGCCTTCGCAAAGCTCGCGGAGATCGCGAGAAGCGCCAGCTTCGAAGAGTTCTGTCTGAGCGAAGACCCCAGCGTGCGCGCGATGACGGACAATGCGATTACACGCACGCTCGCCCACGACTATTTTCCTGCCGCCCCCGCACGTGCCGTCGACGTTGGCGTCGCCCGCGATCACCTGGATCAGTTGGATTTCGTTGGCGACGTCGCGGATCTGTCGGCCGCGCTGCCGCTACTCTCGGAGATCACACAGACAAGAATCGTTCGCGGCCGAACCTGGCTGAACCAGACCCCTGGCGCCGCTGGCATGACGCGTCAGGATTTTCTTGCCGACCCTGCCCTCAGCGCCCGAATTGCCTTCGACCTTGAAATCTACGATTACGCCAAGCGCCGAATGGCCTAGCCCCCGCCCCAAGAAAAAACCGCCGGGCGGTGAGGCCCGGCGGTTGAGGTATAATAGGGAGGAAACGCCCGATAGGGCGGGAGCGGGATCGCGAAACCCCGCAACACCAACAAAGTATTTCGCACTGCAGCAATTTGCAAGGTGAATGCAGCGTCACGTTTTTGTAAACTTGCTTACAAATCTGTTTTTGCTTGTATTTTTTAGTCACCCCGCCATATTGCACATGCACACATGCATAATTGGATGGATCGTGCATAAGGAATCCACACGCGTGCCGTTGAAGCAGGCGCCCATCGCGGGCAGAAGCCTGCCCTTCCCGATTTGAAAGCCCGAAAATGGCCGAGCGCCTGCGCAACCTCGCGATCATCGCCCACGTCGACCACGGCAAGACCACGCTCGTCGACCAACTCCTCGCCCAAGGCGGCGCCTTCCGCGCCAACGAAGCGCGGCAAGAGCGCGCCATGGACTCCAACGATCAGGAGCGCGAGCGCGGCATCACCATTCTCGCCAAGTGCACCTCGATCCTCTGGGACAAGGGCGGCGAAGAGTATCGTCTCAACATCGTCGATACGCCCGGCCACGCGGACTTCGGCGGTGAAGTCGAACGTATTCTCGGCATGGTCGATGGTTGCGTGATCCTGGTCGACGCAAGCGAAGGCGTCATGCCGCAAACCAAGTTCGTGCTGTCGAAAGCGCTCGCGCGCGGTCTGCGCCCGATGGTCGTGCTCAACAAGGTCGATCGCCCGAGCGCCAACCCCGATCAAGCGCTGAATGAGATTTTCGAACTCTTCCTCGCGCTCGGCGCCAGCGACGAGCAAGCCGATTTCCCGATCCTCTACGCCTCCGGCAAAGAGGGCTGGGCCAAAGTGAACATGAGCGATGAGAACAAGGATCTCACGCCGCTGTTCGAACTCATCGTGCGCCACGTCCCCGATCCTGAGCCGATCAAGCGCAAGGACGAGCCGTTCGCGTTCCTTGTCACCATGCTCGACTCTGACCACTTCCTCGGCCGCGTGCTGACCGGCCGCGTTGAAGCCGGCCGCGTGAAAGTTGGCGACAGCGTTAAATCGCTAACGCGCGACGGCAAAGAAATCGAACGCGGCCGTCTCACCAAACTGCTCTCTTTCCGCGGCCTCAAGCGCGTTCCAGTCGAAACCGCTGAAGCCGGCGACATCATCGCCATCGCCGGCCTCACCGAAACAACCGTCGCCGACACGATCGGTTCAACAGAACTCACGGCGCCACTGCCGTCGACGCCGATCGATCCGCCGACGCTCGCGATCACCGTCTCTATCAACGACTCTCCACTCGCCGGCCGCGCCGGCGACAAGGTGCAAAGCCGCGTCATCCGCGCGCGCCTGCTGGCGGAAGCGGAGTCGAACGTCGCCATTCGCGTCACCGAGACGGCGAACAAGGACGCCTACGAAGTTGCCGGCCGAGGCGAACTGCAACTTGGCGTGCTGGTCGAAACCATGCGCCGCGAAGGCTTCGAACTTTCGTTGTCGCGTCCGAAGGTGCTTGTGCGCAGCGAGAACGGCCAGACGCTCGAGCCGGTCGAAGAAGTCGTCATCGACGTGGACGACGAATACACCGGCGTCGTCATCGAGAAGATGAGCATCCGAAAAGCCGAACTCCAAGACATGCGTCCGTCCGGCGGCGGCAAGACGCGCCTGGTCATGCTCGCGCCGTCGCGCGGCATGGTCGGCTATCACGGCGAATTCCTCACCGACACGCGCGGCTCGGGCGTCATGAACCGCCTCTTCCACTCATGGGCGCCGTGGAAAGGCGAAATCCCCGGCCGCCGCAACGGCGCGCTGATCTCGAACGACAAGGGCCAGTCCACCGCCTACGCGCTATGGAATCTCGAAGAGCGCGGCCAGATGTTCATCGCCGACGGCGAAGACGTCTACGAAGGCATGATCATCGGAGAGAATTCACGCGGCGAAGATCTCGATGTGAACCCGCTGAAGGGCAAGAAACTCACCAACGTGCGCGCCTCGGGCAAGGATGAATCGATCCGCCTCACGCCGCCACGCCGCCTCACACTCGAACAAGCGATGGCCTGGATCGAAGACGACGAGCTGGTGGAAGTCACCCCCGCCGCCATCCGCATCCGCAAAGCCTATCTCGACCCGAACGAGCGCAAGCGCGCCGCGAAGGCAAAGGAAGCGGTTTAAGGTCACCGCACGGCGGGCAGATCCAAGAACAGCGCCGGATCCCAAGCCGTGCCGTCACGCCAAACTTCAAGATGAAGATGCGGCCCTGTCGCCCGGCCGGATTGTCCGACGCGGCCAATGAGCTGACCGGCTTGCACCGCATCGCCTTCGCGAACCTCGAACGCACTCAGCTGGCTGTAGCGTAGTACAAAGCCGCCGCCATGATCGACCTCGATCATGTTGCCATAACCGGCTTGGTTTGCCGCCACCCGCAATACGTGTCCGCTCGCCGCCGCAACCACGGGCGTGCCTTCGCGCGCGGCGAGGTCGACACCCACATGAAATGCCATCTGTCCGCTAAACGGATCGCGCCGCTCGCCATAGGTACTCGTCAACCTGCCCTCGACCGGTCGATGTGAGAACGATGGCGCGCTGGACGCCGATGCCGGAGTGATATTCGCAGGCGGCGCCACCCCAAGCGATTGCGCGAGCGCCAATTGCCCTATGCCGAGCGGCGCAATAAGCGCAACAGCCGCAGCATATGCGAACCACGGTGCGCGCTTGCGCGTAGCTCCATCACGTTCCATGATTTGCACAATTCTCATACGATGGTCTCCCATGGTCCGGTGTGAGAAGACCGCCGGAGCGCACGGCAATGCGTCTCCGGCGGTATGCTTGAGAACGACAAGCAACGTCTGCGCGTAGGCCCTGCGCATGTCGGGCGCCGCGGCGGTGACGGCGCGGTCGCAATCGAGTTCAGCAGCGAGTCGGCAATGACGGGCTTGCGCGCGCACGAACGGATTAAACCAAAGCAAGGCCTCGATCCACGCCAGCGCCGCATAGAACATGACATCGCCACGCGCGTGATGCTTGCGCTCGTGTTCAACGATGAGTGCAAGTTGCTCAGGTGATAACGCCTCGAAGAGACGGCGCGGGATGAGAATAAGGCCGCGCGCCGCCGCCACCGGAGAACCCGTCGATTCGAAAACGTAAACATCGCGCCCAACTGGGTGGGCGCATGCGGCGATCTCGCTTCGGCGCAACGAAAGATGCGCTCGGACGAGCGGCGGCACAAGACGGAAGAGGCCGAGCAGATAGAATCCTAGCAGCGTGGCAGCTACGGCTTCCCACCAATTGATCGCCTCATGTGCATTGATCTCTGTTGCACTCGTCACGTTCCCGGCTTGACTGAATTCGATCAATTCCAACAACGGCGGCGCGACTGTCGAACCCGCCCCACTCGACGCCAAGAGCATGATCGCGCCAAGCGCGATCGGCCCCAGCATGATCGCGAGTAGCGCTTTCTCATGCCCATCACTGAGCGAGGCCTCGCCAACAGCGCCTTGTCGCGCCAACGCGACAAGGGCGGACCAGACCAATGGCGCAACCCCAAGCGCGCCCATCCATGCCGCCAACGTACTCATCGCTCGCTCACTTCACTCAACGAATCGAGCAGCGCCTGCAGCTCTTCAATTTCATCGGCATCCAGCAACTTGCTGTCGGCGAACGCGGCCGCCGGCAGTGGCGCATCGGAGTCGAGGACATTGCGCGCGAAGTCCTGTGCCAACAGCGCCAATGTGATGAGCTTCGATTGCGCGGCGGCGTAGGTCTTCAGACCATGGACGGTGTTGACCTTAACCAGCCCCTTCTCTTCCATCCGGTCGAGCGTCGTGCGCGTCGCCGAGTAGGACCAATTGGTGCTAGCCTCGGTCGCCTCCTGAATTTCGCGCGCGCTTAGCCTTGGCGCACTCCAAAGGGCGCGCAACAGTTTGAGTTCGGACCCAGTAGGTCTCGCCAGCTGCGCCACGCGTTTGCCTCCCGCCGTTCACACGCTACATTTGTAGCACATTCGCGACGGACGTAAAATGCCAAATGCGTAATCTTTTGTGACGCGGTTTAGCCGCGCTCGACGCGGCACTGGAAGCAACCGAACTTCGAGCGAATGTGAACGTAGGCGATGCTTGCATCGCTGAGGATCTCCTCTGACGCGGCCGTCAGTTCGCCGCCGCGCACCACACGCCCCGTATCGTAGCGGATCCAATCATCCGCGCCGTATCCACGGATTGCTGCGGGATCGAGGAACGAGAACCAACGCGGCAATTCGTTGCTCTCGTATCGCGTACACGCCTTCTGATGCAGGAAGATCGGTCCCGTCTCGGCGTAGGGCTGCGGCGCGTCGAATGGACGATACGACAGCACCAACTTCGGCTCACCGTCCGCGATGAGACCCAAACAATGCCTGCATGGGTTCGCGCCACCTTCGGCATGGCTAATAACCGGCGGCTGCCCGTTGGCGTCAGCGCCGCCGGCGCGTAGCCGGTCGAACTCACTTGTCGATATTCCCCGAACGATGAGAGTCATGTGTGCTTCCTTTCGCGACAAGGAAACACAGCTCATGGAGAACGCGCTGGCCACTTTCGGACGCCGCGCTGAATCGCGCTAGCGCTGCTCCGCCGGCGGTTCTACGCGCACGCCGCGCCGCCACTCCTCGCGCCTCTGCACCACTTGCGCGGTCACATCGACCGGCTCGCGGCAAACATACTGAATCTCGCGCATCTGATCGGCGCCAGTCACTTCCGTGCCGTAGCAGCCGAACTGAGTCAGCACCGCGTTCGCTGCAGCGCCCCACCAAAGGATGCCGAGCGTGCGGTCGTTAGCGTAAACGGTCATGTTCTCCGCCATCAGCAAACCGAGCGAGCGCGGTTCACCACGCAGAACCAGCACCGTCTGATCGCGATTGTGGAACCAAACCTGGAAACGCTGATCGCCGACGTAGACGTCCGCGTCCGGCATACCGCCCTGATAGCTCAAAGGCCGCCGCGTAGATGCGCACGCGCTCAACGCGAGCACAGCTACCAATAGAAGAGCCCGCACCTTCATCTTCGTCTCCGTCAGAGACGAACAAATCCCGCGCGAAGATGCGCCACAAAGGGCAACGCCATGACGAAATCGTGACCTGGCGCCATTTACCAAGAACAAGCGCCCCAAAACGGCGCAGTTTTCGTTTCTTGCGCCTCTCACAACGTCAACAAACGCTAATCACGAAACAATTCGCGTCGAAAGCACGTGGCACGCGTCCTGCTCTCCAACTGCGCATAAGGCGGGCCCATGGGGGACACCGCCGCGAACAAGGGCGCACAACCATGGCTAACGCCATTGACCTCCATGTCGGCAAGCGGCTCCGCCGCCGTCGCCGTCTCTTGGGCCTCACCCAGCAACAACTGGCTGAGTCCATCGGCATTCGCTTCCAACAAATCCAGAAGTACGAATGCGGTGCAAACCGCGTGACGGCTTCTCGCCTGTACGAACTCGCTGTCGCGCTGAACGTGCCGGTCAACTACTTCTTCGAGGGCCTGCAACAAGTCGCGGCTCCCGCGACCCCTGGCGCGCCGGCCAACGACCGCGATCTGATCGCGGCTGACGTGCTCTCGCAGAAAGAAACGCTGGAACTGATCCGCGCTTACTACAAGCTCGGTGAACGTCCGCGCCGCCGCCTCCTCGATCTCGCGAAGGCGCTGCAAGACGAATCCACCGACGCGGCCTAATACGCCGCCCTCGGTTGGGGGAAACGGGGATGGGCTCGCTGCAAAGCGAGCCCATTTTCGTTTGTACGCGATGTGGTGAACGCGCCTATAGTGAGCGCCATGCCGACGCACGACACTGAGCGCCTTCTCGCCTTCGCCGACACGTTGGCAGACGCCGCGCGCAAAGCGATCCTTCCATACTTCCGCGCCGCGCCGAGCGTCACCAACAAGCTCGACGACGGTCGCTTCGACCCCGTCACCGAGGCCGACCAAGCCGCCGAACGCGCGATGCTTGCACTGATCGAGCGCGAGTTCCCGGAACACGGCGTCATCGGCGAAGAATACGGTGAGCGCGCGAGCAAGAGCGGCTACCAATGGATTCTCGATCCGATCGACGGCACCCGCGCTTTCATCTCCGGCCTGCCCACCTGGGGCGTTCTCATTGGCCTCTACTATGAAGCCCACCCACTCCTGGGCGTCATGGATCAGCCTTTCACGCAAGAGCGCTATCGAGGCTGGATGACGGGCGCCAACGCTACGACGCGCGCCGGCACGCATGCGCTCAAGACACGCACCTGCGCCTCACTCAGCGACGCGACGTTCTCCACGACGAGCCCCGATCTGTTCGTGAACGATGAAGCGCGCGCGTGGTCGAACATCCGTTCGAAGGCAAAGCTCGTGCGCTACGGCTACGATTGCTACGCCTACTCGATGATCGCCGCTGGCCACATCGATGGCGTCATCGAGAGCGGCCTCAAGACATTCGATATTGCTGCGCTTATCCCGATCATCACCGGCGCCGGGGGCGGCGTGTGCGCCTGGGACGGCGGCGACGCCAGCTTGGGCGGGCGTGTACTGGCTTGGGGCGATGCGCGTGTCCGCGACGAAGCGCTTAAGCTTCTTTCGCTTTCCCGCTGACAACATCGCGGATCACTTGCGCGAACACTTCAGGCGGTTGGCCGCCTTGGATCAGCCAACGCTGATTGAAGATCGCTGACGGCACTGCCTGGATGCCCTGGGCCCGCCAGAACTGTTCGGCGTGACGCACCTCATCGGCAAACTCATCCGACCCGAGGATCGCGCGCGCCCGTTCGACATCAAGGCCCGCATCTCGCACCGTATCAAGCAATGCCGCGTGATCGCTGGTTGAGCGCTGGTCGGTGAAGTTCAGCTTGAACAGTGCTTCTTTCAAAGCGAGGCCATCGCCCTCAAGTTCTGCCCAATGCAGCAAGCGATGCGCGTCGAACGTATTCCAGATCCGGCTCTCCGGCCCATAGTTGAACGTAAACCCAAGCGCCGCGCCGTGCGACTTGATCACCTCACGCGCAGCCTCCGACCGCTCCGGTGTCGAGCCATATTTCTTGGCCACATGCTCAGCCGTGTTCTCGCCTTCCGGCGCCATGTCCGGATTGAGTTCGAACGGCTGCAGATGGATCTCCGCCTTGACGCCCGTCTCATCCAGCGCCTTCAATAATGAGCGCAATCCGACGACGCACCAAGGGCACGCAACGTCAGAGACAAAATCGATGCGGAGTGGTTCAGCCATCAGCGGTAAAACTCCGTGCGCCGGTCGCGGAAGAAACCCCACGCGGCGCGGTGGCGATCGAGGAAATCGAGATCGAATTCGTGTACCAGCACGCCCTCTTCGGTGCGCTCGAACTTCTGCACCAGATCGCCGCGGTGATCGGCGATGAAGCTTGAGCCATAGAATTTCTGCCCGCTCGCTTCAGTGCCGATGCGATTGCTCGCCACGACCGGGATCACGTTCGAGACCGCATGACCCTGCATCGCCCGCTGCCACGGATCGCGTGTGTCGAGCGAGGAATCATGCGGCTCGCTGCCGATCGCGGTTGGGTAGAACAAGACTTGCGCACCCTGGATCGCCATCGCGCGCGCGGCTTCCGGAAACCACTGGTCCCAGCAAATGCCGACGCCGATGCGCCCGAACGCCGTGTCCCAAACTTTGAAACCTGTATCGCCGGGGCGGAAGTAATACTTCTCCTGATAGCCTGGGCCGTCAGGAATGTGGCTTTTGCGATAAACGCCGAGCTGCTTGCCATCTGCATCCACGATGACGACCGAGTTGTAGTATTGCGGCCCCTCGCGCTCGTAGATTGAGACCGGGATTACGACGCCCAATTCCTTCGCCAGCGGCCCATCGAGACCACGCACGGATGCGTCTTCGCTTCGTACGCCGTGCCGAACCACTTCTCTTCCTGCGTTGTGCAGAAATACGGCCCCTGAAACAACTCAGACGGAAGAATGACCTGCGCGCCCTTGCCGGCCGCTTCGCGCACGAAGCGTTCGGTCTTGGCGATGTTGGCCTTCATGTCCTCGCCGTACGACGTCTGGATCGCGGCGACTTTGATCGTCTTCGCCATCACGCCGGCTCCTGCTGAGTGATGCAGTGGAATGAGCCACCACCCGTTAGAATCGCATGCGACGACAAACCGATCACCCTACGCCCGGGGAAGAGAGGCGCGAGCGCGTTCACTGCGTCATCGCCGCTGCCCGAATAGATCGGCACGACCACTGTCGAATTGCCGATGAGAAAATTCATATGACTCGCCGGCACTGGATCGCCGTCTTCGTCTTCAACCAGGCCGACCGACGGAATCCGGACCACTTCAAGCTTGCGTCCCCTCGCATCGCGCATAGCGCTGAGCGAAAGTGCGATCTCTTCGAGCACGTCATGGTTCGGATCATCGCGATTGGCCGGCGTCTGGCACACGACCTTCCCCGGCGCGACGAAGCGCGCGAGGTTATCGATATGCCCATCGGTGTGATCGTTGAGCAGGCCTTCATCGAGCCACAGAATCTTCTCGACACCGAGCGCGCGTTTCAGCGCCACTTCCGCGCCCTCTTCGGTCCAATGTGCGTTGCGGTTCGGATTGAGCAGGCACTGGCGCGTGGTCAGCAGTGTGCCTTCGCCGTCCATCTCGATGGCGCCGCCCTCAAGGATGAAATCGTGCCTGCGGTAATCCGCCTTCGCGTGAAGCGCGATGCGCGCGCCGACTTCGTCGTCATGCGGCAACTGGTACTTGCCGCCCCAGCCATTGAACTGAAAACCGTGCGCCACGCCATCCGTATCGAAGATCGGGCCGGTATCGCGAAACCAGATGTCGCCGAAGGCGCCTGGGACAACTTCCGCCGCCTGCCCAAGCGCCAGTTTCGCTGAGGCCTCGGCCTCGCGCCCATGCGCCAGCACACGCAGCTTGTCGCCTTTGCCGCCATCCCAGAGCGCGCGGATCATCGCTGCGACCTCAGCCCGCGCCGGGTCCAAGTCCTCGCCCCAGAGGTCGGCGGCCGAGGGCCAGCCGGTCCAGATCGCCCGATGCGGGCGCCATTCAGCAGGAATCGTCGTCATGCCCGGTCCTTAGCGCATTGAAACGAGCCCAGATAGGCACGTTTGCCCCCCACACAAGTGCGCCGCCGTTCTGGCGCCGCGGGCGCCCTTCCGCTAAGACCGGGCGGGGACAATCTGAGACGCCGATGACCGCAATCCGAGCCGCCTTCGACCGCGCGACTCTCGCCTTTCTGTTCGTGCTGATTGCGGTGACGGCTGCGCGTATCTTTGCGCTCTTCCACGTCCCGCTCGGGCTTTACTTCGACGAGGCCCAATACTGGATGTGGTCGCGCTCATTCGACTGGGGCTATTTCACAAAACCGCCGCTAATCGCCTGGGTGATCGGGTCGACGACATTCCTCGCCGGCACCGACGCCGAATGGGCCGTCCGCATCGGCGCGCCAATCGCGCATATGATCGCCGCGACGGCGATCTTTGTCCTGGGCCGCTCGATGTACGGCGCGTGGGCTGGATTCTGGGCCGGTCTCGGCTGGCTGATGCTGCCGGGTGTCTGGTTCTCCTCAAGCCTCATCTCCACCGACGCGCTGCTGCTGCCGCTTTGGTCGATCGCACTGCTAGCGATGTGGCGACTGGTGAACACGCGCGCCTGGCTCTGGGCGGTTGTGCTCGGCCTCGCCATCGGACTGGGCGTGCAAGCCAAGTATGCAATGTTCTATTTCTTCCTCTGCACCGCGCTTGCCGCGTGGTGGCTGGAACCAGTACGCACAGCAATCGCCAAAGGCCGCGGCCTACTCGCCACTCTCATCGCTGTCATCGTTATCGCCCCCAACTTCATCTGGAACGTCCAGAATGGCTGGGCCACCGCACGTCACACGGCCGCGAATGCGCACTTCGACAACACCGAGATCTTCAATCTCGACGAACTGTTCGAGTTCATCTTCGGCCAAGCCGGCGTCATCGGACCCGTTGTCTTCTTTGTCCTCATTTGGGCTCTGTGGCGCGCATGGCGGCGCAGCGATGGGCTTTCGAATGAGGAAAAATTCCTCATCGCCTACATCATCCCGCCCTTCATCATCATCAGCGCCATCGCATTCATTTCGCGTGCGAACGCCAACTGGGCCGCCGTCGCCTATCCCGGCCTCGTCCTGCTCATCACCGGCACCTTGTTCACCTCTGCCGCGGGCCGCCGCACGCTGGCCGCCGCCACGCTCGTGAACGTCGCCATAGGCGCGACCATCACGGCCCTCATCGTCACTAATCCTGCGATCGCCAACCAAGCCAAGAACGTGCGCACGACACGGAACTGGGAGGAGACGGCCAACGAAATCGCCCGCCGTGCCGTGGCGCAGCCAGGCGAACTTCCGTTCTCGGCGGTCCTGGTCGATGACCGGATGACGTATTTTGAGCTTGCATACTATTGGCGCCACGCACGCCGCGAAGGCGCGCCACTACCGCCGGTGCGCATGTGGCTGCTGCACGGCCACGCCAATAATTCTGCCGAAGCAACCGATCCGATGCGCCCAGAAGAAGGCGGACGCGTGCTCGTTGTGCACCTGACGCCCCAGTATCGGCCGCTTGTCGCCACCGACTTCACGACATTCCGCCCGGTCGAGCACCTCACGGTGCCGCTCGGTGGCGGCTTCAACCGCGAGCTAGAAATCTCGATCGGCGAAGGCTTCGCGCCATTACCGCGTGACGAAGCGTTTGAAGCGCGCTTCCGCCAAACAATGGGCAACTAGATCGGATCGTAATCCGGAAACGCCGAACCGCCGCGCTCAGCCGAACACGCATTGGCGCGAAACATCGAAAACAGTTCGCGTCCGAGGCCGCGCGCATTGCCGGCAAGATCGAGCCGCGATGGCGCGCGCTCGCGCCAGTCCGGTGGCGAGACCACATCGAGCACGCCGCTCTCTGCATCCACGCGCAGAACATCGCCGTCGCGCACTTTAGCGAGCGGCCCGCCTTCCGCCGCTTCCGGTGTGATGTGGATGGCCGCGAGCACCTTCCCGCTCGCACCGGACATTCGTCCATCTGTCGCCAGCGCAACTCGGAACCCGCGATCCTGCAAAGCGCCCATTAGCGGCATGAGCTTGTGCAGCTCCGGCATGCCGTTTGCGCGTGGACCTTGTCCGCGCACGACGATAACACAATCGCGATCCAGGTCGCCGCGCTTGAACGCGGCTTGAACATCGGCTTGCGAGTCAAACACCAAAGCCGGCGCTTCAACGATGCGTTTGCCTTCCGCCACTGCGGACACCTTCACACAAGCGCGGCCGAGTCCACCGCTCAGCAGGCGCAAGCCGCCATCCGCCGAGAACGGCGCCCGCGCCCCACGCAGCACGCTTTCATCGCCGCTGGTGGCTGGCGCATCACGCCATGACAGCGTTTCACCAACAAGCATTGGCTCTTGTGCGTAAGCCGCGAGGCTCTCGCCGCCAACGGTCGCGATGTCTCCATGCAACAGGCCGACATCAAGGAGCTCACGCACGAGGAAACCCATGCCGCCAGCTGCGTGGAAGTGATTCACGTCCGCCGAGCCATTCGGATAGATGCGCGCGAGCAGCGGCGTCACATGGGAGAGCTCTGCGAAGTCGTCCCAACTGACTTCAATACCGGCGGCCAATGCGATTGCCGGCAGATGGATGAAGTGATTGGTCGAGCCACCTGTCGCCATCAAACCGATCATCGCGTTGACGATCGTCTTCTCATCAACGACCCGTCCGATCGGGCGATACACGTCGCCCAATCCCGTTATCTTCGCCGCGCGTTGGGTGGCCGCAATCGTGAGCGCATCGCGTAGTGGTGTGTTCGGATTGACGAACGCTGCGCCTGGCAGATGCAGCCCCATAACCTCCATCATCATCTGATTGGAGTTTGCCGTGCCGTAGAACGTGCATGTGCCTGGCGCGTGATAACTTTCCGCTTCAGCCTGCAGCAGTTCGTCGCGACCGATCTTGCCTTCAGCGAACAATTGCCGCCGCGCGGCTTTCTCTTTGTTGGGCAACCCTGAAGGCATCGGCCCACTCGGCACGAACACGCACGGCAGCCATGGAAACCTGAGCGCGCCAATCAGCAGGCCAGGCACGATCTTATCGCAGATGCCCAGCAGCAGCGCTGCGTCGAACGTCGCGTGCGAAAGCGAAACAGCAGTGCTCAGCGCGATCACATCGCGCGAAAATAAAGAAAGCTCCATGCCTTCGAAGCCCTGCGTCACGCCATCGCACATCGCTGGCACGCCGCCAGCGACTTGCGCCACCGCGCCAACTTCGCGCGCCGCTTTTCGAACGACCTCCGGATAGCGCTCGTACGGCGCATGCGCCGACAGCATGTCGTTGTACGCCGTGACAATCCCAATCGACGGCCACTTCCCGCCGAGCAGCTCGAGCTTATCCTGCACTGCACAGCCCGCCGCGCCGTGCGCACGGTTCGCCTCCGCGATCTTCACCCGCGCTGGTTTGGTTGCGTCATGGGCGTCGATCAAATCGAGATAGCGCCGCCGCCGTGAAGCGCTGCGTTCGACGATGCGCGCGGTGACCGCTTCGACAGTTGGGTGCATTGCCATCACTCAGGATCCCACCAGGCACGGCCATCGCGATCCATCAGCAGGGCCGATTGCGTGGGACCGCTTGAGCCGGCGGCATAGCCATAGGGCTCCGTACCGCTCTCTTCCCACGCCGCAAGCAATGCGTCCGCCCACGTCCACGCTGCATCGACTTCATCACGTCGCATGAACAGAGAGAGATTGCCGCGCACGACATCCATAAGGAGCCGTTCGTATGCATCGGGGTAGCGCACACCACCGAACTCTTCCGCGAACGAGAGATCGAGCGGCGCTGTTTTCACGCGCAAGCCACCCGGCCCTGGCTCCTTCATGTTGAGCCACAAGCGCACGCCTTCGTCCGGCTGCAGACGCAACACCAGCTTGTTCGGCGCACCCGCGTCCGGGCCGAACATCGGCACCGGCGTATCCTTGAACTGCACGACGATCTCCGAGCGCCGAGCGCCCATGCGCTTGCCTGTGCGCAGATAGAACGGCACGCCAGCCCAGCGCCAATTATCGACTTCCGCCTTGATCGCGACGAACGTCTCCGTACGCGTCGGCTTGCCGACTTCTTCCGTATAGGCAGGCGCTTTCGCGCCATTCACCAGCCCAGCTTTGTACTGACCGCGCACTGTCTTCGCCGCGATATCCGCAGGCCCAATGCGCCGCAGCGCTGAGAGAACTTTCAGCTTCTCTGTGCGGATCGCATCCGCATCCATGGAGTTGGGCGATTCCAGCGCCACCAAACACAGCAATTGCAGCATATGGTTCTGCACCATGTCCCGCAGCGCGCCGCTCCTATCGTAATAGTCCGCCCGTCCCTCGACGCCGAGCTCTTCCGCGACCGTAATCTGAACGTGATCGATCGTCGCCCGTGACCATACCGGCTCGATCAGCATGTTCGCAAAGCGCAACACCAAGAGGTTCTGCACCGTCTCCTTGCCGAGATAGTGATCAATGCGGAACGTCCGATGTTCATCGAACACGGCGCCGACGCCGTCGTTGACCTCGCGCGAAGACGCAAGATCGCGTCCAATCGGTTTTTCCAAGACGATCCGTGACGTTGGCGTCGCCAGCTCCGTCTCCGCCAAGCGCTGTGCGATGGTCACAAACAGCGATGGCGCGGTCGACAGATAGAAGATGCGCACATTGCCATTACCGTTCGCGAGCGCATCCTTCAGCGCGCCCCACTCCGCCGCCGGCGCCGTCGCATCCAGGCGCGCGTACTCGATATGCTTCAAGAATGAATCGCACTTGGCTTCGTCGATGTTCGCCTTCGGATCGAACTTCAGATGCGCCTCGTGCACCATCTTGCGAAACGCAGCCGTATCCATCTCCGTGCGCGCCACGCCAATGATGCGCGCCTGGGGCGGAATCTGACCGTCCAGGAAGCGGTGCAGCAGCGACGGAAAAAGCTTGCGCAGCGAAAGGTCGCCGGTCGCGCCAAAGACAACGAGATCGAACGGCGGGACTGGAATGAACTCGGCCATACACGCACCAAACTAGTGTTCGCGCCCGCGCGCAAAAGCCCCGGCGCGCGCGAACCACGGCCATCCTTGCCAGGCAGTGACGTCATCCTATAATGACACCGGTATCATTGGAGGCAATTTGAGCCCTTCGACCCCTTCGACCAAGCCTGATGAGCCAAGCCCTGAGAACGAGCGCCGCGCGACTATCAACGATATCGCCCGCCTTTCCGGCGTCTCCAAGAAAACGGTCTCGCGTGTGCTGAATAACTCGCCCTTCGTGCGCGAAGAGACGCGTCTCAGGGTCAAGGGCATCATGCGGGAGATGGGCTACACGCCCGACCCGCAGGCTCGTAGCCTTGCTTTTCGACGCGCTGCTGAATCGCCACGCAATCAGGCTCACCCGATGAAAACACCCCAAGACCCCACCGCCGTGCTGACGCTCTCGCCTGTCATTCCCGTCGTCACCATCGACGACGCGGCTGATGCCGTGCCGCTCGCGCGCGTCCTTCTAGCGAGCGGAGTCCGCACGATCGAGATCACACTCCGCACGCCCGCCGCGCTCGACGCAATCCGCGCCGTCGCAAGTGAAGCGCCGGAGATGATCATTGGCGCGGGGACTGTACTCAGCGAAACCGACTTGAACGCCGCGATCGAAGCCGGTGCAAAGTACGCGCTCTCACCAGGCGGCACGCCGAAGCTGATGAAAGCTGCACGCAAAGCCGCGATCCCGTTTGTACCCGGGGTCGCCACGGCGAGCGAAATTCAGCGCGGTCTCGAACTCGGCTACACCTGCTTCAAGTTCTTCCCCGCCGAACAGCTCGGTGGGGAATCCACACTAAAAGCGCTCGCCGGTCCCTTCTCAAACGTGCGCTTCTGCCCAACTGGCTCGATCACGCTGGACAAGGCGCCGCACTACCTGGCGCTGAAGAACGTACTCTGTGTCGGCGGCTCTTGGATCGCGCCGAGGGAATACATAAAGGCCGGCGACTGGGCGAGCATCGAAGCCGCCGCGAAGCTCGTCGCGTCGCTACAGACGGTCGCGTAACGCGTACCAGAGCATGCCGAGCACATAGAGTGGCGAACGCAGCGCGGCGCCACCCGGAAACTCCGGCGGCGCGATGCTCGCAAGCACATCGAAACGCTCTGCCGTGCCGGCCATCGCTTCCACCAACACCTTGCCCATCAGCGCCGGCAACAACACGCCTTGTCCCGAATAGCCGTGCGCAAAGAAGAGATCACCGAACCGCCCAACATGCGGCAGCCGCGACATGCTGATCGAAACCAGCCCGCCCCACGCATAGTCGATCTCCACGTTCGTCAATTGCGGAAACACACTGCTCATGTGTTTGCGCGTAAACGCTGCAATGTCCGCGGGCGGATCTGGCGTGTAACGCTCGCCGCCGCCAAAAATCAGCCGCCCATCGGCGCTCAAGCGAAAATAATTCACGACGAAGCGACTATCGCTCACGGCGAGACCATTGCGGATGAGTTTGTCCGGGCTATCGAGCGGCGCCGTTGCACAGAGATAGTTCGCCACGGGCATGATCCGCGTCGCCAATCGCGGCTCCAACGCACCCAACAATGCGTCGCATGCCAACACGCCGAAGCGTGCGCGCACGCAACCTCTGTCGGTGTGCGCGACAACGCCGCTTTCCGTGTCGATCCGAAGAACGCGCGCGTTCTCGTGCAGCGCTACGCCAACACTTCGAGCGGCCTCGGCCAAACCCAGCGCATAGTTCAGCGGGTGCAGATGCGCGCCACCCCTGTCCAGGAACGCGCCATGAAACGCTGGTGCATCTACGCGCGCGCGCGCAGCCGCCGCGTCGAGAACCTCGGCGTGCTCATACCCGAACGCACTGCGCAGCAGGTCCCGTTCGCGCTCCATCCACGTGCGATCCGTCGGCTTCGCCGCGAGCGTTAGGTGCCCATCGGCGCGCAGATCGCACGCGATCCGGTGCATTGCGATCCGTTCGAGCGTCAGGGACCGCGCCTCTAGCGCCAGATCGAACAGCAGCTTCGCGCGCGCTTCGCCAAACGCCGAGATCAGTTCCGACGCGCCCTTGCGCCAGCCCGGAATCATCTGGCCGCCATTGCGCCCAGAGGCGCCCCAGCCGATGCGGCCGGCCTCGAGCAACACAACGGAAAACCCGCGCTCCGCCGCATTCAACGCTGCGTGCAGCCCGGTGTAGCCACCACCGATGATGACGACATCCGCCGTCACTTCACCTTCAAGGCTGGGCGCCGGCGCGAACGGATTGGCGGTCGCCGCATAGTACGACCGCTCCATCCCTAAGCCGGAATTGAAGCTCACGTCAGACCTTGAGCAGGAGGTGGTCGCGTTCCCACGAAGAAATCACGCCTTCGAAATTGCCGAGCTCGTGGTCTTTGATCTGTTGAAACGCGCTGCAGAAATGCTGACCGAGAAGTTCACGCACCGGCTCACATTTCTGGAAGCGATCCAGACCTTCCCGCAGCGTGCGCGGCAAGGTGCGCGCCCACTTGTAGGCGCTCCCCTGGACCATCTCCGCCGGCGCGATCTTGTCGCGAATGCCGAGATAGCCGCACACCAGCACGGCTGCGATCGCGAGATAAGGATTAGCGTCTGCACCCGGTAGACGGTTCTCAATCCGCCGGTTGTTCGCGTGCGAAATCGGCACGCGCAGACCGCATGAGCGATTGTCGTAGCCCCATTGCAGGTTGATCGGGGCTGAAAAGTCCGGCCGCATGCGACGGAACGAATTGACGTTCGGTGCAAACAGCGGCGTCACTTCACCCAAGTATTTCTGCAATCCACCGACAAAGTGACGGAACATTTCGGAATTGCCGTCGCCATCCGCGGTTCCGAACAGGTTCGTACCCTTCTTCGCATCAACCAGCGAGACGTGCAGGTGCATCGCCGAGCCCGGCTGGTTCTCCATCGGCTTGGCCATGAACGTCGCGTAGACGCCATGTTTCAGCGCCACTTGGCGGACGATGCGCTTGAACACCAGCACCTGATCCGAGACATGCACTGGATCGCCGTGATTGAAGTTTATCTCCAGCTGCGCCGTGCCGCTCTCGTGGATCATCGTATCGAGATGCAGCGAGGCTGCCTCGGCGTGCTCGTAAATCGTCTCGATCAGATCCTCATACTCGGTAATGGCCTCCAGCCCGTAGGGCTGCGGCGAGGTCTCTGAACGGCCAGACCGACCCGCCGGCGGCGCCAGCGGCAGGTCCGGATCGGTGTTCACCTGGGTGAGATAAAACTCGAGCTCCGGCGCCACCACCGGACGCAGACCCGCCTCATCGTAGAGCTTCATCACGCGACGCAGCACGTAGCGTGGCGCTACGTCATACGGCTCGCCATTGGTATTGTAGGTATCGGCGAAGACGAACGCCGTGGGGGTCTTGTATCCCGGGGCGACACAGATGGTGTCGATGTCAGGCCGCAGCACGACATCCGGGTCCTGCATGGAAATCGCCTCATCGGCCTCGTCGGCATATTCGCCAGTCACGGTCAGCAGATAGATGCTCGACGGAATCCGAAGCGAGCCATCACGCTCACTCTGCAGGAACTTCTGCGCCGGGAAGACCTTGCCGCGAATAACACCGTTCAGATCGGGAATGAGGCACTCGATTTCGCCAATCCCGCGTTCTTTGATCCAGTTAGAAAAACTCATGACACACACATGTTTTGGCGCACGCAGACGCGCGTTGCGCCGAGACGGCGCGCGAGAACCGCAACTGAATTTCTTTCAACGGGGCGGGCGCGATTGGATAGTCTGTTGCAACCGCGAAGGGTCGCTCGCACACCGCGCCCATCCGCCTTCTTGGGAAGGCCGCGGGAGCGCATAAGTCACCTTATGCGCCACTATCCGGGTTCGCCCGGGGGCAAGTCAAGACGTCACACCTTCGCCTGGTAAGCGCTATTTTCTGTACTTTGAGGTTCCAAGCGTTGAACGTTATCACTAGAGCGCGATGATGATTCCGAATTTCAAGGGCTCAGACGAGGGGCTGAACGCAAGCGTGTACGCAGAGCTGCGTATGCGCATCGTCACCGGCCTGATTTCTCCCGACCATGAGCTGTCGACACGCGGCCTCGCTGGCGAGCTTGGAGTGAGCCAAACTCCGGTGCGCGACGCCCTCTCTCGCCTCTCTGCCGAAGGCGCCGTCTCCATCCGCTCGAAACGCCGCGTGCGCGTGCCGGAAATGACGAGCGATCGTTTCGACGACCTGCTGCGCTGCCGCCTGCTACTCGAACCGGAGGCTGCCGCGCTAGCTGTCCCCTTTCTGACGCCGGCCGACATCACAAAGCTTCGCGAGATCAACGACACGCTCGATCTCGCGATCAAAAATAGCGACGCCGCGACCTACATGCAGGCGAACTATGACTTCCACTTCACGCTCTATCGAGCCCAGCCGCAAAAGACGCTGACGCAGCTGATCGAGACGCTGTGGCTCCAATGCGGCCCATACATGCGTGCGCTCTATGGCCGGGCGCCGAACGCCCAGCTGAATGACCGCCACCACGCTGCGATCCATGCGATCGAAGCCCGTGACCCCGTAGCGCTGCGCGAGGCAATCACGAAGGACATCAACGACGGCATGGGCCTCCTTGGCCGCAGCGACTTCACCAGCGGCTCGGCGCGCTAATCGTCAGCCTTTAGCGCGCGCAATGTCGGCTCAGCTTCGCGCAGTGAGCGGCCGATGATGTCGATCATCCGGTCAACTTCTCCACGCGTGATGATCAGCGGCGGGCACATCACGATCGAGTCGCGGATGCCGCGCACCATCAACCCGTTCTTGATGCAGGTGTCGCGCACGACCGGTCCGGCTTTGCCCTCTGTGCCAGTGAAGCGTTCGTTCGTTCCCTTCTTCGATACGATCTCGACCGCGCCGATCAGCCCAAGCGAACGCACTTGGCCAACGAGCGGATCGCCTTCGAGCCGCTTCAACGCCTCAGCGTAATACGGCCCGATATCGTTCTTCACGCGCTGGACCAGTCCTTCGCGCTCGATGATCTCTAAATTCTTCAGCGCCACAGCCGCCGCGACCGGGTGGCCCGAATAGGTGTAACCGTGCACGAAGTCGCCACCCTTCTCGCGCAGCACTTCGACAATCTTGTGGGACACGCCAACCGCCGAGATAGGCAGGTAGCCTGAAGAAAGTCCCTTCGCCATCGGCACAAGGTCCGGCGTCACGCCGAAATGCTGGAACCCGAACCACTCGCCCAAACGGCCGAAGCCGCAGATTACTTCATCAACGACGAGCAGAATGCCGTACTTCTTGCAAATCGCGTCGACGCGCGTCCAATACGCCTTCGACGGAATGATAACGCCGCCTGCACCCTGCACCGGCTCGCCGATAAAGGCGGCGACGTTCTCGGGTCCAACCGCGATAATACGATCTTCGATCTCCTGCGCGCAGCGCGCATAGAAGGCGTCTTCTTCTTCGCCAAAACCTTCGCCAAACTTGTAGGGTTGCGCGACGTGCTCAACACCCGGGATCGGCAGGCCGCCGATCGGGTGCATTGCCTTCATGCCGCCGAGCGAGGCGCCGGCCATGGTCGAGCCGTGATAGGCGTTGCGGCGGCTGATAAACACTGTCCGTTTCGGCTGACCCGACACATTCCAATAGTGACGCACCATGCGCATCACTGTGTCGTTCGCTTCAGAACCTGACGAGTTGAAGAACACGTGCTGCAGATCGCCGCCGAGCAGTTCCGCCAGCTTCGTCGCGAGCATCACCGTTGGCGGCGTCGCCGTCTTGAAGAACGTGTTGTAGAACGGCAGCTCTTGCATCTGTTCAGCCGCCGTGCGCACCAATTCTTCGCGCCCGTAACCGACATTCACGCACCACAGACCGGCCATACCGTCGAGAATGGCGTTGCCTTCGCCGTCATAGATCGTCGAGCCCTCGGCGCGCGTGATGATGCGGCTGCCGCCGAGCGCTTGGAGCTCTCCATAGTTCGCCTGCGCCGGCAAATGGTGCGCGACGTCCAAGCGACGCAATTCCGGAATGTCATAGTTACGCGCGGCCATCGTCGTTCCTTCGTTCTTATTGCGCATCGCGGCGGCTCAGCCGGCGAGCGGTTCGCGGCGCAGAGCTCGCCCCAAAAGCTTAAAGAAGGTTTGGCTCTGCGGGTTCTCGTGCGCCTTCCACTCAGGGTGCCATTGCACGGCAAGCACCTGGGCGCCATTCACGTTCGCTGAAATCGCTTCGACCACGCCATCTGGCGCAGTCGCCTCCACGGTCAGGCCAGCGCCGAGTTTATCGACGCCCTGATAGTGAACGCTAACGACATCGAGAGATTCCGCCTTGTAGGCGCGCTCCAGCACACCGCCCTGGACCAGTTCGACCGGATGGATGTGCTCAAAATACTCCGCAAACGTTGCATCGCTCGGCGCATGGTGCGGGATGAGATCGGGATGCTCGGCCATGTCACGCCGCAACGTGCCGCCGAAGGCGACGTTCAGTTCCTGGAAGCCGCGGCAAATGCCAAAGATCGGCTTCTGCAGCTCGATCATCGCTTCAATCAGATGTGCTGTCGTTTCATCGCGGCCTGGATCGAACGGACCCGGCGCATCGTCAATGATCTGACCGTAGCGCTTCGGATCGAGATTCGACGGCGTGCCCGTCAGCAAAATGCCATCGAGCCGCGGCGCGACTTCCTTCGCGTGCATCAGCTCCGGCATCGCCGGCACCAGAAGCGCGGCGGCATCGGCGTACTTCAGCGCCGAGACGAGATAACGCGTCATCACCGCCTGCGCCGATTGCCCTTCGACATCGCGGTTACAGGCGATCACGCCAAGGACAGGACGTTGTTTGAAGGTCATAGGTTCAAGCTAGCAGCACTGCAGGCGAACATGCGTGCCACGCAAGCCATACGGGCTCATCCCAAGTAAAATCTTCCTGATCGTAGCGAGTCAGATTGGACCGGAACGTCTTCACGCGACGGCCGCCTTCGAGCTCGATTTCGTAGTTCGTCTCGCTGCCAAGATAGACAATATCGCGAATCACGCCTGCCACCACATTCGTGCCGACCGGGGCGTCTTCCATCTTCATCGCAGCCGAACCTTCGGCGCGCTTATGCATCTCGATCTTCTCAGGCCGCAGCGCCACCCACACCGTGGAATTGCGCGCGCCCGTAACGCCATGATCGAGATAAACCGGCGCTGACAGCTCCGGCACTCGCACCAACGCATGCCCCGGCTCGTCTTCCGCCAGCGTGCCCTCGAACATGTTCACGCTGCCGACGAAATCGGCGACGAAGCGCGAGTTCGGGAACTCGTAGAGATCGCCCGGCGTCGCTACCTGCGCCAGCACACCTCGGTTCATCACCGCACAACGCGTCGCAATCGCCAGAGCCTCGTCCTGATCGTGCGTCACCATGATGAAGGTAATGCCAACTTTTTCCTGTAGGCTCGTCAGCTCGGAGCGCATCTGATCGCGCAGTTTCGCGTCGAGCGCTGAGAGCGGTTCGTCCAGGAGCAGCACGCGCGGCCGCTTCACCAGCGCCCGCGCCAACGCCACGCGTTGCCGCTGGCCGCCCGAGAGCTGATCCGGCATCCGCGCACCCAGGCCGCCGAGCTTCACTAGCTCAAGCGCCTCATCCACACGCCTTTTGATCTCGCCGCTCTCAACGCCATCCATTTTGAGGCCATAGGCCACGTTGTCGGCGACCTTCATGTGCGGAAACACGGCGTAGCTCTGAAACACCATGTTCACAGGCCGCTTGTTCGGCGGTAGCGCAGCGACATCCTTGCCGTCGATCAGAACTTTGCCTTCGCTCGGCGTCTCGAAGCCCGCGAGCATGCGCAGCAGCGTCGTCTTCCCGCAGCCCGAAGGCCCAAGCAGCGCAAAGAACTCGCCCTCGCGAATGTCGAGATTGACGTTGTCGACCGCGACCATCTTGCCGAAACGTTTGGTCACGCCTTGGAACGAGATAATCGCGTTCTCTTTAAGATGTGGTGCAGGTTTGGCGGCCGGTGCGTTTGAGACGGGAGCGTCACTCATCGGATCAGGCTTTCTTGTCCCTCGGCGCATTGTTCTGCATTTGCAGGCCAATCGCCGTCAGGATCACAGTCACGACAATCAGAACGGTCGACGCAGCGTTCACTTCCGGCGTCACCGAGAAGCGCAGCATCGAATAGACTTTCACGGGGAACGTGATCGTATCCGGCCCAGCCGTGAAGAACGTGATGACGAAGTCATCAAGCGACAATGTGAATGCCAGCAGCGCCCCTGCAATCAGGCCCGGCTGCATGTGGGGCACGAGCACATCCCAGAAAGTCCGCCACTCGGAAGCGCCGAGATCCTTGGCCGCCTCCTCCAGCTCACGATTGAACGAAGCCAACCGCGCGCGCACTACAGTCGCCACGAATGGAAACGCGAAAGAGATATGCGCGATCGTGATCGCACCCAGGTTCAAGGGCCACGGCAGCCCCATCGGCCACGGCAGCACTCGTGCAAAAAACACGAGCATCGCCACACCCATGCAGATTTCCGGCACCACGATCGGCAGCGCCATGCCGCCTTCGACCACCGTCTTCCCCGGAAACCGGAACCGCCACAGCATCACCGCCGCCAGCGCCCCGAGGATCACCGAGATAATCGTACAGAAGAACGCGATGGTCAGAGAGTTCACGAACGCCTGCAGCAGCGAGTCGTTGTTGAACGCCTTCACGTACCAATCAGTAGTGAAGCCTTGCCACACCACGTTACGCCGGCTGGTGTTGAAGCTGAAGATCATCAACGTGATCAACGGCAGGTAGAGAAACACCAAGGTCGCGCCGACAATCAGCCGGAGCGGCCAGCGACGCAGATACTCAAGCGGCCCAGGTTTTTCCTTAGGCTCTTTCTTGTCGCCGCCAAGGAACGGCAGGGAGGTGAGACCTTGATCCGCCATCAGCCCCTCCGCTCGCTCTTACGCTGAACAAGCGCCTGCACGGCGATGGCGATGAAGGTCAAATACATCAGCAAGAACGAAAGCGCCGCGCCAAACGGCCAGTCGTTGGCGCGCTTGAACTGCCGCTCGATCACGTTGGCGATCATCTGGCTATCGGTGCCACCGAGGAGATCCGGCGTCAGATACGCGCCAAGCGCCGGAATGAATGTGATCAAGACGCCCGAAGCGATCCCCGGCGCGGCCAGCGGCACCACCACCGACCAGATCGTCCGCAAATGCCCTGCACCGAGATCGAGACTCGCCTCCATCAGCGAGCGATCCATGCGGTCGAGTGCGGAATAGAGCGGCAGCACCATGAACGGCAGGTGCACGTAGACCAGCCCAATCACCACAGCCGTGTTGTTGTAGAGCAAGGTCAACGGTTCATACTCGCCCATCGGCTGCAGACCCACGAGCGTCATCACGCCGCTCGCATTGTTCCACATCCATTCGAGAATGGCGTTGACGTAACCGTTTTCCCGCAACACCGCGATTAGCGCGAAGGTTCGAATGAGCAGGTTCGTCCAGAACGGCAGCATGATCAGCAACAGCAGCCACGCCTTGGTCTTCGGCGAAGCAAACGCGATGGCCAGCGCCACCGGAAAGCCAACGACCAGGCAAAGCACCGTCGTCAACCCGGCGATAACAAGGCTCTTGCCGAAGATTTCGAGATAAAGCGGCTCAACCGCCCGCATGTAGTTCGCGAACGTCCCGGTGACGTCGATTGTAATCGGCCCGGTGTTTTCACCGAGCGAATACCCCCACACCACTGCGAGCGGCACGAGGAAGAACAGGAACAGCCAGGCGATAGGCGGCACAGCGATCGCAGCGAACGCTGCCTTCGCTTGTCGCCAGGTCTGTTCCATAGGCCCGCCTCGCTCGCTTCGCCTAAGCGGCGCTGATGCGCGTGAAGATTTCTTCGAATTGGCGCGCCTTCTCGTCGCCTTCGAACGCGCCGTACTCGCTCTTCGCCATCACATCCGCCGGTGGGAAGATCACCGGATTGTTCTTGTAGGCGTCGCCCAACGCTTCGGCCACGGCGGCGTTCGGCGTCGGATACTGAATTTCTTCCGTGATCTTCGTACCTGCATCTGCGTCGAGCAGATAGTTGATGAACGCATGCGCGCCTTCGACGTTCGGCGCGCCAGTCGGGATGCACAGGCAATCCGAGTTGATCAGGGTCCCTTCTTGCGGGACGACGAAGTCGAACTCCTCGCCGCCTTCCGCCGACATCAGCTGCGCGATGTCGCCATTGTACTCAAGAACGACGTCAATTTCGCCCGACGCCAGCAGATCTTGACCATCGTCTTCATGGAACGCCTTTACGTGCGGCTTCTGACGAATGAGCATTTGCTCAATCGAGGTCAGGTTGCCTTCCGGAATGTTGTTCAGGGAAATGCCCTGATACTTCGCGCAGAGCCGGATCAAGTCGGCCGACTCCGACAGCAGCGCGATGCGTTGGCTGAATTGGGGACTGTCGAAGAGGTAGCGCCAAGAATTCGGCACAAAGCCCGCCGGCATCGCGCTCTTTCGGTAGCCGA
The DNA here is from genome assembly GCA_041398325.1 of Hyphomonadaceae bacterium. Lineage (GTDB taxonomy): Bacteria > Pseudomonadota > Alphaproteobacteria > Caulobacterales > Aquidulcibacteraceae > Vitreimonas. The sequence goes on along the minus strand of JAWKUX010000002.1, from coordinate 68,053 downwards.
TCCCCAGCACCAGCCACGTATACGGCATCGAGTAGCGGCGGCCCGGATCGAAGGAAGCGTCCTGGAATTCCGGCAACAGGTTCGCCATGTTCGGAATGAGTGAGTGATCCAGTTCCTGAATCATCTGCGCTTGGCTCATGCGCGTGACGAACTCATTCGACGGAACGATCACATCGAAACCCGGATTGCCCGCGCGTAGCCGCGCGAACAACTCGTCGTTCGTGGCGAACAGGCTCATGTTGACGTTTGTGCCCGTCGCTTCGCGGAAGTCATCCAGCGTCGTCGGCCCGATATAGGTGTCCCAGTTATAGAAGTTGACCGTCGGCCCGCTGGCGCGATTGCACGCCGGCAAGCTTCCAGCGAACGAAATCCCGATCGCGGCAGCGCCGAATTGCTGCAGCAGAGAACGGCGCGACGCGCCCCGGAGATATTTGCCCTTCGCCATGGTCTCTGCCCTTTCATCGTCTGCGGCCACCGGCGGCCCCCAAACTTATGCTGCGCTCGGCGCTAGCTGCTAACAAGCCCGCAAATACCAGTCGTAATCAATATCCGGGATCATGCTCTGGAAACGGTCCTGCTCGACCCGCTTCACCGTCGCGTACATCCGCACGAACCGCTCGCTCAGGTAGTCCTTCAGGACCGCCGACTCCGCGAAGCGATCCGTCGCCGCGAACCAATTGGTCGGAATCTTCTCGCCGCCCTCAGCCTGCGCGTAGCCATCGCCCACGATCGCGGGGCCGGGGTCGATTTTGTTTGTGATTCCATGGTGCACCGCAGCAAGCAGCGCCGCGAGCGCCAGCGCCGGATGCGCGTCCGCGCCCGCTACGCGGTGTTCGATATGGCGCGTGTTCGGCGCACCCGCGGGGACGCGGAACGACACCGTGCGATTGTTGACCCCCCAGGTCGGCGCCACCGGCGCATACGAGTTCGCCTTGAAGCGCCGGTAAGAGTTGGCGTTTGGCGCATAGATCGCCATCGAATCCCCGAGCAGCGCCTTCATGCCGCCCACGGCATGGGCCAGCACCGGCTCGCCCTCGGGCTTGTCCGACGCAAAGATGTTCTTGCCCGCCTTGTCGTTGACGCTGACGTGCAAGTGCATCCCTGAACCCGCAAGATCGGCAAACGGCTTCGCCATGAACGTCGCTTCGCACCCGTGCCGCAACGCGACGCCCTTCGCCGCACGCTTGTAAAGCACTGCATCATCAGCCGCCCGCAGCGCATCAGCGTGATGTTTCAAAGTCAGTTCCAGCTGCCCCGGTGCGTATTCGCTAATCGCACCCTCAAGCGGAATGCCCATCGCATCGGCAGACGCCCAGAGGTCGCGGAGGAAATCAGAGGCCTCCTCCACTTCACGTAACCCATAGACCTGATGCTGCGTCGCCCGGTCGCCAGTCAGCGGCGAAGGCGGCAACTGAATCTTACCAGAGGCCGTCCGCCGCGCGTCGACGAGATAATATTCGAGCTCGCACGCCACCACCGGCACGAGGCCATCCGCCGCAAAGCGATCGATCACACGCTGCAGCACGTGCCGCGGATCGAGATCGTGCGGCTTGCCGTCGAGCTCGTACATCGTCACCGGCACTTGCGCGACATCCGGCCCGAGCCATGGCGCCGGCGTGATCCGGCCCGCGATTGGCCGCGCCACGCGGTCCGCGTCGCCATCTTCCCAGACCAAGCCCGTCGCCTCAACGTCCTGACCGGTGATGTCATTGACCAGGATCGAGCCAGGCAAGAAGCGCCCGTTCTCGTACACCGCCTCGATCTCATGCCGGCGCAGACGCTTCCCGCGCGGCACCCCCGCCATATTGGTGAAGACGATCTCGAAAAACTGAATCTCAGGATGCTTGGCGAGGAAGCTCTTCACTTCCTTCGGATCGGCGATAGTCAAGTGGCGGCCTCATAAGACGTATTCTTCCGCAAAGCTATCGACCGCCGCGACCAGCCGGTCAATCTGTTGCGTCGTCGTGGCGGGACAAACCAGCATCATCATGTGAAACGGCGCGATCAGAACGCCGCGATTGATGAGATAAAGGTGTAGCGCCTCGTTCAATTCGCCTTGCGCGAGCACTGGCCGCATCGCCGCCGCATCCTTCGGCGGCTCCGGTGCAAACACAATCTCCGCCCGCGCCCCCACATGCACGACGCACCAAGGCAGCGCCCGCTTTGCGATCACACCGCGCAGCTTCGCGACCAACTCATCCGCGCCGTTCAGCATCGCCTCATACGCCGCCGGCGTCGCGACCTCGCGCAATGTCACGCCAATCGCTGCGATCCCCATCGCGTTGCCTGCGAGCGTGGTCCCAATCCCTGAACGCCCACCGCCGGTCTTCACCGCGCCGATCTTCTCAGCCAACTCCGCGCTCACGCCCCACACCGCCGCCGGAAATCCGCCCGCGATCGCCTTGCCGATCACCAGCGCATCCGGCGCCAAACCCCAAGCCTTCGTCGCCCCACCCGGCCCGCTCGACAGCGTATGCGTTTCATCCAGCACCAGCAGCACGCCCGCCTTCTTCGCCAGCGCCTGCGCGCGCTTCCAGAAGTTCGCCTCCGGCAAAATCATCCCGCAATTGGTCATCGCCGGCTCTGCGATGATCGCCGCCACATCTTGCTGCGCCAGCGCCGCCTCAAGCGCGCCGATGTCATTGAACGGGATCGCACGCGTCGTCCGCGTCATGTCGAACACCTGGCCGATCAGCCCCGAATCGGGCCGCGTGCGTCCGTGCCGCAGCTCAACGAAGCAGTCCTCAACCATGCCGTGATAACAACCGTCGAACACGACGATCACGGATTTCCCCGTCACCGCCCGCGCCCAGCGGATCAGTGCGCGGTTCGCATCGGAGGCAGACAAGGTCGTCTGCCAAAACGGCAACCCAAACCGCTCCGCCAACAACCCGCCGACTTCCGCGGCTTCGACAGTTGGCAACATAAACGTCGCCCCGCGCCGCGCCTGCTCGGCAATCGCGCGGGCAATCTCCGGCCGCCCATGCCCAAACATCCCCGGCGTATCGCCAAGGCAAAAATCGTCATACGTGTTGTCGTCAATATCGGTGAGCACTGCGCCTTCGCCGTCTTCCACGATCATCGCAGACGGCGAGGCCCAATCATTCATCCAATGAAACGGCGCCCCAAACAACCAATGCTGCTTCAGCCGCGCCGCTTCAGCCGCCGCTTTGGGATGCGTGTCCAAGTAGCGCTGCGTTTCACGCGCGATGAGCGAAGCCGGATCGGTCACGCTGGCTTCACACCTTCAGGCAACCGCAAGACTTCGCCCTCGTCCGTCAGCCAAGCCACGTCGTGCGATGTCCAAATGTGCACCACCGGACGAACACCCGGATCGTCGTCCAGCGTCGCAACACGCAGGATAACAGCATCCTGGGTCAACCATTCCGCCAGCACCTCCGTCCCACACACCGAGCAGAAGCGCCGCAGCTTTCCAGGCGTTGACTCAAACGCACTCAGCTTGTCTTCGCCCGCCGCAAACCGAAACGCACTCCGGGCGACACGCGCCGTACTCGTGTAGGAGCTTGAGTTTGATTTCCTGCACGTCCGGCAATGGCAGTGCCCGATCGGCGAGGCGAGTTGATCGGCCTGGTATCTCACCGCCCCGCACAAGCAACTGCCAGTCAATGCCATACAGCGCCTCCGTTACGGTCGATACGTGATCGAGATGCCCTTGAGTTCAGTGTATTTCTCAAGCGCATGCAGCGAGCGATCGCGCCCGAAGCCCGATTGCTTGGCGCTTCCGACGGACGGCGTCGTCGCCACTTCGCCGTACACTTTGTCGAGCACTTCCGCGTACCAGCGGACCGAATTGATCGCCGTCAGAATATCGACCGAGAGCGTATCGCGAATGGGCTTGCCGTCAATGACGGCATAGACTGGAAACTCGGCGCCGCAGGCGCGGTCGACATTCCCCTCTGGCGTCATGCCCGCTCTCTAGCGCTGAAGCCGGCGCGGTTGAAGCGCGCTAGATCTTATTGCAGCGCGGCGCGTAAGCACTGACGAGATCCTGCACGATCTCACGTCGGCGCGTTTCATCGAACTCTTCGAGCAAGAAGATCAGCGAGACGCCGAAGCTGGCGAAGCAAGCCTGCTTGTCGGGATTGAAAGGGCGCTCTTGGAGGTTTGCGGTCTCGCCGACAAAGCAGAACGAGAGTTCATGGGGGTTGCTGGTGTTCTCCCTCTGGCGCCCCATTACGTAGATTCCGGGCTTTTGCCGAAACCTTGTCTCGCGCTCAAACACGTTGAACTCATATTGTCGCCCCGATCTGCCGGTGAGAGTGGTTGTCATGCCCCATTCCATGCGGATCGTCCTCAAAGCTTCCTTGAGCCCTCCTTAGTCGACGGCGCGAAAGTTTGAAGCGCTTTCTTCCGCGCGCACGGCTCTTGCGGTACCAAATCGCAGCAGGGGAGAGCGGTATGCGAATTTGGGTTAGTTTGTTCGCGGCAATCGTCATGGCCGGCTGCAGCCCGGCCCCGCTGGCCCCGGCGCGTGATTACAATCCCACCATCACCCGTGACGAGTATGGCATCCCCAGCGTTCATGGCCGCGACGACCAAGAAGCCGCCTACGGCATCGCCTACGCACACGCCGAAGACAACTTCGCCACCATCCAGCTCGTCCTACTGGCTGCGCGCGGCAAGCTCGGCGCCCATCTCGGTGAAGACGGCGCCAAATCTGACTTCCTCTGGCACTTGCTCGGCATTCGCGAGGCGGTCGAAGAAGGTTTCGACACGCGCCTCAGCCAGGAATTCCGAGATGTCGCCCAAGGCTACGCCGATGGCTTGAACGCCTACGCGCGCGCGCATCCCGATGAGGTTTTATCTGGCGCGCGCAATGTCACCGCGCACGATGTCGTCGCCGGCTCGGCGCTCACGGTTCCGCTCTTCTGGGGTTTCGAGCGCACGCTCGGCATGGTCGCCAGCGAAGACGGCCACCCCTGCGCCACGCGCGAAGCCAGCGCCGATATCATCGACAACGGCTCCAACGCCTTTGCCGTCTCCCCGCGCCGCAGCGCCGACGGCCACACCCGCCTCATCATCAACTCACACCAACCTTGGGCCGGGCCCGTCGCCTGGTACGAAGCGAGCGTCACCACCGACACCGGCTGGCGCATGCGCGGCGGGCTCTTTCCAGGCTCTCCTTTCCCGGTGCTGGGCACCAACGGCGACATCGGCTTCGCCGCCACCGTGAACTTGCCCGATCTCGCTGACATCTATCGCCTCACCACCGACGATCAGCATCGCGACCAATATTTCTTTGACGGCGAATGGCGCCGCTTCGAAACCCGCACGATCTGGCTGCAGGTGAAGATGGGCTGGTTCACCATCCCCGTGCCGCGCACGCTGCGCTTCACCGAACACGGCCCCGCCTTCGAAACCGCCGACGGTTGGGTGGCCGTGCGCTACGCCGGTCGCGGCGAAATCCGCGCGCTCGAACAATTCTACCGCTTGGGCCACGCCCACAATTACGAAGAATGGGCGGCCGCCATGTCGATGCGCGCCATTCCTTCGTTCAACTTTATCTACGCCGACGCCACAGGCCGTATTGCCTATCACTACAACGCCATCCTACCGAACCGCGCCGAAGGTCTGGATTGGCAGGGCTGCGTGCCGGGCGATACCAGCGCCAACATCTGGGCGATGGACGATCGCCTCGATGCGCCCACGCTCGTCGATCCTTCGAGCGGCTGGCTCTACTCAACCAATGGCGCGCCATGGTCGTCCACCGACCCCAGCGCCGACATGCGCCCCGAGCAATATCCCGAGGCCGCGCGCGCGATCGAAACCTACATCACCAATCGCGGCTACCGCGCCGTCGAGATGCTCTCGCCGCTCCGCACCATCAGCGACGAGCAATTGCTGGCCGCCAAGTTCGATCTCACTTCAAGCGAACGCTCGGCTACGATGGCAGCCATCAACGAGATTCTCGCCGCTGACTCTACGAACGATACGGAGCTCGCCGAAATCCAAACCCTGCTCCGCGGCTGGGACCGGCGCGCCGCCAACGATAGCCCAGCCGCCGCGCTCGCCGGCCTGATCTATCAACCGATCTACAATGCCGGCCGAGCCAACACGCCCCCGCCGGCGCCGGTCGACGCCGCGCGCACTGCCGCCGCGCGCCTGCGCCAGCATTTCGGCCGCGTCGACCCACCGCTCGGCGACGTGCTCCGCCTCCGCCGTGGCGACATCGATCTGCCGCTCGAAGGCGCGCCAGACGTTCTCCGAGCCCTGCGCTGGCACGACGACCCAGACGGTCGCGCCGTCGCGGACTTCGGCGACGGCTGATGATGGTGATGGATTGGCGCCGGATCGCACGCTCAGCGTCCGGGTTATCAGCCAATGGGGCGCTAGCGATCGTCCCGAGCCCGCACTTCAACGACCAATCCGAAATGTTCGCGAACCGTCAATGGCGAACGGTCGAGGTAGTTGCGCCAAATCAAGGAGCGCCGGTTCAGGCCCGCTAGAGAAGGCGCATGACACCTGAACACTTGGATCACGCCCTTGAGCAGGAATTCGCCGGCCACGCCGAGACCATCCATCGGCTCAAGGTTAGCGATCCCCACTTCAAGACCCTGCTTGAGCAGAACCACCACATCTGGCGCGAGATTCACAATATCGAGAATGGCGTTACGCCGGCGTCGGACGAACACCTGACCGCGCTCAGAAAGCAGCGGCTCCATCTTCTTGATGAGATCGCCAAACTGATTGGCGCGGCCGAGGCCTGAGCACGCCTTGCGGCGCAACGGCGGTAGGCTCACACTGTTTGCATGCCCGACACGCCGCGCCCGAACTCGCTCGACTCTTTCTGGATGCCGTTTACGCCGAACAAGGCGTTCAAGGCCGACCCGCGCATGGTCGTGCGCGCCGAAGGCATGCACTATTACGCGCCTGATGGCCGCGCGATCCTCGACGGCACCGCCGGCCTCTGGTGCTGCGCCGCTGGCCACGGCCGCCCACGCATCGTCGAAGCCATCCAGCGCGCCGCTGCCGAACTCGACTACGCCACCAACTTCAATCTCGGCCACCCAGCCGCATTCGAGTTCGCCAACCGCCTAGGCGAAATTCTTCCAACAAACCTTGACCGCATCTTCTTCACCAACAGCGGCAGCGAATCTGCCGACACCGCACTCAAGATCGCGCTCGCCTACCAAAAGGCGCGCGGCAAACCTGGTAAGTATCGCCTCATCGGTCGCGAGCGCGGCTATCACGGCACCAATTTCGGCGGCATCAGCGTAGGCGGCATCGTCCGAAATCGCATGACCTATGGCCCCATGGTCGCCGGCGTCGATCACCTGCCGCACACGCTCGACATCGCGCGCAACGCCTTCTCGCGCGGCGAGCCACCGCACGGCGCCGAATTCGCAGACGCGCTCGAGCGCATTGTGCAATTGCACGACGCCAGCACCATCGCCGCAGTCATCGTCGAGCCCGTCGCCGGCTCCACCGGCGTGATCATGCCACCGAAGGGCTATCTCAAGCGCCTGCGCGAACTCTGCACCAAGCACGACATCCTGCTCATTTTCGATGAAGTCATCACCGGGTTCGGCCGCCTGGGCGCGCCCTTCGCCGCGGACTACTTCGACGTGAAGCCCGACCTTCTCACCATGGCGAAAGCCATCACCAACGCCGCCGTGCCGATGGGCGCCGTCGCCGCATCGCGCGAGATCTACGACACCATCCTCGCCAATTCCGACACGCCGATCGAACTCTTCCACGGCTACACCACAAGCGGCCATCCGCTCGCCTGCGCCGCAGGGATCGCCACGCTCGACACCTTCAAAGAAGAGCGCCTCTTCGAACGCGCCGCCGAAATCGCGCCCTATTGGGAAGACGCGATGCACTCGCTCCGCGATGCACCGAGCGTCATAGACATCCGCAATCTCGGCCTCATCGGCGGCATCGAACTCGAACCCCGCCCCGGCGCGCCCACCGCACGCGCCCTCGAAGCCTTCCGCAAATGCTTCGACGCCGGTGTCTTGATCCGCGTCACCGGCGACATCCTCGCGTTCTCGCCGCCGCTGATCATCGAGAAGAACCAGATCGATCAGATCGCTGACACCGTGCGCAACGCGTTGAAGCAGATCGCGTAGAGCGCTCAAGCTTGCACAAGCTTAGGTTGTCATACTAACTTCGCCCATGACCGAAGCGCTGCCGATCCTTCTTACCAATCTCGTCGTCGCCGGCACCTGCTTCACCGCGCTCTGGCTCATCTCCATTCCACTGAAAGACCCTAGCTACATCGACTCATGGTGGGCGCTCGGCGTTGTCGTACTTGCGTGGTCGACATTCGTACAACTCACCGACCCAGGCCCACACGCCACGGCGCTGCTCTTCCTCGCCAGCGCCTGGGGCCTGCGCCTCGGTGTCTACCTCTTTTGGCGCTGGGCCAATCACGGCAAGGACCGCCGCTATGCCAAGCTCGCCGAGCGCGCCCAGCAAAAGCACGGCCTCAACTTTGCGATGTTCTCACTGCTCTGGGTGTTCGCGCCGCAACTCGTGCTGCAATTCATCGTCGCGCTGCCTGCGATGCTCGGCGCCATTCCGCGCACAGAAGCGTTCGGCACAATCGGCCTCATCGGCATCTGGATCGCGCTCGCCGGCATCATCTTCGAGGCGATCGCCGATGCGCAACTCGCGCACTTCAAGTCGCTTGAGACCAACAAAGGCAAGGTCATGGACCAAGGCCTCTGGCGCTACTCACGCCACCCCAATTATTTCGGCGACATGGTTGCGTGGTGGGGGATGTGGCTGATCGCGCTCGACGCCGGCATGGGCCTCTTGAGCATCGCGGGGCCGCTTCTGCTGACGTTCCTGCTCACGCGCGTCAGCGGCGGGCCGACCATCGAACCGCACCTGCAACGCACGCGCCCCGAATACGAAGTCTACAAAAAGCGCACCAGCGCCTACATCCCCCTGCCGCCAAAGAACGGCTAGCCGAAGCGCGAACGCGCCTTCGCCGCGAGATCGATCTTCGGCAGCGGGCCGCCTGTGCCAGCGCTGCCGTGCGCCGCCTCCGGCGCCCAAGCCGTCTGCTCAAACTTCGACGCGACATACTCCGGAATGAAGCGCGAGCGGATCGCGTAGACGTGCTTGTCGCCGCCTTTGCTTTGCTGCGTGTGATAGAAACGCTGCGGCGTGATCAGATGCAGCTCATCCTTCGCCCGCGTCATCGCCACATAGAGCAGCCGCCGCTCTTCCTCCAACTCCGCCGTCGTACCCGTCCCGAGATCCGACGGCATGCAGCCATCGACAACATTCAGCACGAACACATTCTTCCACTCCTGCCCTTTGGCCGAGTGGATGGTCGAGCAGGATCAGATAGTCATCGTCCTTCGACGACTTGCCGCTTTCATCGCTGGTGGAATTCGGCGGATCGAGCGTCAGCTCCGTCAGAAAACTCGTGCGCGAGCCGAACGTCGCGCCGATCCGCTGCATCTGATCGATATCGCCGGCACGCACGCGCGCATCGTCATAGCGCTCGTTCATCATCGGCCGATACCATTGCGCCGCAAGATCGAGATCGCCCGGCCAAGTCGCGCCTTGCAAATCACCGAGCATCTGCTTCAGCGCATCCCAAGCCTCGGACGCGCCCGCCGGCGGCGCGGTGTTGCGCACGACGCCATACGCGCCCGTCTCATCGACCGCGTCCAGCATCCGTGACGCCTTCGCCGGCCCAACGCCCGGCACCAGCTGCAACGCACGAAAGCCTGCGATGCGATCGCCGCCATTCTGCGCCCAACGCAGGATCGCCAGAAAATCCTTTACATGCGACGCTTCGAGAAACTTCAGCCCGCCGAACTTCACGAACGGAATGTCGCTTCGCCAGCTCCAACTCCACCGGCGCCGAAAAATCCGCCGCTCGGAAGAGGATCGCTTGCTGCATCAAAGTCAGCCCGCGCTCGCGCGCTTCCAGCACGCTCTCGGTGATGTAGCTCGCCTGCGCCGCCTCATCGCGTACACTCACTAGCTTCGGCTCACACCACCCGTACGCGTCGTGCGCAAATTCTTGGTGAAACGCTCCTTGGCCAGATCGATCACCGCGTTCGACGCATCCAGGATCAGCCGTCGAGCGATAATTCTGCTCCAGCGTCACCAGCCGCGCCTCCGGCGTAAGCGCCTTCGGAAACTCCAGAATGTTGCGCACGTCCGCGGCGCGGACGAATAGATCGACTGCGCGTCATCGCCGACCACAGTCACGCCCCGCCCATCCGGCTTCATCGCCAACAGGATCCGCGCCTGCAGCTTGTTGGTGTCCTGATATTCATCGACCAGCACATGATCGAACCGCGCGCCAACCTCGCGCGCCAACGCCAGCTCATTCATCGCCTCGGCCCAGAGCCAAAGCAGATCGTCGCAATCCAGCACATTCTGCTTCTGCTTGGCTTCGACATACGCGCCAAACAGCGTCTTCAGCTCCGCGTTCCACTCACGGCACCACGGAAATTGCGCCACCACCGCATCGTCGATCGACTCATCCGCGTTCCGACGCGCGAATAAATCGCGAGGCACGTCCCCTTCATCGGAAACCGCTTGGCGCCGTCGCCACGCCAAGCTCCCAGCACCATGCCCATCAGATCGGCGCTATCGCTGCGATCGTGGATGGTGAACTCCGGATCGATGCCGATCACCGGCAGTTCGCGCAATAGCCGCGCGCCGATCGCGTGAAACGTCCCGGCCCACGGAATGCGCACATCGCCGGCCATCACCTTGCCGACGCGCGCAGTCATCTCGCTCGCCGCGCGCCGCGAAAACGTCAGCAACAGAATGCGCGACGGATCAGCCCCGTTCGCAACCAAGTGCGCCACGCGGCACGATAACGTCTTCGTCTTCCCCGACCCCGCGCCCGCAATCACCAGCAACGGCTCGAGCCCATGCTCAACGGCGGCACGCTGTTCTGCGTTCAAGTCGTCCAAAGCTGCGCTGATGATTCGCGACATGCGCGGAGGCTGACGTGTTTCGCCTTTGTTCGCAACGCGGGGAGTGTTACCGTCACCAACGCGTCGTCGGCATCCCGACTCCGCCGCCGCCTTTGTGCGGTCGTTCGAAAAACCCTGGAGGCGACTTCGGAATCGATTGTGTGCACTCGTTCGAACACGAGTGAACCAGCAACGGAACGATGTCCGTTCCTACTCGCTGAGTGGTCCACCAAAGGTGCGGCGTGCGCTCGCCAAATCCGCGGTCGCAAACGCTGCAAGTGGTCGGCATCAGCGTCGCCATCGGTGCCGACAAGCGAGGAAACGGAAGAAGTGTCTTCGCATTTCCGTAGAGCGCGCGCGTGCTCATGCGACTGCCGCCGAGATTCTTGCAGCGCCGAACTTCGTACGGCAACCAATGGAGGAAGTACGAAGTATAGATGTCCAAGTCGCGAAGGGCTGCGAGCCGTCCAATCTCCGGCGGAAGGCGGCGCAGTCGACTGCCGTAAAGACGTATCTTCTCGACTCTGGATAAACTTGAGATCTCGGCGGGAAGCGTGATCACCGCGCTCCAGTCGTTCCACTCAATGTGAGAAATTGGCTCGAGCACTTCGGCCCCGTCAGCGGCGCTCCTCTCGACGAGTTCGCGCAAGCTCCGCCAGCCAGCTAAGCTTTCGTCTTGTGGCTCAGCGTGCATCATCGGTACGGCGAGCCCACCCTTCTTGGTCTGAGTGTAAAGGCATGGGCAGTTGAGCCGCTCACCAATGCGAGCCGCCGCCGCCTTGGTAGCGGGATCAATCGAGAACAGCTTCGGGCGCGGCTTCAGCCATTCGAACATTGCAGCAGCCTAGCGAAGCATCGCTCATCCGCAATCGAAATGCTAACCACGAAGCGCAGGAGCGGCCCCATGATCTCCCCAAACGGCATCGCCCACATTCAGCTCACCGTCCGCGACGTCACCGCGTCGCGCCCGTTCTATCACAAGCTGCTGCGGCCTCGGCATGGCGATCAGTACGACGTGCCCGGCCAAATCTTCTATTGCATCGGCGCGCACCGGCGTGCTCCATCGCCCCGCCGCGCCGGAGCACAAAGACACGCCGTTCGACCAATGGCGCGTCGGCCTGCATCATTTCTGCTTCCGCCTCCGCTCGCGCGAAGACGTCGACGCGCTCGCCGCCACGATGCAAAACTTCGGCGCCACCATCATCCGCACCGGCGAAGAAGGCCCGTGGGCGCCCGGCTATTACTCGACGCTCTTCGAAGACCCAGACGGCATCCGCATCGAAGCCCTCTTCATCCCCGGCACCGGCAATCTCGACCGCATCAAAGAAGCGCCGCTCGCGCCGATAGCTTAAGCCGCGTTCTGCCGCGCCAGCTGCGCGTCGGTGACGATGCGGTCGCGACCGGCTGCCTTCGCCGCGCGCAAGCACGCGTCAGCGCGCGAAATGAAACTGTCCGCGTCGTCGTCCTCGCGAAACCGGGCCACACCAATCGAGACCGTGACTTCCCCGATCACATCGCCCGTCGACTTCAGCGACAAGCGCTTCGACTTCACCGCCTTGCTAACCCGCGACGCCAGCGCCTCGGCCAACGGCAGGTTCGTGCGCGGCATGGTCATAACGAATTCTTCGCCGCCATAGCGCGCGGCTTGCAGGTCGCCTTGTGCGTGCGCGCGCAACACGGAAGCGATGTAACGCAACACCTGATCGCCGAGCGGGTGACCCCAGCTATCATTGAGGCGGCGGAAGTTATCGATATCGAACATCACCAGGCAGAGGTCGCTCTTGTCGGCGGCAGCGTCCGTCATTCGCCGCTGCAGCGTCTCATCGAACATGCGCCGGTTGGCGAGCCCGGTGAGCCCGTCCGTCAGCGCCTCGACCTTCACGCTCTCCAGCGCCGTTTGCAGTTCTTGCACTTGGCGCGAGGTCGCTTCGATCTGGTCGGCTAGTCGCAGCTGATTTTCAATCATCTCGTGCGTGGTGTGCGCCAGATGATCGACGACCGAACGAAATTCAGCTGAATCCACGCCGCCCTCAAACCGGGAGGCTGCCTCCTGCAGCACTTTCGCGTAGGAGCCCGCCTGCCCGCCCGCGCCGCGCAAATTCGAAACCGTGTCGTCCAGCTCCCGGGCGATCGTTTCACTCGTCTCCAGCATCTGGATCGAGAGCCGGGTGTTGGCAAAGAAGCGCTCGAATAGCTCTTCGTTGGCCTCGTCCGTGAAAGCTTCACCACGCTGGAGCCGCGCCTCGATTTCCCGGCTTAGGTCCGGCTTCATGCCAGCCACGTGCGTGGTCCAGACCTCATAGTTCGCCGGGCTCGTAGGGATCTGCTGCTGACCCATGCGCTCGATAATTTCGCGCGCGCGCTCCACGCCCGGCGCGCCACGAAACAACGTGGTTAGGTCGCTGCTCATCATCCGCCCCGAATTGCGAGTATCGAGGATTACAGATCGGCCTAAAGTCGGCGTTAATTTCTATTGCTAAGGCGCGATCAACCTTAGCGCGCCACGTCAGCGCGTGGCATTCCAATTGAACAAGAAATTCCGGTGCTCAGCCCAGGTTTGTCCCTCAACGTGATCGCCCACCATACATGCCGCCGTGTGATACGGCCCAGCACCATCAGTCGTGCGGAAGCTCACGCACGTACGCCCGCGATCCGTCTTCCAGCGCCCTGCCTCGATCTCGCTCTGATAGAACGAGCCATTGACCGTGCCGTCCGCATTCAGCGTGAGATCCATCGGCTGCGTGTAAGGCCTCCCCGGCTCCGTCGAAAGGTCAACCACCCACGCGCCGCCGAGCGCCGGCGCTGCGACCTGCGCCTGGGCCGCACATGCGCTCAAACCAAGCGCCAACACCAAAACCAGTCGCCGCATCGAACCCTCCAATGTGGGGTTCTACGCGGGCGCCGCGGCAATGGATCAGCTTACGCGCCCTCCAGCGCCTCGCTTGCCTCAAGCCAGCTCGCTTCCGCCTTCGCCAACGCCGTCGCCGCGTGCGTGCGCTCTTTCAACAAGCTCTCGCCGCGCTTCTGATCTTTTGTGAACAGCTCCGGGTCAGCCAAGGCTGCATCGATCCGCGCCAGCGCCGCGTTCGCCTGCTCAATCTCTTTCTCCGCCGCTTCGAGCTTGCGCGTCAGCGTGTATTTCGAGTGCTTGGGCTTCGCGTCCGCCTGCGCAGCTGCCGCCATAGCGCTCGGTTTGTCGCCTTCCACCACAGGCCGGTCCGCCGCCGCGACCAGTTTGCGATAGTCTTCGAGATCGCCGTCATACTGCCGCGCCCGCCCGTGATAGACGAGCCAAAGCCGATCGGCGCATGCTTCAGCCAGATAGATATCGTGCGTGATCAGCAGCACGGCGCCTTCGTAACCATTGATCGCGTGGATCAACGCTTCGCGGCTATCGATGTCTAAGTGCGAGGTCGGTTCGTCGAGATCAGCACGTGCGGTTTGTGGTGCGCCATCAGGCCCAGCAGCAAGCGCACTCTCCACCGAGGAGCTTCTCGACTTTCGTGTCGATCTTCTCGACCCCAAACCCCATGCGCGCCGCCAGCGAGCGCAGCTTCGGCGGCGCCCAATCAGGCTCGAGATCGCGCACGTGCTCCAGCACGGTCTCGCCTGCGCGCAGTTCATCGAGCTGATCCTGACTGAAATAGCCCATCAGCTTTTCGACGACGCCACACGCTTGCCGTTCAGCAACGCCAGCCGCGCCGCGATCGACTTCACCAATGTCGTCTTGCCTGTCCGTTCGGCCCGATGATCACGATGATCGTCGTGATCATCTGGCGCCACGCTTCAAGACCGGCTTGCCTTCTGGCAAGCGAGTCAGCCTCATCCAGCACCACCAGCGGCGACGCCAGCTCAACCGGATTGTCGAATTGAAGAGGGCACCCGTCCCGCTCTTCCAGCGGGACGGCGATATCCTGCATCTTTTCGAGCTGCTTGATCCGGCTCTGCGCCTGCGCCGCCTTCGACGCCTTGGCGCGGAAGCGATCGACGAACTTCTGCAAGTGCGCCTTTTGCGCGTCCTGTAGCCTTCATCCCCTGCGCAGCGCCAGCCGCTCGGCCTTCTTCTTCAGGTACGCAGCATCCATGGCCGCCGACGAAGACTTCAGTTTCTTGTCGTCCAGCGCCAGGATGTGCGTCACCCGACGGTTTCAACATTTCGCGATCGTGGCTGACGCAGATCACCGTGTGCGAATACTCGCGCAGATACTCCTCTCAAGCCACGCCGCGCCTTCGAGGTCGAGATAGTTTGTCGGTTCGTCGAGGATCAGCAAATCAGGCGCTGAGAACAGCACCCCGCCAACGCCGCACGCATACGCCAACCGCCCGAGAACTCGCGCGCCGGCCGCCGCAGATCGTCTTGCTCCGAACCCAAGGCCAACCATGATCGCGCTCGCGCGCGCTTCACCAGGTATCCGTCGATCTCAGCCAACCGCATGTGAATATCGGCGATGCGCTGCGGGTCTTCCGCCGTCTCCGCTTCCTTCAGCAGCGACGTCATCTCCTCATCCGCCGCCATCACAAGGTCGAGCAACGGCGTATCCACCTGCGGCGCTTCCTGGGCCACAAACCCCATCCGCGCCCCACGCCGCACACGGATAGAGGAATTCGCCTTGCCCACCTCATCGCGGATCAACGTCAGCAGCGTCGACTTGCCCGTGCCATTTCGGCCGACGAGCCCGACCTTCCAGCCCTCGGCGATGAACGCATTGGCGTTCTCAAACAACGGCCGCGGGCCGAAGCGGAAGGTGAGGTCTGAAATTTCAAGCATGGGAGGGCCGCGTTAGACCCGTCCTCGGCCCACGATGCAAGCATCAGAACTGGTTAGGTGCGTGGCGCCCTGCTTCGGCAAGCTCAGCATGACGCTAATTCAGGCGCCGGCGTTTCAATCGCGTCGCCCTGGGCCTGTCGAAGGGCGACGCGGACCACCTAAACCGTGGCGCAATGTAGCACCGCATAGAAGCTGAAGTGACGCGCGAACGCGCTTATATCGGAACCTGTCACGGAGGGGCCTCGCCCATGAACGCGACTACACGCCCGCGCGTCGTCATTATCGGCGCAGGTTTCGGCGGCCTCGCCGCTGCTAAGGCGCTCAAGAACGCGCCCGTCGATGTCACCATCATCGACCGCCGCAACCACCACCTGTTCCAGCCGCTACTCTACCAAGTCGCGACCGCCGGTCTCGCGCCGAACCAGATCGCAACACCGATCCGCGCGATCGTCCGCCACCAGAAAAACGTGACCGTGGAACTGGGCGCCGTAGAAGCCATCGACACCGCCAAACGCGAAGTCGTCCTCGGCAATCGCCGCGTCGGCTACGATTATCTCATCATCGCCACCGGCGCGCGCCACGCCTATTTCGGTCACGACGATTGGGAGCAATTCGCGCCCGGCCTCAAGACTCTGGAAGACGCCACCGAGCAACGTAAGCGCATCCTGCTCGCCTTCGAGCGCGCCGAACTCGAACCCAACGCCACCGAACGCGCCGCGCTCACCACCTTCATCGTCATCGGCGGCGGCCCGACCGGCGTCGAGACCGCTGGCGCCATCGCCGAGCTCGCCAAGAAAGCACTCGCCCGCGACTATCGCCGCATCGATCCCAAATCGGCACGTATCATTTTGATCGAAGCCGCGCCGCGCATTCTGACCGGCTTTCCGGAAACGCTCTCAGCCAACGCCAAACGTTCGCTCGAACACCTCGGTGTCGAGGTCCGCCTCGGCAAGGCGGTCAGCCATGTCGACGAAACCGGCGTGACCTTGGGCGACGAACACATCGCCAGCCGCACCGTAATCTGGGCTGCGGGCGTGCAGAGCTCGCCTGCCGCGCGCTGGCTCAGCATCCCCGCCGATCGCGCCGGCCGCGCCATCATCGCCGCCAATCTCCGCGCGCCGAACCACGACAATATCTTCGTGATCGGCGATTGCGCTGCGGTCAGCGACGCGAGCGGGCGTGCACTTCCCGGCGTTGCGCCCGTCGCCAAACAACAAGGCGTTTACGCTGCGCGCGCGATCAAAGCCGCGCTCGAAGCCGACCCGCTCACCGAGCTTTTCGCCTATGTCGACTACGGCAATCTCGCCACTGTCGGCCGCAAAGCCGCAGTCGCTGATTTCCGCGGCTTCCGTCTCACTGGCTTCATCGGCTGGCTCGTCTGGTGCGCGGCGCACATCTATTATCTGATCGGCTTCAAGAACCGCATCGCTGTCGCGCTCGACTGGACCTGGTCCTACCTAACCTTTGACCGAGGCGCCCGCCTCATCACCGGCGACATTGAAGACGAACACAAAGAACAAGCCGCCAAGCGCGACGCCGCCTAGTTCGGGATCATCTGGCGCAGGCCAGCACCACGGCGTTCGGCAAGCCGTTCACGGCATTGGGCCAAAGACGGACATTCCGGCCTTCCGTCTGCTCTTGAACTCTCGAACGACCGCTTTTCGCCGAAGACGGTCATTGATAGTGTTCGTCCGCGAGCCGCCCGCACGCTTTCGAGCTGCTTGGCATTAACCGGTGACTCTGCTTAGCCTGATGCCCCACGCACTCGCTTTGACCGAAAGCCTCGATGGCCGACGACACCCCAACCCGCAAGCTCGCCACCATCGTGGCCCTCGACGTTGCGGGATATTCGGCGCGAACGGAGGCTGACGAGGCGCGCGCGACGGCGGAGGTGGCGGCGCTCAGGAAGGTGATCGAGGGGATCGCGGCGAAGCATGGCGGGCGGGTGTTCAACACTGCCGGCGACGGCTTCATGTTGGAGTTCGGGTCGAGCCTAGCGGCGGTCGAGGCTGCGCTTGAACTTGCTGAGACCTGTGAACCCAAGGTGCGGATCGGTGTGCATCTTGGCGACGTCGTGGTGCAGCCGAATGGTGATTTGCTCGGTCACGGCGTCAATGTCGCTGCACGGCTGATGGCGAGGAGCGACACGGGTGGCGCGCTGGTGTCGGCGACCGTACGGCAAACGATCCGGGGACCCATCGCCGAGCGGCTGATCTCGCGCGGCGTCCTGCAGCTCGACAAGATGGCAGAGGCGATCGAGGCGTTTGCGCTCGGTTCGGTCGCTGCTGGCGCCGCGGTAGCGCCGCCGCAGAGTTCCGAACCTGTGCTAACCGTACTGCCCTTCGACAACCTCTCCACCGATCCGGAGATGCAGTTCTTTTCGGACGGCGTCTCGGAAGAAATCATCCAACGGCTGGCGCGCGGCGCGAAATTGAAGGTCATCGGCCGCACCTCCAGCTTCCAGTTCCGCGGTGAGAAAAAGAGCGATGCGGCGCGCATGCTGAAATGCAGCCACGTGCTCGATGGCTCGGTTCGCCGGGCGGGCACACGCGTTCGGATTGCGGCGCACCTCGTCGAGACATCGTCGCACACGACCTTGTGGTCCGACCGCTATGACCGCGGGCTTGAGGATACATTCGCGGTGCAGGACGAAATCTCGGAGGCCATCGCCAACGCCTTGCATCAGACGTTTACGAGCTTCTCGACCAAGGTCGATCCCGCCGTCTACGATCTCTATTTGCGATCCAGCGCCAAGTCGTTCGCGCCCGACGAGTTCGTGGCCCACATCGCGCTGCTGGAACAAGCGACGCAACGCGCGCCTCATTTTGCGGAAGCCTGGGGGCGACTCGCCTTTTCGCGCGGTTGGTTGCGCCTTTATCAGCCGTTCGCCACGCGCAAAGAAAGCGCGGCATTGATCATGCGAGAAGCGGATCGTGCACTTGCGATCGATCCTCTGAATTCCGACGCCTTGCTCGCGCGCTTCTTCGTGCTGCCGCCTTACGGTTCCTTTATCGAGGCCGAAGCTGCGATGGTGGGGGTGAGGCGCGCGCCCTCGCCCGACAAGGATATGTTCCACTGCCGCTTCTTGCGCGCGACGGGTTACGTGCGCGAAGGTGCTGAGGTTGCTGAGCGCGCGTTCCGCCTGAACGCGCTCGATCCGCCACACGCCAATATGCTGGCGCTCAGCATGATGGCGACGGGCCAAGTGCGGGAGTCGGCGACAGTGCTTGAAGGCATTGTCGACCGCGTGCCCGGCTTGAGCTTTCCGGTCGCGAACTTGATGCGCGCGTATGCGTTCCTGGGCGAGTGGGACTCCATCGACCGGTTGCTTGATCCCGCAGCGGGACGGACACTGCGCGAGTTTCAGGAAGGTCTTGGCTTCATCAACGCCAAGCGCAGCCCGACGCCCGAGAACTTAACCGCTTGGCGTAGCACATTCGAGGCGTATGCCGCGCGCACCGGCTGCATCGACGTCTCGCGCCTGGTCTATGCGGCGCATCTCGGCCTTGTCGATGAAGCCTATGCGGTTTTGGATAAGGCGTATTTGGGGCCACGCGGTAATGCCGACGACGTGATGGGTGTGGACGGTTACACCACGGGCATGTTGTTTTGGGAGATCATGCCCGAGATACGAAACGACAAACGCTTCGTGCGGCTCTGCGCGCGGTTGGGACTCGTCGAACTCTGGCTCGCGACACAGAAATGGCCCGACTGCGCCGACGCCGTGCCCTACGACTTCCGGGCCGAGTGCGAAAAAGCGCGCGACATTCCGAAAGAGAACTACGACTTCTGACCGACTCCACCCAGCTCCCCCAGAGCGCGACCGCCAACATCGAGGGAATCTGCGGCCGGAGCGCGCAATTGATCACAATGACCTAGACCACAGGTCTTATAGCCACCCCGGTTCAAGCGCGTATCCCTCGGATGCGCAGTTTGAGAACGGCGCCCTGTCATGAGCAGTAAGCCCCTCTACAGGTTCGTCATCCGTATTGAGGATCCAGAAGCGGCGGCCCGCGCAGACCTATTTGAGGCAACCTGCGAGAACGACGGCCAGGCGATTGAAGCCGCAAGACTGTTCGCGGAATCTCGCACCTCTGTGAGCCTGTGGCGCGGAGACCTCATGATGTGGAGTTCGAAACTCGAATAGACGATCGCTCAAGCTCCCTTGAACGGCGCAATTGGGCCAGACTCGGACATTCGCGAAACGCTCCGCGAACGCGGAGTGACGAACCTTTCCGGTGAAAGTGACTACCCCATCTTGAAACCCCACAGGATTTTTGGGGGGATGGTGGACCCGAGGAGGATCGAACTCCTGACCTCTGCATTGCGAACGCAGCGCTCTCCCAGCTGAGCTACGGGCCCGTCCAGTGGGAGGCGCGATATAGAGCGCGCGCCGCCTGAGCGTCAACCGGGGCCCGTTCGGGTAGCCGCTCACCACCCAACAGTTGCCGAACCCGCCCGAACCGCACTAGACGGGGCGCATGTATTACACTGGCCTGATCGGCATCATCTTCCAGATCGTCTCGATCGTTCTCCAGCTGCTTTCGGTCGTTCTGATCGTCTACGTCGTGATTTCCTGGCTCTACGCCTTCGACATTGTCGATCGGCGGAACCAGCTCATCCGCTCGGTTTGGGAATTCTGTTCCCGCGTTACCGATCCAGTCCTGCGGCCACTCCGGCGCCTGATCCCACCCATCGCTGGCGTCGATCTCTCGGTCATGGTGTTGCTGCTGCTCATCTATTTCACGCAAGGCAGCATCCTACCGTGGCTCTACGGTGTGCTGACCGGCCGCGGACCGGTGCTCTGACCAAGCTCCGCGTCCGCCTCACCCCCTCCGGCGGCGCCGACCGCATCGATGGCTGCGCCGCCGACGACGCCGGCCCTTATCTCAAAGCCCGCGTACGCGCCGCGCCCGAGGACAACAAAGCCAACCGCGCCTTGGAAGCGCTGATCGCCAAGGCCTTCGGCGTGGCGAAGAGCAAAGTTAGCGTGTCGCGTGGTCAAACCGCGAGACTCAAAGTGTTAGAGATCGAAACCGCCAGCGCGGCCGATATCGCCGCGTTCATCGCCCGCTACGAGGAAAAGCCATGACCGGACGCAGCATCGACGGCAAAGCCATCGCGGCGAACGTCCGCGCTAATGTCGCGGAAGCAGTAAAGCTGCTGCCCGCGCAACCGGCGCTCGCGGTCGTCCTCGTCGGCGATGATCCAGCCAGCCACGTCTACGTCGCCAGCAAAGGCAAAGCGACGATCGAAGCCGGCATGCGCAGCGTTGAAATCAAGCTGCCCGCCGACACCACCCAAGCCGATCTGATCGCCCGCGTCGAAACCCTCTCACGCGACCCCGAGATTGACGGCATCCTCGTGCAGCTGCCGCTGCCCAAGCACATCAGCGAACCCGCCGTGCTCGCAGCGCTCGATCCGCTGAAGGACGTCGACGGCCTCACCGAGGCCAGCGCCGGCAAGCTCGTGCTCGGCAAGCCGGGCCTGCGCCCCTGCACGCCAGTCGGCTGCGTCATCCTAGCAAAGACAGAGCGTCCCGACCTCACCGGCGCCAATGTCGTCGTCATCGGCCGCTCCATCCTTGTCGGCAAACCGGCGGCGCTGCTCTTCCTCGAGCAGAACGCCAGCGTCACCATCGCCCACTCGAAGACGCGCGATCTCAAAATGGTCTGCCGCGGCGCCGACATTTTGGTGGCCGCTGTGGGACGTCCCGAAATGGTGCGCGGAGATTGGATTCGCCCCGGTGCCATTGTCATCGATGTCGGCACCAACCGCGTGCCCGCGCCCGAGAAGGGCGAAGGCAAGACCAAGCTGGTCGGCGACGTTCATTTCAAAGAAGCCATCGAAGTCGCCGCCGCGGTTTCACCATCGCCAGGTGGCGTCGGCCCCATGACCATCGCTTGCCTCCTCCGCAACACCGTGCTCGCCGCCTGCGCACGCCGCGGCTGGGCTGTGCCGGAGGTGCTGAGCTAGCCGTCCGCTTTTCGCCGAAGGGGGCCACTAGATGTCAGCTCAGAATGACGTCGCCAACGGGTCTCATGAGACCGCCTGAGTTTGCAGACTCAGCGGGACTTCTGCTTCCTACAACCAACGCCTCGCCTGCGCAAAATGGGCAAGAATACACAAGCAACGTGAGCTGCACGGTTCGGTAGACGGTAGTTACGCTCGCGCAGGAGCTCCAACCCACCCTGCACGAGCCGATCACATCCGGAGCGCGCATCTCAAGATCAAGAATTCCGCTTACGCAGAACCGGCGCGACATCTTGCAATCGGACCACGCGGCCCTTCGCCGTGGCGAGCGTTACCGTCAGCTTCTCGCGAGTCTTCGCATCGACAATATCGAGCGGCGGCCTGTCATCTCGAAGATGCTTGTCGCCCCATTGCATGAGCGCGATGAGGACGAGCGCGAGTTCGCGGCCCTTCTCGCTCAAGCGATATTCATGGCGAACCCGGGACTTTTCCTCTTGGTAGGGACGCTTCTCGAGAACGCCCTCCTCAACGAGAAGATCAAGCCGCCCCGAGAGCGCTGCGCGCGGCGCATCAAGATCGGCGCGCAGATCCTCAAACCGAGAGACGCCGTAGAACGCCTCCCTCAGAATCAGCAGGGTCCAGCGATCCCCCAGTAGATCGCTGGCCCTCGCCATGCCGCAATCGTCGAGCGCGATCGGCGCGCTCGTAATTCGGGGTTCACCTGAGTTTGACATCTGAATTCAGCCTTGCTATCTAGACCGGAGTTCAAAATGGAGACTTAGGTCCATGAGCTTCCTCGCACTAGTGCTCGCTGCAAAAATCGTCCTCACTGGCTTCTTAACGGCTGTGCCGTTCCTGTTCCTGCCGGCGACGCGCCTGGCCACTGCAACCGGCGTGACCGGCGGCGGTGAGACCCTCTTCCGTCTCTATGGCGTCGCGATCGTTGCGCTCTTGGCGGGTTACGCCTCGGGCTTTTGGATCTTGGCGAGCGGCCAGTTTCCCTGGGGCGTCGTGATCATGGGGCTCGTCTCTAACGCAGGGGGCGCGGTACTGCTGCTAGCCACTGGGGGATGGCGCAAGGCCGTCCCAATCACTTTGGTGGTTTCAACCATCGCAGTCTCGCTCGCGATCGCAGCCCTCGACCCCGACTTCGCGATGCGCCCACTCTGGTGATGTCCCTCGCCGCGGACCGACCTCGCCAGAGTCCAGTCTCTCGGCGCTGACCTCTCCTTGCTATGAGCCGACCGGCTGCATGAGCCCATTGCGGACAGTGCCGCAAAACAAAAGAGGCGCGGACGAAAGTCCGCGCCTCTCTCGTTTTCTCTTACACGCAACCTAGCCCGTGTGCGTGCCAGTTGGCGTCATTGGATCGCCAGGCGGTTCGGCAGGCGGCGTGGTCGGTGGACCTTCGCCGCGGCCAAGCCGTGAGTGACCGTAACCGTAGAACATGTAAATCAGCGCACCGATGATGAAGTAGACCACCAGAATGCCGAGTGCGACTGGATCCGTACGGAAGTTCGGATCGGGCGAGCCAATCAGACTGCCTAGGATGTCCACGCCAATGCCCTTCGACACGATGTCGATGATGATCGGGCCCATCATGAAGATCACGCACATGATGATGCCAAGGATCGGCGTCAGCGGGTAGAACGGCACCCGGAACGGCCGCGCCAGCGTCGGCTCGTGCTTACGCAGATACATGACGCTGATGCAGACGATCGCGAACGCCATCGCCGTGCCCAAGCTCACGAGATCGCCCAACACGCCGAGCGGCAGCACCGCCGCAGCAACGGCAATGATGCTGCCGAGCAGCAAGGTGCCCGTGGCCGGCGTCTTGAAGCGCGGGTTGACGGAGCTGAACACCTTCCAGATCAGGCCGTCGCGCGCCATTTGGTAGAACACGCGCGTTTGGCCGAACATCAACACCAGCATCACCGACGAGAGGCCGGTGAACGCGCCGATCTTGATCGCGAGCGAGAAGATGTTGAGCGAACCGCTTTCGTTGAACGGCCAAGAGATCAGCGCCCACGGCGGGTTCATGCGATCGACTGCAACGGCGATCGGTTCGGGCACCGCCAGTTCGCGGAACGGCACGATGCCGGTCATCACCGCTGACGTCGCCATGTAGAGAATGGTCACGATGACCAGCGAACCGAGAATGCCGATCGGCAAGTCGCGCTGCGGATTCTTCGCTTCGCCCGCAGCGGTCGAAACCGCCTCGAAGCCCACGTAGGCGAAGAAGACAAGCGAAGCGGCGCGGAAGACGCCCGCCCAGCCATAGCTGAACCCCCCCTCGTTCTCGGGCACAAAGGGCTTCCAATTCTCCGGATTTACGTAAGCGGCGCCGATGATGATGAAAGCCAGCAACACGCTCATCTTGATGAAGACAATGATGTTGTTGACCGACGCCGATTCCGAAACGCCGAGCACCAGGAGCATCGTCACCGCCATGATGCCTATCGCGCCGACTAAGTTGACGCTTCCTGTCACCTGCAGCACCCCATCCTGGAACTGCATCGTCGATTGCGAGAGCGCATCCGGGATGAATATCCCGAAGTCGCGCAATAGACTGACCACGTAACCTGTCCAGCCGGCGGCAACCGTTGAAGCGGCGACGCCGTACTCAAGCAGCAGCAGCCAACCCATGGTCCAAGCGAAGAGTTCGCCCAGGGTCACGTAGCTGTAGGTGTAGGCTGAGCCTGGCACCGGCATGGTCGAAGCCAGCTCCGCGTAGCAGAGCGCCGCGAACACGCAGGCCAAACCAGAGATGATGAAAGAGATGATGACAGCCGGGCCGGCAAAGCTCGCCGCGGCCGTGCCGGTAATGACGAAAATCCCGGCGCCGATAATACAGCCAACGCCAAGACTGATGAGGCCAAGCGGACCTAAAGTCCGCTTCAACTCACCTGTCTGAAATTCCTGCTGAACGTGCGCGACTGGTTTCCGCGCAAACAAGCGGCCCGCCATGCGAAACCCTCCCCCTGGCGCAAGGCGCGCCCAAATCGCGCGGACCTTAGACGCGCGCCGCCGAAACGGGCAAGGCCGCTGCGGCGGCTGGAGCACGCTGCGCTGCAGCATGCCCGTTTTTGGGGAGCCGGCGCCCGGCTATGCGCCGGACCTGGCCACACCCAGTGCTGGCGCGATGCGGGAACAGGGGGCGATCTATCCCACAGCTCAGCATCCCATTTCCCTTACGCATCAACACGCGCACCGAAATCTCTCCTACACCTCCCAACCCATGAGATGATGCCCGCATCTCCTGCATGGGAGGCTGTTGACGTCGACCAACACCAAACAGCACCGGAGATGCGGTTTGAACGTGATGCGATGGGAGTTCCGCGAGGGACCAGATCGCTGCTCGGTGAGAAGAAGGGAAACCGAGGGATCCGGATGGCGTTGGTCGCCTTCTGCACGTCAGCCGGGAACGAACATCAGGCGCTAAGACTCAGCCAGGATACCCAGCGTCGGAGATGATCGGCCCGCGGAAGCGGCTTTGTGCGAGGAGGAGTCTCGCGCCGATCGAACCACCCAGATCTCCCTGCCAGAAAACGCATGGCCGCCTTGGAGTTCCTGAACGCTTCAGATGTTCGCCGGTTGCATGAACAAGCCGCGCAGGGCGCGCTTCGGCCCTCACACGAAACACTGATTGAGAAGCTTCAACTGAAGCGCGCTCTGCTCTCCCGTCTCTTGAACCCGAATCGGCGGTTGCATCCGTTTGTCCGTCATCCTGGGGATCAGCGAAGCTGAGAACCCAAGCAAACGCACAGATGACGAATACAAACATCGCAGTAGATTGGACGCAAAGAAGGAGCGTATTCATGTCCACCGCCAAGATCGGCGCCGCCGCCGCCATCGCCCGCCTCGAAGGCTGGCACGCCACCAGCGGCCGCGACGCCATCGAAAAGGAATTCCGCTTCAGGGATTTCAACGCCGCCTTCGGCTTCATGAGCCGCGTCGCACTCTACGCCGAACGCCACGACCACCATCCCGAGTGGTTCAATGTCTACAATCGCGTCGACGTCACGCTGACCACACATGACGCCGGCGGCGTGTCAGACAAAGACGTCGCCCTCGCTCACTTCATGGACGAAGTTTTCAGCGACATCACCACGATCAAATAGCTAGAGGATCAGCGCCCGCAGTCCGTAGGCGACCGCCGCCACCGAGATCAGGCCGCCGAACCACAACGCCACGAACCAGAGCAAGCGCTTGCCCAAAGGCCGCGACGCCTCGCCCTCTTCCGGCGGGCCTTCAATGATACGCGGCATGGTCGTCCACCTTGGCACGGAAGGTCCAGTACACAAACGCCGTGTACGCCAGAATGATCGGCAACATCACCAGTGCGCCAACCAGCATCAGTTGCAGCGCATTGTCCGCCGCCGCCGCATCCGCCGGTGTCATCGCGAACGGAATGATGTAGGGCCACAGCGAAACCGCGAGGCCGACATAGCCAATCAAGAACAAGCACACCGCATAGAGATACGGTCGCAGGAATTTGCGCTCTTCAATGCCGCGCCACAGCAGGAAGAGGATCACGCCCGCAAGCACCGGCAGCGGCGCCAGTTGGATGAACACCGGCCAATCGACGCTTGTCATCGTCAGGCCCCAGCGCTCGGTCACGCGCGCATCGACGCCCAACGTCGCCAAGCTCACCGCGCCCATCGCCAACGCCGTCAGCAAAGCCAGCTGCTTCACCCAGCGCCGCGCGCGTTCGGCCAACTCTCCCTGCGCCTTGAACACGATCCATGCTGCGCCAAGCAGCGCATAGCCAGCCACCAGCGAAGCCGCGACCAACAACGAGAACGGCGTCAGCCAATCCAGCGGCCCGCCGACGAAGACTTCGCCCTCGATCGCAATGCCCTGCACAAAGCCGCCCAGCACGAGACCCTGCGCAATCGTTGCGACAATCGATCCAGCGGAGAACGCGAACGTCCACCACTTCTTCCCGCGCTCACGTCCGTGATGACGAAACTCGAACGCAACACCACGGAAGATCAACGCCAGCAGCATCAGGAAAATCGGCAGATACAAAGCCGGCATCAAAGCCGCGTACGCCTTCGAACGCCGCGAACAAAGCCGCCGCCGCCAAAGCACCAGCCACGTCTCGTTGCCATCCCACACCGGCGCGATCGACGCTTGCATCTGGTCGCGCTCACGCGCGTCCTTCGCGAACGGGAAGAGGATGCCGACGCCGAGATCGAAGCCATCCAGCGCCACATAGAGGAACACAGCGACAGCGATCAGCACCGCCCAGATCATCGAAAGTTCGAGGCCAAACATCAGTGCGCCTCCTTGATCGCGGCGCCCAGCGGCGTGCCCGGCGGTTGATGCGATTGCGGCGGCGTCTCCTCGCCCTCCGGCCCCTTGGCCATCAAACGCAGGATGTAGAGCGCGCCAGCGGTGAACACGATTCCGTAGACGACGATAAAGAAAAGCAGCGACGTCGCCACCGATCCAGTCGGCACCGGCGACACCGCATCCGCGGTGCGCAACACGCCGTACACGACATAAGGCTGGCGCCCGACCTCGGCCGTGATCCATCCGGTCAACACCGCGATGAAACCACTCGGCCCCGCCAGCACCAGCGCGCGATGATACCAAGTCGCGCCGTCGAGGCGCTTCAGCGCCCATGCGACCGCGCCCCAGAGCCCGAGCACAAGCATCGCCAGCCCCATGCCGACCATCACGCGGAACGCCCAGAATGTCAGCCACACCGGCGGCCTCTCCTCCTCAGCGAACTGATCGAGGCCCGGCAGCACAACATCGGGCCCGGCATTGTTCACGGTCGAGCCAAAGCCCGGGATCGCAATCTCAAAATGGTTGGTCTCGGCTTCCTCATCGGGCCAGCCGACGAGCACGGAAGGCTGCTGCGTCCGTGTCTCCCACCAGCCCTCGAGCGCGGCGACTTTCGCCGGCTGGTGCTCGCCCGCGACAATGCCGCTTTCGTGGCCAGCCATGATCTGCACCGGCGTCACCAGCGCCATCATCAGCACCGCCATCCGCAGCGCGACACGGCTCTCAGCCAAAGCGCGCTTCTTCAGCAACGCAAACGCAGACGCGCCCGCCACCACCATCGCGGTCGTCAAGTACGCAGCAAGCACCATGTGCGCGAAGCGCGATGGCAACGACGGGTTGAAGATCACGTCCATGAAACTGGTCGCGATCATCGTGCCGTCTTCGGCCCAAGCCCAGCCCTGCGGCGTTTGCATCCAGGAATTGGCGGCGAGAATCCAGAACGCCGAGAACAACGTTCCGACCGCGACCATGCAGGTCGAGAAGAAGTGCAGGCCCGGCCCCACGCGCTTCCAGCCGAACAGCATGATGCCGAGGAACGAAGCCTCGAGGAAAAACGCGGTCAGCACTTCGTACGCGAGCAGCGGCCCCATCACGCTGCCGGTGATGGCGGAGAACACGCTCCAGTTCGTGCCGAACTGGTAGCTCATCACCACGCCCGACACGACGCCCATGCCGAACGACAGCGCGAAGATCTTCACCCAGAACAGGTAGAGGTTCTTGAACACAGGCCGCTTGGTGAAGAGCCACAGGCCCTCGAGCACCGCGAGAAACGACGCCAGTCCGATTGTGAAGGCCGGGAAAATGATGTGAAACC
The DNA here is from genome assembly GCA_041398325.1 of Hyphomonadaceae bacterium. Taxonomy (GTDB): domain Bacteria; phylum Pseudomonadota; class Alphaproteobacteria; order Caulobacterales; family Aquidulcibacteraceae; genus Vitreimonas. The sequence continues at coordinate 39,783 of JAWKUX010000002.1, read as the reverse complement.
CGACCGTGAAAGCGAATTGCAGCCGCGACAGCAGCAGCGCGTCCCATTCCATCTCGCACCTCGTTTGAGCGTGATTACGCCCGGGGCGCCGTCACGCCAAGCTTGCAGTTTGCCGCGCCGCGCCACAGAGTCGCGCTAACATGGAGGAACAACATGAGTGGGCGTCTGGCGGGCAAGAAGATCTTCATCACAGGCGCTGCTCAAGGATTGGGCGCGGCGATGGCCAAGGGCGCAGCAAGCGAAGGCGCGAAGGTCACTGTCACCGACATCAACAAGGCTGGCGCTGAAAAAATCGCAGCCGAGATCAACGCGGCGAACGGCGAAGGCACTGCCTTCGCGTTCGGCCACGACGTGACCAACGAAGAGCAATGGATCGCAGCCCTTGAAGGCGCGAACACCGCAATGGGCGGCATCTCCGGCCTCGTCAACAATGCGGGCATTTCGTCGCGCGAAGGCAGTGTTGAAGAACTGTCGCTCGAGGGTTTCCGCCGCTTGATGAGCGTCAATGTCGACAGCGTTTTCCTCGGCGCCAAGCATGGCATCAAATATCTGGCGAAGAACCAGCCAGGCTCGATCGTCAACATCAGCTCGATCGCGGGCCTGATCGCGAACCACACCTCGCCTGGCTACAACGCCTCGAAAGCTGCCGTCTGGCTGCTGTCGAAGAACGTCGCGCTCTATTGCGCCAAGAAGGGCTTGGACGTCCGCTCCAATTCGATCCACCCGACCTTCATCGACACGCCGATCCTTGATCCAATCCGCAACATGTTCGGCAAGGACGAGGCTGAGGCGAAACTGGGGCGGCAAGTGCCAATGGGTCGCATCGGCAAGCCAGAGGAGATCGCAGCTGCGGCAATCTATCTCCTCTCAGACGAAAGCCGCTTCATCACGGGCTCGGAACTGAAAGTAGACGGCGGCATCTCAGCTATGTGACTTGCAGGGACGGCGGCGCCGTCCAAAATCCAAGGTATGCACTTCCTCATGCGCAAACTCGCTGCAGTCATTTGCCTGTTCACCCTCGCCGCGTGCGGCCAACCTGCGGCGCCTGCGGGCGAACAGCCGGCTACGTCTCAGGCCGACAACGGCTCTGTCATGCTTTCGACGCCGCAGGGCTTGCCGGATTGGTTGCTCGTACTGCGCACCACTGAAGGCGGCACCGTACATTTCAATCAGCGCACGGTGACGCGTGAGAACGGCTTCGCCGACATCTGGCTGCAGGTCCGCTACGGCCATAACCAAGCCTGGGACGCCAGCGACGAAAACACCGAGCGCACCATCCGCTTCGATGTCGAGCGCATGCACTATCGCTTCAACTGCACGGACGAGACGTTCGTGATCGTTGAGCGTCAGATCATGGGCAGCAGCGATGAAGTCGTCGCGCGCGACAGCCCGCAGCAAATCTATCGCCGCACCCCTTCGACGGGCGTCGCCGCCCACATGCTGCCGATCGCCTGCCGCGGCGCGTAACGATTATTGCCGCGGCGGGCGCTGGTAGATGATGTTCGCCAGCAGCACCCGGGCGCCCGGCGCGCCGAGGACGCGGTCGACGGACATTTGCATCTGCCGCGTCAACTCCGTCGGGTTCGGGGCAGTGTGCACGCGATAATAGACCGACGAATAACTCGCGAGCGCCGTGCGCAAAGCATCCCGCAGGCGCGGCGCGTTGAGTTGCGCCCGCCGCCGCAGCGCCGCGTCCGGAATATCGAGACCCATGTCCACCACCATAGTGCCCTGGTTCATATTCCGCTGCAGCACGCCGGCAGAAAGCGTCGGCATCGGCATGTACGTCTCGGCCGAGGTCAGGCGCTCCTGACGCGTCGCCGGCTGTTGACCACCGGAGGATGAGCCCGAACCGGAGGCTGTCGCCGGAGCGGCCAGCGCGGCGAACAGAGCGACAGCAAGGAGTGGCGCGGCGATACGCATGGACGCGACGACCCTGAGCCGATGCGGTTAGTGAATGGTTAGCGCTTCACGCCGCCGTCCAGCCGCCGTCGATGTTGAGCGCCGCGCCGTTGATTTCATCGGCCGCGGGCGTGGTGAGGAAGAGAGCAAGCCCCGCCACCTGCTCGACCTTCACGAATTCCTTGGTTGGCTGCGCCGCGAGCAGCACGTCATTGATGACCTGCTCACGCGTCAGCCCGCGCGCCTTCATCGTGTCGGGAATCTGGCTCTCGACCAGCCCGGTCAGCACGTAGCCTGGCGAGATCGCGTTGCAGCGTACGTTGAAGGTTGCGCCTTCGAGTGCGACCGCCTTGGTCAGGCCAATGATGCCGTGCTTAGCCGCGACGTAGGCCGACTTGAACGGCGAAGCCACGTGCCCATGCGCCGAGGCGACGTTGATGATGCGCCCATAGCGCGCCGCCTTCATCGCCTTCATCGCCGAGCGAATGGTCAGAAACGCCGACGAAAGATTGAGCGCGATGATGGCGTTGTATTTTTCGACCGGGAAATCCTCGATCGGCGAGACGTGCTGGATGCCGGCATTGTTGACCAGCACATCGAGGCGCCCGAACGCGGCAATCGCGTCCTCGACCAGGCTGGCGCAGCCTTCAGCCTGCATCAGGTTGGCGCCGTCATAGCGAACGGTGACGCCGGTCTCTGCTTGCAGCCCGGCGCGGATTTTCTCGATCTCGGCGGCGTCGCCCAAGCCGTTGAGCGTCACATCCATGCCTGCCTTTGCGAAAGCCGTGGCAATCCCCAGGCCGATGCCGCTTGTCGAACCCGTTACCAGCGCGGCTTTACGTTGGCTCATGTGCTTGTCTGCTCCTCATTGCTTGCGTGTCAGCGCCGGAACCGCTAGCGCAGCGTCATACGGATTGGCGGTCTGGCGAGGGATCCATGGATTTGAGCGCGCCTCTTAACTCATTTGTAGCCGGGTTTCCCGATTTCATTATCCAACTTGGTGTCGCGCTCGGACTCTTCGTCGCATCGCTGATCATCTACACGGTGATGACGCCGCACAAAGAGCTTGCGCTGATCCGCGCCGGCAACCCTTCGGCGTCGCTTGCTTATGGCGGCGTTATCGTCGGCCTCGCTATTCCGCTGGGCTCGTGCCTCGCCCATTCGTTTGGCCTGTTCGACCTCTTGATCTGGGGCGTTGTCACGCTGCTGATCCAGCTGCTCGCCTTCCGCTTCGCCGACATCTTCCTGCGCGGCTTGCCGCGCCGCATCGCTGAAGGCGATGTCGCCGCCGCCGTCTTCCTGATGTCGATCAAGATCGGCCTGGCGCTGATCATGGCCGGCGCCGTCGCCGATCCGAACGTGCAGCTGTTCCGGGCGGGCTAAGCGGCATGATGCGGCTCATCCCGGATTGGCTGCTCTACATCGTGGTCATCGCGGTGATCGTATTCGTCCTGTTCCGGGTCGATCAGCGCCAAGACGCGCCTGAGGCGTATCGCAATGAATCGCCGGAGACCGGCTCATTCCTGCCGCCGCCCTCGCAATACGATCCGGCGGTGCTGGTGGAAGTCGGGCCGATCGCATCCGGCTTGGGCAGCGCCTTCGCGATTTCGCCGGATGGTTGGTGGCTGACAGCGCGCCATGTCGTCGATGGCTGCCAAGCCGTCGGTCTCATCGTCTCGCGCGGAGCCGCGGTGCGTGTCGTCGACGTCAAGCGCGCCGAGTTCGCCGACATCGCGCTGCTACGCACCGAAATCCCGGTTGTCGAAGACGGCGACGAAGCGCCGCCGCGCCGCTCGCTTTCGCTCGACACTTCAGAGCGCCGCTTCCAGATTGGCCAGCGCGCGTTCCATGTCGGCTTCCCACAGGGTCAGCCGGGCGAGGCCTATTCGCGCCTGATTGGCCGCGAAACGCTGATTGCGCGCGGGCGCTACAGTCTCGAAGAACCCGTGCTCGCTTGGGCCGAACTTGGCCGCACCTCGGGCCTGCGCGGTTCGCTTGCCGGTATCAGCGGCGGGCCGGCGATCGCCTCGAACGGCCAGGTTATCGGCATCACGGTGGCGGAATCTTCGCGGCGCGGCCGGATCTACACTGCTTCACCAGCCTCGATCCTGCGCCTGCTACGCGTCGAGCAAATCGAACCACAAGGTACGCCCGGCGAACGACTCACTCCAGATAATTACGGCCAAGCGTCGGACGATCTACGCCGCACGCTGGCGGTTGCGCAGGTGGTCTGCGTCGCGCCGGAGGATATGCCGAGGACATGACAACGCCGTTCGCAGACCGCTTGATCGAAGGCGTCCGCGCCAAGAACACGCCGCTCTGCGTTGGCCTCGATCCCTTCCCCGACAAAATCCCGGCGCTGTTCGGCAACGCCGCCGAAGACACCTCCACTGTCCTCAAATTCGGCACCGCCATCATCGACATCGCACGCACGCACGCATGCGTGCTGAAACCGCAACTCGGCCTGTTCGAGCAGTTCGGCGAAATGGGCTACGCGGTCGCGCGCATGCTCTGCAGCTACGCGCAGCAAGAAGGCATGTTGGTGCTACTCGACGCAAAGCGCGGCGATATCGGCACAACTGCTGAGGGCTATTCGCGCGCCACCATCGGCGCAGCACCCGGCTTCAACGCCGATGCAGTCACCGTGAACCCGTACATGGGCAAGGACACGCTCGAGCCCTTCATCACGCGTGCGCAGGCCGAAGGCAAAGGCGTCGCGGTGCTGGTGCGCACATCGAACCCCGGCGCGGGCGATTTCCAGGATCTGCAAGTGGGCGGCGCGCCAGTGTGGCGGCGGGTGGCGGAGATGCTCTCGCCCGAATGCGCGCGGCTGCGCGGCGCCAGCGGCTGGTCGGGCCTGATGGCGGTGGCCGGCGCCACCTACCCGGACGAAGCGCGACAATTGCGTGAAGCCATGCCGGAAGCGCTGTTCCTTGTGCCTGGCTACGGCGCACAGGGCGCGAGCGCCCAGGACGCGGTGGCGGGCTTCGTCCAGGCCAGCGGACGCATGCGCGAGGGCGGCATCGTCAGCTCCTCACGCGCAGTGCTTTATCCCCAGGCCGCGCAAGAAGCGAAGACCATCGCCGAATGGCGCGCGGCAATCGGCGAGGCCATGACCGCCGCGGCAGGCGAACTTCGGGCTGCCTGTACGCCCTGACACGCGACAAACCGCATTCAATTGGTTAAACCCCCGACTCGGGGATGCGGGCCGAACCGGCCAAGCGAGGGAGAAACCCATGCGCAACAACCTCATGCGCGCCACTCTGGCGGCGCTTGCGCTGTTCATGGCTGCGCCAGCTTATGCAGACGGCCCCGGCGATGGCGGTCCAAACGAAGCCGCACCGCCCGTGCGTGCGGCGCCAACGACGCCGCCGCCTGCGTCGCAGCCAACGGCTGCGCCCGAGGGGCGCACCGGCATTGTCCCGCTCGGCAATAGCGGCCTCTCGCTCAACGTGCCGGCGAGCTATCGCTTCTACTCAGCGGCTGAAGCGCGCGCCTATGTGCAGCGTGCCAATCAGCAACTGCCGAGTGGCGAAATCTACGGACTGCTTGCGCGCAACGGCGAAGACATCCGCGCGCCCGGCACCTGGGCGACGGTCGTGAGCTACGAGCCGATCGGCTACGTGCAGCCAGAGACCGCATCGGGCCTGGCCGACGCCAACTTCGAGACGCAAGTGCGCGACGCACGCCAAACGCAGAACCGCCGCTTTGAAGGCTTCGCGACCGCGCCGTCCTTCAACGCGGAATCGCCTTACGTGGTGTGGGCAGAGCGCGTTGCAGCCCCCGGCGGCGCCGCCGGCAAGGACCTGCGCTACGAGCAAAAAATCTTGGGCCGCGAAGGCGTGGCTGGTATGACCTCGATCGGCAGCGCCGATCAACAACCGGCCATCGCCGCCGCCGCCACCGAGTTGCGCAACATGCTCACCTTCCCGGAAGGCAAGCGGCATGTGGACTTCGATGCGTCCTCCGACACGGTGTCAGACTATTCGGTGCCGGGCTTGGTCACGGGCGTCGCAACGCCGCAAACGCAATTGGTCAACGTCGCTGAGACTGGCTCGGGTCAGACCGCGTTTGGCGGGCTTTCCGGCTACTTCCCGTGGATCGCGCTCGGCGTCGTCATTCTCGCTGGCGGCGGCTACTTGCTGATGCGCCGCCGCGGCGAAGACGATGAAGAAGAGTTCGACGAAGCTTAGGCGACGCGGACAATTCCATCACGAACTTCAATGGCGATGCGCTCCAGCGCGTCGCCATTGTTGCATGGGCCGCCGGCGCAGGCGCCGCTGCTGAGCCCGAAGCTCGCGCCATGCGCAGCGCAGACCATGTAGCGCCCCTCCTGCACGATCACACGCCCGCTTGAGTGCTGCAGCGGATAGCCCGCGTGCGGGCACTTGTTGCGGAAGGCCGCGATCTCGCCGTCCTTGCGCGTTACGAGGATCGAGACGAACGGCTCATCCGGATGCGGCACGACGACGATGGCGCCGGGATCTGGCAGCGCGTCGACTTGCGTCAGAACGATGCCACGCGCGAAGCTCACTCGCTCTCGGCCCTGAACGGCCGCGAGAGCAGAGCGGTGATCGCTTCGTCGATGCCGACACGCTCCGTCACGATGGCTTCTACAGCTTCGCAGATCGGCATCTCGACCTTGTGCTTCGCCGCCAGCGCCACAACCGCCGGCGCGCTCTCCATACCTTCAGCGACGGAGCGGCGTTCAGCGAGAATGTCCTTCAGCTTGCGCCCCTCGCCGAGCGCTGCGCCGAGCGAGGTGTTGCGCGACGTGAGCGAGGCGCAAGTGAGCACCAGATCGCCGAGGCCACAAAGACCCGAGAGCGTCTCCGCTTTGGCGCCCATAGCGAGGCCGAGACGAGTAAGTTCGGCGAAACCGCGGGTGATCAGCGCCGCCCGCGCGCCATCGCCGAGCTTGCGGCCTTCGGCGACACCGCAGGCGATGGCGATGACGTTCTTCACCGCGCCGCCAATCTCGGCGCCGATCAGATCGTCGGCGACATAGGGACGGAAAGTCGGCAGCCCGATGGTGGCTACCAACTTTTCCGCCACCCAGGGATCACGCGTCGCGATGGTGGTTGCCGTCGGCAACCCACGGGCGACATCTTTGGCGAAGCCCGGCCCCGACAGAACGGCGGGGCTAATCGTCGGGGCGACATCGGCCAAGACCTCGGTCATGAGCGCCAACGACCCCCGCTCAATGCCTTTGGCGCAAAGTACGAGAGGCGGGTCGCTGTCGATGAGATCGACGAATTGGGTCAGCAGGGAGCGCATGTGCTGAGCGGGCGGGACCATGAGATAGAGACCGGACTCAGCCGCCTCCGTCAGGTCATTCGTGGCGCGAACGGCCGGGTTCAATTTGATTCCAGGCAAGAAAAGCGCGTTTTCAGCATCGCTGTTGATGCTTTGGACGACCTCGGGCTCACGCGCCCAGATCAGCACCTTGCGCCCCGCCGCAGCGGCGACCTGGGCGAGCGCCGTGCCCCATGCGCCCGCCCCCAGGACAGAAACGGTCTCAAATGGGGCTGGCAATTCTGAATCCTTCATTGAACGTTCAGTAAAAACCCGGTAACCTGTAGGGATGGACGAGAAATCCGCTACCCGCGACCGCATTCTCCAGGCGGCGATGACCCGCATCAAGCACTACGGCTACGGCAAGACAACCATGGCCGAGATCGCTGCCGATTGCGACATGTCCCCCGGCAACATCTATCGCTTCTTCGAGGCGAAGATCGACATCGCCGAAGCGATGGCCCGCAAGCACTACGCGGAAGAACACACGGCGATGGCCCAAGTCGGCCGCCGCAAGGATTGGCCAGCTGATAAGCGGCTTAGGGAAATGTTGCTGAAGCGCATGCGCGACAACTTCCAGATGTTCTCTGAGCACGCAAAAATCTTGGAAGTCGCTGAGGTTCTCACCCGCGAACGCCCGGTTTTCATGAACGAACTGATTGCGCTGGAGCGTGTTGGCATCACTGCGGTGATCCAGGAGGCGATGGACAACGGCATCTTCCAGAAGGGCGACGCCGAGTTCATGGCCGAGATGCTGCAAGCGGCGATGGTGAAATTCTCGATCCCGCAACTGATCTCGCGGCTGACGCTCCAAAAGCTGGAACGCGAGTTCGACGGGGTGATGAGCCTGGTTCTCCAGGGCCTCTACAATCGCGAGGCGGAAGCACCCGCAGCAAAGGCCCGGACCAAGCAGGAGGCCAGCGCGTAACCGTCGCTACGCAATTATTGAATACAATCGATTTTATTCATTGATCACTTCACGGGGTGATGGTACATGTAGTCCATCGAAGCCCGAGCCCCTGGAGAATCTCAAATGACCACGACCCGCCCCTCGATCCTGTTGTCCGCCACCTTCGTTCTGGCCGCCTTTGCGCTCTTCGCCGCGGCGGCCTCGCCTATCGTCCAAATCGCGGCCTCCGTGGTCGCGTGAGCCCCACCCAGAACGCGCCTCCCAGCGCATCTCGGGTCTTTCTGCAGGCGCGAAGGCAAGTCCTTCGCGCCTCTTCTTTGTCTGCATTTACGGAAGCGTAATTTACCTTTGCCATCCGTTTTTGCATAATTGAGCTGGTTATTTCTGCCTTCTATTCGGTCTCGGAAGGGTCCATTTGACCCTCACTGACGTTCGCATGTGCAACATCAGACCAAATCGAGGAAATTCTACTATGTCCGCTCAAGACCTTCCGGCGACCGCTCGCGCGATCTCTGTGGTCATCGCGATCGCCCTGGTTGCGACCGCCTTCGCGCCGCTCCTGTTCACCGCAGCGCGCGTCATCGCCTAAGCCTTGGCTCCCTTGCGCCCCGCCTGATGGCTGGGGCGCAAGCGGGCCGCTTCCTCGTCTAACGGCCACCGAGGACGCGCTGGAAATGACAGGTCGTCACTGAATCCAAGCCGCAACCTTTCAGCGCCCGCTAGCGCGATCATTGCGGCATTGTCTGTGCACCAGCGAAGTGGCGGGGCTATGAAATCGTAGCCGCGCTCCTCCCCCAGAGCCTCCAAACGGCTACGGATCGCCTGGTTCGCTGCAACACCTCCCGCAGCCACCAGCCGGCCCTTCGCGCCCCACACCGTATCGAACATCCGCATCGCGTTGCGCGTGCGATCGACGACAATATCGAGCACCGCCGCTTGGAAGCTGGCGCAGAGATCGGCTTTGTCCTGATCGGTGAGGGCGGGGCCGAGGCGCTCCACTTCGCGCGCGCAGGCGGTTTTTAGACCTGCGAAAGAAAAGTCACAGCCCTCGCGGCCGAGCAACGGGCGCGGCAGCGCGAAACGCTTGGAATCACCGTTTTGCGCGGCCTTTTCGACAAGTGGTCCGCCAGGGAATCCGAGGTCGAGGAGCTTCGCCAGCTTGTCGAACGCTTCACCGAGTGCATCGTCCATGGTCGAGCCGTAGCGGCGGTAGACGCCGACATCCAAGACCGCGATGAACTGGCAGTGGCCGCCGCTCACCAGCAACAAGAGATAGGGAAACGTCGCGCCGCCCGGGGCCAGGCGCGGCGAAAGTGCGTGGCCTTCAAGGTGGTTCACGCCGATCAGCGGCTTGTCATGCGCCAGCGCGATCGCCTTACCGGCCAGGAGCCCGACCATGACGCCGCCGATGAGGCCGGGGCCGGCGGTGGCGGCGACCCCATCAAGGTCAGCAAACCCCAGCTTTGCATCCGCCATGGCGGCGGCGATCGTCCCGTCGAGCCCCTCGACGTGGGCGCGCGCGGCGATCTCGGGGACAACTCCCTTATAAGGTGCGTGGTACGCCGCCTGGCCGAGCACGATGTCGGAGATGACGTGCGGGCGGCCAGCCTCATCCAGGCGCAGCACTGCGGCCGCGGTTTCATCGCAGCTGGTCTCAATGCCGAGGACGGTGAGCGGCTTCATCGTGGCGCACATTTGGCGCGTTCCCCTCACCCGCGCCAGCGTTTAAGTGCAGGAGCATGAGTGCTCCGCTTTTCCGCATCGGCGCGCGCGGTTCGAAACTGTCGCTGGCGCAGACGGGTCAAACGCGTGCGCGTTTGGCGGCAAAGCTAGGCTTGAGCGAAAACGCATTCGAGATCGTGCCGATCGTCACCAGCGGCGACCGTATTCAGGATCGCGCGTTGATCGAAGCAGGCGGCAAAGGCCTATTCACGAAAGAGCTCGATGAGGCGCTGTTCGATGGGCGCATCGATTTGGCTGTGCACTCGCTGAAGGATCTGCCGACGCAATTGCCGGACGGAATCGTGCTCGCCTGCGTGCCAGAGCGCGAAGATCCGCGCGATGCGTTTGTGAGCCTGAAAGCCGAAACTATGGCTGAGCTGCCAGAGGGCTCAACGGTCGGCACCGCGAGCTTGCGGCGCCAGGCGCAAGTGCTGTTTGCGCGGCGCGATCTCAAGGTCTCGGTGCTGCGCGGCAATGTCGATACGCGACTGGCGAAGCTCGAGGCTGGCAATGCCGACGCGACGTTCCTGGCGCTCGCGGGCCTGAAGCGTATGGGTTTGGAGGGCCGCGCATCGAGCTTGGTCGACGCGCACGAGACGCCCCCAGCTGCATGCCAGGGCGCGATTGCGATCACGGCGCGACGCGATGATGCGCGTGTGCTTGAGGCGCTGGCGCAGTGCGAGAACATGGACGCACGCATCGAGATAGAAGCGGAGCGCGCGTTTCTGGAGGCCCTCGACGGCTCGTGCCGCACGCCGATTGGAGCGCTAGCGCGGGTAAGCGGTTCGCAGATGAGCTTCGTCGGCGAGACGCTGACGCCGGATGGAAAGCAACGCTGGCGGCGCGAGAAGACGATTGAGCTAGGCAGCGATCCGATCGCATCGGCGCGGCGGCTTGGCTTCGACCTCGGTGACGAAATTCGCGCCGAAGCCGGCGGCGCAATTATGTTGGATACCTGATGCTGCGCGTCGCGATCACGCGTGCGCAGCCTGAAGCGGATCGCACAGCGGAGCGTGTGCGGGCGCGTGGCCATGAGCCGGTCGTCGCGCCGCTGATCACGATTGTGCCATGCGGGTACGACACCAACACCGAAAGCGCGCAGGCGATCATCTTCACCAGCTCGAACGGCGTGCGCGCGTTCCCGGATGCGCACGGCGCGCGCGATCGCACCGTGCTGACGGTTGGCAACGTCACCGCAGCGGCGGCGCGCGAAGCTGGCTTCACCGATGTGCGTTCTGCCGATGGCGATGTGCGTTCGCTGGCGGCGCTGGTGAAGCGCCAACTCGATCCGGCGAAGGGCAAGCTCATCCACATTGCGGGCGATCACGTCGCCGGAGATCTTGGCGGCGAGTTGCGTGCGGCAGGGTTCAGCATTGAGCGGCGCCTTGCCTATGCGTCTGTCGCGGCGGGGCCATTGCCGACGGCGTTGAGGGCGCCGCTCGACATCGTGCTTTTCCACAGCCCCCGCGCGGCGGAGCGCTTCATTGAACTTGGCGCGCCAAATGCAGCGAACCTCACAGCCGGTTGCATGAGCGCCGCGATCGCCGCAGCGGCAGGCAAGACGGCCTGGAAGCTCCTCATTACCGCGCCCCATCCGCGCGAGGACGATCTCCTGATGGCCACACTCGGGGGGTAAATCTCCCCTGCTGGCGCAAGCGCTTGAGCGGCGACTCGCGCAAGCCTAAGTTTCGCATGGTGAACCGACTCATTTCCGATACGAAATAGCGGAAAAGTCTCGGAAAAATACCGAGCAGCTCTTGGGGAATAGCATGAGCAGGGACGACGACGAGGACGACCGCAGGCGCGGCGAGCCGATCGACGTTGAATATGAGCCGGCGTACCGCGAGGACAGCGGACGTGGCGTGGGCACGGGCACGGCGCTGGTGCTGGCGCTCGTCGCAGCTGGCGCGGGCGCTGCTGGCGGCGCGGTGGCGCCGCGGATTCCGGCTGTCCAGGAAGCGCTGAACAAGATCGCGCCACTCTCTGCCGAGAGCAGCACGACCGCGCCTTCAATCGATGCAGGGTCCGTGGATCAGCGGCTGGCCGCGATCGAGCAAGTCATGAACGCGCCGTTGAGTGTGGCGGCGGCCGGCGAAGCTGGCGACGGCGGCACGGCGGCGCGCGTGTTCGCGCTGCAAGCCGCTATTCGCGACGTCGATCAGCGGTTGGGCACAATGCCATCGACGGCGGAAGTGCAGGCGCTCGTCGCCGAAGTGCGCCGCTTGCAGGAAGAATTGCCAGCAGTGGCGGCCGAAGCGCGCACAGCGGCGACCGCAGCTCGGGCTTCGTATGCGGTTGTGGCCGCGTCTGAAGCGGCGCGTTCGTCTGGGCCATTCGAGCAAGCGCATGCGTCGCTGGCGGCGTTGCTGCCCGACGACCCGAACGTCGCCGCACTTGAGCCACTGGCGCGCGTTGGCGCGCCGACGCGGATCGAGTTGCGCGATCAGTTCGCGCGTTTGGACAACGAGATCATCCGTGCGGCGCGGCAGAGCCAAGCCGGCGCGGGTTTCTGGGGCCGCATTCAAGCTGCGCTGGCGCAGTGGATCGTGATTCGCCAAGCTGGCTCGGGCGATACGCCGGAAGGCATCGTCGACCGCGCCGAGCAATATCTCGCGGCCGATCGCTTGGCCGACGCCATCCAAGAACTCAATCGCCTGCCGGCGGCGCCGAAGCGCGCCGCGCAGCCGTGGATCAATGACGCGCAGCGTAGGTTGGAAATCGACACGCGCATCGCCGCCATCCGACAAGAATTGTCGCGGAGCTAAGCACCCATGTTGCGTGTCGCCTTCCTGCTCATCATCGCGGTGTTCGCGGCTTTGCTGTCGTGGCAGGTCATCAGCACCGACCAGGGCACTGTGCAGATCACGTGGTTCGGCACGGAGATCACCACCAGCGCACTGTTCGGCTTGCTAGCCTTGGTGCTGGTGGTCGCTGTGGCGCTGCCGCTGCTCAGGCTGCTGATGTTCCTGATGGATGCACCGGGACGCGTGGGTAAGGCCAGCCAGCGCGCGAAGGTGCGCCGTGGGCAAGAAGCGTTGGCGCTGGGTTTGATCGCGGCGGAAGCTGGTGAGTTCGAGGAAGCGCGCCGTCACGCCGACAAGGCGGAAGATCTGATCGACGAGCCGCGCCTCGCTCTGCTGCTGCAAGCGCGTGCAGCTGAAGTGAGTGGCGATACGGCGGCGGCGGAGCGTGCCTACGCTGGCATGCTACAGAACGAAGACACCGAAGTGCTGGGCCGCAAGGGCTTGATGGCCGCAGCGCTGAAGCGCGGTGACCGGGTAGCGGCGCGCGCGCACGCGGAAGCGGCGCTGAAAGCCTCGAAGACGGCGACATGGCCGTTCCAGTACGCGTTCGATCTCGCCGTCCAACAAGGCGATTGGGAAAACGCCATCGAGACATTGGACACCGGCGACAAGCGCAAGCAGATCGAAGACAAGGTCGCCAAACGCCGCCGTGCGGTGCTGATGACGGCGCAGGCGCAAAAGCTCGAGCGCGAACGCCGCGCCGATAAGGCAGCCGAGATGGCGCAGAAAGCTTTCCGCATGGCCCCGGCGTTTGCGCCAGCGGGCGCGATGGCGGCGCGGTTGCTGGTCGGCGAAGGCAAAGGCGAGCGTGCGGCGGCGATCCTCGAGGAAGCCTGGGAAAACGGCCCGCACCCGGCGTTGGCGCACGCCTATCGCGACCTGGTGCCAGGCGAGACGCAAGAAGCACGTTCGGAGCGCATGCGTGCGTTCGCCGAACGCCGCCGCGACTCGCGCGAGACCAAGATCGTGCAGGCGGAGCTCTTCATGGAGCGCGGCGATTGGGGCGGCGCGCAAGCTGCACTGGAAGACGCGTATCGTGAGAACCCGTCCTCGCGCATCTGCATTCTGTTTGCACAAGTTGCGCGCGGCCGCGGCGATGAGAACGGCGCACGCACGTGGCTGGCGCAAGCTGCCGCTGCGCCGCGTGAAGCGGATTGGTCGGACCTCGATCCGGAAGGTCCGGCGTTCCTCTATGACGACAGCGACTGGGCGCGGCTCGTCTACGCGTTCGGCGATGGCGGCCAACTGATCCACCCGCGCATGGAGCGTGGCGGCAACGACGTGCTCGGCCCGGTTATGGCGATGCCGACTGCGGTGCTGACGCCGCCGAAAGCCGAACTCCGCGCCGAGCGCGCGCCGGACGACGTGGACGCCGAAGAAGTCGAAGAGATCCGCTAGGCATTGCCGCGCCGCTGAAGCAAGCTTTGCGGCATGTGCGATAGCTTTGTTGCCCTGCCCCAGCGCACCGCCAATGGCGCGATGCTGTTTGCGAAGAACAGCGATCGCGAACGCAATGAGGCGCAGGCGTTAGAGTTCAAGCCGGCGGCGGAGCATGATGATGGCGCATCGCTGCTCTGCACTTACATCACCATCCCGCAAGCGCGGCGCACGCATGCGTGCTTGATCAGCCGGCCGTGCTGGATGTGGGGCGCGGAGATGGGCGCCAACGCGCATGGCGTGGTGATCGGCAACGAGGCGATGCACGCGGTGATCCCGCCGGACGAGACGCCCGCCCTCACCGGCATGGATCTGCTGCGGCTGGCGCTGGAGCGCGCGGCGAGTGCGGCGGAAGCGGTGGACGTCATCACCACATTGCTTGAAGCGCACGGCCAGGGCGGCAATTGCGGCCACCTGCACGAATTCTTCTATCACAACGGCTTCCTGATCGCTGATGGACGCGAAGCGTTCGTGCTGGAAACGGTTGGGCGTTGGTGGGCGCTCGAGCGCGTGCGCGATGAACGGGCGCTCTCGAACGCCTACAGCGTCGAGCGCGGGTACGAGCGCGTCAGTGCTGAGCTTTTGCAGACGGCACGACAGAACAACTGGCTCAATGGCGAAGGCCGCTTCGATTTTGCCGCGCGGTTTTTGAACGCAGAGCGCGATGCGGTGAGCTATGGCCGCGGGCGCTGCGCGCGCGGCGCGCAATTGCTGGCGGCGCACGACGGCAAGCTCACCGCGCAGCAGATGATGGCCGTGCTACGCGATCACGGCCCCGAAGGCGAGGCGCCGGACTGGACGCCGGAGCGCACCAAGCATCGCTCCATCTGTATGCACGCGGCCGAGGGCGCGCGGCGCAGCCAAACGGCAGCGTCCTGGGTGACGGAGTGGACGCCAGACGGCGCTGTGCATTGGGTCACTGCTTCGGCTGCGCCCTGTCTCAGCCTGTTCAAGCCGGTCGTGATGGGCGCGGCTCTTGCAGCGGACGACCATGCGCCGACGGACAAGTTCTCACACCGCGCCCGCTGGTGGCGGCACGAGCTCTGGCATCGCGGCGCACTCTGCAACTATGCCGAAGCCGCCGCTTCGATCAGCGACGAGCGCGATCAGCTTGAGAGGAAATTCGCTGATGTGGTCAGTCGGGCGTCTACAGAAGCGATAGCTCAAGTCATCGCGAGTTGCTGGCGCGAAGCGGACGAGGCTGAAGCGCGCTGGGCGGCGTACCCAACCCACGACGGCTACACGCGTTGCGGCGCAGACTACGCCGCGTCGTGGGCGGAGCATGATCGGGTGGGAATGGTGCCGCTTGCGTGACTCGAACACGCGACCCCCGCATTACGAATGCGGTGCTCTACCGGCTGAGCTAAAGCGGCCCCGGCTGGGGTAACCCCGGCGGAAGGGCGGTTTCCTACGCGGACCCGGCCAGAGAGGCAAGGCCGGGCGGCTTTGGCTTGCAGGGTGCGGCGCTCCGCCCCAGAAATCAGCCCATGGCGGACCCGAATTACCTGCCCTCATCGATCGCGCGGGCGCGAAATATCGCCGATCTGCGGCGCATGGCGCGGGTGCGGCTACCGCGCATGGTGTTCGACTACATTGATGGCGGCGCCGACGACGAGGTGACGTTGGCGCGGAATGTGTCGCGGTTTCGCGACATTGAGCTGGTGTGGGACGTGCTGGCGGATGTCAGCGAGATCGACACGCGGACAACGATCATGGGCGCAGCTTCGGCTTCGCCCTTCTTCATCAGCCCGACAGCGACCTCACGGCTGTTTCACCCGCGTGCGGGCGAGCTCGCGGTGGCGCGCGCAGCCCAGGCGGCAGGCGTGCCCTATGCGTGTTCGACTCTGGCTTCGACGAGCGTTGAAGACATCGCGGCGGTGAATTCCGGGCCGAAATGGTTCCAACTTTATGTCTGGCGCGATCGCGCGTTGGTAAAAGAGATGCTCGTGCGTGCGAAGGCGGCAGGCTTCAGCGCGATCCTGCTGACAGTTGATGTGCCGGTCGCGGGCAATCGCGAGCGCGACGGCGCCAACGACTTCACCATTCCGCCAAAGGTGACCTGGCGCACAGCGACGCAAGCGCTGGCGGCGCCTGGCTATCTCTGGGATCTGGTGACAACACCGGAAATTCGGCCCGCGAACTTCGCGGATATCAAGATCGACGGCGGGCTGATTGGCTTCATCAATGCGCAATTCGACCGCACGGTGACGTGGGACGATGCGCGCTGGCTGCGTGAGAATTGGGACGGCAAGCTCGCTATCAAAGGCATCGTGACGGCGGAAGACGCGCAGCGTTGCATCGGGATCGACGCTGACGCCGTCTGGGTTTCAAATCACGGCGGACGCCAACTCGATACCGCGCCAGCTTCGATCGATGCGCTGCCGGCGATTGCCGATGCGGTCGCCGGAAAGGCAGAACTCATCTTCGACGGCGGCATTCGACGCGGCAGTGATATCGTGAAGGCTTTGGCGCTGGGCGCGAACGCTGTTGCGCTCGGACGGGCGTATCTTTACGGGCTCAGCGCGGGCGGCGAGCGCGGCGTGCGGCGGGCGCTTGAGATCATGGACAACGAGCTGCGGCGGGCGATGGCTTTATGCGGGCGCACGCGCCTCAGCAGCCTCACACGCGATCTGATTTTCCGGCGTTCGCTGCCCTAGCCGCCCACTTCAGTGACGGCCTTCGCGCGGTGGCGGCAACGCGCGCTCCGGGATTTCGCTCGGCGACACGCCACGCGGAACGCTCTTCAACACCGAGCGCCAAAAGAATGGCAACATCAACAAGATGATGCCGAACTTGATCACGGATGCGTACGGCAGCGCGTCGAGCGGCGTCGGCACCGCGACAAGCACGTAGGCGAGCACGCCAAGTGCGATCAACGCGCCGATGAGCAGGAAGAAGTAGCGCTTGGGCGTCTCGCCGATCAGCGCCTTGCCCTTGGGATGCTCCATCGCCCAGCGCGCGACCGCCGCGCGAACGAACGGCGTGTATGAATCCGAGCGCTCTTCGAAGGTGCGCTCACCCGCGTAATGCGCATTGTCGATCACGATCTTGCGCGCGTGCTTGGGCTGGAGCTCGAAAACGTAACGCCACGGCCGGGTGCGCAGCGGGTCGTGCAGCAGCCGCACGCTGACAATGTCCGACCAACGATATCGCCGCTCCCGCCCCGAGGCGCCTCGCGTGACAAGCGCGTCGTCCTCGACGCGCCATTCGCGCTCAGTCCTCGATATGGCGCTGCGGCGCCTGCGATAGACGACTGGTTCAGCCATGACTTCAATGGGACGAGTTTGCGACGGAAACACCAGCGTTGCAAAGCGCGTGCGCCGCAACAGGTGTATGAACGGGCGCCAAGACGCGCGGCTAGGCTTGGCGAAGCTGCCGCGGAAGTCCGTCGATGAGTTCGCTGCGAATGTCGTAGCGGGCCGAGCGGATGGCGGCGGAGAACGGCGCCTCTACCAGCACCACCTGAACGTCGAAACCTCGCTTGCTCCAGTATTCCTCGATGCGCGCCTTCAACTCGGCCGCACCCTGGCGATCGGTGAAATTCCCGCGCCCAAATTCACTCTGCATAACGAAATCGAACTCCAATCGGGCTTCACAGGCTCCCCGTCCGGTTCAGCGTTTGAAAAAGAAGGTCTGGCGCTCCCCACGGGAGCATGCGGCCGCCGCCAGCCGCGATATCCGGCCTGACGAGTTGCGATCGCCGATGCGCCAGCGACTCATCTCGCCTGGCGCGGGCCGCATGTGCGGTTATTGGCGGCGCAAATCCAGCGCCTCGCTCTGTGACGCATCGCCACAAAGCTGGCGCACCCGACAGGATTCGAACCTGTGACCTCTGCCTTCGGAGGGCAGCGCTCTATCCAGCTGAGCTACGGGTGCGTGCTGGCTGGGGGCCGACCCCAGGCGGGCGACACCTCTAGCCGAGCTTCGGGGCGAACGCGAGCCCTACTGCGCCGGTGGCCGGGCAACCCGACTCTGGAGATTTGCCTGTACTTCCCGGGCGCTAAACGCGCTGGGATCGTTGGCGGGCTTTTCGCCGTTGAACATGGCGATCTCGGCAATGGCCTCATAGCGGGTCACTTCGCGATAGCGCGCCGGCTCATCCCAGAAGGGATCGTACCAAGGCGACCAGCCCCAGCGCGGGCGATAGGCGTAGTAGGAAAAGCCGTAGCGGCTGCGGCCAAAACCGTCGTCCTGGAGACGCGAATGCTCTTCGGTGTCGCGCGTTACAACGACGAAATAGTCCTTGCCGTTCTGCAGCGTGAGCTCCGCGGCCCGATAGAGCAGATAGGTTTCGACCGTCTCGCGATCGGTCAGCGTGTTGCCGCGGAAAGTGATGCGGAGGCGGTTCTCTTCAATCTGCTGTTCTTGGAAGCCGTAGCGCGCAGTGTTGGACGGCTGATAGGGCGTCGGCCCGGCAGTGGCGCACGCGGCCAGAAGGCCAGCGACAGCGGCAGCGGCAAGCGCAAACATTCGCATGCGGCTCATCTCCATTTCGGTCCCTTGATCTCCTCAGTGTAGACCGATGCGGCGCAGCGCCCAATCCCAATCTAGTGATGGAGAATGGTCGCGACGTTGCGGACCTTGGCCGGCGCGAGCACTTCCCCACTCGCCAGTTGGACGGAATGGATCACCGCCTGAATCTCGGCGCGCCAGAAATCCAGGAACTTGTGAATGCGCGGGTAGGACGGAGCGAGGTCGAGCGTTTGCCAGATGAAACTCTGCAACAACGCCGGGTGATCGGGCATGTAGTAGAGCACCTCGGCGGTGGCCAAGCTCCAGCCCCTTAACCGTAAGGCGAACTCGTCCGTCTCCATGCGGCCTCCGAAAGCCACTCGCAGCCGAAGCGTGCTGCGGGTCTGCTTAATCGAGGCTGAAGTGCGCCGGTTGCCCGGTCAACGAAGCACAACTGTCGAGGCTGACATTAGCAGCGCGCCTGCGCGGCTGCTTAACGTTGGCTCTCCATTGCCTTCGCTTTCACCATACGCTGAGACGCGAAGTGACAGGCGAGATAACCCAGCATGATCGGCGGCGCGCCCACCGCGGCGGGTAGGAACGGCGCATTTTCGCCCGCACCCAAGGCCATCGCGGTCATGATCAAGGTTAGCGGAAAGCCAATACCGAGCAGCACGAAGCCGGCGACGCTCAGCAGTCTTGCCTCGGCGCGAAGCGCGGCGGGATTGGGACGGTGTGCGGCCATGCCAACCGCGCTGCGAAAATCGCGCCACTCGCGAACGCGTGTTGCGCGCATGGTTTACGTTGCGCGCGCGCCGCAGGCTCAAGTTGTTGTGTTGCAGGAAAAACGCGGTTTCCATCATCTAACGTTAAGGCGGAGGAACTATAACTACATCTGAGGCGTCCCTCAGAAGAATTCTTAGAAGAAGACGCGCTGCTGGTATGGCTTTTTCGGATCTCTTGACCGCTGACGAGCATGAGCTCGCAGAGCACTACCCAAACCGGGCCGAGCACACGGCCGACGGCATCGTGCATGCGGTCGGAATTCTCGCTTCGCTGGTTGGCGGCGGACTTCTCGTTGCAGTGGCCTTGGTTAATCGCGGCGTGCCGATGGCGACCGCGGGCGCCATCTACGCAATGTGCTTGATGGCGATGCTTGCCGCATCGGCGGTCTACAATCTGACAAAACCCTCACGTTATCGCCGCGTTCTTCGCCGGATCGACGAGGCGGCGATCTTCTTGATGATCGCGGGCTCCTACACGCCGTTTACGGTGAAGCTATTGCCGCCGGACTTCGCCATCGCCGTGACCGTTGCGATCTGGCTCGCGGCGCTCGCGGGCGCAGCGGGCAAGGTATTTTATCCGAACCTATCGGATCGGGCTTGGTGCTTCATCTATCTCGCTTTCGGCTGGCTCGCCGTGCTGGTGCTCGGACCGGTCGTGCCGTCATTGCCGCCGCTGGCGATCGCGCTGCTGGTTGTGGCGGGCTTCACCTATTCGGGTGGCGTGCTGCTCTATTTGAACCACGCCATCCCCTTCCGTCGCGCGCTCTGGCACGCGTGTGTGATCATTGGCGCCGCCGGCCATTACGGCGCTGTGATGGTGGGGCTCGTTCTCTCCTAACCGAAGTGCTGCGCTAGCGCTTCGATCGCCGCGCTATGAATCGCGTCGGTCGCGACATTGCTCGCAATCGGGTGTGAGCCGAACTTCGCCATGACGAGATCGAGACCCGGACAGATCAGCAACCGTTGCCCGCGCACGCCGAGCATCCAGATCGAGCCAAAGCGATCGTGCGTGCACCAGTATTGGCTCTTGTAGGACCAGCCTTGCCGCGTCGCCATGCTGGCGCGGGCAAAAGCTTCGCGGTCGCCGCCGGCAGTGATCGACTCGACTGCGATGGCGGGTATTGCCTGACGTTGGCCGACACGGCCGCCACGGCGCAGCATTTCACCAAAGCGGGCGAAATCGCGGAGCGTGATGTTGAGGCCCAAGCTGGCGATTTCCATACTCGCCGCATCGATCGTGAAGTACGCCGCGCCGTCTGCGCCGATGTTGGTGTAGATCTCTTCGGCATAAAGCTCTGACAGCGACTTGGCGGCTGCACGCTGCACGATCCAACCGAGGACATCGGTGGCGACTGAGCGATACGCGAACGTGTGGCCCGACGGATGATCGCGGCGGGTGAGCGTTTGCGCTGAAGCATAGGCGCCGCGTGGTGGATTTGCGGGGTCGTGCGGCGAGAGCCCCATCTGGTAGGCGTGCTGATAGATGTCAGCGGTCGGATCGGTGTAGTCTTCGCTGAAATGAACGCCGTCGGTCATATCGGCGACTTGGCGCACGGTGGCGTCGGCAAAAGCGGAATTCGCCATTTCCGGCAGATAGGATTCGACCGGACGTGAAAAATCGAGCTGACCACGCGTGGCGAGAATTTCGGCGAGTAATCCGCAGTAAGATTTGGTGCACGAAAACAGCAAGTGCTGATCGCTCGGCGCCATGCCGTCGAAGTAGCGCTCGAACACGACGCAACCATTGTGTAGGACGATGGCGGCGTCGGTATGCGTGGCAGTGAGAAAATCTTGCCACGACATATCGCCTGACTCTCCGGCTACGCGGAGCTCGTCGAGCGGCTGCGGCGCAATGCGAAGCACTGCGGGCCTGCGCTCAGCCGGCGTGGCGTCACGCGACGCGAACAATTCGCGCATGTGACGCACCGACCATCTCACCTGCGGGTACATGTGCCAGTTCGACGGGCCGACGCGGGTGGCGTCTGCCGTCGGAAACCCTTGCATAAAGCTGCGCGCCGTCTGTTCGCCGCCATCGATTTGGGCTGCCGCGACGCCTACCGCGCCAACCGCCGCGGCCGCGCCAAGAAGTGTTCTGCATGTCATCTGCCCCGCCATTCTTCTCCCCTATTGAGCAGGAGAGTAGCAGCGGAAACCGCAAATCCAACATGCCGGGACGGAAGCCGCGCCCGCATGCGCGGTTCGCCTTGCGCGCGGTGTGAGAGCGTTTTGCCGTGCACGACACGGATGCTAAACGTTGGTCATGAGCGGATGGCGTGACGGAGAAGGGCGAACGGCGGCCGAACGGAGAAAGCTCGGCAACGAGCGGCAGCGCGCGCAGTTCTTCGCGGACGTACGCTACCGCCCACTGACCGCGCTCAAGACGTTCGCGGCGTTCGCTTTTGTTGCGCTGCTGGTGTTCGCGTTGGTCAACATGATGACCTGAGCGGCGCAGCTTTTGTTTGCGTTGCGTCCTTCGTGCGTGTTACGGCGCGCTTACGAATGAAAAAAGACATCTTGGGCGTCGATATTGGTGGCGTCCTTATTGATCGTGTCGCTGACGGCACCGACACATCCTTCTTCTCCGATAGATTTCTGGAAACACCGGCGGTCGCTGACGGCTTTGCAACGCTTGCGCGTCTGCGCGAACGCTTTGGCGACGGTATGCATGTCGTCTCCAAATGCGGGCCAAACGTGGAGCGCAAGAGCAAACTTTGGCTCGCTCACAATCGCTTCACGGAGATCACCGGCATCTCACTGAGGCAGGTGCATTTCTGCCGGAAGCGCATCGAGAAGGCGCCGATCTGCGCGCGATTGGGCGTCACGCACTTCGTGGACGATCGCTACGACGTGATGCGACACCTTACGATGGTGAAGCATCGCTACCTCTTCCGGCCAGACGAGGGCGATGTGCAAATTGCTGCCCAGCAACCGCTCAATGGCATGCGCATCGTGCACGAGTGGTCCGAGATCGCGGCGGAGCTTCTCTAACTCTTGAGGCGCGCCTGATCACACGCTGCGTGGCGGTACTTGCGGAGCCAGGGTCTGGGATTTAGCGTCCAGGGCGATGGGGGTTCGCATGCGTGGCGTTGCATTTCTGGGCGCGATTTTGGCGGCATGGCTCGTTCTCGCACCGAAAGCGCTTGCACAATGGGTCTCGGTCGAAACGCCGGGCTTCACCGTCTACGCCGAGGGCTCGGAGCGGCGCGCGCGCGATGTGGCGCTCAACCTTGAGCGTTTCGACAGCCTGCTGCGTCGCATGACGGGGGCGCCAGCCGAGCGCTCGCCAGCGCGGTTGCAGGTCTACCTCTTCAGCACGAACGACTTCTCAACGGCGTTTCCGCACTTCAACAACTCCAACGTCGCCGGCGTCTATTACGCGCAAACGGAACGCGTGGCCGCCTACTCGATCTTCACCGCCAACAGCGGGCTCGGCGCCGAGGACGTCCTGTTCCACGAATACGCCCACCACTTCATGTATCAGTACTTCAACAACGCTTACCCCTCTTGGTATATTGAGGGGTTCGCGGAAGTCGCATCAACAGCAGTGCTCGGCTCCGATCGCATCGTCCTCGGCCGCGCGAACGATGGACGCGTGCGCGATCTTACAAGCAGCACGTGGCTGCCGATGGACCGGCTGCTGACACTGACCACCCGGCAATTCCGCGACAGCCGCGATGCTGGAATGTTCTATGCGCAGAGCTGGCTGTTCGCGCACTATCTGCTGCTGACCCCGGGAGCGAACACGCAGTTTCACACTTACGTCCGCGCGATGCGCTCGGGCCGCCCCCCGTTGGAGGCCTTCCAGGAAGGCTTTGGCGTGACGCCCGAGCAGATGCAGGTGACGCTCCGGCGCTATCTGCAAGGCAACCCCAATGCCATCGCGCTAACACAACCGGCATACGTGGCGCCCCCGCTCATGAGCGTCGTGGAGCTGCCGGCAAGTGCGCGGCGGCTGTTGCCGATCTCGACCCGCCTCTTCAATGGCAACATCGCGGACGACGATAAGGCGCCGTTGCTGGCGCGTATCCGCCAGGTCGCCGGCGCTGAGCCCTATGACGAGTTTGCATTGCTGACTGTCGCGCGCGCCGAAATTCGCTTGGGATCGCCTATGACAGGGCGTGCGTTGTTGGAGCCGTTTATCACGGCCAATCCTGAGCATCGCGACGCTCTCTACCTGATGGGCCTCTCCTTCCTGCGTGAAGCGGAAGACGCCGAGGGCGATGCCGAGGCTACGTTGCTCTCACAGGCCCGGCGCTATTTTAGCCGCGGTTACCGGATTGACGGCAACCACGTGCCGACGCTCGCGAGGTACGCCGAGAGCTACGCCGGCTCAACGATGAGCGACGCCACTTACGAGAACTACCTCAACATCCTGTTGCTCGCGCGGCAGCTCGCGCCGCAAGTTGATGAGATCAGCCTCTATGCGGCGAATGTGCTGCTTGCCGGCAATCGCACGCGCGAGGCGATCCCGATCTTACGCGCCCTGGCTTACGATCCGCACGCTGGCGGCTCGGCAGAAGTGGCGCAGCGGCTGCTGGCGGAGGCAGAGGCAAGACTCACCGGCGAGCCTGCGAACTAACCGCTTCGCGGCCGCTTTGGGCGGCGCACTAACGGCGCCACTGGCGCGCGAAGGCGATCATCCGATCACGATCGTAGCCATTGCCGCGTTCCAGCTCGTTCGTGTCCTGCTGCGCCAAGAATGAACCATCGGATTCGAGGACGAAAAAGTCTGGATAGCCGTTCGAGAGCGGAAATCTCGACAAGAACTCTTCGTTCCGGTTCCGCTGGTTCATATTGACCTTGAGGATGATGAAGGACTGACCGAACTCCTCGCGCACGACAGCGTTACGGGCGATGTAATCGTCCAAGATGTGACACCACGCACACCAATCGCCACCGACCATCAGCAGAATGCGCAGATTGGTCTCGCTCGCGCGCGCCACGACTCGGTTGAGATCAGCCTCCGGATTGCGGGCGGCGTCATAGTCTTGGATATAGTAGAGGCCACGATCTAGAGGCGTACGCGTCTGGGCGCTAGCGTTGGCGCCGAGCACACAGAGCGCCAGCACAATCCAAAGCGCACGCATGGCTACCCCTACTCGTTCTTGCCACGCTTCTTGTCCCGCTCAGCCAAGATGCGTAGGCGGAGTGCATTGAGCTTGATGAAGCCCTCTGCGTCGGCCTGGTTGTAACCGCCGGCTTCGTCGAAGCCGACGAGCTTCTTCGAATAGAGCGAATACGGGCTGGAACGTCCAACCGTGCGGACGCCGCCTTTGTAGAGCTTCAGCTTCACGTCGCCGGTGACGCTGTCTTGGCTCGCGTCAATGGCGGCTTGCAGCATCTTGCGCTCGGGCGTCCACCAGAAGCCGTTATAGATGAGGCCAGCATATTTCGGCATCAGCTCATCTTTGAGATGCATAGCGCCACGATCGAGCGTGACGCTCTCGATAGCGCGGTGTCCGTACCAGAGGATGGTGCCGCCTGGCGTCTCGTAGAAACCACGGGACTTCATTCCGACATAGCGGTTCTCGACCAGATCGAGGCCGCCGATGCCGTGCTTGGAGCCAAGGCGATTGAGTTCGGTCAGCAGCTCGTGCGCCTTCATCGGCTTGCCGTTGATGGCGACAAGATCGCCACGCTCGAACGTCAACGTGATTGTCTCCGCGTGATCGGGCGCTTCTTCCGGCGTGATGGTGCGGCGATCGCCACGCTTGGTGACGATGTCCGGCACTTCGACGTCGGGATCTTCGAGCGCCAGGCCTTCACTCGACGTATGCAGCAAGTTCGCATCGATCGAGAACGGTGCGGCTTGTTCCTTGCCTTGCGCGATAGGGATGCCGTGCTTCTTAGCATAGTCGATGAGTTGCGGGCGGCCCTCGAACTCCCACTCACGCCACGGCGCAATGACTTTCACATCTGGCTTCAACGCATAGTAGCTGACTTCGAAGCGGACTTGGTCATTTCCCTTGCCGGTCGCGCCATGGCAGACGGCGTCGGCGCCGACGAGATTGGCGATTTCGATCTGGCGCTTGGCGATCAGCGGGCGCGCGATCGAGGTGCCGAGGAGATATTGGCCTTCGTACAACGTGTTGGCGCGGAACATCGGCCAGACGAAGTCGCGGACGAACTCTTCGCGCAGATCGTCGATGAAGATGTTGTCGGGCTTCACGCCCATCTTCAGCGCCTTCTCGCGCGCCGGCGAAAGCTCTTCGCCCTGGCCGAGGTCGGCCGTGAAGGTCACGATCTCGCAGCCGTACGTCTCTTGCAGCCACTTCAGGATGATAGAGGTGTCGAGACCACCCGAATAAGCGAGCACGACCTTCTTCACTGCACCTTGCGCCATCGAACGAATTCCAAACTCAAAAAAAGCCGGTGGTACCTTTCACAGCTGCGGCGTGAGCGCAACAGCGTCGTCCTAGTGAGCGGCCGGCACCACCTTTTCGCGAATCCATTGTGACAAGATGACCTTGGTCCCGTGCGTCACCGGCGCGCCTGCGTGAAGTGACAATCCCTCACGCTCCCCCGCCTTCGAGAGGTTCCAGAACATGAGCGCGTCACCGGTCTTGCCTTTGTAGCTCCAGCCCAGCCGCGGGAATTCTGTCTCGCCGCCAACATAATCTTCGTTGAGATATACAAGCGCCGTAACACGGCGCTGACCCCACGAAGTCAGTTCGCCCTGCAGGCCAAGCTCCTCATCGACGCGGACGAAGTCGTAGTGTGGACGATACTGCTGCCCGCGCTCGTAATGGAGAATATTGGGGGGCTCCTGAAACTCAGGATCAATCCCGGTCCACGCGGCGAGCCGCAGGCGCGTCATCTGCAAGACCAGGTCACCCTCAATTTTGCTGAAGCCGCAGCCGGTATTGCTCCGCACCGCCGACACAACTCCAGCTCCCAATCTCGCATCCTTCACCCGCGTAGGCTCAAGCCGCAACACCGCCTGGCTCACGAGCCAAGCGCATGCCTGCCTCGGGATGAACTTCTCGGTTGAGAATATTCGCGGCGCGGAGGCGTGCTGCACCGATGTGGCGGGAGCAAGCCAAGCGTCCGGATCAAATCCCTTCACGCCGCCAAGCGCGTCAAGCTGGCCGATTGCGCGCTCACTGCCAGTCGCGGCGGCGCGCGCCAGAAACCCAATTGCGTCGTCAAAGCTTTGCCTGCGTCCAATTCCCAGCACCGAAAACGTAGCGCTGATCAGCAACGCCAGCGGAAACTCCTGCGCAGCGGCAAGCGCCAGCAATCGCACTGCCTCGTCAGGATCATACGGAACCTCCCGGCCAATAACGTGCCGGCGCGCAAGAAGCGTCTGCGCGTGCGCATCTCCTCCGGCTGCGTTGCTGCGTATGGTGGCGATGTCCATCAGGGTGCAGTCATATCAGGGGCAGCGGCCGATCGCGCACCCACTTGGATAACAACCACTTCACACCATCAGTGGTCGGCGTGCCGGCGTGCAGAGTACGCACATCAGCTTTTCCGTCTGTAAGGTTCCAGAACGCGAGCGCGTCTCCTGCCTGACCTTTGAAACTCCAGTCGAGGCGAGGAAATGTCGTCGCGCCGCCTTCGTAGTCGTCATTAAGATAGATCAGGAACGTAACCGTGCGCTGACCGACGGTTTGCAGCTCGCGCGCAAAATGGGCGACGCCAGGGTCGATAAAATCGTAGTGCAGCCGATATTCTTGACCCCTGGTGTAGTGAAGGACGTTGGTCGGCTCCTGGTGCGACGCTGGCGTTCCGATGACCGCCGCGATGCGCGCGTGCGCAAGCTGAAGCACGAGATCTGTGTCAATCAGCGAGAACCCCATGCCGGTATTGGTGCGAATAGCATCGACATTCGCTCCACCTCGCTCCGCATTCTTCACCCTCGCCGCATCGAGACTGGGCCGCGCACGATCCATGATCCAGGCGCAAGCCAAGGGAGAAAGAAAGCGCTCCAAGGTCAGAACGCGCGGCGCATCGAAGTGCTGCACCGCTGTCGGAAGCGACAATTGATCGCTGAAGCGCTCGCCGATGACAGCGATCTGACCCTGAGCGCGCGCGTCGCCTTTGTCGGCGGCGCGGCGGACGAATTCGAACGCGGCATCCCAATTCTGTGCGCCGCCAACGCCCACGGCGGCAAGAACGCCGCAGAGCTGCAGAGCATCAGTATTGTCTTGCCTCGCCGACGCCGCGACCAGCGCGGCACCATCTTTCGGTGAGTACTGCACGCCGCGTCCAACGAGCAAACGCGCGCCCAACTCAAATTGCGCGGCGGCGTCGCCTGCGCGCGCACGTTGCTGCAATGCCGTAACGTCGGTGGCCGACACGAGGACGCCCTTTCGTTAGCCGCTTATGCTAGAAGAGCGCGATGCCTCGCAACTTGGATCGGCTGCTGCGCGATTACATCGCGCCCCCGCCAGGCTTGAAGCCGGTGGATTTTGGCGCGCCGCCCGGTGCGCCTGCTCTGTTTGAGCCCAACTCAGTGAGTTGGCGGGTGATGAAGAACCCGGTCGCACTTGTGGTCGGCGGCTTCGCGGCGGTGATCCTGGAGCTGGCCGAACCGCGCGTACGCACCGGCGTTTGGGAGCACACGACCTTCCGCACCGATCCAGTGACGCGCATCCGCCGCACCGGATACGCCGCTTGCGTCACCATCTACGGGCCGGCTGACGTCGCGCGCGGCATGATCTCAGGCGTGGTGCGCGCGCATGATCGCGTCGAGGGGCGAACGCCTGACGGCGCGCCCTACCGCGCCAACGATCCCGAATTGCTGACCTGGGTTCACGCCACTGCCGTGTACGGGTTTGTCGAAGCTTACAATCGCTACGTCCGTGACCTCGGGACCGAAGACACAGATCGCTTCTACGCCGAAGGCGCGCCAGCCGCGGCGCTATACGGCGCGGATAAGCCGCCGCGTTCACGGGCGGAGTTAGAGGCAATCTTCGCTGGGATGGCGCCAAAGCTTGAGCGCTCGGAAATTCTGTTTGAGTTCTTCTCAATATTGCGCACCGCGCCATTGCTGCCGGTGAAAGCATTGCAGCGGCTTATGCTGCGGGGCGCCGTCAGCGTGACGCCGGATTGGGCGCGCGAGACACTGGGGCTAGGACGAGAGTTCAGCCTGCGCGCCGGCGAACTGACCTTGCTCCGCGCGCTTGCCGCGGCGGGAGAGCGGTTCGTGCTTGAGGAAGCGCCACCGGCGCAGGCCTGCAAGCGACTCGGCTTACCCGCGAACTATCTCTACCGCTAGGCCTTAGACTTCGGACGCAAAGTGGTGGCGATAACGCCCGCGGCAAGAGCACCGCCGACGCCGCCCATCAATCCGCCGTTGATGCCGAACGCGTTGCCGATGAGCGCACAACCGACGCCAATACCAGCGCCGATGACAATCGCGAGAAGCAGCCGCATCCAGATGCTCATCCTCTCCCCCTATTGTTGTGCGCATTCACATCGCGCAGCGCGAAGAAGACGTAGGCGCCGTGCGTAGCCGCAAAAATTGCAGCGATGAACACAGGGAGCCAACCGAGTTCGGCGAGATCTGGTCCCGCGAGCCAATACAGGAATCCAAGCGTGAGGATCGCGAGCGCCGGGCTGAACAAAAGCGCGACCGCGCGCGGCGCGCGCCAATTCACATCGCCGCGAATCCCCCACTGCATCGGGAGGCGTGCGTCATCAGGTGTTTGCGTGAGCGCCCAAGCGGACGTCACGAACATGAGCGCCACTATTGCCCACGGCAGCCACGCGCTTGTCATCGCGCGAGCCTAGCACAGCGCCAAGAGACGCCAAGCCATATCGGATCAGACCATGACCTGATTTCCAAGCTCCACGGCGCGGCCGGACGGAATGTGGAAGAAGTCCGTTGCATTTGTCGCGTTGCGGGCGAGGAATATGAAGAGGTGATCCTGCCAAAGCGGCATGCCGCTCTTTTCGCTGGGCACAATTGTGCGACGCGAAAGGAAGAAGCTTGTCTTCATAATATCGAACTTGAGGCCGTGCTTTCGCGCTTCGGTTAGCGCTTTGACGACGTTCGGCGTTTCCATGAAGCCGAAGGTGAGCGTCACCCGCTTCACGTCCGGCATGTAGTCTTCCACCCTCACGCGCTCGCTCTCCGGCGCGCGCGGCGCGTTCACGGTTCGCACTGTGAGAATGATGATCTGCTCATGCAGCACTTGGTTGTGCTTCAAATTGTGCATGAGCGCCGCTGGCGCGATGTCGGGATCGCCAGTGAGGAAGATCGCCGCGCCACGCACGCGGTGCGGAGGGTGATGCGACAGCGTTTCGAAGAGCTTTGAGAGCGGTTCGTCGCGGCGGGTGGTTTCGGCCAACAAGCGCGTGCCACGCACCCATGTCCACATGATCAGGATGAGGCCCAAGGCCAGCAGAAGCGGAACGAAGCCGCCACTCCAGACGCGCTGCAGGTTCGAAGCCAGGAAGATGGCTTCGATAATCACGAACGGCGTGATGACCAGCATCGCGAGCCAAATAGGGCGTTTCCACAACTTCCAGATCACGATGAACATCATGCAAGTGCTCATCAGCATCTCGCCGGTGATGGAGATGCCGTAAGCGGCTGCGAGTCGGGCTGAGGAGCCGAACGCGAGCGTCAGCACAAGCACGCCTGCCAGCAGGAGCCAGTTGATCTGCGGCATGTAGATTTGGCCGGCTTGCGTCTCCGACGTTCGCTTGATCTCCATGCGCGGCAGCAAGCCGAGTTGAATCGCCTGCTGCGTCAGCGAGAACGCGCCGGAGATAACGGCTTGGCTCGCAATCACGGTGGCCGCGGTGGCTAGAATGACCAGCGGCAGACGCAGCATGTCAGGCGCCATCTCGAAGAACGGGCTGAACTCAAACTGCACGCGGTCGGCGCCAACGGCGCGAGCGGCGTCGAGAGCCAACCGGTATTCGCCGTTTAGGCTCTCAAGATGGCCGATCACGAACGCGCCTTGGCCAAGATAGTTCAGCGTCAACGCTGGAAGCACGAGGCCAACCCAAGCAACGCGGATCGGGCGGCGGCCGAAATGGCCCATGTCCGCGTAGAGGGCCTCAGCGCCGGTGACAGCGAGGAACACAGAGCCGAGAACGATGAAAGTCAGGAATCTGTGCTCGATCATAAATCCGACCGCGTGAACCGGATTGAGCGCAGCGAACACGGCCGGGTTTGCCACGACTTGGATGGCGCCAAGTGTGCCCATCGTGATGAACCAAACCGCGGTGATGGGCCCAAAGAAGCGGCCCATGACACCGGTGCCGCGCGACTGGATCGCAAACAGGCCGACAAGAATGCCAATCGCAATCGGCAGAATGAACGGGTCGATCGGTCCCTCAAGCCCCGGCACCGCCTTCAAACCTTCGACGGCGGAGAGAACCGAGATCGCGGGCGTAATCAGCGCATCGCCGTAGAACATCGAGGCACCCGCGACGCCGATCAGGAACAACAGCGGCGTGCGCCGCCCAAGCGCGCGCTGCGCAAGCGCCATAAGCGAGAGCGTGCCGCCCTCGCCCTTGTTGTCCATCTGCATAACGATGACGACGTACTTCAACGTCACCACGATCATCAGCGCCCAGAAGACGAGCGAGATAATCCCGAGAACTTCTTCGACCGTGGCCGGCGAGCCGTCTTGAAGAACGTGCGCGAAGGATTCTTTGAAGGCGTAGAGCGGGCTTGTGCCGATATCGCCGTAGACCACCCCGATTGAGCCGATCACTAGCGCCCAGAATCCGCCATGCGCAGCCGCGCGCGCGCGGCCGCCGCCGCCGGCGCCGTTCGAAGAGTTATTCGGCTGGGGCGCTTCGGCCGGGGCCTGCGCCATGAGAGGATCCCCTTCGAGCGCAACGTCACGCCCGGTGGGCGGCGCGTTTACGCTCTTTCACGTTTAGGCGCAAATGCTTGCGCCCACCTTTCATGAACTCGGGGTGTTGTCGTTTGGTTACCTCAACGGCAGCCGCAACCACCGCCGCCGCCAGGATGACCGCCGCGCCCGCCAGCGCTGGCGCGGGCTGACGCATAGGCAAAGGCCGACGCCGAAGCGTTGCCGCCGCGAATTATGACAATGGTGCTCGAATACGAGCCGCCGCCGATATCAGCGCCAACGCCGCCGCCCGAGCTGGCGAAGAAGGAATTGTTCAGCGTCACGACCTCGGGGCCGGTTTCCGCCACCGGCGGAGGCGGCAGCGGCGCGGGCGGCGCAGGTGGTTGCGGGCGGCGCACCCGCTGGCGTGGCGGACGCGGACGTTCTATGCCGTCAGCGAACGCAGCGGGCGGCGCCACAAAAACCGGCGCGGCCACGAGCGCCAAGGCCGCAAGAATCGCGCGCACACGCATGGACTTCCTCTAGGGATAGAGCGCACAGCTTCGCGCACGCGCGTATGGAGGTGAAGGCGCTTCGCCACGTGCGCGCGAAGTTCGCGTGCGCGCTGTGTCCCGTTAACTCAAAAATCGCTGGCGATGCCTTTGCGCTCCCAATCACCGAAGCGTGTCGGTTCGGGCCCACTCGGACCGCCAAGTTCCTTCGTTTTTTCCTCGGCGGCAGTTGCCGCCGCGCGGCGCTCCTCGGCCTCCGCCAGCGCACGTTGTGCTTCTGGCGTCAGCTTGCGCGGCGGTTCCAGTTTTTCATCTGCCATATTGAAGCTCGCGGCTCGGCTCTCGATATCTTCCCTCAAGTGAGGAGAAAGATGAACCATCTCAAGACGTATATCCTACTGGCGGCGATGACGGCGCTGTTTGGTGCTGTTGGTTACCTCGTCGGCGGCACGGGCGGCATGCTGATCGCTCTGGTGGTCGCGGGTGCGATGAACCTGTTTGCCTATTGGAATGCCGACAAGATGGTGCTGCGCCATTTTAAGGCGCAAGAAATCCAACACGGCCACCCCGATCCGCGCGTGCGGGCGTACATAGAAGACACGCTGATGCTGGCGCAGCGCGCGGGCCTGCCGGCGCCAAAAGTCTACATCATCGATAACCCGCAGCCGAACGCATTCGCGACCGGCCGCAATCCCGAAAATGCCGCTGTCGCCGCCACCAGCGGTCTGCTGAGCTTGCTCTCGCGCGAGGAGATTCGCGGCGTTATGGCGCACGAACTCGCGCACGTGAAGAATCGCGACACGCTGACAATGACGGTCACCGCGACCATCGCTGGCGCGGTAGCCATGCTGGCGAACTTTGCGCTCTTCTTCGGCGATCGCGACCGCAATCCGATCGTCGGCCTGCTGATCATGTTCCTGGCGCCGATCGCGGCGTCGTTGGTGCAGATGGCGATCAGCCGCGCGCGCGAATATGAAGCCGACCGCATCGGCGCCGAGATCGGGGGCGAGCCAGAAGCGCTGGCGAGCGCGCTCCAGAAGATTGAGGGCTACGCGCGTCAACGCATGAACGTGGATGCCGAGCGCAATCCCGCGATGGCGCACCTCTTCATCATCAACCCACTCTCGGGGCGCGGCGCGGACAACTTGTTCTCGACGCACCCGAACACGAAGAACCGCATCGCCCAACTGATGGACCTGGCGCGCCGTTTCGGCCGGCCAACAAACTCTCCCGCAAGCGGTCCGTGGGGCGATCAGCCAGCGCGCAAGCGCGGCCCTTGGGGTTAAGCTTCAGCAAGGCGCCATGCGGGCTTGCTTCCCTTTTGATTTCATAGCCAATTTCACCAGGTCGCGGGCTGCGGACCTGCGCTTATGGTTTATGAGGTCTTAACCGCCGTCCTGCGAGTTTCGCGGCCCAGGTTCCTGCGACTCGCGATGCGCCGTCTTCCCGTCCTTTCCGCTGCGCTCTGCGCGGCCATCGGCTTGCCCATGGCCGAGCCCGCTTGGGCGGAATCTCCGGTCGTCATCGAAGGTCCGGATCAAGATACGCGCCGCGCCATACTGGATCTGCTGCCGGATCGCGATGCGCCGGAAAGTTTGTTCGATGCTGAGCGCATCGCGGAAGAAGCGGCGCGGCGCGCTTTGGTGTGGTTGCGCTCGGAAGGCTATTACGGCGCGACGGTAACGCCGGAGGCAAGCGAGAACCCACCCTCGGCGCGGCTCATCATCGAACTCGGCCAGCGCTTCACATTTGACGATCCGAGCATCAGGTACGAGGCGGAGGCGCCGAACGCTGAGGCATCGCGCGCGGCTGACGAAGCGATCGCGACAGTGCGTCGGCGCGAGCCCGCGCGCGCGGCGGTGGTGCTGCAAGCGGAGAGCGACGCACTCATTTCGTTGCAGCGCAACGGCTACGCCGACGCAGTTGCGCTAGATCGCCGCGTTGTCGTGGACCACGCGTCCAATCAGGTCGCGACAGAGTTTCGATTCAATGCAGGCGAACTCGCACGCCTGGGCAGCATCCGCGCGGAGCCGAACACAATCCTGCGCGAGGGCTTTGTCGACCACCTGCGCAATTGGGAGGTTGGCGATCTCTACTCTCCACAGACGCTCGCGCGCTTGCGGCGCGACATCACATCGACTGGTGCTGTCTCGCTCGCTTCGACGGAGCTCGCACCGCCGAACGAAGAAGGCTTTCGCGACGTCGTCCTGACCATCGAACAGGCCCGCCGCCACGCCTATGAACTCGGCGTCAGCTACTCGACCACCGAAGGCGCCGGCGTTCAGGCCGAGTGGACTCGGCGCAACCTCACGGGCCGCGCGGACTCGCTCAACGTGGCGGTGACTCTCGCGGAAATGCAGCAAGGCGTGACCTCGTCGCTGACGCGTCCCCACGCCGCGGGCCTCGGGCATGCGGCGACGTTTGGAGTGTCCGCGGATCGTGAGCAGCTCGATGCTTACACGCGCCAAGGCGCCGCCCTGTTCGCGTCAGTCGACGCATCAACCCGACTGCGCACGGCGACAAGCTATGGCATCCGCGTTTCTGCCGACCAATACGACGATGTTGTAGGCACTGTGCGCGACGCAGTCATCCTCTCGGCCTTCGGTAATTGGCGCCACGACACAACTGAGTTCACACTCGATCCAACCGATGGCGCGATCACCGAGTTTAGGCTTGAGCCTTCGGTCTCAACCGGCGACGAGACACTCGGCTTCGTCCGCGCTACGGTGGAAGGTCGCATCTATGAGTCTGTCGGCGCAAACGATCGCCTGACCTTTGCCGCGCGAGCACGCGCAGGCTGGCTCGAAGCTGTCACCGGTGATCCGAACAACGTTCCACCAGATCGGCGCTTCTATGCGGGCGGCGGCGGTTCGGTGCGCGGTTACGACTACAACTCGATCTACCCGCAGGAACGCGATCTGCTCGACCTCACGCCAGGCGGCCAAGGCCTGCTCGAAGGCTCGGTCGAAGCACGCTGGCGCTTCGACGATCGCTGGGGCGCAGCGGCGTTCGTGGATGCGGGCACAGCGTTCGATGAGTGGAGCGAAGCCACAGACCTGAGCTGGGGCATCGGCTTCGGCGCGCGCTACAATCTGGGCTTCGCGCCGTTGCGCGTCGATGTCGCCTTCCCGCTCGACGAGGACGAGAGCAACAGCGACTTCGCGCTCTATGTCAGCCTGGGCCAGGCGTTTTGAGCGAAGAGGCGCAACCGAGACGCCGGCGCAGACGCTGGTGGACCTTCGCGGGCGGCAGCGCGCTCGTTGGCGCTGGCGCCGTGTTGGCGCTTGGACCTGCGGCGCATTTGGTCGTCGACTCGCTAAGCGACGGCGTGCGCGTCTGGCGCCTTGGGCGCATCAAAATTGACAACGTCAGCGGCAGTTGGATCGGCGATCTCAGCGCCGGCACGGTAACGATCGCTGACCAAGAAGGCGTTTGGCTCGAAGCGCATGACCTGGCGTTGAGCTGGGCCCCGCAAGATATCTTGTTTGGCACAGTCCGGCTTCACGCCGCTCGCGCGAACTCAATCGCCATTCTTCGTCAACCGACCTTGCTCGAGCGCCGCCCTTCGACCAGCACGACATTCGATGTCATCATTTCCGAACTGCATGTCGAACGCCTGACGCTCGCCGAACCCGTCGTCGGCGACGCGTCAGTGTTTAGCGCCGACTTCTCGCTCGACTTGCGCGATGACGATCTGTTGGGGTTGGACATCACTCTCCGCCGCCTCGATTCGGAAGACGATCGCCTCACCGCGCTCTACCACGCGGGCGCTGACTATTCGCTCAACCTTGATCTCTACAGCGCGCCCGGCGGCGTCATGGCGCGCGCCCTTGGCGTCGGTGAACAGGGCTTGCGCGCAACCGCGGTCGGCGACGGCGACATGCGCAACGGCAACGTACACTTGGAAGCAATCGCCGGCACGCGCCAATTGCTGATCGGCGCGACCCGCTGGTCGCCTTCAGAGTGGGCGGGTCAGGGTCAAGCGCAGCTGGACGCCATACCGGCGCTCGCAACATTGGCTGAGCGCATTGGGCCAAGCGTCGACTTCCACATCACCGGGGTGTCGCAGAATTTCGACCTGCACGCCGAAACACCTTTCCTCGCAATCGATCTCGCTGGCGCGCTGGAAGAGGATGGCGAACTCGCGGGACCGGCGCGCCTCGTCGCCACCACAAACACGCTCTCTGACATTGCCCGCGAGTCGCCCTTTCCGCTCGGCGCGGCGCGGCTTGAAGGCGAACTGCGGCGCGCGCGCGGCACGACCGCAATCCACGCAACGTTGCATGCTCAGGAGATCGATGCTCTCGGTCAGCGCACGCAACTGCGCGGGCCAGTAGAGGCAGCGCTGACGCCTGGACGCTTCACGCTCAGCGCCGACCTGCGCGCACCCGGGCGTACCGCGCCGCTCTTCACTAACGCCCGATTGCGAACAGGACTGTCCTACGATCGCCGCAGTGGACGTTTCGAACTTGGGCGCACCGATCTCACCAGCGACGCGCTGGCGCTCGACGCGCAGGGCTGGGTGAATGGCGGCGACGGGGAGTTCGCGGGCGATTGGCGTGTGCGGCGCCTGGAAGCGCTTGCGCAAGACATGCGCGGCGAAGCTTCGGGGCGCTGGCGCGCCTTCCGCGACGGCCAGGGCCAAGCCCGCGCATGGGCGATCGCGGTTGATGGTCAAGGCGCACGCATCGCCGGTTCGCCCGAAGTGCTTCCGCAATTGCTTGGCGCGACGCCGCGTCTTGATGCACGGATGCGCTACGAGAACGGTGGCCTCACGGTCTCGCATGCGCGTGTCGATGGCGCGCAGTTGCGCGCCGGCGCGACCGGTCGCATCGCGCATGGCGAAGCCAATCTGTCACTTGAGGCTAGCGCGCGCGGTCCGCTTGATCTCGGCGGCGCGCAGATTGTCGGCGTCGTTGATGCGACGGGACGTCTGACTGGCCGCATCGCGCGGCCGACGCTGTCGATGCAGGGCTCGCTATCGAGTTTCGCCGCAGGCGGCGTTGTCGTTGAACAGCCGGTCGTAAACTTCACGCTCGCGCCTCGTGGCAACGCCTATGCCGGCCACGCGCAAGTGACTGGCGCTGCATCGGGTCAGGCGCTCACCGGCAATGCTGACATTTCCATCAGCGACGGCGCCATCAGCCTAAGCGCGCTCGACGCCCAATGGGGGCAGATGCTCGCGCAAGGCGACGCGCAGTTCTCGAGCCGCGGCGTCAACGCACAGCTCGACGTAAACGGGACGATCGATGGGCTCGTTCCGGGCATGACCGGCCGCTTTGCCGGCGCCGTGACACTGACGCCAGAGACTATCCTTCTCGACGCGCAGGTGGCCGACGCGCGCGCTGGCGAGTTGCGCGTCCGCGCAGCGACTTTGCACGCTCGTGGTCCGCTCGACGCCATTGCTACAACGTTTGACATGCGCGGACGCCTGCGACAGGCGCCGCTTGCATTTGCCGGCACAGCGACTGTGAACCTAGATGACCAAACTGTGCGCATTGATGGACGCGGTACGCTCGCCGATACTCCCATCTTCACACGCGCGCCGATCACCGCCGACTGGAGCACGGGTAGCACACAAGCTTCCATTAACTTCGCCGTCGGCGACGGCGTCCTGCAAGCGCAATGGGAAGAGCGCCGCCGCGCGCTCAGCGGCAGAGTACAAATCGACGACGCACCGCTGGCGCCACTCGCGGCAATCTGGGGCGAGCGCGCGACGGGCCGTATCGACGGCCGCTTGTCGCTCGCCAGCAATGGCGGCGGCCTGACAGGCGACGCCGACATTCGCCTGGATGACGCGCGCGTGTCCGGTCGCCAACGCCGCACGCTGGACATGCACATTGTCGGCACGCTAACGCCAGGCCGCCTTACCTCGACAGTCGACGCTGCCTCTGAAGGCGGGCTCGTCGCGCACTTCGAAGCAGACGCGCCGGTCGAGACGAGCGCCGCGCCGCTGCGGATTGCGCTTGCGCGTGAGCGCCGTGGACGCGCGCGGTGGTCAGTGCGGGGTCCGGCGGACGCGTTGTGGGCCGCAACACGCCTGCAAGATCAGTCGCTCGAGGGCGCGATCGACGGCGAAGGCCAGATCGAGTTTGGCGCCGGCTATCTCTCCGGCGATGGCCATTTCGAAATTGTCGACGGCCGCTTCGAGGACAAACTCACCGGCGTGCGCCTCGTCGATCTCGATGCACGCGTGGCGCTGAATGAGCGCGGCGTGACAATCGAGAACTTCACCGCCTCGGGGCCACACGGCGGGCGCCTCACCGCGACTGGCGGCAGCGTCAACGACCGCCAAGGCAGCATCACGGTCGACGTCGATAACATGCGCGTTGCCGACCGCCCCGACGCACGCGCCGCGGCCAGCGGCGAACTCACCCTCGCCTGGGAGGGCCTCACCTCTTCGCTCACCGGCAATCTCAACATCGTCGAAGCGAGCGTCGACATCGCCGCCAACCCGCAAGCAGGTATTCCGACTATAGAGGTGATAGAAATCAATCGTCCGGGCGAAGCCGATGAGCCGCTCGAAGATGACGAACTTCCGCACCGCAATGGCTCGACCAGGCTCAACGTCAGCATCACCGCACCTGGTCGCGTGTTCACGCGCGGACGCGGCGTCGACGCGGAATGGTCGCTCGACATGCGCCTGGGCGGCACCGCGGCCCACCCACTCGTGTTCGGCACAGCGCGCGCGGTGCGCGGCACGCTGGCGCTTTCGGGGCAACCCTTCGAGATCGAGGACGCGCTAATTGAGTTCAACGGCGATCCGCTCGACGCGCGCATCAACATGACGGCGGTGCGCGACACAGCGGATCTGAGCGCTCGTATTCGCCTGATCGGCACGGCGCGCGATCCTGAGATCACGTTCTCCTCCGATCCAGCACTGCCGGAAGATGAAATCCTGCCGCAGATCCTGTTCGGCCGCTCGGTGGAAGATCTCTCCGCGCTTGAAGCCGCGCAGCTGGCGGCGAGCTTGGCCGCCCTCTCGGGCCGGGCTTCGCTCGATCTGGTTGACGCCGCACGCGCTGCCGCCGGTCTCGATCGCTTCAACGTTCGCCAGGACGAGAATGGCGGCTTCCTCGTCGCCGGCGGCGTTTACCTAACGCGCGATGTCTACGTTGAGGTGGCGCGCACCGGCCTCGGCCAAGCGCAAACGCGCGTGGAATGGACGGTCCGCCCACGATTGGTGCTGATCACCAGCTTCCTCAGCAATGGCGACCAGCGCGTTTCACTGCGTTGGCGGCGCGAAAGCGATTGAGGGTCGGAAGGCCCTTCGCCATATAGAGCGCCATGAAATTCCTGGATCAGACCAAGATCTACGTGCGCTCCGGCAACGGCGGCGCAGGTGCGGTCTCGTTCCGGCGCGAAAAGTTCATTCCGTTCGGCGGGCCAGATGGCGGCGATGGCGGCCGCGGTGGTGATGTCTGGATCGAGGCGGCGGATGGGCTCAACACGCTGATCGACTATCGCTACCAGCAACACTTCAAGGGCGCGACCGGCGGCCACGGCATGGGCCAGAACCGTCACGGCGCGAACGGCGAAAGCGTCATCCTGAAAGTGCCGACCGGCACCGAAGTGCTGGACGAAGACAAAGAGACGGTGATCGCCGATCTCAACAAGGCGGGCATGAAAGTGCTGCTCGCGCGCGGCGGCAATGGCGGCTTCGGCAACGCCTATTTCAAGTCGTCGGTGAATCAGGCGCCCGAGCACGCGAACCCTGGC
This sequence comes from Hyphomonadaceae bacterium, assembly GCA_041398325.1. Taxonomy (GTDB): domain Bacteria; phylum Pseudomonadota; class Alphaproteobacteria; order Caulobacterales; family Aquidulcibacteraceae; genus Vitreimonas. Next base: position 483 of record JAWKUX010000002.1, on the reverse strand, counting down.
CTGCCCGGCGAAGAGCGCGTGTTCTGGTTGCGGCTGAAACTTATCGCCGATGCGGGACTTGTCGGACTGCCGAACGCCGGCAAGTCGACCTTCCTACGCTCGGTCTCGAGCGCGACGCCGAAGGTCGCGGACTACCCCTTCACGACGCTGCATCCTCATCTCGGCGTCGTCTCCATTGGCGATAGCGAACGCTTCGTGATGGCCGACCTGCCGGGCTTGATCGAAGGCGCAGCTGAAGGCACCGGCCTCGGCACACGCTTCCTAGGCCACGTCGAACGCTGCGTGGCGCTGGTGCACTTGATCGATGCGACAGCAGATAGCGCGACCGAAGCGTACCGCACTGTGCGCCACGAGATCGAAGCTTATGGCGCGGGCCTTGCCGAGAAGCCCGAGATCGTTGCGCTTAACAAGATTGACGCGATGACGCCCGCAGAGGCCAACCGCAAGCGCGCCGCGCTCTCGCGCGCGATCGGCAAAGACGTG
>JAWKUX010000001.1:0-1107 GCA_041398325.1 Hyphomonadaceae bacterium | reverse complement strand
GTCGAAAATACCCGCGCTCGGTGCATTGTTTCGCAGCACCAATGATGCGCAGGGACGGACAGAACTCATCATGCTAATCACGCCGCGGGTGCTCGACAGTCCTGCCGACACGCGACCCATGCTTGAGGACTTGCGCAATCAGTTTCGGCGGCTGAGAACGATTCGCGGCGTCTGGCCAAGTTCGCCTGAAAAGCAGTCGGGCGATGTTCCGGCGAGTTTGCCCAGCATTCCGCTTGGCGATCCGATGAATCCCAGCGAGGTGCGGGATGGCGCGCCACCCACGTCACCGCCGCAGTAGCGGGCACCAACGCGGGATCGCGCTGTATGCGACGCTGATGATGCTGGCGCTCGCCACCGTACTCGCGAGCGCTGCGGCGTTGCTGGCACACGGCGATGCGATGGACGTCGCGCAGCTTCGCGTGCGCGTTGAGCAGCGCGCGGCTCTCGAGTCAGCCTGGACGCTGGTACTCGCGCGCATCAGCGAGACGCAGGCGGCCGACCCTATCGCCATCGGGCAGTCAGTGAGGATCGCACCACCCGAGGTAGACGCTGCCGTCCTCGTGGACCTTGCGGATGAGAGCGGACGAATCGATCTCAATGCTGCCGATGACGCGGTCTTGCTTGCCTATTGGCGTGCGCGGGGTCTGAGCGAGGCGCAATCTGAGCAGTGGCTGAATCGCCTGCGAGACTGGCAGGATGGCGATGATATCGCGCGACCCGACGGTGCTGAATTCGTGGAATATCGTAACGCGAGCGTTCAGGTGATGCCGCGCAATGCGCGCCTGGCTGCAGTTCGGGAGCTCGCGCAGATCCTAAGCGACACAAACATCGATCCGGATTGCGACGCGAATAGCTTTTCGGTCTACACGGGTGCGCCTGAACCCAACGTGCTCGTTGCCACAGGAGAGGTTAAGTCGATGCTCGAGTGGGCTGACCGGCAACAGTGGCGGGGCCGGCGCTGGCTGCCCGATAATAGCATCCCGGGTTCGGAGAGTGCGGCGCTCATCGGGCGGGTATTGCGAATCACTCTCAAGACAGGCGTCAAGCCGAATCAGCTGAACGACGATGCAGTCGCGTCGATAACTAACACCCAAGTGGCTGATCGCG